>JAVBTY010000010.1:0-31487 GCA_031555955.1 Rhodocyclaceae bacterium | reverse complement strand
CTTCCAGTTGCTTGAGCCGGCGTAACTCGGACGGACCCAGACCGCCATATTTCTTGCGCCAGTTGTAGAACGTGGCATCCGAAATACCCATCTTCCTGCAGACCTCTTCAACAGGCGTTCCAGCCTCGGCTTGTTTCAGGGCAAAGGCAATCTGCTCATCCGTATATTTCGACTTCTTCATGGCACAACCTCCTGTTCATCATGAAAATTGTGCCGAAAATTCCAATTCAAAACGGCACGAAATTACGGTGTAGCCTCATCTGCGAGCGTTTCCACAAAACCATCCTGCAGGAGTTTTATCAGGTGGCGTTCCGCCGCAAACTCTATCTGTCGCTGGAAGAGCTGCAGACCGACCTCGATGCCTGGCTGGCCTGCTACAACAACGAACGAACCCATCAAGGCAAGATGTGCTGCGGTCGCACGCCCCTGCAAACTCTGATCGCAGGAAAGGAGGCGTGGAACGAGAACGTCGCTAACCTCAATTTGATCTGACAATCCAGCACCGTCAAAACGGAGAACTGTCAGATCAAGTCTGTACTTCTACATGTTACACGTAGCGGATTTCCGCCACCTCCAGCTCGCGCGGCCCCGCCGGGCTCATGAAGCGCACGGTATCGCCCTCGCGCGCTTTCAGCAGGGCGCGGGCCAGCGGCGAAATCCAGCTGATGCGCCCGGCAGAGGCATCCGCCTCGTCGACGCCGACGATCTGCCATGTCTGTTCGTTGCCGCCATCGGGGTCGGTCACGGTCACCGTCGCGCCAAAAAACACCTGATCGACGTCTTCCCGCTCCGCCGGATCCACCACCTCGGCGTTTTCGATGCGTTTGATCAGGAAGCGGATGCGCCGGTCGATTTCACGCAGCCGCTTTTTGCCGTAGATGTAATCCCCGTTTTCGGAGCGGTCGCCATTGGACGCGGCCCACGCGACGGTTTCCACCAGTTTGGGCCGCTCGGTGTTGACCAGCGTATCCAGTTCCGCGCGCAGGACGAGATAGCCGCGCCGCGTCATGTAATTCTTGCTGCCGGGCGGCAGGCGCAGGCCGGGGGGCGACGCATCGTCGTCCTCATCCCCGTCGCTTTCCTTGACGAACGCCTTGTTCACGCTTCTGTTCCGTATCTGTGTTCAGGGGGCCATGATGGTACGGCACCCCTCCCGCAGCCGCCAGCCGCAACCGCATTCCGGTAATTCAGTGATAAACCGCAGGCTGGGTCAGCAGCGCGCCGTAATGGGCGATGAAGTCGTCCATGCTCCCTTCCCCGCCCGCACCGGCCAGCAACCCGAATTCGCGCCGGAAGCGCTGCGCAGTTTCAGCGCGGATCAGGCCGCCACAGCCGCTGCGCTTGTCGATGATTTCAACGGCGTCGATAGCCGGATAATCGACCACGTACAGCACGGCGTTATTGCAGACAACGTTCATGGTTGCACCTCCATTGCAGGCAAATCCCCGCCTCAGCCTTTACATGGCGCCGCCGCGCCCGGTTTCAAGCCACGTACAAGTAAACCAGCACGCCCGCTGTTGTCATTCCACGGCACGGCGCATACCATTCCAGCCGGGATTCACGTTTGACCAACGGCGCTTCCGCGCCACTTTCCAGGCGGGTTCCAGCATGATGATGATGAACGAAGATACGCTCGACGATGTGACCAGTCTGAGCCTGCGTCTCGAAGCCCTGCGCGGCGAGCATCGCGATCTCGACGAGGCGATCAGCCGCCTCGCCGGGGCCTCCACGGAAGACGAACTGCTGCTGCGCAGGCTGAAAAAACACAAGCTGGCGATCAAGGACCGCATCACCAGCATCGAACGGCTGCTGCAGCCGGGCGATTTCGCCTGAGTATCCGCCCACCCCCGCATCCACCGGACTCCTCCCACATGACCCGACCCGGCTGCCCGGGCCAGGAGACGCTCGCGCTGCACGCGGGCCAGTCTCCCGACCCCGTCCACGGCTCCCGCGCCACCCCGATCCACTTCACCACCAGCTACGTTTTCCAGAGTACAGACCATGCCGCCGCGCTGTTCAACCTCGAACGGCCTGGCCATGTCTACGCGCGCATCTCCAACCCGACCTGCGCGGTGCTGGAAGAGCGTGTCGCCGCGCTCGAAGGCGGCATCGGCGCCATCGCTGCCGCCAGCGGCCAGGCCGCGCTGCATCTGGCCATCGTCACGCTGATGGGCGCGGGCGGCCATATCGTCGCCTCGCGCTCGCTGTACGGCGGCTCGCACAACCTGCTCGGCTACACCCTGCCCCGCTTCGGCATTCACACCACCTTCGTCGATCCGCGCGACGCCAGCGCGTGGCGCGCCGCGATCCGCCCGGAAACGCGGCTGCTCTTCGGCGAATCGCTGGGCAACCCGGGGCTGGACGTGCTCGATATCCCGGCGGTGGCCGACATCGCGCATGGGCACGCCCTGCCGCTACTGGTCGATTCCACCCTCGCCAGCCCGATCCTGCAGCAGCCGCTGGCTCTGGGCGCCGATCTCGTGATGCACTCGGCCACAAAATATCTCGGCGGCCACGGTGTCGCTGTCGGCGGCGTGCTGGTGGATGGCGGGCGTTTCGACTGGGAAGCCTCCGGCCGTTTCCCCACCCTCACCGAGCCTTACGACGGTTTCCACGGCATGGATTTCGCCGAAGAATCGCCCGTCGCCGCCTTTCTGCTGCGCGCCCGGCGCGAAGGGCTGCGCGACTTCGGCGCCTGCCTGTCGCCGATGAACGCCTTCCAGATCCTGCAGGGGCTGGAAACCCTGCCGCTGCGCATGCGCGCCCACGTGGACAACGCACGCGCCATCGCCGCGCACCTTGCGGCGCATCCGCTTGTCGCCAAAGTAGCTTATCCCGGCCTGCCCGGCCATCCGGATCACGCGCTGGCGGCCAGGCTGCTGCCGCACGGCTGCGGCGCGGTGCTGTCGTTCGATCTCGCGGGCGGGCGCGACGCGGGCCGCGCCTTCATCGACGCGCTGCGGCTTTTCTCGCACCTCGCCAACGTGGGCGACGCGAAATCGCTGGCGATCCACCCCGCCAGCACCACGCACTTCCGCATGAGCGACGCCGACCTGGCTGCCGCCGGTATCGGCCAGGGCACGGTGCGGCTGTCGGTGGGGCTGGAATCCGCCGCCGATCTCATCGCCGATCTCGACCGCGCTTTCCACGCCGTTGGCAAGCTGACGAAAAAATAACCGGGAAGATTCACGATGGATCTGATCATCAACGGCTCGTCCGCCCGCATCTACACCGGCGGCCGCACGTTCGACCACAGACTCCCCGCCGTGGTGCTGATTCATGGCGCGGAGCACGATCACAGCGTCTGGAACCTGCAGGCGCGCCATCTGGCCCACCATGGCTTCAGCGTGCTCGCGCCCGACCTGCCGGGGCATGGGCGCTCCGGCGGCGGCCCGCTGTCTGGCATCGACGCATGCGCCGCATGGATCATCGACCTGCTCGACGCTGCCGGCGTCAGGCAGGCGCGTCTGGCCGGCCACAGCATGGGCTCGCTGATCGCGCTCGCCGCTACGGCACGCGCGCCGGAACGCATTGCCGCGCTGGCCCTGCTCGGCAGCGTCGCGCCCATGCCTGTCGCCCCCGCGCTGCTTGAGGCCGCCGCCAGCAACCGCGACCAGGCCCACGCCCTGATCAACCAGTGGTCCTACACGCCCGCGAACCTGCTCGGAGCCAGCCCTTTGCCCGGCGTCCACCTCGCGGGCGCGAACCTGCGCCTGATGGAACGCCAGGCCGAAGGCGTGCTGGCCGCCGACCTGGCCGCCTGCAACGCCTGGGCGGACGGCCTTGCCGCCGCGGCCCGGGTGCGCTGCCCGGCCCTGCTGCTGTGCGGCGGGCGCGACCAGATGACGCCCCCGCGCGCGGCAAAACCTTTGTGCGATGCGCTTGTCAACGTCACCGGCGGCGCGCGCCTGACCGTGCTGCCAGACGCCGGCCACGCCATGATGGCGGAAACGCCGGACGCTGTTTCCGATGCGTTGCGGGGATTTTTCGCCAGCTCATGACGGCGTTTCCGTAACAGCCCCCAGGCGGGCGCGGCCTGCCCGCGCGGCATGGCCCGCATGGCTGTTCTTCCCCCGTTCCACGGCGGCGGCGATCCGGCAGGAGAGAGACATGCCGCAGCCGAACGACCGCCCGCCCCCCGTCCACGCCAATCCACGCATTTCCACCGATTCCGGACCGGAACCGGAACCCTTTCCCACCGTGCGGCGCGTTCCGTTCCCCGCGCCGCTGCGCTGGCTCGCATCCGGTTTCGCCGACCTGCGCGCCTGCCCCATTCCAAGCCTGTTCTACGGTTTCTGCTTTACCGCCATGGGGCTGCTGGTGACTTTCGTGCTCGGGCACGCCTACGCCTACACCTCGGCGCTGACATCCGGGTTTCTGCTGCTCGGCCCCTTTCTCGCCATGGGTCTGTACGAAATCAGCCGCCGGCGCATGCTTGGCCAGGCCTGCGCACTGGCGCCCACGCTGACCGTATGGCGGCGCAACGCGGGCAATCTGGGCATTTTCGCCGTCGTTCTGGGAATCATTTTCCTCATATGGGTCCGCGCCTCGCTGGTTGTTTTCGCCCTGTTTTATACAAGCGACCTGCCAACCCTGGGCAGTTTTCTTGCGCAGGCGCTGGCGCTGGAAAACATCGGTTTTCTCTCTGCCTGGTTCGGCGTGGGGCTGGTTTTCGCCACCCTCGTTTTCGCCGTCAGCGCCGTGTCAATTCCGCTCATGCTCGACCGCGACCAGGACGCGGTCAGCGCCATGCTGATCAGCATCGCCGCGCTTGCCCGCAACCCCGCCGCGATGCTGCTGTGGGCTTTCATCATCGCGGCGCTGACGGTGCTCGGTTTTCTCAGCTTCCACGCGGGGCTGATCGTGCTGATGCCCCTGCTCGGCCACGCCAGCTGGCACGCTTACCGGGATCTGGTCGCCCCCGCCCCGGCGGCGGCGCTTCAGCCACCCGGCGCCAGCGGCTGACGGCATGGCTGCCGCCGTTTCCCGCAGCAAAGGCAGGGCTGTCATAATCGGGCCAGCCTATCCTGCAAGACCCGTCATGCAACATTCACACGCGGCATCCCATCCCGGCCATAACGGCCACCATGAACACCACCACGGCCACACCCACGACCACAGCGCCAGCCGCTGGCTGCCCCTTGCCCTTGTGCTGACGCTGGGTTTCGCCGTGGTGGAGGCGGTCGCCGGGTGGTGGTCGGGTTCGCTGGCGCTGATCGGCGATGCGGGCCATATGGTGACCGACGCCATGGCGCTTGGCCTCGCCGCCATCGCCGCCCGGCTGGCGCGCCGCCCCGTGAGCGCGCGCCACTCCTTCGGGCTGCCGCGCATGGAAGCGCTGGCCGCGCTGGCCAACGGGGCGTTCATGTTCGTTCTTGTCGCCGTACTGGCCTGGCAGGCGGTGGTGCGCCTGGCGGCTCCGCGCGACATCGCGGGCGAAACCGTGACGCTGGTTGCGCTGGCCGGGCTGGCGGTGAATATCGCCGTCGCCTTTCTGCTGACGCGCGGCGAAGGCGACATGAACACGCGCGGGGCGCTGCTGCACGTGCTGGGCGATCTGCTCGGCTCGCTGGCCGCGCTCGCTTCCGGGCTGGTGATCCAGTTTACCGGCTGGACGCCGATCGACCCGCTGCTGACGATGCTGATCGGCGGGCTCATCCTCGCCTCGACGCTGAACCTGCTGCGCCAGGCGGTGCATACGCTGCTCGACGGCGTGCCGGACAACCTCTCCCTGCCCGCAGTCGGGCGTGAAATGGCGGCGGTCGACGGCGTCGTTTCCGTGCACGATCTCCACATCTGGAGCCTCGACTCCCGCAACACAGCCCTGTCGGCGCACGTCGTCATCACCGGCGCGCAGCGCTGGTCCGACGATATCCTGCCCGCCCTGCAGACGATACTCGCCAGCCGCTTCGGCATCGGCCACGTCACCCTGCAGCCCGAACTCCCGCGCGCCGAGCCGGTTATATTCACGCCGCGCCATTCCCGCCCTGGCTCCGATCAAAGATAATCACCGTAAAACTTCACAGGACTTTCCCCATGCACTCCGCCCAGGAACTGGTGAGCTACGTCGAGGCGCTGTCCTCGCTCCCCACCGTTTATCTCCGCATCCGGGAACAGCTCGATTCGCCCGACGGCTCCATCATCGAAGTGGGCCGCCTGGTGGCCGTCGATCCAGCGCTTACCGTGCGCCTGCTGCGCCTGGTCAACAGCGCCCTGTATGGCTACGGGCAGGTGGACACGGTACACCGCGCGGTACAGATCCTCGGCCTGCAGCAGGTACACGATCTGGTGCTGGCCATGTCGGTCAATTCCGTATTCGCCGGTATCCGTCCCGAGCATATGGACGTGGGGCGCTTCTGGCGCAGCAGCGTCATGTGCGGACTGGCCGCCCGCGCCATTGCCCGCAGCTGCGGGCAGCCCACGTCAGAACGGTTGTTCGTCATCGGCCTGCTGGCCGATCTCGGTCACCTGGTCATGTATCAGACCGTGCCCGGCCTCGCCGAGGAAGCCCGTCTCGCCGCCGAGGCGAACACGGAGCCGCTGCCCGCGGCCGAGCGCCGTATCATCGGCTGTGATTACGCCGAGGTCGGCGCGACACTGATGGACCGCTGGAAACTGCCTTCGCCATTCGCCGAAATCATCGGCGCGCAGATCCAGCCACGCCTGGGAGGAGAGCGCGCATTCGACGCGGCCATACTGCATGTCGCCCATCATCTCGTCCAGGCGGACCGCCAGGGCGAACCCAGCGATACCGCCATTGCGCGGGTCGACCCCATGGTGTGGCCGCTACTGGGCATTGCCCCGGAAACACTGGCCGATATCCGCCAGGATATTGAACTCAGCCTCTCCTCATACGTCTCCATTTTCTTCCCCGACATGCGGGTGCGCTAACCGCCAGCACCGGACCATCATTGCGCCGCCATGCCAGTTCCCGCCAGCCCCTTCGATATCGCGCGCGAAACCCTGCGCCAGCTTGCCCTGCGGCGAACACCGCCGACGCCGGAAAACTATCTGAAGCTCTACAACGAGATTGCCGGGCTGGGTACGGAGGAAAGCGGATTTCCGAAAAGCTTCGTGCAGCAGATCGCGCAGCGGCTGCCCCGGAACACGGCGGAACACCAGCGCCTGGCGCGCCAGCTTGAGCAGGCGCTGAACAGCGGGGACGCCGCCGCCGGGCAGCACGCCCTGGAGCAGTACCTCGACAGTCTGCACGCGGAAACACCGCCCGCATGGAACACCCTGATCGCGCAGCTGCTCCGCCAGTGGGAAGGCCGTCAGCTGGGATGGACCACCGCACGCAAGCGTGAATCGATCGAGCGCGTGCTCAGCGCCAGCGATCCCGCAACGCTCCATGCGCGGCTGCAGTCCCTGCTGCGCGCATGGAGTGAGGCCCCCGCCAACCCGGAAGTACCCGCCCCCGACGAAGAACTGGCCGAACCGCCCGCCGCCAGCCCGGACATCAGGCCGCCCGACCACACCGACACCGTGCGCTTCACCGCCGGCGAGGCCACCGAACTGCTGCACGATCTGCGCGAACTGCTGCTGCTCACGCTGGAATCAGTCATGCCCTCATTTCTGGGCGCACACCCGGAGCTGGCCCATGACGCCGCGCTCATCGCCTCCACGGTTCGCCAGGCGGGAAGCGCCCGCGCCTTCGCCTCCATACGCAAACAGATGGGGAAATTTACCCTGCGTCTGGGCGCAACCGCCGAGGACGATGCGGAAATCCGCAACGGCCTGCTCGCGCTTTTCCGTCTGCTGCTCGAAAACATCGACGAGCTGGTGATCGACGACCAGTGGCTGTACGGCCAGATCGAGATGCTGCGCGAAATCGTCGCCCAGCCCGCCAGCCCGCGCATGATCGACGACGCCGAACTGCGGCTGAAAGAACTCATCTACAAGCAAAGCCAGCTCAAGCACAACCTTTCCGAAGCCCAGCGCAACCTGCGCGCCGTGCTTGCCGGATTCGTCGACCAGCTTGCCCGTTTCGCCGCCAGCACCGGCGCGTACCACGACCGCATCGAGGTCTGCGCGCAAAAAATCGCCACCGCCCGCGACATTACGGAAATCGGCGCCCTGCTCGACCAGGTTATGGGCGACACCCGCTCTATCCAGACGGAAGCCTCGCGCTCGCACGATGAACTTCTGCTTGCCCGCAACCGCGCCCAGGCGGCCGAAGCCAAAATTTCCGCGCTGCAGACCGAACTGGACCAGGCCAGCAGGCTGATACGCCATGACCAGCTCACCGGGACGCTGAACCGCCGCGGCCTTGAGGAAATGTTCGTCAAGGAAAGGGCGCGCGCCTCCCGCCGCGGCACCCCCCTGTGCGTCGCCCTGCTCGACATCGACAATTTCAAGCGCCTGAACGACACCTACGGCCACCACACCGGCGACGAGGCGCTGCGCCATCTCGCCACCACCGTGCGCCAGCATCTGCGCCCGCAGGATTCGCTTGCCCGCTACGGCGGTGAGGAGTTCGTCATCCTCCTGCCGGAAACGGATATCGAACAGGGCTGCCAGGCGCTGGTCCGCCTGCAGCGGGAACTCACCCGCGCACTGTTCATGTCCGGAGAGGACCGCCTGGTCATTACCTTCAGCGCCGGAGTGACCCCCTGGGAAACCGGCGAGGCGCTGGAAACCTCCGTCACCCGCGCCGATACGGCCATGTACCAGGCCAAGCAGGCAGGCAAGAACCGCGTCGTTTCACTCCCCGCGCCCGGCGGCGATCCCATATAGGCGGGTTCGCGGCCCTTCCAGCCCTTTTTCCGGCAACTCTGCCGCCATCTCTTTTCCAGACTCCCCGATTGCGGCAATTCCGGCGGCAATCACCGGCAAAAAAGGTAAAAGTTGCCGCCCTGCGGCAGTAGGGCCGCCAGCCTGCACCCACAAAGACCCCAAATAGCCCCCCGAAAGGGGAAATCTCCCCCCTTTAAACCTGGCACGCCTTTCGCTTAATTAGACGCATAAGGCTCGGAGGTTACTCCGTCGCGGCAGCAGTCTGCCGCTCCGGGCTGCCACCGAACCCGTCTATTAAAGGAGATGCAAAATGGCCCAGGTGATCAACACCAACATCGCGTCGCTCAATTCCCAGCGCCACCTCAATACCTCGCAGGGCTCGCTGGCGACCTCGCTGCAGCGCCTGTCCTCGGGCCTGCGCATCAACAGCGCCAAGGACGACGCGGCCGGCCTGGCCATCTCCGAACGCTTCAGCGCCCAGATCAACGGGCAGAACCAGGCGGCGAGAAACGCCAACGATGGTATCTCTCTGGCGCAGACGGCCGAAGGCGCGCTCGAATCCGCGGGCGACATCCTGCAGCGCATCCGCCAGCTCGCCGTGCAGTCGTCCAACGCGACCAACTCCGCCTCCGACCGCAAGGCGCTCAACGACGAAGTCAACGCGCTCACCGCCGAACTGGACCGCATCGCCAAAACCACTGAATTCAACGGCCTGAAGCTGCTTGACGGCTCCTTCGGCACCGCTGTTTTCCAGGTTGGCGCCAACGCGGGCCAGACGATCCAGGCTACCTCCGCCAACTTTTCCACCAGCCAGTACGGTAACTACCGCATCGGCTCCATGGCCGCGGCGGATGCGGGTGCCAAGGGTGATCTGACCGCGGGCAGCACCGCCACCGCCATTGCCTCCAACGCCGCCGCAACCAGCCGCGTGCTGGGCGGCGATGTCACCATCAACGGCGCCAGCGGTGTGGCGACCATCACCATCGACGCCGGTGCTTCGGCCAAGAAAGCGGTGGAGCAGATCAACGACATGCGCAACACCACCGGGGTTTCCGCCTCGGCCAAAACAGAAGTCGACATGACGGCGCTGACCGCCGGGACGTCGTACAAACTCGACATCCAGTCCGATAACGCCACGCCCGTCACCGTGTCCTTCACCGTCGGCGCGGCCATCGACAAAAATGGCCTGGCTGGCGCGATCAACGCCTTCAACGACGTTTCCGCCAAAACCGGCGTCACCGCACGCATCAACGACACCGGCGACGGCATCACCCTGCTCAACGCCACCGGCGAGAACATCACGGTTATCAACGCCGCCGCTGGCTCCGACGCTGTCACCGTTGGCGGCGCAGCCACCGCGCCAGGCGGCACCGCCGTCGCCACCGGACAGCTCGTGCTGGATTCCGAACGCAGCTTCAGCATCGACTCCAACACCAGCGATTTCTTCAACGTCGCCAACTCCGCCTCGCAGTTGCAGACGGTGGCGTCCCTGGATGTCAGCTCGGTGGATGCCGCGCAGCGCACGCTCGCCATCGCGGATTCCGCGCTCACCGCGGTCAACAGCCAGCGCGCAAGGTTCGGCGCCCTGCAGTCGCGCTTCGGCACCACGATTTCCAATCTGAACACTTCAGCGGAAAACATGACGGCTTCCCGCTCACGCATCCGTGATACAGACTTCGCCGCCGAAACGGCGAACCTGACCCGTGCGCAGATCCTGCAGCAGGCTGGCACCGCGATGCTCGCCCAGGCGAACGCGATTCCGCAGAAGGTGCTGAAACTGCTGGGCTGATACGCCGCCCCGCAACATAGAAACGCCCGCTTCAGCGGGCGTTTTCATTTCAGGAACACCGTATTACTGCGCTGCGGACGCGGGAATATCCAGATGATCCGCCGCCAGTCCGGTGCGGTAACGCTGCCACGCCCGCTCCAGCCCCATGCCAAGGGCGCGGGCGAAACGGGCATCATCGAACAGCGCGCACTCCAGCCGCCCGTCCGCCAGCTTCTGACGCAGGCGGGCGAGCGTTTCCGGCTGTTCGAGCAGGCGGGCGAGCAGCGTTTCGCAGGCCGCCACACCATCTGCGACCAGTTCGGGCAGCCCCGCGGCAAGCAGCACGCTCGCCGATACGCGGGAAACAAACGTATCGCCACGGCAGGCCGCCTGCGGCACGCCCGCCCACAAGGCATCGCTGGCCGTGGTGTGCGCGTTGACCGGAAACGCATCCAGCGCCAGGTCAGCCGCGCCCAGCCGCCCGAGGTGCGCCGCCGCGGATACGCGCGGAGCCCAGATCAGACGGGAGGCCGCCACGCCCGCATCCTCCGCCGCGCGGCAAAAAACCTCGCACACCGCCTGCGGCGCATCCAGCAGCCACAGCACGGCGGCGGGGGTCCGTTGCAGCAGGCGCAGCCACAGGGCGAAAACCTCGCGCGTAATCTTGTAAGGCTGGTGGAAAGCCGCCAGCACCAGCGCATCCTCCGGCAGGCCAAGCGCGGCACGCGCGGGGCGCGGCCCAATGGCGCGGCGGCGGTCGTTGGGCTGGTAGCAGCCGGGCAGACGCAGGATTTTTTCGCTGTAGAAGGCTTCCGCCCCCGGAGGGATCACTGCCGCGTCGGCAATGAGGTAATCGATCCACGGCGCGCCCATGCTGCCGGGAAATCCCAGCCACTGCATCTGCACCGGCGCGGGGCGGTGGGCGAGGATGCCCGCGCGGAACCCCTGGGTCCAGCCTTTGAGGTCGATGGCGATGTCGATACCGTCGGCCGCCATGCGCCGCGCCGCGTCCAGATCGGTGAGCGCGGCCACCTCCACCCATTCCGGAATCGCCCCGCGCAGCCGCTCCCGGTAAGGATCGCCCGCCACCACCGCCGGACCGTGGTCGTAGGCGATGAGCCGGAAACGCGCCGGATCCAGCGCTTCGAGCACGCCCGCCAGCAGGTGTGCGGTGGCGTGATCGCGGAAATCGGCGGAAAGCAGCCCCACCCGCAACGGGGCGGACGGGGCGCGGACCCCCGGCGTCTGTTGCGCCACGGGAGCGCGGGCGCTGAATTGCGCGGCGAAATGTTCCGCAACCCGCAACTGCTCCCGCGCACTGGCGCCAGGCGTCGTCAGGAAGGCGAACGGGGAAAGCCGGGGCTGCAGCGCTTCTGCCAGCGCCCGCCCGTCAGCCAGCATGGCATGCAACGCCTCCTCCAGCAGCTCCGCGCCTTCCCAGTCCGCCATCTGGCGGCAGGCATGGGCGGCCTGCAACAGCCACGCGGGGCGGGGCTCGCGCTGCACGGCTTCGATAAAAGCGCCGCGAGCGAGCGTGTTTTCGTGCAGATCCGCGCTGACGCAGCCGAGGTTGTACCAGGCGTCGGCATTGCCGCCGCCGGGTTGCAGCGCCCGCAGGAACGCGTCCCGGGCTTCTTCCGGCGCTCCCGCCGCTCTCAGCGCAACGCCAAGATTATTGTGGGCGGTTGCCCACTCCGGCGCCAGAACCGCCGCACGGCGCGCGGCATCCACCGCTTCGTGAAGCCTTCCCCTGCTCCCCGCCGCTATCGACAGATTCGACCATACGGCAGGATCATCCGGCATAAGCGCGGCCGCCTGGCGCAGCAGCGCCTCAGCCTCGCTGCCATCGCCTGTTCCAAGCAGCAGCGCGCCCAGCATCGCAAGAGCTGCGCCATCACCGGGAATGTGCTGAAGGTTGATCCGGCAGAAATCCGCCTGGCTCGCCGCATCGCCCGTTTCCAGCAACAGCTCCCGGCACAGCCGCGCCGTGTCCGCATCCTGCGGAGAACGCTCATAAGCCCGCAGGAACGGCTCCAGCGCTTCGGGTTTCCGCCCCCACGCAAGATACGCACACCCCAGGTTGTAATGCGCGGTGGCATTGGCGGGCTGAAGCCGGATCGCCTCCCGGTGCGCCGCGATGGCTTCGTCGAACCGTTCGGCCCCCGCCAGCGCGTTGCCCAGGTTGCTGAAAGTCTGGCCGTCTTCCGGCATCAGGCGCGCGGCCTCGCGCAGCGCTCCGGCCGCCCCGGCAAAATCCCCCCGCGCCTGCAGGGCACAGCCCAGCAGCTTGTGCGCAGGCCCCAGACCGGGATCATTGCGGATCAGCCGCCCTGCGCCATCAATCACCTCGTCATTGCGCCCCGCGGCAAAAGCCGCCGCAAGGCGGGCAAGCGCTCCGGCGGGCGGGCTGGAAACATTTCTATGGGTCACCGGTTCAGAATCGCAGCACTAAAAGACGAACAGGCGGATTGTGGCCTGCCCCGCTTTTTTGGGCTACCGGCGGCCTGAAAAAACGCCCATCTCCCCGTGGCGATTCAGATTTTCTACCGGGCAGCGCGGCTCCTCCCGCAGAAGCGGCGCTTTTCCGGATAACCTCACGCACGCGGCAAGGCGATGGTATTACTTTTATTTGTGGGAAACGGGGAAACACCGGAACCACATTTCCTTTCATCCTGCTATTGACGCCAGAAAAACATCGGATAGAATGGCGCCCTTGCTGTTGTTGGGCGCCCGTAGCTCAGCTGGATAGAGTACCTGGCTACGAACCAGGGGGTCGGAGGTTCGAATCCTTCCGGGCGCGCCACCAGTCATGATCATTACCGCACGCATTCATAAAATTAATAACCGTGCAAGCAAGAATTCTGCGAAACATCCCCGAAGAGGCATCGTTGCCTGCGCGCGCATGGAGTTTTCCGTATCCGTATATTTACGGCAACAGCCGGATCAGGCCCATCAGAATACGCATTGAAAATGCGCTGGCTACTGCGGCAAAACCGTTCTAGATTTTGAAAACGGCCAGTGAATGGCCTCCTGTTTCCCGTCCCGAACGCAGGCTGCCCATGAACAGGCTTTCTCACACGCTGGAACAGCATTTCGAACTGCCTCACGTCCGCCGGGTCGAAGCGGGCCGCCCTTGGGCATGGCTGCGTCTGGGCTGGGATGATCTGCGCGAAAACCTGCCCGCCAGCCTCGCCTACGGTTTTTTCTTCGCCATCGCGGGCTATCTGATTCTGGCTTGCGCCGCAGGCGCGCCGTATCTGTTTGCCGCGGCCATCTCGGGTTTTTTCCTCATCGGGCCGCTGGCGGCTGCGGGGTTGTACGAAATTTCGCGCCGCCACGGCAAGGGGGAACCCGTCACCTTTGGCGCATCTCTCCGGGGGCTTGTCCGGCGCAGCGATGATCTGGGCTATTTCGGCGCATTCCTCGCCCTTGCGCTGATCGGCTGGGAGCGCATCTCGGCAATCCTGTTCGCGCTGTTCTACCGGGGCGACGCGCCCGGGCTGAACCATTTTTTCCGTGACGTGTTCCTTTCCGGCCAGTACGCCTCTTTCACAACCGCTTATGTGGTGATCGGAGGGGGGCTGGCCGCGGTGGTGTTCGCGCTGTCGGCGATCGCGGCCCCGATGCTGGTGGACCGGGACGTCGATCCCATCACCGCCGCGATGGCCAGTCTCAAGGCCGTCAGCGTCAATCCGGGCGCGATGGCGCTCTGGGCTGCTGTGGTAACGGCCCTGACCCTGACCGGCTTCGCCACCATGATGGCTGGAATGGTGATCCTGCTGCCGCTGCTCGGCCACGCCAGCTGGCACGCCTACCGGGAAATGGCTGGCTGAAAATACGGCTGGCTGAAAATACGGATAGATGAACGCCCCCCTGCCGCAAGGATGCCGCTCCGGCGTCTTTTCCGCTTTTTCGGCACAATAGCGTTCAGTGCTTCCAGGAATTTTCAGGTCATGCCCACGCCCGCCAGTACGAATCCGTTACTCGATTTTTCCCGTTTTCCGCGCTTCACCGACATCCGCCCGGAGCACGTTTCCCCGGCGATTCACCACCTGCTCGATGAAAACCTGGCCGTCATCGAACGGCTCACGCTTGATCCCGCAGAGCCGGAGTGGGAAAACTTCGTCGTCCCGCTCACCGAAACCGGGGAGCGCCTCAGCCGCGCCTGGGGAATCGTCGGGCACCTGCACGGCGTGATGGATACGCCCGAATGGCGCGAGGCCTACAACGCCATGCTGCCGGAAGTGTCGCGTTTCTACGCGAAGATGGGGCAGAACCTGACCCTGTTCCGCAAATACAGGGCCCTGCGCGAAGGCGCCGGATATTCCGCGCTGCCGCCAGCCCGCCGCCGCATTATCGACAACGAAGTGCGCGACTTCCGCCTTTCGGGCGCGGAACTGTCCGACGAGCACAAACCGCGCTTTCAGGCTATCCAGGAAGAACTGGCGCAGCTCGGCGCGAAGTTTTCCGAAAATCTTCTCGACGCCACCAATGCCCATGCTGAATGGATTACGGACGAAGCAGAACTCGCCGGTATCCCCGAAGACGCCCGGGCGGCGGCCCGCGCGACGGCGGAGGCGGAAAACCGGCCGGGATGGAAGTTCACGCTTCACATGCCCTCCTACCTCCCCGTGCTGCAATACGCTAACAACCAGGCGCTGCGCGAGCGCATGTACCGCGCCTACGCCACCCGCGCCTCCGGCCGCGACAATCCGGAATGGGACAACGGCCCACTGATCGGACGCATTCTCGCCCTGCGGGAAGAAGAGGCGAAACTGCTCGGCTACCGCAATTTCGCGGAAGTGTCGCTGGCGCCGAAAATGGCCGACACGCCGCAACAGGTGCTTGCCTTTCTGCGCGAACTCGCCGCCAGGGCCAAACCTTTCGCGGAGCGCGACCTGCGCGAACTGGAAGAATCCGCCGCCAGCGAACCCGGCTTCGGCCCGCTCCAGCCGTGGGATATCGCCTGGATGTCGGAAAAACTGCGCCAGGCGCGTTACGACTTCTCCGAACAGGAAGTGAAGCAGTATTTCCCGGAACAGAAAGTGCTCGACGGCCTGTTCCGCGTAATCCGCACCCTGTACGGCGTAGACATCCTGCCCGATGAAGCCCCCTGCTGGGATGCGGACGTACGCTTCTTCCGCATCGAAAAAACCGGCGAGCCCATCGGCCACTTCTACCTCGACCTGCACGCCCGCGAAACCAAGCGCGGCGGCGCCTGGATGGATTCCGCGCGCAGCCGCTGGCGCTCATCCAGCGGCCTCGAAACTCCCGTCGCCTATCTGGTGTGCAACTTCCCCGGCCCGGTCGCGGGCAAACCCGCCACCTTCACCCATGACGACGTGCTCACCCTGTTCCACGAGTGCGGGCACGGCCTGCACCACCTGCTCACCCAGGTAGAAGACCTGGCCGTTTCCGGCATTCACGGCGTGGAATGGGACGCGGTGGAACTGCCCAGCCAGTTCATGGAAAATTTCTGCTGGGAATGGGACGTGCTCCACGGCATGACCGCCCACGTCGACACCGGCGAACCGCTGCCGCGAGCACTGTATGAACGCATGATCGCCGCCAAAAATTTCCAGAGCGGTATGCAGACGGTGCGCCAGATCGAATTCGCCCTGTTCGACCTGCGCCTGCACAGCGACATCACCGGCAACGGCCAGCCCGTGCCCATCACCGAGGTATTCAGCCTGCTCGACGAGGTGCGGCGCGAAGTGGCGGTGATCATTCCGCCCCCCTGGCACTGTTTCCCGCACAGCTTCTCGCACATTTTTGCTGGCGGGTACGCGGCCGGTTACTACAGCTACAAGTGGGCGGAAGTGCTGTCCGCCGACGCTTTCGCCGCATTCGAGGAAGCGGGCGCGGGCAGGAACAGCCTGCTGGATCCGGACACTGGCGCGCGTTTCTGGCGCGAGATTCTCGCCGTCGGCGGCAGCCGCCCCGCGCTGGAATCGTTCAGGGCTTTCCGCGGACGCGAGCCCCGCATAGACGCGCTGCTGCGCCATCATGGTATGGTGGACGCATGAAAACGCCCGCACGCCTCTACTGCCCCGTTCCCCGCCTGGCGCTCTCCCTGATCGCCCCCATGATCATGGGGCTGGGCATCGCCAGCGATGCCGCCGCGCAGAAAACCTACCGCTGGACAGACGAACAGGGTCAGGTACATTTTTCCGACCTGCCCCCCCCGCCGACCGCCAGAAAAAAAGAAGAAAAGCAGTACAACGTCGGCGGCAGCGACAACACGCCGTCTTTCGCGGTCCGCAAGGCGGCCGGAAACTTTCCGGTTGTTCTCTACAGCAGCGACAACTGCGGCGATCTCTGCGTCTCCGCCCGCGATCTGCTGAAAAAACGCGGCATCCCGTTTTCCGAGCGCAAGATCGTCACGGCCGAGGATATGGCGGCCTACCGCGAACGCCTGGGCGCGCCGGAAGAAGTTCCCGCCGTAACCATCGGCACGCTGACACAGAAAGGCTTCGACGGCGGACGCTGGAACCGTATGCTGGATGACGCGGGCTATCCACGCACGGCGCTGCCGGGGGCCGCTGCAACGCCTGATCCAGCAACACCCGCGCCCACCACACCCGCTCCCGCTACTCCCGCGCCCACCGCTCCAGCTCCCACCCAGTAACGGGAACCACCAGAATCCCCCGCCGGGGCGCTACGGAAAGCAGCGCCCCGGCGGCGCGCTTTCCGGCATATCCGCCCGCCAGCGGGCGGCCAGTCAGAAAAGTTTGCCCCGGGTAATTTCCGTGAGCGGCGCGTTAACATCGAAAATTTTCACGTTCACCGGCTCGATGCCAAAACCTTTCAGCCGCGCGGTGTGCATCCCGACGTAACGCTCCGCGTCCTCCCGGGTCTGGAACAGGTAAATACCGCCGCCCTCCCCTGTTTCCCTGTTTTCGGTCCATATCTTCCAGACAAGGCCTTTTTCAGCGGCGATATCCGCCGCCAGACCGGAAAACGCCCGGGACATATCCTCTCCCCACGGGCCTTTCATCCTGAAATCGACCTGCAGCAGTTTCATGGTTGTTCGCTCCTGTCGTATCCCCGTTGCGCGGATGGTTTCACAGAACCGGCACTACAGCCAGCGGAAATGGTCATATCGAACAGACATGGCGATCCCGCCATTCGCGGCCAGACGATATCTGGCCGGATTACCGTCACTCAGGAGACTGGATATGAAAGCGATCATTGCCCTCGTTGCCGCACTGGCCTTCACGCTTGGCGGATGCAATACGGTTGCCGGCGTCGGCAAGGATATCGAGCGCGGCGGAGAAAAAGTCCAGGACACCGCCAAGGGCGTCCAGAAAAAGATGTAACGCGCTGAAAAGACGGCCGCCCCGCCCACCGCCGCATGGCGTATTGATGCCATCATGTGGCGGCGGCGCGGGATGTGTTTGCGCCACGGACAAGGCACAATCCACACCATTCATAAACAGCCACGGCCACAGACTCCAGCATGCTCCTGAAAACAGCATGGATCGCCAGCCTCTGCGCGGCATTGCTCATATCCGGCGCCGCCGCGCAGGATGCGCCGGTTTACCGCTGGAAAGACCGTGACGGACGCATCAGCTACGGTACGGAGCCCCCGCCCGGCGTACAGGCCGAGCCGCTCTCCGGCCGGGGGAGCGTAACGGTCGTTCCCGCGCCGCCCGCGCCCTCCAGGGAGGAAGCGGAAGCGCGTCAGACCGAAGACCGCATCGGACGGCTGGAGCAGGAACTGCAGGAAGAGCGGCGGCTGCGCCAGGAAAGCGAATCCCGCGCGGCAGAACGCGCAAGGACGCGCGCCGAATGCGAAGAGAAATACCGCGAGGAATGCAACGACAGCGGCGAACCGGTGGGACGCCGCTATATCGTGACACCGCAACACCGTCCGGGCTGGGAGCAGCAGCCCTACCCCCCCCCGCCCCCCCCCGGCGCGCGCATCCCGCCCCACGGACCACGGCCCCCACCCCCCCGGCGTCCCCGCCCCGGAGACGAAGGACGGAACAGGCCGCCCGCGCCGCGCCCGGATGATTCCGGAACGCGGCAGCCCAAAACGCAGCAGCCCGGAACGCAGCAGCAATGGGCGATCCCGCAATAACACCGCCTGAATAAAGAAAACCCGGGGCGGATCGCAGACCGCCTTCCCGCTCCACCCGGCGCGAACTATTTTCCGCGCATAAAAAAACGGTCCAGATCCGCCAGCGTCAGCTGCGTCCAGGTCGGCCGTCCGTGGTTGCACTGATCCGCCCGCATGGTCGTTTCCATGTCGCGCAGCAGCGCATTCATTTCCGGCACGGTAAGCGTGCGGTGGGCGCGCACCGCGCCATGGCAGGCCATGGTCGCCAGCAGTTCGTTGCGCCGCGCGGTAACAATGTCCGATGCCGGATAGTCGCGCAGTTCTTCCAGCAACCCGCGCGCCAGTTCCGCCACCGGCGCGGATGCAAGCAGTGCCGGCACGGTGCGCACCGCCAGTTCATGCGGGCCCGCCGGAGCCAGCTCAAACCCCATGCCAGCCAGCGCTTCCGCATACTCCGCGGCAGCGGCCATTTCGGCGGAAGACGCGGAGAACACCGCCGGGATGAGCAGGCGCTGCACCGCCGGAACGCCATCCAGCAGCGTCTTGAGCTTTTCGTAAAGGATGCGTTCATGGGCGGCATGCATATCCACCAGAACGAGCCCAGCCTCGTTCTGGGCCAGCACGTAAATGCCATGCAGCTGAGCCAGCGCGTAACCCAGCGGCGGCATGCCGCCACCGGATTGCGGGGGCGGCAAAATTCCGGCTTCCCCCGCCGCGCCGTATGCAGCATCGCCCCTGCCCGCGTCGCCGGGGCGGCTCCGGGCGGCGGCGGCAAAACCGAAATACGCGCGGCTGGCGGAATCCATCGCCAGCAGCCCCTGCGCGGGCGGCGGCACGGCGGGAGCCCAGGCGGTGCGCGGCGGCGCAGCCGCATCCGTTTCCGCCGTCACACCCCCCGCGTTTGCGGGACCGGAGCGCGCCAGCGCATTGACCAGACCGTGATACACGAACTGGTGCACCGCGCGGGATTCACGGAAACGCACCTCGATTTTCGCGGGATGCACGTTCACATCCACCCCGGCGGGATCCAGTTCCAGAAACAACGCATACGCCGGATGGCGGCTGCCGTGCAGGATGTCGGCATACGCCTCGCGCACGGCGTGCGCCAGCAGCCGGTCGCGCACAAAGCGGCCATTGACGAAAAAATACTGCGCATCGCGGGTCGCGCGTGAATACGCGGGCAGCGACGCAAAACCCGTCAGCCGCAGCAGGCCGCCTTCGGCATGAACCGCCCGGGCGTGCTGGAGAAAATCGTCGCCCATCAGCGCGGCGATGCGCCGTGCCGGATCGCCCGCGGCAAGGCGATGCACGACGCGCCCGTTATGGGCCAGCTGCAGCGCGACATCGGGACGGGCCAGCGCGATGCGGCGGAACATCTCGTCGCAGTGGGCGTATTCGGTGTTTTCGGATTTGAGAAATTTCCGCCGTGCGGGCGTGTTGTAGTAGAGATCGGCGATATCGACCACCGTGCCCGCGTTCAGCGCCGCCGGCTCCGGCGCCTCTTCCGCACCGCCGCTTTTCCAGGCGTGTGCGCTGCCGCTTGCGCGGCTGGTGATGGACAGGCGCGCAACCGCCGCGATCGCCGCCAGCGCTTCACCGCGAAACCCCATGGTGCCGACGCGTTCGAGATCTTCCAGGCACGCGATCTTGCTGGTGGCATGACGCTCGAACGCCAACCCGAGCTGCTCGCGTGCGATACCGCAGCCATCGTCGGCCACACGGATGCGGCGCACGCCGCCCTGTTCCAGCTGCACCTCAACCGCGCGCGCGCCCGCATCAAGCGCGTTTTCCAGCACCTCCTTGAGCACGGAGGCGGGCCGCTCGACCACTTCGCCTGCGGCGATCTGGTTGATGAGAACATCGGGAAGGCGGTGAATAACGGGCATGGGAAAACACCAGCGCGGCGGCGCAGCTCAGGGAGCGCGACATTATAGAAGCGCCGCGCCAGATGCATCCGCGGTTATCATTCGCGCTGACTGTTTCCGGGCGGTTCCGGAATGGAGAAGCGCGCATGGCGCATGGCAGACGGGGACGGCGCTACCCGGTCCGGATAGTCCGGACAGTAATGCTGGCCGCAATGCTGTCCACGGCCTGTTCGTCGCCCGGCACCGCACCCAGACAGGGACGCCTGCCGGGTTACGCAGCGCAGCACCTGATCAAGACCGATCTGAACCGTTTCGCTGAAATCGACCAGCAACGCATTTTCATCAGCCTGCGGCGGCTGGCGGAAAAGCTCTACCGGCGCAACCCGCGCGAATGGCGCAAGTCTGGCGCGGCGGACATGAACGACGCGCTCGACCGCCTTTTCGGAAACGATCACCGCTGGCGCTTTGAAGCGCTGGGCAACCGCCGCGACATCGAGGCGCTGCAGATCGCCATGGATCCCGGATTCCACGGCGACCGCGTGCAGGCGTTCATCGTTGGTCTGGCGAGCATGGTGCAGACTGCTTTTGGCAACCACGAAGAATTTTTCGCGCTGGACGATCTGGATGCCCAGCGCCTCTACAATGCGGCCCGCAACGTCGAAATCGCCGCCTGGAAGCTGTCCGCCGCGCGCGACGGCGCCGGCGGGCCGCTGCTGCTGTCGAACGAGCTGGGCGAAGTGAATAATCTGAGCTTCGAGCGCGAGTTCGGCCGCATCATCGGCCTGCTCGAAGTGCTCTCCGACGCGGTCGAGGAAAAAACCGAACGCGCGGTGACCCGCGTGGTCCAGAACGTTGCCACTGCCGTATTCCTGCCGATTTACTGAACAGTCCGGCCAGCCCGGCGCTGGCCCTTTTCACCTGTTTCCCCCAGCACTGAAACCATGAAATCCATCGTCATACTCATTTCCGGACGCGGCAGCAACATGGAAGCCATCGTCCGCGCCGCCATCCCGGGAGCACGCATCACCGCCGTCATCAGTAACCGGCCAGACGCGGCGGGCCTTGCCTTCGCCGCCAGCCACGGTATCGCCACCGCCACGGTCGATCACAAGGCTTTCGCCGACCGCGAATCCTTCGATGCCGCGCTGGCTGAGGCCATCGACGCTCACCGGCCCGATCTGGTCGTGCTCGCCGGTTTCATGCGCGTGCTCACCAGCGGCTTCGTCCAGCGCTACGCAGGGCGTCTGCTCAACATCCATCCTTCCCTGCTGCCCGCGTTCCCGGGGCTGCACACGCACCAGCGCGCGCTCGATGCGGGCGTGCGCATCCACGGCGCCACGGTGCATTTCGTAACAGACGAACTGGACTGCGGGCCGATCCTGATCCAGGCGGCCGTGCCCGTATTCCCCTGCGACGACGAAGCCGCCCTGGCCGCCCGCGTGCTGGCGCAGGAGCACCGCATCTACCCGCAGGCGATCCGCTGGTGCATCGAAGGCCGGGCCACCCCCGCCGCCAGTGGCCGCATCGCTGTCCGTGACGAACTTCCCGCCAGCGCAGGCTGGACGGTGCCGCCCGTGGAAACGGCGTGACCGCTCGCGGCACGGTTTTCGCACTCACCCTTTCAGTGGTCCTGCACGGCGTCATGTTTGCCGCGGGCGACCTGGCCCTGCGGCATCAGGGCCCCATCAGGACAGAAACGCCGCCCATCCAGGCCATGCTGCTCCCGCCCCCGCCCCTGCCGCCGCCCGCCAGACCCGCAGCGGAATCGCCCGCACCCGCCTCCGCGCCCGTCCAGACGCCGCAAGCTGCCAGGCCAAGGCCCAAACCGGCCCAAAAAACCGGCCCCGTCATTCCCGCCGCACAGGCCCCGCATGCGCTGGCCGCTGACGAAACGGACAAACCCGGCGCAGCAGACGAGGCGCCAGCCGGGCCACCGCCCGCCGCCGCGGAAAGCGACGCCCCGGCGCAAACCCGGGAAGCCGCCGCAGCTGAACCGGCCGCCGAGCCCACTCCCGCTGCAACCCCAGCCGACAGCTGGCCCGCACGCGGTGGCATCGTGTTCCGCGTTTTCCTTGGCAAAAGCCGCTTTCAGGTCGGCGAATCGGACCACCAGTGGTCGCACGACGGCGCCCGCTACCGCATGGAAGTCAAAGTCCAGACCACCGGCGTCGCCGCGCTGATCCGCGGGCTGCGCTACCTCCAGCGCAGCGAAGGCGAAATCGGCCCCCAGGGCCTGAAGCCACTGCATTTCGCCGCCGAACAGGAAGGCAAGCCGCCCGAATCGGCGGAGTTCGACTGGACGGGCAGCCGCGTCAGCATCCGCCGCGACGGGCAGGAACGGCGTTCCGCCGCCCTCGGCGCGGGCGACCAGGATGTGCTCAGCATCTGGCACCAGATTGGTATCATCGGCGCTGCGGGTCTGCCGCGCACCCTGACGGTGGCGAGCGGCAAGGCCGCAAAAACAGCGCGGCTGGAAGCCGTGGGGGAAGAAAGCCTGCGGCTGCCCATCGGCCAGCTCGACACCCTGCGCATACAGGCGCGGGCGGAAGACGGTTCGCTGACCATCGACATCTGGCTCGCCCGCCGCTACGGCATGCTGCCGGTGCGCATACGGATGAGCGACGGCAAGGGCGAGGAACTCGACCAGCAGGCCATACGCCTTCATCTTCTCCCGATAACAGGAAATGGCCCGCAGGAATCCCCCGCCGTAACAGCCGCTGAAACCGCTGTTACGGATCACATCGAGCTCAAAGAGCAGAACGAACCGTTCATCACGGACAATCTTTACGCAAACTGACCGACATCATGCAAAGCAGAACCCCACCGAAAACAGGCCGCGGCGGCGCGAAACCCTCCAGAAAACCGCATCCCGGGCCTGCCGCCGCCCCCGGCGCGCCCTCCCGCGCCCTGCTGGATCAGACCGTGCAGGCGCTGGACGCCGTGCTCACATTTGAATTTCCGGCCGACGCCGTGCTCTCGCGCCACTTCCGCGACAACCGCACCCTGGGTCAGCGCGACCGCGCCTTCATCGCCGAAACGGTATACGGCATCGTCCGCCGCCTGCGCTGGCTGCACCGCCTCGCGGGCAACAGAGCCTCGGCGCGGCAACTGCTGCTGGCGTGGCTGGCGCGCGGCGAAGGCTGGCCCGCGCGCCAGCTGGAAGAGCTGACGTCCACCGGCGAGCGCGAATGGATCACGAAGATCAAAGCCACCGCCCTTGAAACCGGCTCCATCGCCGAACAGGCAGATCTGCCCGACTGGCTCGCCGAACGCCTGCTCGCCACCCATGATGAAAACGCGCTGCTCCAGCTCGCGCACGGCCTCAACAGCCCGGCTCCGCTCGATCTGCGCGTCAACGCGCTCAAAAGCGGGCGTGATGCCGTGCTGGAGCGGCTACAGGCAGAAGGCCTGCGGGCCGAAACGGGAGCGTGGTCGCCGCAGGCGATACGCCTCGCGGGCAAACCGGCATTACAGAAGCACCCGCTGTTTCTTGATGGCACCATCGAAGTACAGGACGAAGGCAGCCAGATCCTCGGCCTGCTGGTGCAGCCGCGCCGGGGCGAGCTGGTAGTCGATTTCTGCGCTGGCGCGGGCGGCAAAACACTGCAGCTTGGCGCCATGATGCGTTCCAGCGGTCGCCTCTACGCTTTTGACATCTCAGAAAAACGTCTGGCGAAACTCAAGCCGCGCATGGCGCGGGCGGGACTGTCCAACGTCCACCCCACCCTGATCGCCCACGAAAACGATGCCCGCCTCAAGCGCCTGGCGGGCAAGGCGGACCGTGTGCTGGTCGATGCGCCCTGCAGCGGGCTGGGAACGCTGCGGCGCAATCCCGACATCAAATGGCGGCAGACTCCGGCTGCGGTCGACGAAATGATCGACCGCCAGCACGCCATCCTGGCTGCGGCCGCCCGCCTGGTGCGCCCGGGCGGACGGCTGGTCTATGCCACCTGCAGCCTGCTGGCGGAAGAAAACGACGCCGTGGTCGACGCCTTCCTTGAAGCCCATCCCGCCTTCCGCCAGATCGACGCCAGCGAAACGCTGGCCGCGCAGGGCGTGGCGCTCGCCACGGGCGCGCGCCTGCGCCTGTTTCCGCACCAGCACGGCACCGACGGTTTTTTCGCCGCCGTACTGGAACGCACCACCGGCGCCTGACGTGCGCGGCTCCCACCTCCGCATGGCGGCAGGCACGGCGCTGCTGGCTGCGCTAGCGGTTGCGCCCGCAGCGGCGCAGGCCAGCCAGCGCCTGCCCGCCGCAGGCGAGGCGGAAGTTGCGTTTTCCCCCTGGGATGATGCCGAAGCCCTGCTGCTGGATGTGATCGGCGGCGCACGGCGCACCCTGCATGTGCAGGCTTACACCTTTACCAGCCGCCGCATCGCGGAAGCGCTGATCGCGGCGCGGCAGCGCGGCGTCAACGTCAGCGTGCTGGCCGATGCGGAAATGAACCGCCGCGCGCGCGGCCAGGCGCTGCCGCGCCTGCTCGCCGCCAGCATTCCCGTGGCGCTGGAAACCCGTTACGGCGCGGCGCATAACAAGGTGCTGGTGGCCGATGCCGACGGCCCGGATTGCGCGGTGGCGACGGGTTCGTACAATCTCACCTGGTCGGCGCAGAACCGCAACGCGGAAAACGTGCTGGTGCTGCGCCGGAACTGCGCGCTCGCGCGCGCTTACCGCGATAACTGGCTGCGCCATCACGAACAGGCCACCCCCATCACCCGTTTGCCCTGGAAACCCTGAGCATGGAGAAACCCTTCGTCACCGGAGCCGGCGCGCTGTGGGCGCGCATAGCGGATAACCTCGACGACCCCCGGGTGATGTGGCAGACCGGCGCGCTCGTGCTGTGCCTCGTCTGCGGCTGGCTGATCCAGCGCGCCGCCGTGCGCCACGTGCCACGGGTCGGCGACGACGAACCGGCGAGCGCCGCGCGCCGCTTTGGCGCGCACGGCATGCGCCACCTGCTGTTTCCGCTGTCGGCGCTGATTCTCGTCATCGTCGCGCGCAGCGTACTGACCCGGTTCCAGAAGGTTTATCTGCTCGACCTGGCCGTGCCGCTGCTGCTTTCGCTGGCCGCGATCCGTTTCATCACCTTCGCCGTGCGCCAGGCGATCGGGCGGCCCGCCTGGTCCGCCGGGTTGGAAAAATTTTCCGCCGCGGTCATCTGGAGCGTCGTGGCCCTGCATCTGCTCGGCTGGCTGCCCGAGGTAATCGCCGATCTGGATGCGGTTTCGTTCACGCTGGGCGCGCAGAAACTCTCTCTGTGGATGGTGCTGCAGGGGGCAACCATGGTGCTGCTGACCGTGGTCATCGCGCTGTGGGTCGCGGGCATGCTGGAACGCTGGCTGGGCCGCGCTGCAGGGCTCGACCCCAACGTGCGGCTGGTGCTGGCGCGCATGGCCCGCTCGGTGCTCGTTATCGTGGCCGTGCTGGTTTCCCTGCCGATGGTTGGGATCAACCTGACGACGCTATCGGTATTCGGCGGCGCGCTCGGTGTCGGCCTTGGCTTCGGGCTGCAGAAAATCGCGGCGAACTATGTCTCCGGCTTCATCCTTCTGCTCGACCGCTCGCTGCGCATCGGCAGCCTCATTTCCATTGGCAACGAGCGCGGCATCGTCAAGGAAATAACCACCCGCTATACAGTGCTGCGGGCCTCGAACGGCATTGAATCCATCGTTCCGAACGAAATCCTGGTCAGTTCCGTGGTGCAGAACGAAACCCTGAGCGACAGCCAGGTATCCATGGCCCTTTCATTCCAGATCAGCTACGACGCCGATCCGGAACAGGCGCTAAGAATCCTGCTCGAAGTCGCAGGGGAACAGCGCCGGGTGCTTAAAAAACCGGCGCCCAGCGCTTTTCTGGCGAGCTTTGGCGATAACGGCATCAATCTCCGCCTGGGATGCTGGATCGCCGATCCGGGCGAGGGAACGATGGAAATCGTTTCAGGCATCAATATGGAAGTGTGGCGCCGCTTCCGGGCGGCCGGTATTGGCTTCCCCTTTCCGCAGCGCGAAATCCGCATTCTTCCCGGTGAGGCTCCCGCCCCGGAGGCCATGTTCCGGAATACGGAAGCCACGGCGCGGATCACGGCGGGCTGAGATCCGTCATGTTTGCAGAAACGAAAGGATCCCGGATTTCCCGCCCGCTGACGGCAGCGGCTTCAGATTTCTCCGCGCAGCGCGTCAGCCCAGCAGTTGGGCGTTTCGTAAAGGCGGATCTTTTCCAGCCGCAGCCTGTCTCCATAACTGTTGCGGTAGGCGGCATCGAGAATGCGGAACGCTTCCGCAGCAAGGTTTTCCGCAGTGGGCGTCACATCCAGCAAGACTGTTTTATGCCCAGGCAGGGAGGCGAGAAACGCGGTTACCGCGCTATCGCCGCGCCAGGCAAGAAAGGCATGATCCCAGCGGCTGACGACGAGATCGTCCGCAATTTTCTTGATATCGGCGAAATCCATCACCATGCCGTTATCCGGGCGCCCCTCGGCGTCGGTCACCGCGCCAGACACGGTAATCTCAATCGCGTAACGGTGTCCGTGCAGATGGCGGCACTGGCTGGCATGGTCCGGAATCCGGTGGCCTGCGTCGAATTCCAGACGGCGGGTAATGCGCATGGGAACCTCGTAAAACCGGGCGGACCGGCGGGCGGACAGGGTGTTTTGCGCCCGGATTGTAGCACCGGGCTTCAGCTCCCCTTTTCCCCGTTCCCGCCCGCCAGCCGCAAATCCGTCCCGCAATGATTCCAGCCACCCGCCCGCTCTCCGTCCACAACCATGACCGCAACCTGGCGGGATTCGTCTACGTTTATCCCGTTCTGTCACGCCGCGCCGGTGGTGTTTCGGTCGGGATCAACCTCAATACGGACAACGCGTGCAACTGGCATTGCGCCTACTGCCAGGTTCCCGGGCTGAAGCGCGGCAAGGCGCCCCCCGTCGATCTGGCACTGCTGGAACGGGAACTGCGCGCCTTTCTCACCGCGCTGGCGCATGGCGGCTGGCTGACGCATAACGCTCCGGAAAGCATGCGTGAAATAAAGGACATTGCCTTCTCTGGCAACGGCGAACCCACCAGCGCGGAGGCTTTTCCCGAGGCGGTCGCGCTGGCGATCCGGCTGCGCGACGAATCCGGTCTGAATAACGTGCCGGTCCGGCTCATCACCAACGGCAGCCTGATGACGCGGGAGCGCGTAAAGGCGGGAGTACGTCTGATCGGAGAAGCGGGCGGCGAGGCGTGGTTCAAGGTCGATGCCGGAGACGCCAGCGACATCGCGCGCATCAACGGCGTCCGGACCAGGCCGCAGACCATTGCCCGCAACCTGCGCATCTGCGCCGGGCTGTGCCGGACATGGGTGCAGACGTGCCTGTTCCGCTGGGATGGCGCCGCGCCGGAAGAGCGCATGCTCGACGCCTGGCTGGCCCTGCTCGACGCCGCCGCGCCCGCGCAGCTGGCAGGCGTATTGCTGTACGGGATCGCGCGCCCGTCCCGGCAGCCCGAAGCACGGCATCTCTACCCGCTGACCACACAGGAACTGGAAGAAATCGCGCGCTACATCAGCACAAAAAAAGGGCTGACGGTTCTCGTCAGCCCCTGAAGCGCGTGGCGGAAGCTGCCGCCGTATCAGCCGCGTTCCTTGCGCTTCGCACGCGCTTCCTTTTTCAGCGTTTTATACAGATCCGGATTGGCGGCCTTGAGATATTCCGCCACCTCCACATCTTCCTTCCTGACCTTGTTGATATCGATCTGTTCGATATGAACCAGACGCAGCAGGGCCTGCACCGGACGGGGGATGTTGCGCCCGCTTTCATAACGCGAACCGCCACTCTGGGTGACCCCGATTTTCGACCAGAACTGCGACTGGTTCAGACCCAGCTTGCGGCGGATCTCTCGCACATCAATGTTTTCCACGCTCTTCATGATTCTGTCCTTTACTGTCAAACCACATATACGCCAGCCAGACCCATCCGGCCAGACATGCAATACGACACCATCCTCGCCAGATAGTTCTTATGATTAAAAGTCCGAGCGACGCTTCAGTATAAATCACTACTCCTTGCACATACAAACGGAACACCGGCATGCAGGATCTTCGCCATTTCTCCCGGAAAAACCGGCCCTCCAGCGGAATATCCTGAATATTGCGCTGCAAAAAAAATATTGCTTAGGTAAAATTCCGCCTCTTCTCCTTTATTTACCCACCGCGTACCGGATGTGGCTATGGCACTGATTGTTCAAAAATATGGCGGCACCTCGATGGGCAGCCCCGAGCGCATCAAGAACGTTGCCCGGAAAATAGCGAAATTCCGCGCACAGGGACACCAGGTGATCGTCGTGGTTTCAGCGATGAGCGGCGAAACAAACCGCCTTATTGCGCTGGCGAAAGATATTGCCGCAGCTCCCGCGCCCCGCGAACTGGATGTAGTCATCTCCACCGGCGAACAGGTCACAATCGGCCTGCTTTGCATGGCGCTGAACGACATCGGTGTGGAAGGGAAAAGCTACACCGGCGCGCAGGTGAAGATACTGACCGATTCATCGCACACCAAGGCCCGCATTCTCAGCATTGATGACGCCCCCATCCGCGCGGATCTCGACGCGGGCCGGGTCGTCGTCGTCGCCGGCTTCCAGGGCGTGGACGAATCCGGCAGCATCACGACACTGGGCCGCGGCGGTTCCGACACCACGGCGGTGGCGCTCGCCGCCGCGCTGAAGGCGGATGAATGCCAGATCTATACGGACGTGGATGGCGTATACACCACCGATCCGCGCATCGTCCCCGAGGCGCGCAAGCTCGACGCCATCACCTTTGAGGAAATGCTGGAAATGGCCAGCCTCGGTTCGAAGGTGCTGCAGATACGCTCCGTCGAATTCGCCGGCAAATACAAGGTCAAGCTACGCGTTCTCTCAAGCTTTCAGGAGGAAGGCGAAGGAACGCTCATCACCGTTGAGGAAGATAAAAACATGGAACAGCCCGTTATCTCCGGCATCGCCTTCAACCGCGATGAAGCCAAGCTCACCGTGCTCGGCGTGCCGGACAAACCCGGGGTCGCCTACCAGATCCTGGGACCTGTCGCCGACGCCAACATCGATGTCGACATGATCATCCAGAACGTCGGCCATGACGGCAGCACCGATCTTTCCTTCACGGTCAGCCGCGCCGATCTGGACCGCTCGCTCAAGGTTCTGGAAGGCGTCCGGCAGCAGATCGGCGCCCGGGCCATCGAAAGCGGCAACACCATGGCCAAGGTTTCCATTGTCGGCGTCGGCATGCGCTCGCACCCGGGCGTGGCATCGCAGATGTTCCGCGCGCTGGCCGATGAAGGCATCAATATCCAGATGATCTCAACGTCGGAAATCAAGATTTCCGTCGCTATCGAGGAAAAATATCTGGAACTGGCCGTCCGCGTCCTGCATAAGGCGTTCGGCCTTGAAAACCAGGGCTGATACGCCAGACTGAAACCCCTCCGGCATCCGGCCTGCTGCGGCCGGATGCCTCAACGGGCCGCCATATTCCGCGCCCCGGTCATTTCACGATGGCGACCGGAATATCCGACTGGCGCAGCACCTCCGCCGCCACTGAACCGAGCAGCAGCCGCCTGACCCCGCCCCGGCCGTGGCTGCCCGCCACGATCATCCCGAATCCGCCTTCGTGGGCGAAGCGGACAACCGTTTCGGCCACGTGGCCGACCATGGCATGCGCGGTGCAGGCAACCCCCGCCTGTTCCAGCAGGACGCGCGATCCGCGCAGGGCGGCCGCGCCTTCTTCCTGGTAATAACGTTCGATTTCGTCATGGCTGACGAACATGCGACCATGGCCGGAAACAGCTGGCATCTGCACGTTGAGCAGATGGATTTCCTGCGCGCAGCCAGCGGCATGCAGGCGCAGCACATGCTCCACCGCCCGGTCGCCGTACTCCGAACCATCCACCGCCACCAGAACCTTGAGCGGGACTTTCGCCGTATTCATCCGTTTTTTCCCCCCTCATCCCCCAGCCTGATTTCAGTCAGCGGCGGCAAAACCGCGCGCCGCGCCAGCCATTTTCCGATGATAACCACCAGCGCCGCGCCAATCGCCGCAGTCGCGTAATGCAGCCATGCGGGCATGCCGCGCAGCCATGATTCCAGCGCGACGTCCCCAACCAGCATTCCTCCCGCGATCCACCCCAGCAGCGCGGCGCCCAGCGTAATCACCACGGGGAAACGGTCCATCAGCCGGAGCACGAACCGGCTGCCCCAGACAATGATCGGAATACTCACGACGATGCCGAAAACAACCAGCGCCATGTCTCCTTTGGCTGCGCCCGCCACGGCAATGACGTTATCCAGGCTCATGACCGCATCGGCGACGATCACCGTCCTGATCGCACCCAGCAGATGCGTGCTGCCGTCAATCTGTTCGTGCCCGCCCTCCTCCTCGGGCTGCAGCAGCTTTACGCCAATCCATACCAGCAGCAGCGCCCCGGCCACCTTGAGGAAAGGCAGCGCCAGCAGTTGCAGGGCGAAAAATATCAGCACGATGCGCAGCGCAATCGCGCCCGCCACGCCCCCGAAAATTCCCTTGCTGCGCTGATGTTCGGGCAGACGCCTGCAGGCAAGCGCAATAACGACTGCATTATCCCCGCCGAGCAGGATATCTATTGCGATGATCTGGGCGACCGCGACCCAGAACTCTGGCTGCAAAAGCGTTTCGACCATCATTCCCCCGTTTCAGGCTCACGCCGCCTGCATGCGTATTGTTACCCCGCAGGCTGCTTTTGCAAAACCGGGCGGACTGGAACGCCCCCGCCCAAAGTCCGGCCGCTCGGGTAGACTGCCGCCTTTGCGCTACATCCAGATAACGGAAGACCATGGCCCAGTATGTAATGAGCATGCTCCGCGTGAGCAAGATCGTGCCGCCCAAACGGCAGATCATCAAAGACATTTCCCTTTCCTTCTTTCCCGGCGCCAAGATCGGCCTGCTCGGACTCAACGGCGCTGGCAAATCCACCGTGCTGCGCATCATGGCCAACGCCGACAAGGAATACGACGGCGAAGTCCAGCACCTGGCCGGTATCCGCATCGGCTATCT
>JAVBTY010000073.1:0-12287 GCA_031555955.1 Rhodocyclaceae bacterium | reverse complement strand
GCCTGAACGAGGCCAGATCGTTGCGTAGCCAGATGGAGCGGACGCCCGGCGGTGAGACGAAGATGCCTCGCTGACGCAATTCGTTGCTGGTTCTGACCTGGCCGTGGGCCGGCTGCTCGATGGCGTAGGCCAGAACCGCGGTTTCCGTTACTTCTTCCACCCGATTCTTCGGGTTCGGTTTGCGCCGGCTGCCATCGAAGAGCGCTTCGATGCCGCCTTCAGCAACGGCATTCTGGTAGCGGTAGAAGGTATCGCGGGACAGGCCCATCACCTTGCATGCCTTCGAGACGTTGCCCAACTCAATGGCCAGATTCAGCAGGCCAATCTTGTGACGAATAACATTCTGGTTGAGACTACTCATGGGGTTACTCCTTGGCGCTCTCGCGCCGTTTTGATGAAGATTCGCACCTCTATCAAAACGGCTAACACCACCCAATGGCAAGGCCTTACTGTCAGATCAAGTCTGAACTTCTACATGTAACACCGCCGCGACACCGCGGCGCGATGAATGCCTGAACGCCCGCGCGCGGCTCTGACGCTGCGCTGCGCCCTTGAAAACGCCCGTTACATCCCCATCTAGGCGGCCATCGGTACGGCGCATCCCATCCGTATCCGCACCCGTATCTTTTGCCAACCCCTTGTTTCCTGTCAGCACGGAGTTTTTCGATGTCCGAAACCAAAGCCGCCCCGTCACAGACGCTCGATTTCCAGGCTGAGGTGAAGCAGCTGCTTCACCTGATGATCCATTCGCTGTATTCCCACCGCGAAATTTTCCTGCGCGAACTGGTTTCGAACGCTTCCGATGCCTGCGACAAGCTGCGTTTCGAGGCGCTGGACAAGCCCGCCCTGTTCGAAGGCGAGAGCGACCTGAAGATCCGTATCGGCTTCGACGCCGCCGCGCGCACCCTCACCATTGCCGACAACGGCATCGGCATGAGCCGTGACGAAGCCATCGCCCATCTGGGCACCATCGCCAAATCCGGCACGCGGGAATTCTTCGGCAAGCTCACCGGCGACCAGAAGAAGGATGCGCACCTGATCGGCCAGTTCGGCGTGGGCTTCTATTCCTCCTTCATCGTCGCGGACAAGGTCACCGTGCTCAGCCGCCGTGCCGGTCTGGCTGCCGCCGAAGGAGTGAAGTGGGAATGCGCGATGGGCGGCGACGATGCGGGCGCCTATACCGTCGAGACCGTGGAAAAGGCTGGCCGTGGCACCGAGATCACGCTGCATCTGCGCGAGGAGCAGGACGATCTGCTCTCCGGCTGGAAGCTGCGCAGCCTGATCCGCAAGTATTCCGATCACATCGTCCAGCCCATCGTGATGAAAAAGGAGCAGTGGGACGAGGAAAAGAAGGAACAGGTCGTCACCGCCGAGGACGAAACCGTTAACCAGGCCAGCGCCTTGTGGGCGCGCCCGAAAAACGACATTACCGACGACGAATACAGGAGCTTCTACAAGCACGTCGGCCACGATTACGACGAACCGCTGGCGTGGACCCACTCGCGCGCCGAAGGCCGTCACGAATACACGCAACTGCTCTACGTGCCCTCCCATGCGCCGTTCGACCTGTGGGACCGCAACGCCAGACATGGCGTGAAGCTGTACGTGCGGCGCGTGTTCATCATGGACGACGCCGAAAAGCTGCTGCCGTCCTATCTGCGCTTCGTGCGCGGGGTGGTCGATTCGGCAGATCTGCCGCTCAACGTCTCGCGCGAAATCCTGCAGGAATCGAAAGACATCGACACCATCCGCGCCGGTTGCGCGAAGAAGGTGCTGGGTCTGCTCGAAGACTTCGCCACCAGCGACGAAGAGGCAGGCCGGGAAAAGTACGCCACATTCTGGAAAGAGTTCGGTCGGGTGCTGAAAGAAGGCGTGGGCGAGGATTTCGCCAACCGCGACCGGATCGCCGCCCTGCTGCGCTTTGCTTCCACCCGCGCCGATACGCCGGATGAAACGGTATCGCTGGCCGACTACATCGGACGCATGAAGGAAGGGCAGGACAAGATTTACTACGTTACCGCCGAAACCTTCAACGCGGCGAAAAACAGCCCGCATCTGGAAATTTTCCGCAAGAAAGGTATCGAGGTGCTGCTGCTGTCCGACCGGATCGACGAATGGGTGATCGGCAGCCTGCCCGAATTCGACGGCAAGGCGCTGGCTTCCGTCGCCAGGGGCGGGCTGGACCTGGGCGCGCTCGAAGATGAAGCGGAAAAGAAAGAGGCCGAAAAAGCCGCCGACGATTACAGGGAACTGCTGGAAAAGATGAAAGCCAGCCTCGGTGAGCGTGTTCAGGACGTGAAAGTAACGCTGCGCCTGACCGATTCCCCCGCCTGCCTGGTTTCTGGCGAAAACGATATGGGCATGAACCTGGCGCGCATCCTGAAAGCCGCCGGCCAGTCCGCGCCTGCCTCGAAGCCGGTTCTGGAGATCAATCCCAACCATCCGGCGGTGCTGCGCCTGCGTTACGAAAGCGTCCGTTTCGACGACTGGGCCGCCGTGCTGTTCGACCAGGCGCTGCTGGCCGAAGGCGGCACGCTCGACGACCCGGCCACCTTCGTCAAGCGCATCAACCAGCTGATGCTGGCGGTGAGCGGCGATCCGTCCTGAAAGCGAGGGGGGGACGGCTTCCCGGCCGCAGCCGGAGAGCCGTTCCAGCCCGGCCATGAAAACCATCCATCTCGTCCGCCATGGCGAAAGCGCCGCCAATGCCGGGCTGCCCACCAGCGACCCCGGCCTTATTCCCCTGACGCCACGCGGGCGGGCGCAGGCGGCGCAGCTCGCCCAGACGCTGGAGGCGACGCCTTCCGCCATCATTACGTCCAGCTACGTCAGGGCCATCGATACCGCCACGCCCTGCGCGCTGCGCCATGGGCTGGAGTCCGTGCGCCATGAACTGCTGCATGAGTTCGTAACGCTGGATCCGGACAGCGTCGCCGGTACGACCAGTCTGGAAAGGAAACCGCTGGTCGAACAGTACTGGAGCCGCTGTGAACCGGCGCTCCGCATGGGAGCGGGCGCGGAAACCTTTCTGGAATTCGCGCGGCGGGTGGAAAGCTTTCTGGAACATCTGGATACGCTGGCGGACAGCACAGCCGTTTTCGGCCATGGCATGTGGTTCGCCCTGCTGCTGTGGCGCACGATGGGCTTTCCGGCGGATGATGCGCTGTCGATGAAGTCATTCCGCGCGTTCCAGCTCGGGCTGCCAATGCCGAACTGCGCGGTGTACGAGCTGCACGGAGAGGCGGGCGCGTGGCGGATCCGCTTCAATGCGCGGGTATCGCGACGCATGCCTGTGGTGGGCGATCCCGCCTGCGCCATCCAGTAGAAACGCTCGCGGCCCGAACACGGTGAAGCACGCTGGGCCCGGCGCTGGCGGGCGGCGGGCGACCTGCCGCGCGTTTTCGCCGGTTTTGCTACGCTGCCGTTTCCTGAAGTGAGCATGGAGGGACCGGGCATGAGGGCGCGTTCTCTGGATCGTTATCTGAAAGGGTGGCGCTGGCTGCCGTTCCTGGTGCTTTTCCTTGCGGGCGCCGTACAGGCCGCATCGGGCCCGCGTAACGAGATCGAACGCCTTGCCGCCACGCTCGCGCCGGGCGCTTACGCTGAACTGCAATCCGCCCTGCCGCCAGGTTACAAGCGTTTTTACGATCTGCTGCGGGTGCGGCTGGACGACGGGCGCGGCATGGAGATCGACGGCTGGACCGATGCGGCGGGCTGGGATCCGGAGCGGCAGCGCACATTTTTCATCGGCCAGCGCAAATACAAAAAATTCATTTCCTACAACGCCGCGGCGAATGCCTGGGAAGAACTGGGCTGGGAGGGCGACGGCCCCCCGAAATTCGAAGAATACGGCCACACCTACGGGCGCACGGCGCTGGACCGCAAACACGGTTATTTCTATCTGCTGGCGGGTGACGGCCTGTACCGCTATGCGATTGACGCGGCGCGCTGGGAAGCGCTCAGCGTGGTTCCCATCAAGGGTTTTATCTCGATGCAGTGGCACGAGCGGCTTGATGCGCTGGTGGCCGTTTCCACCGGGCATGAGGTGTACGCCTTCCGCGACGGACGCTGGGACTTGCTCGGGCAGGCGGCGGTGCACGGCTACCATTCGCTCGGCCGCTACAACCGCAAGCGCGGCGACATGCTGGTGGCGGGCGGCAACGAAAGCCTGCGCAAGGTCGATCTGATCGACGCGGCGGGAAAAATCCACGCCATGCCGGATGCGCCTTTCGACATTTCGATCAAGGACCACGCGCTGACTTACGACCCGGTTTCCGGCAATTATCTCGTGCTGCGGCGCAATCAGCGGCAGCTGTACGAGTTCAGTCCGGATGCGAAGGCATGGCGGCTTGCGGCGGACTGGAGCGAAGGCGGCTGGCCTTTCGGCAAGTACGGTTTCCAGGTGCCCATCGTTATTGATGAAGCGGGCGTTATCCTGTGGCAGCACGAAACGGGACCACGGCTTTATCGCCATCGCAGCGTGCTTGGCGGGGATGGAGCGGAAATCGCGCCGCTGCACCCTGCGCCATCCGGCCGCCCGCAGCCGGTGATGCCGCCGCCGCGCGGCAGGGCAGCCGCGAATGCGGATGCGGATGCGGAGGATGAGGAGGGCGGCGGCGCGCCGTCAGCGGATACGAAAGAAAAGACTGTTTCCGCCCGTCCGCCCGCGTCTGGTTCTTCCGCCCCGAAACCGCCTGCCGGAGCTGCGCCGGACCCATTGGACGGAGTACCCCGTCTCGCCGCCGCGCGCCCCATCACCATTCCCGTCATCGGCCCCCAGGCCGGTCCACCGCCCCATGCCGGACCGCCGCCCAGGCTCGCGGCCATCCTGGCGCAGATGCAGCCGGGGGAATGGCGCACGATCGAAACCGCGCTGCCGCAGGGATACAGGACGCTGTTCGAAGTGTTCCGGGTATTTTTCTGCCCGGCCGAGTCCGGCAACACTTACGGTAACGGCTGGATGGATTCCTTTGTCTACGATCCGGATACGAAAGCCTTTTTCGCCATGATGATGCGCGACTCCAGCCAGAAAAACCTGATCTGGCTGGATGCCGGGCTGCGCTGGCACATCGCGGTAACGCCGGAAGGGATGAATGACTGCACCTACAACCACCGCGCCTTCAACCGCCTGACTCTTGTTGATGGCTGGCTGTACTGGCCACCGGCATTCTGGGGCGAGGCGCGCAGGCGTACCGGCGAATTCCGCCGCGCCCGCGTGCGTGACTTCATCGATGGTGGCGCCGTCCGTTTCGATAACTACGGCATCGGTATCGGCATCACCAGTCTCGGCCAGGCGGGGGACCATGCCGCGGAATGGTTCCCCGAGCTGGGCGGCTGGATCATGCATGTCGCCGGCAACAGCAAGCACATCGAGGGTTGGTCCGCGCCCTCGGGGCATACTGCCGAAGGGCAGGCGGAAGGCAAGGCATTCGCTGGACGTGTGTTTCTGTACCACCCCGGCGATCGCGAGTGGACGTATCTGGACCGCACCTACGCCCAGGGTTTTCGCAGCCGTCTGGTGTACAACCCGATCCGCCATGAAATGCTGATTGCCCCTGGCGGCTACGGGCCGGACGATGAATTCGCCCGCATTACCGCCACCGGCAAAGTGGAGAAGCTCGACCGCGCCCGGCTCGACGACGGCGGCAAAATGCGCTACCACACGAGCAACAACCACCTGACCTGGGATCCGGTAAGCGGCGATTATCTGTGGTGGAGCTATAACCAGCGGCGCATCTGGCGCAGCCAGGACGGCAGACGCTGGACGGTCTACGACGACTTTGCCGGCAAGGTGTTCGCCGATGAGGGGGGGCTGTTCGGCGCGAGCAGCTTCATCCAGTTCAACGCCATTCCGGGCAGCGACGGGCTCATCATGTTCGACCCCAACCGCGGCGTCATCCTGCACCGCATGCGCCGCCAGGAGTCTGGCGGCGCGGGCCGGGGCGGCTGACACGCGGGCAGGTTTTTATGCGGCTGCCCGGGCCTGCAGGATGCTCAGGTACGGAAGCGGCCAACCTCGTCGCTGATGGTTTCCGCCAGCCGCCGCAGGTTGGCGGCGGTATCGGCATTGGCGCCGGCGGCGGTGTTGTTTTCCTCCGCCATCTGGGCGATGCGTTCGACACTCTGGGCGATTTCGGTGCTTGCGGCGGCCTGTTCCCGCAGCGCGGTGGAAATTTCTGAAATGGCGCCCACCACCCGCAGCGACTGTTCCTGGATACGGGCGATTGCGCTGCCCGCCTGCTGCGCCTGCCCGACGCCGGAGGCCACGCGCTCGACGCTGCGCTGCATGCTGCCGACCGCGGTTCCGGTACCGTCCTGGATGGCGCCGATCATGGCGCTGATTTCCTGCGTCGACTGGGCGGTCCGCTCGGCCAGCTTGCGCACCTCGTCGGCGACGACGGCGAAGCCGCGTCCCTGCTCGCCCGCGCGCGCGGCCTCGATGGCGGCATTGAGCGCCAGCAGGTTGGTCTGGTCGGCAATGTCACGGATCGTGCCGGCAATGGCCGAAATCTCTTCGGAGCGGCGGCCCAGGGCCTCGACCGAACCGGCGGCCTGATTGACCGTTCCGGCGATGTCACGGATGTCTTCGACCATGTGGCCGACAATGCTCCCGCCTTCGGCGGCGGCGATATCGGACTGCTGTGAGCTGCCCTGCGCCTCCAGGGCATTGTGCGAGATGTGGTCGACGCTTACCGTCATCTGTTCGATTGCGGCCGCCATGCTTGAGGCCGTATCGCTTTGCGCGCCCGCGCTGTCCGAAATCTGGCGGCTTGCATCGGCGACGTGTTCGGCCTCCGAACGAAGGGTCTGGACATCGCCCTGGATGCGTCCCAGCATCTGTTTCAGGGCCGTCGCCATATCATTGAAGGCGCGCCCCGCGTCATGCAGTTCGTCGTTGCCCGCGGTATGGAATGTGACGGTCAGGTCGCCATCGGCCAGACGCCGCGCGCCGTTCGAAAAAACGCCGACGCTGGTAATCACCGAATAGTAGGTGCCGATGCTGAGGTAGCCGACCGCGGCCATGATCAGCGCCGAAAGGCCAAGGTTGAAGGCCAGACTTTGCCAGGCCGCAGCCCTGCGCGCTTCCAGCTGCTGCTCGAACTGTGGAAACAGCGTATCGAACATGATCCTGTAGCCCAGGTCGATAACCTGCGTGGTCTGTGCGAAGTAATCCTGCGGCGCGGTTGTGAAACGCTCGCCAAGGATATCCTCACGCACCAGCGAGAAAATTTTCTCGGCGCCAGCGGTGAATTCCCTGGTCGGGCCGGAGAGCGAGGCTTCCAGGTTTGGCGCATGGCGCATCGTTTTGGCCAGATTCTCGTTCTGCGCCTTCAGCGTACCGGCCATCTGGGTGATCAGCGTTGAAATGTCGATTCTCAGCTGCAATGGCAGCGCCTTGCGCGTCAGCACTCCGGTGCCACGGGCCCGGGTGATGCCGAGCGGTTCAAGCATGGCGGGCATCTTGGCCACCACGGTATCCATGAAATAGTGGGTATCCTCTTCCGGATCGGCGGTCAGCTGCATTTCGTCGGCGACGTCGACCATGAGCGTTAACGCGCTGGCGATCATTTCACCATGGCGCTTCAGGTTCTCCGGCGCCGCCCAGTTAAGGCCGTCGCGGCGGATTGCCTGCCACCCGTCGCTGAGCTGACGCCAGGCCGCCCGTTCGCGCAGGGCTGGCGAAAGCGCCTTTTCCACTTCGGCCAGCGCGGCGTCGGCTTCTTTTTCCTTGCTGGCGCGCTGCGTCTTCATCGCTTCGTTACCGTTCAGCACTCCCGACGACAGGCCGCGGTGCTGCTGCATGTGCTGCACCATGAGGTTCAGGGGTTTCAGTATCCGCAGACCGGCCAGTTCCTGTTCGGCCGCATGAATGTCGCGCTTGAGACTGGTGTAAACGGTTGCGAGCAGAACCAGCATGACCAGCGCCACGGCCGCGCCAAGCAGGAAAAATTTCCACGGATAGCGCAGGCGGTTCATCAGTATCGTCGCGGGCCGGAAAAATGCTTCCATCAATTACGTTCTCCATTGATTCGCCGGATCATTCGGGCAATGACCAGTATTCACAAAATAGCAGGACATCTGGCGTGCATCCCTTGCCGGGATCAATTTTTGTGCTGAAAACGCTTCATTGCAGCCTGTTTTCTTGAGGGTTATTCAGGTTTTTATACCGGATCAAGGCGATGCAATGTCTGCTTTGCCGTTGCGCCACGATGCGGGCTGGCCGATGACGGCGGGAGTCATGCTTCTGTATATCCAGACGCCGGGACTGTTTTCCGCTGCCCGCCCTGGATTGCTAACGCAGCCGTGCGGTAATGATTTTCGCCAGCGCCGCCGGTGCGTTGGCGAGCAGGCCGGGATCGCGTGCGAGCAGGGCGAAAAAATCACGCGGGATGCGCTCGCGCCGCCGCAGACAGGCCAGCAGGTCATCCCATATGCCTTGCCGGGCGATCACCATGCGTTCGCGCAGACGTTCGTTTGCGAGCGGGAAACTGGCTGCGAGCGGTTTCATCGCCAGGCGTGATTTCAGGTAGTAAAGGCTGCGCAGAAAGGCGGCGCGCGAATTCCACCCGCCTTCGGAAAAAATATTGACGCCGCGTCCGCGCGTTGAGTCGATGCGGTTCGATACCAGCATGCGCGGCCGCGTGCTGGCGAGCATGGTGACGAACAGGCCATCCTCGCCGGATGTGCGCAGCGAGGTATCGAAGCGCAGCGCGCCAATCCGTTCGCGCCGCGCCACCAGCACGCTCAGCAGCCCAATTGGCCCGCACACGGAATAATTGATCAGATCGTCTTCCAGCTCAAAAGCCCAGGCCGGTTCACCAAGCGCTTTCAGCCGCAGGCGGCTGCCATAGAAATGGGCATGTGCGCGCGTACCGGCGCTGTCGATATGCCAGTCCGAGGTGTAAACGTCGTAACCGCGCCTGAACGCGAGCAGCGCCGCGCTCAGATGGTCCGTACTCCAGCAGTCGTCCGAGTCGAGAAAGGCGACGTAGCGTTCGTCGCCCAGCGCGTCCAGCGCCAGATTGCGCGCCGCGCCAGGGCCGCCGTTTTTATGCCTGAGGATGCGTGGATGACAGTTTGGCGGCCAGGCGATGCTGGCTACTTCCGCCTCTGGCGGGCTGGGTGATTCGTCATCGGCGATGTAGACGTTGACTGGAGCGGCCACGTCCTGCGCCGCGACCGAGCGCAGCGCGGCGGCGAGGATGCCGGGCTGGCGCTGGAAATAGGGGATAATGACGGCGAACATTCAGAGCGATGGATGAATGGTGATCAGGGGGCTTCCGCCTTCCCGGAAGGCATTTCATTCCGGGATCGCGCGGTCAGCCCGTTTGAGAAGGAGGCATTATGAACGACCGCTTCAACGCTGCCCGTGCCGTCTGCTGTGTTTTCTGTGCGATATTGCTCGCTCCCTGCTCCGTATCCGCCCAGTATGTCGGCCCCTCCTCGCAACCCGTTTACCGGAGTGTCGCGGATGTCCTGAAAAATCCGGTGGATGATGCGCCCGTTGCCCTGGATGGTTATCTGGTCAGGCATCTGCGCAAGGACAAATACGTTTTCTCCGATGGCGAAACGGAAATACGGGTCGAAATAGACAGGAAGATCTTTCCGCTGAAACCGGTTTCGGAAAAAACGCGCATCCAGATCCGGGGCGAGGTGGAAAAGGAATTCATGCAGAGCCCTGAAATCGATGTCGGCCATATCGCTGTTTTCGACTGACTTTTGCGGTTCGGTGTTCCCATGACGGGTTCTCCATGGCTTTTCCCCGCGCATTCCGCGCCGTTGGGTGTCCGCTTCACTGGGGTGGCGGAAGGTTCTGGATGGGACCCTTGTGTTTCCGTAACCGCCAGATCAGGCCGGGATGACGCGGGAAAAGTTATTCCTCGAACGACAGCGCCCAGGCGAGCGCGGCCAGATGACAGGCCGTTGCGGCTTCGGGAGTGACACCGCAGCGTTCGGCAATGTCGGCCAGATCACCGTCGCCCGTCTGTTCGCAGGCAATGGCGAGTTGCAGCAGGGGGGCGTATGGTCCGTCGCCGCGCAGCACGGCGGCCTCGACACCGGGGGGCAGGGCAAGAATGGAAACCGCGCGGGCCATGGGTATTTCGAGCACGGCGTCGATCAGGGACATCAGGCCGGCAAGAAACAGGGCGTCGCGCTCTTCCTGCGGCTGGCCGGGAATGAGGGTTTCCATCATTCTGGCGCGTACAAGCGCGCTTTCAAGCGCGGCGGCGGAGCGGGGCGAGTTCTGATCCGCGGTGCATAGCAGCAGCATCAGCCAGCGGCGCAGGCGGCTGCGCCCGAGCATGATCAGGGCGTGTCCGATAGAGGTTATGGGAGTGCCGCGCCCGTTGTCCGCTGAATTGATGTAGCGCAGCAGGCGCAGGGACAGGGCTGCGTCGCGTTTGAGCCATTCGGCCAGTTCTTCCGTGCTGGTGTCATCTTTCAGGCGGCCAATAAGAATGGCGAGGCGGGCGGTGTTGGGGCCGGGCGGTTTTTCCCGCCAGTTTCCGCTCCGGGTAACGAAGGGGCCCTGAAAAAATCGGGCCCCGCGCTGGTAGCAGAAATCGAAATCTTCCTGGCCCTGCAGGCTCCGTATCAGCAGCGCGGGTGGTTTGGGCATGCCGTCGAGGTGTCTGGCCAGGCGGCGCAGATGCCCGGCGCTGGAGGCGGCGGCATGGGCGAAGACGATGTCTGCCTGCGGCAGCAGGGCCTCGCTGGCGGTGACGACGGTGGGGTCCGGAATGGCGATACGGAAGCCGGCTGCGCGCAGTTGCCCGATGGTGGCAGACAGCCCGCTGGCCGCAGGAGTGGCCTGATCCTCCAGATGTTCCACGGCGAGTACGGTATTCCGGGGCGGAAGTCCGTTCAGGGCGGGGTGATCCAGAAACGAGTCAGGGAGGTCGATAAAGATCAGCCGGTGATCCGGCAGACGCCCGAGATCGGCGCAGGCAAGAGTGCGGACGAGCGTTTCCGCGTAGATGTGGCGGATACGGCGGCTGCTGCTGCGGATGCGGTTGCGGGTTGTTTCCTGCAGCATGAACTGGTAGCCCGCGATGCGCTGGTCACGGGTGAGAACGGCTTCACGGCAGAGCAGGGTGTCGACGGATCGCGGCGTAGCAGCTTCCGCAGCCTGTGGCGGCGGCGTCTGCCGGTCCAGCTTTCCGGATGCCGTGCGCCCGGCCTGCGGAACAGCGGTTTTTTTGCCGCCGGACAGACTTTTAAGCCAGGCCAGAAATTTTTCCAGCAAGATGAAGCCTCTTCGTTGTCGGCGGGGATATCCCGTTCATTCCCGGGGCCCGCGTGGCGGAGCAGAACTCTGGGGCGGGGCAGAAACGCCGGAAAACCCTTTCCGTCATTCCGGCAATTATAGGCTGCGGGGCGGGACTGCCCGGTGATTCAGAGTCGGCTGCATTCGCTGAAATGCTGCTCGCGCAGTTTGCGCGCCCGTTCCGTTTTGGATTCATCCCGGACCTTGCGCCGTTTTTCGTTCATTGCGCGCTTTTCTGCTTTTTCCAGCCGCTCCGCCTCGGCGAGATAACCGGCGCAGCGTTTTTTCTGGCTGTCCCTGTCCTTTTGGGCCTGTTGCCGTTCCTTGTGGCCGAGGGCCGTGTTCTGTTCGCGTTCTGCATCAATGCCGTCGACAAAAATGCGCTCGCGGGCAGTCCGCGCCTGCGCGTCTTCCCGGTCGGCGGCGGAGGGTTCGTGCGTTTGCAGGCGGACGGCCTCTCCGCCGCCAGGGCAGGCCGTTTCCTGGTAGATGATGGCGCCGTTATTGTCCTTGCAGCGGTATACCCCGGCCTGCGCGGGCAGGGCAGACAGTGTCGCGGCAATGATGCAGAGCGCGGGGGCAATGAGTCTTCCGGAGACTGTCAGGAAAGCAGGAAAAAACATGGTGAGGCTGCGCGTGGAAAAAGACAGGCGATTATGTCATTCATTCACCTGAATTAAATGGACAGAGGTGCGGAAAAAGAAAAGCCGCCCGGAGGCGGCTTTTTCGCTGGTGTTGCGGCGGGCGCTATTTTTTCCGCTGCGGCGGAAGATCGGTGCAGGAGCCATGCGCCACCTCGGCTGCCATGCCCACCGATTCGCCCAGCGTCGGGTGGGGGTGGATGGTCTTGCCGATATCGGTGGCGTCTGCGCCCATTTCGACTGCGAGGCAGACTTCGCCGATCAGGTCGCCGGCATGGGTGCCGACGATGCCGCCGCCGATGATGCGGTGGGTTTGCGCGTCGAACAGCAGCTTGGTGAAGCCTTCGTCGCGGCCGTTGGCGATCGCGCGGCCCGAC
>JAVBTY010000061.1:0-15477 GCA_031555955.1 Rhodocyclaceae bacterium | reverse complement strand
CCCGTCGGCGTATGGGTGCGTTCCGATGTGGGATCACTGGAGCGCATCGTTTCCAATCTGTTGCGCAATGCCATGGATTACGCGCCGTATGGCAGCCATGTTTCCGTGTCAGTTCACGAGGAGCCAGACGGCGTGATCCTGGAAGTGCGCAACCCCGCGCCGGGATTTGCATCAACGGATCTGGAAAATCTTGGGCAGCGTTTCTGGCGCAAATACCCCGGTGGTGGCACTGCCGCGAATGCAGGCCTTGGGCTCGCCCTGGCGCTGACGCTGGCCCGCTCCCTGGGGCTTGCGCTGGATTTTTCCCTGGAGCAGGGCAGCTTCGTGGTGCGCTGCGGACGGCTGGCGCGGCTGTGAGTGCGGGGCCGGTTCCTGAAACCGGTTTTTCTGCATAGCCGGGCATTACCAAAGCGTTACCAAAGCCGGGGCGTGCATTCTCGTATCCGTCCTTGACGTTTTCGGGGGAATTACAGGATGCCGCTTCCATCTTTCATCCGTCGACGATGCCGCTGCCTGCTGGCCGCAGTGTGGGTATTGGCCTGCGCCGCGCCGGCCGCCGCGCAGATCACCCTGGATTCCGGGCAGATCGCCCAGCTCGGGTTGCAGAGTGAAAAAGCAGTCGCCGCGCAGGGGGTGCCGCTAGACCGCCTGCCAGCGGAAATCGTTGCGCCGCTGTTGTCGGGCCGGACAGTCAGTGTGCCTTTTGCCGGAGTCGTCGCACAGGTCGGCGTGGACGAAGGCGTGGCAGTGCGTCCAGGGATGCCGCTGGTCCGGGTGCAAAGTCGCGACTATCTGGCGGCCCAGACCGATCTGCGCCGCAGCGCCAGTGACACCGCTCTGGCGCAAAGTCAGGCCAGGCGCGATGACGCTTTGCTGGCCGAAGGAATCATTGCCCGCTCCCGCACCGATGAGAGCCGCGCCCGCGCCGCTGATGCGCAGGCGCGCCTGGCGCAGGCGCGCGGCGTATTGATGGGTGTCGGAGAAACCCCGGTTGCGGGGGAATACGAACTGCGCGCGCCGGTCGCCGCCCGCGTGCTACGCCGCCTGGTAGCTCCGGGGCAGGAGGTTGCGGCGTTCGAGCCGGTTTTCGTGCTGGCCGTGAGTGACGACGTAGAGGTGCTGTTCCAGGCTCCGGCGGAGTGGCGCGCGGCGCTGACGCCTGGACTTGCGGTGGAAATGGAGGATGGCGCGCGCGGCGTCGTCACGGCCGTTGCCGCAGCGGCGGATGCGGGCAGCCAGAGCCTGCGCCTGCGCGCGCGCCTGGCCGGGCCGGTACGCTGGCTCGTGGGCCAGCGCACCACGGTGCGGCTGGAGCTGCCAGCGCCGCCGGGGGCGGTGCGGGCGCCGCTGTCAGCCCTGCTCTCCGACGGCGCGCGGACGCTGGTTTTCGTTACCGATGGCGCGCACTTTTCCGCCGTGCCGGTGGAGCGTCTTGGCGCTGATGCGCACCACGCCGTAATCCGCGCCAGTGTGCCGGAGGCGCTCAGGGCTGGCGATGCGGTCGTCGTCAGCGGCGCAAGTTCGCTCAAGCCTTTGCTGGAAAAGTGAGGGGCATATGTTGAGCCGACTGGTTGAATTTTCCCTCGCGCAGCGCCTTCTGGTGATGGTGGGAGCGGTCGCCTTGGCGGTTGCGGGCGTGGTGGCTTTCCGTGCGTTGCCGATCGATGCCTACCCCGATATAGCGCCGACGCAGGTCAAGCTGATTCTGAAGGCGCCGGGGATGACGCCCGAGGAGATCGAATCGCGCGTGATCACTCCGCTGGAGATGGAACTGCTGGGGTTGCCACGCGCGGCGGTGCTGCGCTCGGTCGCCAAGTATGCGGTGGCCGATATCACCATCGATTTTGTCGAAGGGACCGATATTTACTGGGCGCGCCAGCAGGTCGCCGAGCGCTTCACCGGGGTGCGTCCGGATCTGCCGCCGGATATCGGCGGCGGACTGGCGCCGATATCCACGCCGCTGTCGGACATGCTGATGTTCACCATCGAAGGCGGGGATCTCGATCTGGCGCAGCGCCGCACGCTGCTTGACTGGACCTTGCGCCCAGCGCTGCGCACCATTCCCGGCGTGGCTGATGTGAATGCGCTCGGCGGCGAGGTGGCGAGCCTCGCGGTGATTCCGGACCGCGCCAGACTGACAGCCGCGGGGCTGTCCTTCAGCGAGCTGGCGGACGCGGTGCAGCGCAACAACCGCAACGACGGCGCGGGCCGGCTGGACGCAGGGGAACTGGCGCTGATCGTGCGTGCCGAAGGCGCGGTGCGCACCAAGGCCGATCTTGGTGAGGTGGTGGTCGCGCGCAATGGAGGCAGTGTGGTGCGTGTGCGTGATGTGGCCGAGGTGCGCACCGATGCACTCACCCGCTATGGCGCCGTGACGCGTGATGGGCAGGGTGAAGCCGTGGAGGGCATCGTGGTGGCGTTGCGCGGCGCCGATGCCGGCAAGCTGGTCGCGGCGGTTCGCGCACGGCTGGCTGAATTGCAGCCGAGCCTTCCGGCGGGCGTGAGCGTCAATGTTTTTTATGACCGCAGTGCACTGATTGAGCGCGCAGTCGGCACCGTCAAGAAGGCGCTGGTGGAAGCGACGGTACTGGTGGTGGTGCTGTTGTTCATATTCCTCGGCGAGGTGCGGGCGGCGGTGGTGGTGGCGCTGATCCTGCCTTTTGCCGTGCTGTTCACCTTCCTGATGATGCGTTTGTTCGGCATGAGTGCAAACCTGATGAGCCTGGGCGGGCTTGCGATTGCGGTGGGCATGCTGGTCGATGCCGCGGTGGTTGTGGTGGAGAACACCGTCAGCCGGCTGGATCCGGAAGGCCCGGGGGCCAGCCTGCCGCGGCTGCATCGCGTGTACGCGGCAGTGCGTGAAGTGAGCGTGCCGGTGGCTTCCGGGATGCTGATCATTGCCTTGGTGTTTCTGCCGTTGCTGACGCTCGAAGGTCTGGAAGGAAAACTGTTCAAACCGGTGGCGCTGACCATTGTGTTTGCATTGGCAGGATCGCTGTTGCTGTCGCTGACCCTGGTGCCTGTGCTTGCCTCGTGGCTGCTCAAGGAGCGCGTGCATGGGTCGCCGTGGCTGATGCGTCAATTGGAACGGGCTTACCGGCCGATGCTCGATGCGGCGCTGCGCCAGCCGAAGCGGGTGTATGCCGGGGCGGTCGTTGCGCTGCTGCTCGGCGGCGGCGCCTACCTGGGTATCGGCAAGACCTTCATGCCGGCAATGGACGAGGGCGATTTGCTGATGCAGCTTGTCAAGCTGCCGTCGGTGAACCTGTCGCATTCGCGCAATGGCGATCTGGCTTTTCAACGCGAAGTGCTGTCGAAGGTGCCCGAGGTGAGTCATGCCATCGGCCGTGTGGGCTCCGATGAACTGGGCCTTGATCCGATGGGGTTGAACGAAACGGACCTGTTTCTTCAGCTCAAGCCGAAATCGGAATGGCGCAACAAGGACAAGGAATGGCTTGCTGGCGAACTGCGCAAGATCGCGGACGGGTTCCCCGGCCTTGATGTCGGTTTTACCCAGCCGATCGAGATGCGTGTTTCGGAAATGCTGACCGGCAGCCGGGGTGATGTGGCGATCAAGATTTTCGGTCCCGATCTGGCGACCCTTGCTGAACTCGGCACCCGTGTTGCAGGCGTGATCGAAAAAACACGCGGCGCGCAGGACGTGCTGACTCAGACGGGCGAAGGCGTGCAGTACCTGCGCGTGGCGGTGGATGCGCAGGCCGCCGGGCGCGCCGGGCTGGACGTGACGGCGGTGCAGGACGAACTGCGCGCGCAGGTGGAAGGGATTCACGCCGGGCTGGTGATTGAGCCTGGCCGGCGTATCCCGGTCATCGTGCGTGGCGCTGCGGATCTGCGTGCCGACATCGATGGTTTTCCCCGTTTGCCGCTGGCCGCCGGTGATGGAGGCGTGATTCCGCTGAATGCGCTGGCCACCTTGCAGACTGTCTCCGGGCCGGTGCGCGTGAACCATGAAAATGGCTCGCGCTTCGTGCTGATCCAAAGCAACGTTTCCGGGCGCGATCTGGTCGGCTTTGTCGAGGAGGCTCAGGCGGCGGTGGCGCGCGAGGCGCCGTTGCCGGCGGGCTACCGCATCGTCTGGGGTGGCCAGTTCGAAAACCAGCAGCGCGCCGCAGCGCGCCTGGGACTGGTGATTCCAGTGGCGTTGGTGCTGATCTTTTTTGTGCTGTTCACCACCTTCCGTTCGGTACGCCAGGCCCTGCTGATTCTGGGCAATGTGCCGTTCGCGCTGGTCGGCGGCCTGATTGCGTTGTGGGTGACGGGGCAATATCTGTCCGTTCCGGCTTCGGTCGGCTTCATTGCGCTGCTGGGGATCGCGGTACTGAACGGGCTGGTGCTGATTTCCTGCTTCAACCAGCTGCATGCACGGGGCCTCGGCATCGAGCAGGTTGTGCGCGAAGGCGCGCTGCGGCGCCTGCGGCCGGTGCTGATGACGGCCAGCATCACTGCTTTTGGCCTGATACCGCTGCTGTTTGCGAGCGGGCCGGGGGCTGAAATCCAGCAGCCGCTGGCGATCGTGGTAATCGGCGGTCTGCTCAGTTCGACTGTGCTCACGCTGTTGCTGTTGCCGCTGCTGTACCGCCGTTTCTGGAAGAAGGAGCCGGTTCAATGAACAACCTGTGCTGTCTGAACCTGGTGTTTGCCGAGAATCTGGAAGATACGGTCAGCGCCGTACTGATCGAGCATTCGCCGCCGCTGCCGGGTTTTACGCTGCTCAAGGCGGAAGGCCACAGCAGTGACTTCGGCCATGCTTCCACCCGGGAGCGCGTACGCGGCCGGGTCCGGCGCTGCGTGGTGCGCATGGTGTTGCCGCCGCCGCTGGTCGACGAAGTCATCGGCTGGCTGCGTGAGCGTTTGCGCTCTGAACACCTGGTGTGGTGGACCGAGCGGATTGAGAATTTCGGGAGGCTGGGATGAGGCGCTTGCCGCAACGCTGCGTCACCGTGTGCGCCGTTGCCGCGTTCAGCGGCATTCTGGCGTTTCCGGTCTGGGCGCAGGAATTCCTGCCGCCGCCGGAGCTGGCTATGTCCGCCATTGCGGCCTATGCCGAAGTCCGCGCCGCCGGGGCCGCCGTGGAGCAGGCGCATGAACAGGCCCGCGTGCTCGAAGCCGGGCCGTACGATACCGAACTGAGCGTAAACCCGCAGCGCCGCCGCGTGGATGATGTACCGGGAAGAAGCGGTTACACCGAGTGGGAAGTGCAGCTTTCCCGCACGATCCGCCTGCCGGAAAAAGCCGGGCTCGACCGCCAGGCTGGCGTGCATGGCATCGCCGCCGCCGGATTCCGTCGCGGAGACGTTATGCACCAGGCGGCGCGTGGGCTGCTTGCGGCATGGATGGGCTGGCTGCGCGCCGATGCCGCCGCCGCCACTGCGCAGGCGCAATCTGAATCGCTGGCGCGCGAACGCGACACCATCGCGCGTCGTCTGGAACTCGGCGATGCGGCGCAGCGTGAGCTCGACCAGATCATGGCGGCCCTGGCAATGGCGCAGGCCGGTCTGAGTCAGGCTCAGGCCCAGGCGCGGACGCAGCGGCTGACGCTGGCCGCGGATTACCCGCAGATTCCCGTTCCCGCACGCGCCCCAACCCTGCCCGAACCGGCGCCGCTCGAAGGTCCGCCCCAGGGCTGGATTGACCGTATCGCCTCAGTCAGCCAGGCGGCGGGCGCGCTTGACGAAAACGCAGCCCGCTACGATGTGCTGGGCCGCCGTGCGCAGGCCGACCGCCGGGCTGATCCAACCATTGGCGTGCGCGCCTTCGACGAACGCGGCGGCGCCAAACACGGCCTGGGCGTGGTGCTTACCATTCCCTTCGGCATGGAACGGCGCGATGCCCAGGCGCTCGCCGCCCTCGCCGCCGCCGCCGAGGCGCGCAGCCAGGCCGATGCCATGCGCCGGGACGTTTTGCGGGAAGCGCGGATCAGCATTGCGCGCGCACAGTCGGGCATCGAACTGTGGCAGGCCGCGCGCGACGCCCGCACGGCCAGCGCCGCCAGCCTCGCCCGCCAGCGCAAAGCCTACGAACTGGGAGAAATCGGCCTCGCCGAACGCCTCCAGGCCGAACGGCTTGATGCCGAAGCCGCACTCGCCGAACTGTCCGCCCGCGCCGAAGCGCACGAAGCCCGCCTGCGTGTCCGGCTGGACAGTTACGATCTATGGCTGCCCGGGTTGGCTGCCGGATCTGGCCGCTGGTGATAAAAATCCCTGAAACCCGCCGTTGTTGTGAGCGGATACGCAGCGACGCTGCAATAGCGTGGAGCAGGGAGTTTTGTCCGTGCGGTTTTGCGTGGCGGGGTACAGCCCTGCGGCCGTACCCCGTGTGAGAGGCGTCAGAGATCGAGGGACAGCGCAACGCCAATGGTGCGTTTCGGCGCGAAGTAGATCGTGCCGCGTTCGGACACAAAATATTTTTTATCCATCACGTTGTCGACCGTGAGGCGGAACGTGGTCTGCCTGCCCATCATCACGGTGCGGTAACGCAGGCCCGCATCCACGCGCGTCCAGGCGTCCAGCTTCTGGGTGTTGGCGTTGTCGTTGTAAACGCTGCCGCTATGGCTCAGGCCGCCCAGCAGGGCGAGTCCGGCGACGCCGGGAACGTCCCAGTCGGCATGGATATTCGCCATGAACCGGGCGGCGCTTTCGGCCACATTGCCGTCGTTGATGCCGTCAGCGGTTTTCTTCAGCTCGGGATCAAGGAAGGTGGCGCTGCTGTACAGGCGCAGGCCGCGCGTCACCTCGCCGAACAGGCTGAGTTCGATGCCGCGGTTAACCTGCCGTCCATTGGAACCTTCAATGCCCGTCAGCGGGTCGGTGGCATAGCTGGCCTTGTCGGTTCTGAACAGGGCGACGGTGACCGCGTAACGGCCGAAATCCGCCTTGGCGCCGATTTCAGTCTGGTCGGAGGGCAGCGGTGGCAGTATTTCTCCGGCATTCGTGGCCGGGTCCTGCACCTGATAGCCCGCCTCCAGCGCCTCCAGCCGGTTGGCGTAGAGCGAGAGCCAGGGCTGGGCCTTGAACAGCACGCCGTAGGCGGGGGACCACTTCGACTTCGCGGGATCGCCGTCCCAGCCGCCGTCGCCGTGGGATTCGCTCTTGTATTTGACCCGGCGCGCGCCTAGCAGCACGTGCAGCCTGTCATCGAACAGCCCGATGTTGTCGCTGGCGAAAAGGCTGCTGTTGCGGGTGCGGCTGTTGTAGCTGTCCGGCCAGTCCGGTGTGTTAAGGGCGGGTTCGGGGTAGTGAACAGGGTGGTAGATGTTGGAGGCGAACGGGATGTAGTCCGGGCTGTATTCCCCGGCATAGCCGCTTTTTTCGCCCCACTGCCCCACGCCCGCGGCCACGCGGTGGCTGAGCGGGCCGGTGTCGAACTGGCCCAGCACCCTGATTTCCGCCGAATCCACCGCGCGGCGCTGCCGGGAGTGGCCGAGCGAGCCGCCCCAGGCGTCCTGCATGTCGCCTGCGTCGTTGATGATTTCGCTGACCTGGCTCTTGCGCTCTACCTTGTTCCACATGTGGCCGTAAGCGGCGGACAGCGTCCAGCGCGGGGCGAAATCCCATTCGCCACGCGCGACCAGGGTGTCCCACTGATCCTTGTAGAACGTCCATGGCTGGCGGAAGTCGCGGCTGGCGTGTTCCGCATCCGGCACCGCCGCATCGTTGCCGATCACGAACCATGTTTCGGCTGGCAGGCGGCGGTTGTTCCCCATGTAATCGAGCGTGAAGCGCGTGCTGGCGCCGCGCCAGTCGAAAGCCAGCGCGCGCGCGAAGCTGCGGCGCTGCCCGTTTTCAAGTTCGGTGTCGCCATCGCTGTAAGCGGCATTGACGCGGATGCCGAATGCATTGTCCGGGCCGAAGCGGCGACCGGCATCGAGCGTGGCGCCAAGGATGGATTCGGTGCGGTAGTTCACGCCCGTGCGCAGCAGGGGCTCGTCGCCCGCGCGCTTCGGCACGATGTTGATGTTGCCGCCCACCGCGCCGGGCTGCCCGTTGGCGAAGGCATTCGCGCCAAGCAGCAGTTCGACGCGCTCCACAGCTTCCACGGGCGGCATGCGGCCCAGCAGGCCGGGCAGGCCGTCGAAGGTGCCGTCGTAGGCGCCGATGTTGAAGCCGCGCACGTACACAATGTCGGTGGTGGGCACCGCGCCGGCCTGCGGCGTCTGCGCCGATACGCTGTATTTGAGCATGTCTGAAACCGACAGCGCCTGCACGTTGTCGCGGAATTCGCCGGTGAAGGCGACGATGTTCATCGGCACGTCCATGAAGTCCGCGTTGCCCATGACGCCGATGCGCCCGCCGCGCGCCACCTGGCCGCCGGGGTAGGCGGGCGGCAGTTCGGCTGGCGATGTAATGTGCATGGCCGATACCTCCACGGCGGGCAGCACCGTTTCGGAACGCGGCGCGCGCACGCGTACCGCGTATCCGCCGCCGCTGGCGCGCGGCGCTTCCAGACCGTGCGGCGCCAGCAGGCGGTTCAGTCCTTCGGCTACGGAGTAATCGCCTTTCAGGGGGGCGGCCTGCCTGCCCTGGGTGAGTTGCGGATCAAAGCTCAGCGTGATCCCGGCCTGGCGCGCGAAATCGTTCAGGGCTGCGTCCAGCGGTCCCGCGGCCACACTGAAACCGCGCTGGCTTTCGGTGGCCCCGGTGGCCTGGGCGCTGGCGGTGAGCGGCAGTGCGCCGCATCCGACGGCGCTTCCGATCAGCAGAATCCGCAGGGCCAGGGCGGTACGGGTGCGGGCGAACGGGGTGCGCGCCGCTGTGTTGGCGTGGAGCATGGTGGATCTTCCTTTGCACGGGCGGTGAACAGGAAGTCCGCGATGGCTGGGGTGCGAATAGGGGGGCCATCGCGGACCGGTATGCCTGTAAGCCGGATGGGGTGATGAAAACCCGTAACGCCGTGCGGAATTTTTTTGGGCCTGCGCGGCAGGGGCCGTGCGTGCCTAGCGTGGGAGGATGCGCGCGCCGTTGCCGGAATCGGCGGCCACGCGGATCGGCAGGCTGCGCGCCAGGGCATCGAGCGCGGCTGGAACCGGGTCGCCGCCGGATAGCTGAAAAACGCCGGAAACCTGCAAATGCGCCACGGCGGGGTCACAGGCGAGAGGGGCCAGGCGGTAACGCGCCAGTTCGGCGATGAAGGCATCAAGCCGCATCCGCCGCACGACCAGCGCGCCCTGCGCCCAGGCTTCGGGGTCCAGCACGGGGGAGGCGGCCTGTACGGGATGCGGGGCGGCGGGGTCGATCGATACCGTCATCCCCGGGCTGATCAGGCCGCCGGGTGCGGGCGCGCGCACGGCAACGCTTCCCGCGGCGACATGCAGGCGAACAGACGCCTCGTCCTGCCGCACGGTGAAACGGGTGCCCAGCGCTTCGAGCCGGACATTCCGGGCATGGACGTGGAAGGGCCTGCGCCCGGTCAGCGGGCCGTCATCCGGGCCGGTGTCGATCCGGATTTCGCCGCGATGCAGGACGATGAGGCGGCGCAGGGGGGAGAACACGACCTCTGCCTCGCTGCCGGTGTTCAGATGCAGGGATGTGCCGTCCGCCAGCAGCAGACGCCGCTGTTCGCCGGTGGCGGTGGTATGCCGTTCCCGCTGCGCCAGCGGCAGTTGCCGCATCGTCGCCGCGCCCAGCGCGATGCCCAGCGCGCCCAGACACAGCGCCTTCAGCGCGCGGCGGCGCGGCCGTGCCTGCGCTTGCAGGCGGTGCGCCGCTTCCATCGTCTCCCAGGCAAGGTGGGCGGGCAGGGCGTCGAGGGGGAGAAAAGGCGCATCTACGCCGCTGACGAGCTGCCAGGCGCGTTCGTGCGCGGGGTCGGCGCGGCGCCAGCGCGCCAGGGCCGCCTGCTCTGTATCGCTGGCCAGACCGGATTCCAGACGCACGAACCAGGCGATGGCGGCGTCGACCAGAGCGGGCGCCGGATCGGCTTCCGCGCCTGTTCCCGTGTGCGCGGCGGCGGTCATGTGCTCAGGCCGCGCGCAGGGCAAGGCAGTGGCGGATGGCGGCGGCCATGTACTTTTCCACCGATGACAGGCTGACCTGCAGGCGCGCGGCGATTTCGGGGTAGCTCAGCCGTTCCAGGCGGGATAGCAGGAAAGCAGCGCGGGCGCGCGGGGCCAGGCCGTCGAGCATGGCGTCGATGCGCGCCAGCGTTTCGACCAGCAGCAGCCGGGTTTCCGGCGAGGGATGCCGGGCTGCTGGCAGCGCGGCGATGGCTTCCAGACAGGCGCGTTCCAGCGCCTGTCGGCGCACCTGGTCGATCACCAGACCGTGGGCGATGGTTGTCAGCCAGGCGCGCGGTTCGCGCACGGCGCTCAGGCCGTCCGGCCGCCGCAGGAGGCGCAGGAACGTATCCTGCGCCAGATCCGCCGCGCTGTGCGGGCAGCCCAGACGGCGGCGCAGCCAGCCCAGCAGCCAGCCATGGTGGTCGCTGTACAGGGTCTGGATACGGTCGATGGCGTGCTCGGGCGCGTTCATGGAGGGTGGGTGGGGGAAATCCGGAAAACGGGCATCAGCTGCGCGGACTCGCGCCGCCCGCGCCATTGCGGGGCAGCCAGACGAGCAGCGGCGCGAGCAGACGCGGGCGCGTCGCCAGAGCCAGGGCGACGATGAGCGCCGCGGCGGCGAGCGTCATCACCCACACGAGCGAGGCCATGGAAACGTGATCCACCGCCAGGCACAGGCCCAGCGATGCCAGCAGGCCCAGCGCGCCCAGCGCGCGCAGGAGGAGAATTGCGCCTGGCGCTGGCGCGTTGCCGTCGCGCACCTGACGCCAGTGCGTGTTCATGGATAGCGCCAGCCAGCCCATTCCGGCAACCGCGCCCAGCAGGGCGGACAGGAGCAGCAGCGCGTCAGGCACGGGTGGCCTCCGCGCCCAGGCTGGCGGAGGGCTCATGCGCCGCGCCGGTAACGGGCAGACGCCGTTCGCGCTGGCGCAGGCGCAGCGCGGCCGCAGCGGCCAGCGCGGCGCTGCCCAGCAGCACGCAGTCCACACCGGCAACCGGCCAGTAGCCTGCGGCGAGGGTTTTCAGCAGATGGTCGCCGGTAGTCACCCAGTTGAGCACGGCCGCCAGCGCCGCCAGCGCCGCGATGGCCCAGCACTGTTCGCGCCAGGCGGGCGCGATGCGCGTCCGCGCGGTTGCGACCGCGCGCCAGAAGGCATGAATCATCGCCAGCGACCAGGCACCCCAGAACACGCGTTCTTCCCATGCGCCGCGCAACGGCAGGTCTTCCGGCAGCAGGCGGTTTGCGGCCAGCATGGCGGCGGTGGCGATGAGCATGCCCGTTACGGTGGTGACGGCCAGCGCATCCACCACATGCGCGCCGCGCGCGCCCTGCGCGGCATGCTGCCGCCTGCGCTTGCCGGTGAAGAAGATGAAGCCGGTGGCGATGCACACACAGCCGCTGAGGCCGCCGGCGAAGTACAGCACGCGCAGCAGCCAGTGGCGGAAGTGCTGCAGGTGCAGGCCGGTGATGAAGTCGTTGATGCCGGCGGCGGCGCTCTTCGGGTCGTCCTCCCGGATCACTTCGCCGCTCGATCCCCTGAAATGGATGCCTTCGCCCGTTGGCGTGACGCGGTCGGCGCCCGCGCGGTAGATGCTCACCGTGGCGTTAGCATCGCCAACGTAATGAATGCCGAGAAAACCCACTTCGCCCGCCATGCCGCGCGCGGCCCAGCGGCGCTGCGCCTCGGCCACCATGGCGTCGACCGAGGCCAGTGGCGCGGGCACGCCCGCCGCTTCGTCCGGAAGGCCGGTGCGCGCCGCCTCCAGCTTTTCGTGAGCCTTTGCCAGCGGCTTCAGCATCGTTTCGCCAACCGGAAAATAGATGCCCGCGAAAATCACCAGCCCGGACAGCGCGAACATGAAATGAAAGGGCAGGGCGGCGACACCCGTCAGGTTGTGCAGGTCGAGCGTGCTGCGCTGCGGCTGCTTCTTCGGGCGGAAGGTGAAGAACTCGCGGAATATCCTGCGGTGAATGACTACCCCGCTGACCAGCGCCACCAGCATGGCGAGCGCGGCCAGGCCGACGATCCAGTAGCCCAGTCCCAGCCAGTGCAGATGCAGCTCGTAGTGCATGGGGTAGAAGAATTCGCTGCCGATCTTCAGCGTGCCCATGCTCAGTTCCCTGCCGGTGCGCGGGTCCAGCGTCATGCTGCCGTAGGCGTGGTCGTTATCGGGGTCCTTCGGATCGGGCAGTTCAAAACCGGACCACATGAACAGCGTCGGGTCGCGGTGCGTGGTGTATGCGCCCCATGCGTGCAGCGGCAGCGTTTCAGGCAGCGGGCTGTTGCTGCGGGCCTGCGCCTCCTCGCGCGCGGCGGCATCCAGCGTGATGCGGCGGAAGGCCGGTTCCAGCAGTCTGTCGAAAGAAGGCATGGGCTGCGCGGCGAAGCGCGTGGAAGGAATCGCCCAGCGGTCGATCTCGCGGTCGTACACCGACAGCGCGCCGAAAAAGAAACACGCCATCAGCACAAAGCCCAGCACCAGTCCGAACCAGGTGTGCACCCAGGCCATGGTGTGGCGGAAAGATTGCAGCATTGCCGTGATTCTCCGTGCCGTTCAGGCTGACGCTGCCGCCAGCGGCGGGATGAGCAGCCAGGCCGCCGCCGTCATCAGCGCGCCTCCTCCGGCCAGCGCCGCCCATACGCGCGCCAGGCTGGCGGCGGCGAAGGCCCAGCAGAAGACGGCCAGATAGACAAGAAAGGCGAGGAGGAAAACCGCGGTCCGGGCGTCAGCCCAGGAAACGCCTGCATGAAGCTGGAGCGTGATGCCCAGAGTGACGAAACCCCACACAAAGAGATAACCGCCGAGCAGGCTCGCGGCGATGCGGGAAGTGATGTGGAAGGCGGAAAGCGGGGTGGCGGCCATTAGCCCTGAAGATGTACGAATACGAATTAATCTCATTCTAATAACGAAATGCCTGCCGGGCAATCCACTCCCGGCTTTTTATCCGCACGCGCCATGCAGCGGACTGGCCGCGATGCTGCGGGCGCTTCTTCGCCTGGAGAAAACCCCGCGTGAAGGGGGTGACTGAAACCGGAAGGTCATATCGTTAGCAGAAATCGTTCTTTTTGGCATAAGAAAACTGCTGTTTAATTTCTTTACGTTATTAACAGGACGCATCATGACCTTTACCTTCCGTCTCCAATCCATCCTGGCCGCTGCCGCGTCCATCGCCGTATTCACCGCCGCATGCGCCACCGCCACGGCGCACGCCCAGACGACGCTGCTCAATGTGTCCTACGACCCGACGCGTGAGCTGTACAAGGACTTCAATGCCGCCTTTGCCAGGTACTGGAAGGCGAAAACCGGCGAGGCGGTGACGGTCAGACAGTCTCACGGCGGTTCGGGGAAACAGGCCCGTGCGGTGATCGACGGCCTGGACGCCGACGTGGTCACGCTGGCCCTGGCCCAGGATGTCAATGCCATCGCTGACAACAGCAAAGCCTTGCCGCCCGACTGGCAGAAGCGTTTCCCGCGCAACAGCACGCCTTACACCTCGACCATCGTTTTTCTCGTGCGCAAGGGCAATCCGAAAGGGATCAGGGATTGGGACGATCTGGTGAAGCCAGGAGTTGGCGTGATTACCCCCAATCCAAAAACGTCAGGCGGCGCGCAGTGGAATTATCTGGCGGCGTGGGAGTTCGCCAGGCGCAAATACGGCGATGACAGGGCCAGGGATTTCGTCGCCAGACTGTACAAGAACGTACCCGTACTCGATTCCGGCGCCCGCGGCGCGCTCGTGACCTTTGTCGAGCGGGGGCTGGGTGACGTGTTGCTGGCCTGGGAGAACGAAGCCATCCTCGCGGTCGAGGAACTGGGGCCCGGCAAATTCGACATCGTCTTGCCAACGCTGTCCATCCTGGCCGAGCCGCCTGTCGCCGTGGTGGACAGGAATGTGGACAGGAAGGGCACGCGCAAGGTCGCCGAAGCCTATCTGGAATATCTTTACAGCGAGGAGGGACAGGAGATCGCGGCGCGCAATCACTATCGCCCGACTCTGGAAAAGGTAGCGCAGAAGCACGCCGGACAATTCCCCGCGATCAACCTGTTCACCATCGATGAAGCCTTTGGCGGCTGGCGCAATGTCGCACGCACTCATTTCGCCGACGGCGCTTACTTCGATCAGATCTACGTCCAGGGGCGGTGACGCTGGCGGACGAACGGCCGACACGCGCCTTTTTTGTGGCCGCGCATGGTGGAAACAGCGTCTTCGCCGTTCAATGCGGTCATAGCCGATCGTGCCCGCCATTGCGCCGGGCAGCGGCCGGTGCTGACTTGCGCGCCGTGTCCGCATACACTCGCGGCCGATGAGCCGCCTGTCTCGCTTCCGCCCTTTTTCGTCGTTCCGCCTTGCTGCCGTCCTGGCGGCAGGGGTGCTGTCTGGCGCTTGCGGGCCGGTGTGGAATGATCCTTACCCGGCCGCCGAGCGCGGGCAGAACATCCTGTATACCGCCTTTACCGAGCGTCCGAAGCACCTCGATCCGGTGCAGTCCTATACCGAGGACGAGGCGGTATTTCTGTACCAGATCATCGAGCCGCCGCTGCAATACCACTACCTGAAGCGGCCCTATGTGCTGGAGCCCGGCTCGGCGCAGGACATGCCGTCGGTGCGCCGCTACGACGCCGAGGGGCGCGAGTTGCCCGCCGGTGCGGATGCGGCGCGGGTAGCCAGGAGCGTTTACGAAATCCGCATCAAGCCGGGCATCCTTTATCAGCCGCACCCCGCGTTCGCGCACAAGGAGGACGGCACGCCGCGCTATGTGCCTCTTTCGTCCGACGATCTGCGCGGCGTGCGTGGCCTGGGCGATTTCGCCGAAACCGGCACGCGCGAGCTGGAAGCGGCGGATTTCGTCTATCAGATCAAGCGACTGGCGCACCCACGGCTGCATTCGCCGATCTTCGAGCTGATCGCCGAATACCTGCCGGGGCTGGAAACCTTGCAGGCGCAACTGGCCGAGGAGGCGAAACACAATCCGGGCTGGCTGGACCTGACCCGCTTCGAGCTGCCCGGCGTCGAGGTGGTGGACCGCCATACCTACCGCATTACGTTGAAGGGCGCGTATCCGCAGTTCCTGTACTGGCTGTCGATGCCCTTTTTCGCCGCCGTGCCACCGGAGGTCGAACGCTTTTTCGCCCAGCCGGGCATGGCCGAGCGCAATTTGACGCTGGATTGGTGGCCGGTCGGCACCGGCGCCTACATGCTGGCGGAAAACAACCCCAACGCGCGCATGATGCTGGTGCGCAACCCGAATTTCCGCGGTGAAACCTACCCGTGCGAGGGGGAGCCGGGCGACGACGCGGCAGGGCTGCTGGCCGATTGCGGCAAGCCGATTCCGTTTGTCGACAAAGTGGTGTTTTCGCGCGAGCGCGAAGGCATTCCTTACTGGAACAAGTTTCTGCAGGGCTATTACGACGCCTCTGGCGTGTCGTCGGACAACTTCGACCAGGCGGTGACGCTTTCC
>JAVBTY010000048.1:0-7727 GCA_031555955.1 Rhodocyclaceae bacterium | reverse complement strand
GCCGTTGGCGCGCATCAAAGCGACATCCTCCGTCTTCAGAATGCCCGACTCGGTCACGACGATACGCCCGGCCGGAACGCGCGGCAGCAGATCGAGCGTGGTCGTGAGCGACACCTCGAAAGTGCGCAGATTGCGATTGTTCACCCCGATGAGCGGGGTTTCCAGTTGCAGCGCGGCATCCAGCTCGGCGGCGTCGTGCACCTCGACCAGCACCGCCATGCCCAGCTCAGCGGCGATCGCCTCCATCTCCCGCATGCGCGCAAGATCGAGCACGGCGGCGATGAGCAGGATGGCGTCCGCGCCCATCGCACGGGCTTCGAATACCTGGTAGGGATCGACGAGAAAATCCTTGCGCAACGCGGGTAATGCGCAGGCCGCCCGGGCGGCGCGCAGATATTCGGGCGCGCCCTGGAAAAACGGCCGATCGGTCAGCACCGACAAACAAGCCGCGCCGGCACGCTCATAGGCGGCGGCGATGGCGGCCGGGTCGAAATCGGCGCGCAGCACGCCCCTGGAAGGGCTGGCCTTCTTCACCTCCGCGATTACCGCCGGCCGGCCAGCGGTGATTCCGGCCCGCAACGCACCGGTAAAGTCGCGCGCGGGGCTTTCCGCAACAGCTTCCGCACGCAGCTGCGCCAGCGGCTTTGCGGCGACAGCGGCGGCGACCTCCTCATGCTTGACGGCGACGATACGCCGCAGGATATCGCTCATTGCGCCCCCCCGAAACGGCGCGTGAACTGCACGAACTCATCCAGCTTCGCCCGCGCCGCGCCCGAGGTGACAAGTTCGCGCGCCCGTACGATGCCCGCGCCGATCGAACCCGCCAGATTAGCGGCATACAGCGCCACCCCGGCATTGAAAACAACGATCTCGCGCGCCGGGCCCGGTCTGTTTTCCAGCGCGTCGATGAGCGTGCGGCGCGATGCCTCCGCATCTTCCACGCGCAGATTACGCGTTCCAGCCATGGCGAAATCGAAGTCTTCCGGGTGGATCTCGTATTCGCTCACCTCACCGTCTTTCAGCTCGCCCACCAGCGTGCCCGCGCCCAGGCTGACTTCGTCAATACCATCCAGGCCATGCACCACCAGTACATGACGCGCGCCCAGACGCTGCATGACCCGCGCCTGGATTCCGACCAGATCCGGGTGGAACACGCCCATCAGAGTATTCGGCGCTTCGGCCGGATTGGTGAGCGGACCAAGAATGTTGAAGATCGTGCGTATGCCCATTTCACGGCGCACGGCGGCGACATTTTTCATTGCGCCATGATGGCTGGGCGCGAACATGAAACCGATGCCAGTGGCCTCGATGCACTCGCCAACCTGTTCCGGCGACAGCGTCAGATTCACCCCCAGGGCTTCGAGTACGTCGGCGCTGCCGGATTTTGATGACACGCCCCGGTTGCCGTGCTTGGCTCCGCGGGCGCCCGCGGCGGCGGCGACGAAGATTGTCGCGGTGGAAATGTTGAACGTGTGCGAACCGTCGCCGCCCGTACCCACAACATCAAGAAAATGATCGTGCGGCGGCGCCACCCGCACCTTTGTCGCCAGTTCTCGCATCACCATGGCGGCGGCGGTAATCTCGCCAACGGTTTCTTTCTTGACGCGCAGCCCGGTAAGAATCGCGGCGCTCATCACCGGCGAAATCTCGCCAGCCATGATCTGGCGCATCAGCGACAGCATTTCATCGAAGAAAATTTCGCGGTGCTCGATGGTGCGTTGCAGCGCCTGCTGGGCGGTAATCGTCATGCTCGGGTTTCCTCTGGTGTCCTGGTGGATGGCCGTAACAGGCCGGATCAGCTTTTTTATGGCGCACCCGCCACGGGCCCGCCCGGCTCCGCACGAGGCGGGCGAAAGTTTTTCTGCCCTCAGTCCCGGCGCAGAAAATTGCGCAGCAGATCGTGCCCGTGCCGGGTCAGGATGGATTCGGGATGGAACTGCACGCCCTCGACATCCAGTTCGCGGTGGCGCACCCCCATGATTTCCCCATCTTCCGTCCACGCCGTGACATCCAGGCAGCCGGGCAGGCTGTCGCGCCTGATCGCCAGCGAATGATAACGGGTGCACTCAAGCGGACTGGGTATTCCGGCGAATACGCCCGCCCCTTTATGCAGCACCGGAGAAATTTTGCCATGCATCGGCCGCTGCGCGCGCACCACTTCAGCGCCGAAAGCCGCGCCAATGCTCTGATGCCCAAGACAAACGCCAAAGACCGGCAGTTTTCCGGCGAACGCCCTGATCGCCGCCACCGAAATCCCCGCTTCGGCCGGGGAACACGGCCCGGGGGAAATCACCAGCCGTTCGGGGGCAAGCGCGGCAATCTGGTCGAGCGTGATCTCGTCGTTGCGGCAAACCTTCACCTCCGCGCCCAGCTCGCCGAAATACTGCACCAGGTTGTAGGTAAAGCTGTCGTAGTTGTCGATGATGAGTAATTTGCACGCCATAATATTCTGATTTTTATAGATTTGTTAAAGGAGTTATGGGTAATCTCCCCCGGAATCAGGGAGCGGCCAGAAGAAGATCCGCGCAGCCATGGGCAGGCGCTGTTTTGGCGCGATGCCACCCAGGGCCATGTTTGGGCGGTCATGATTGTAGCCATACCCTCCCCGGGGTGGCGTTCGCCATGCGTATTCTTGCGTCGGGTGACAGAAGCCGCTTCGTCCGCCATCATCCGGGCGATGTTTTCCGTCTTCTTCTCCAACCGTTTCGAGGTTCTGCTCGATGCGCTGCTCGACCGCCTCGACGACGGGCGGCCGGGGCCGTTCGGACAGCGCTGCGTGGTGACGCCCGACAGCGCGCTGCGCCATCGCATCGAACTCGCCGTGGCCGCGCGCGAGGGCGTGTGCGCCAATGTCGCGTTCGATTATCCCGGGCAATGGCTGTGGCGGCAGATCGGCCGCGTGGTCGATGTGCCGGAGCGTTCGCCGTTCGCGCGCGCGCCGCTGGCGTGGCGGCTCTTCGATCTGCTGGAAGAGGGCATGGCGGCGGGCGGCTGGGTGGCCGCCCATCCGCGTCTGGAACACTACCTTGCCAGCGCCGATATGGCGATGCGTTTCGAATTCGCCAGCCGCGTCGCCGGCGTGTTCGATCACTACCTGACCTACCGGCCGGGATGGCTGGAAGACTGGCTTGCCGGACGCGTGGCGCTGGAGGGCGCTGACGCGACCGGGCGCGCCGACGAAGCCTGGCAGGCCGAACTGTGGCGGCGCGCGCACGCCGCCATGGGCATCCGCCGCGAGCACCCCGCCGCCCTGTTCCTGCATGAACTGGCGAAGATGGATGCCGCCGCGCTGGCCGCTGCCGGCCTGCCTGCCACGGTGCACGTATTCGGCCTGCCGTCGCTGCCGCCGCTGTATCTCGATCTGCTGCGCCAGCTTGCGCGCGCGGTGGACGTGCGCCTGTACGTGCTGAACCCCTGCGCGGAATTCTGGTTCGAGATCGTCGACGCGCGCCGCCTGTCCTGGCTCGCCAGCCGCCAGTCCGACCTGTTCCACGAAACGGGCAACCGCCTGCTTGCCGCCTGGGGGCGGCAGACGCAGGCGTATATCGGGCTGCTGTTCGAGGGCGAACACGAGGTGGAGGAAGAGGCCGCGTTCGTGCGGCACCCCGGTAAGCATCTGCTGGCGCGGCTGCACAACGCCATCCTCGAACTGGACGAACTGCCGCCCGGCGGCGTGGCGCTGGCGGCGGACGACCGCAGCATCGAAGTGCACGTCTGCCATTCCCGCGCACGCGAACTCGAAGTGCTGCACGACCGCCTGCTCGGGCTGTTCAGGGGCGCGAACCCGCCGCGGCCGGAAGACATCGTCGTGCTCGCGCCCGATCTGGAAGCCGCCGCGCCGCTGATCGACGCCGTGTTCGGCACCGCCCCGGCCAGCCGCCGCATTCCGTGGCGCATCACCGGCCTGCGCCGCACGCGAAACAACCCCGTCGCCCGCGTGCTCGATCTCGCGCTCGAACTTGTCGCCGGGCGCTTTCCCGCCAGCCGCGTGTTCGACCTGCTGCAACAGCCGCCCGTGGCAGCGCACTTCGGGCTGGATGCGGCCGAACTGGAAACGGTGCGCGCCTGGATTTCCGCCGCCGGTATCCGCTGGGGGCTGGATGCCGCGCAGCGCGCGGGTTTCGGCTTTGCCGACGATGCCGCGCACACGCTCGACGACGGGCTGCACCGCCTGTTTCTCGCCTGGGCGGCGGGCGACGCCGCGCAGGCCGCGCCGCTCGCCGGGCGGATTGGCGCGGCTCACCCGGAAGGCCATGCCGCGCTCGCCCTCGGCCGCTTCTGGCGCTACGCCGAAACCCTGCGCCACCTGCGCGACATGCTGGGGCGGGCGTGGGACGCCGAAGGCTGGCGGCACGCGCTCAACGATGCGGTTGAGCGCCTCACCGGCGACGCCCCCCAGCACGCCGACGCCCTGCGCGAAGTGCGCGCCGCCATCGCCGGGCTGGGCGACAGCATGGTCACGGGCGGGCTGCGCGCGGCGGTACCGCTGGACGTCGTGCGCCCCGCGCTTGCCGCCACGCTCGACGACCCCGCGCGCGGCGGCGTGCCCGGCGGCAGCGTCACCTTCGCCGCGCTCTCCGCCCTGCGCAACCTGCCTTACCGCGCCGTCTGTGTGATCGGGCTGGACCGCGACGCCTTCCCCGGTATTGAGCGTCCCGCCGAATTCGACCTGATGGCCGCGCGGCCGCGCAAGGGCGACCGCCAGCGCGGCGATGACGAACGCAACCTGTTTCTCGACACCGTTCTCGCCGCGCGCGACGTGCTGTACCTGTCCTATCCCGGGCGCAGCGTGCGCGACGGCGGCGAGCGCCCCCCCTCCGTGCTCGTCGACGAACTGCTCGACACCCTCGCCAGCGCCTGCGCCGCCGACCCCGCATCGCCCGGGGCGCTGGCTGATGCGCGCCGCCGTCTCACCGTCGTCCATCCGCTGCAGGCGTTTTCCGCTGATTACTTCGTCGCGCACGCGCAGCGCGACCCGCGCCTGGTGAGCTACCGCGCCGACTACGCCGCCGCGCTCGCCGCGTCATGGAGCAGGGCGGCCCCGGAAGGAGGCGCAACGGAAGACCGCGCCGCCGCGCCCTTTTTCGCCGCGCCGCTGCCGCCGCCGGACGAGCCCTGGCGCAGCGTCGGGCTTGCGCGGCTGACCCGCTTCTTCCGCCAGCCCTGCCGCTACCTGCTGCGCGAACGGCTCGGGATTGATCTGCCGAAAGAGGCGGCAGGGCTGGACGATGTCGAACCCTTCTCCGTGGACAAAGGCGCGCGCGATGCCTTGGCCGCGCGCCTGCTGCCGGTGCTGCTGGCGCGCGGCGGCGCGGATGGAGCGGGCGGCATGCTCGCGCTCGCCCGCGCGGGCGGCGAATACCCGGCGGGCGCGGCGGGCGAAGCGGCGCTGGCTGAAGAAGTGGCGCGGCTGGGCGATTTCGCCGCCGCCGTGGCGGCGGAAACCATGGGCGATGCGCGCCCCGCGCACCATCCGCGCATCGCCTTCGCCCTCGATGGTGAGCCCTGGACGCTCACCGCCGCCTTCGGCAGCCTGCGCGCGCGCGGCCAGGTGCGTCACCGCTACGACGACCGCCGCGCGGGCGATTACCTCGACGCCTGGCTCGCCCACCTCGCCCTGTGCGCCGCGCCGCCGCCCGGTATGGGCGCGGGTGCGCCCGAAACCCGCGTCATCGCGCGCGACGGCTGCTTCCGCCTCGCCCCCGTTCCCGCCGCCGAAGCCCAGGCCTGCCTGGCCGGGCTGCTCGCCCTGTACCGCGACGGGCTGACGCAGCCGCTGCCGTTTTTCCCCAAATCCGCCTGGGCGTACGTGCGCGACGGCGGCGGCCTGCGCGCCGCGCGCAAGCGCTGGAGCGAGGGCGATTACCCGGAGCAGGGCGAAGCGGCGTACCGCCTGGCGCTGCGCGGCCAGCCCGATCCGCTCGATGAGCGCTTCGAAACGATCGCCGCGCAGGTGCTGGGCCCCCTGTTCGAATACCTGGACGACGATGCGCCTCTGGCGGCAGAACCTTTCGCGGGAGCGTCCGGCGATGAATAAACACGAACCCGGCGGCATGGAAACAGGTGATTTCGACGTTTTCACCTGCCCGCTCGACGGCATCCGCCTGATCGAAGCTTCCGCCGGAACGGGCAAAACGTGGAACATCTGCGGCCTCTACCTGCGCCTGCTGCTGGAGCGCGACATGACGGCGGCCTCGCTGCTGGTGGTCACCTTCACCAGGGCCGCCACCGCAGAGCTTTCCAGCCGCATTCGCGAGCGTATCGCCGAAACCCTGCGCGTGGCGGAAAGCGCCACGGCGGACGGCCCCACGGATGGCGCTGATCCTTTCCCCGCGCGGCTCATCGCCGCCGCCGTGGCCGCTGGTCTCGCTCCCGCCGTGATCGCGCAGCGGCTGCGCCGCGCGCTGCAAACGTTCGACGAAGCCGCGATTTTCACCATCCACGGCTTCTGCCAGCGCGCGCTCGCCGCCGCGCCGTTCGCCGCCGGACTGCCCTACACCATGGAACTGTGCGAGGACGACAGCGCGCAGCGCCTGGAAGCAGCGCGGGATTTCTGGCGGCGCGAGATCATGGGCGGCGGCGTGACCCCGGCGCTCGCGCTCTGGCTCGACGCCCGTGGCGACAGCCCCGAGCGCTGGGCGGGCTGGCTGCGCGAGGACATGGCGCGCCCGCTCGCCGAACGGCGCTGGGACGAAGATATTGGCGATGGCGATGGCGATGGCGATGGCGATGGCGATGGCGATGGCGGCGCGGACGGAAACGCCGCGCCGGGCTTCGACGCCGTCTGCCGCCGTCTCGATGCCGCCTGGGCCGCCGCCGCGCTGTGCTGGCGCAACGACGGCGCTGGCGGCGGCGCGCTCGCCGCGCTCATGGCCGCCACCGATGCGGGCGCGCTCAAAAAAACCAGCTACAGACCGGATGCCATCGCTGACGCCCATGCGCAATGGCAGGCCTGGCTCGCCAGCGGAGCCGCGCAGGCGGCGCTGCCCGGCAAGGAAAGCAGGCTGGATCTGTTCGCCAGCGGCAAACTGGTTCCAGGCACGAGAAAAGGCGCGGTAACACCCGCCCATCCCTTTTTTACGGCGGCGGACGAACTGCTCGCCGCGCGCGCCGCGTTCGACGGCTGGCTCGAAAGCGCGCGCCTGCGCCTGCTGCGCCGCTTCCTTGACGTTACCGCCGCCGGACTGCGGCGCGGCAAGCGCGAACGGCGACAGAGCGCCTTCGACGACATCCTGTGGAACGCCCATGAAGCGCTGGCCGGAGGTCGCCAGCCGTGGCTCGCGGCGGCGCTGCACGCGCGCTTCCCCGTGGCGCTGATCGACGAATTCCAGGATACCGACCCGCTCCAGTTCTCTATTTTCAGCCACCTCTACGCCAGCGGCGGACGCCACGGCGGGCTGTTTCTCGTCGGCGATCCCAAGCAGGCCATCTACAGCTTCCGTGGCGCGGACCTGTTTGCCTACCTCGGCGCGCGCGCGCATGCCGACAGCCGCCACACCCTGCGGCGCAACCAGCGTTCCGCCCCGGCGCTGATCGAAGCCTGCAACCGCCTCTTCAGCGCCAATCCGGCCGTTTTCATGCTGCCGGGGCTGGCTTACGAACGCATCGCCCCCGGCGAACGCGCGCGCGCGCCGCTGGACGACCGCAGCGCCAGCGCCGGTTCCGCCGCGCTGCGGCTGTGGCGGATTCCCCGGGACGAAAACTCCGGAGACGACGCGGACGGTAAC
>JAVBTY010000044.1:0-12084 GCA_031555955.1 Rhodocyclaceae bacterium | reverse complement strand
CGGTTTCTGGGACGCCATCCGCAAACTGTTCGCCGATACCTTCGACGCCCGCACCCACGGCTGGAGCGCGTCGCGCTTCTCCTTCAATACCGGCGCCGGGCGCTGCCCGGCGTGCGAGGGGCAAGGCCGCATCACGGTGGAAATGAACTTCCTCCCCGACGTCAAGATGCCGTGCGAAACCTGCGGCGGCGCCCGCTTCAACCCCGAAACGCTGACGGTGCGCTGGCGCGACAAGACCGTGGCCGACGTACTGGCGATGGCGGTGGACGAAGCGGTGGGGTTCTTCGCCGCCCACCCGGCCATCGCCCACCCCCTGCAGCTGTTGCAGGATGTCGGCCTCGGCTACCTGACGCTGGGCCAGCCCAGCCCCACGCTCTCCGGCGGCGAGGCGCAGCGCATCAAGCTCGTCACCGAGCTGGCGAAAGCGAAGAACCGCGCCGGCGACCCCATCGACACCGGCGGCGTGCCGCTGGCGGCGGACAAACACAGCTTTTACGTGCTCGACGAACCCACGGTCGGCCTGCACATGGCCGACGTGGACAAGCTGATCCGCGTGCTCCACCGCCTTGCCGACGCCGGCCACACCGTGCTGGTGATCGAACACGATCTCGATGTCATCGCCGAGGCCGACTGGCTGATCGACCTCGGCCCGGAAGGCGGCGACGGCGGCGGCGCCGTGGTAATGGAAGGTCCGCCGGAAGCGGCGATGGCCTGCGCGCATTCGCACACGGGGCGGCATCTGGCGGAATTCCTCGCTGCCCGCACGCGGACAGCACAACCGGAAGAGCAGCACCCTGCCCGAAGCGCCAAAAAACGCCAGCCGGGGAAAGGGAATAAAATCTGACGGCTACCCGTTACCCTGAGCGCCGCGCCATGACCACTCATCCGATCAAGGTCTGGGATCTCCCCACCCGCCTATTCCACTGGTCCCTGCTGCTGTGCGTCGTCGCCGCCTTCGTTACCGGCATGGCGGGCGGCAATCTGATCGTATGGCATGGATGGCTTGGGCTGGCCATTGCCGGGCTGCTGGCTTTTCGTATCGTCTGGGGCGTGGTTGGTTCAACGTACGCGCGCTTCCACCAGTTCGTTCCCGGCCCCGGCCGTATCGCCGCCTGTCTGCGCGGGCAATGGCGCGGGCCGGGGCATAACCCGCTGGGCGCGCTGTCGGTGCTCGCCATGCTGGCGGTATTGATTTTTCAGGTGGTCAGCGGCCTGGTGTCGAACGACGACATCGCCTTCAGCGGGCCGCTTTATGCGCTCGTGTCCAAAAGCAGCAGCAACTGGCTGACCGGCCTGCACCGCCAGAACATGTGGATCATCATCGCCCTGGTCGCGCTGCACCTGGGCGGCATCCTGTTCTACCTGCTGGTGAAGAAGGACAACCTGGTGAAGCCGATGATCAGCGGAGTGAAAAAAGTTGAGGATGCGGATGCAAGGCCGGCGCACGGCGGCGGGGCCATCGCTTTTCTCTCTGCGCTCATCATCGCCATCGGGGTGCTGTGGATAGCGAACGGCGGGTTACTGCCGCCACCGCCAGCGCCAGCGCCCGCAGAAGCGGCGCCGGACTGGTAGCATCACACGCGCGGCTCCGGGGGAAACAGCATGAAAAAGCCGCCCTCGGGCGGCTTTTCCGTTGATGCGCCATTTGCGGGCACTGCCCGCGCGGCGGTCAGTCCTCGATGCGGAACTTGTCGTGACAGGCCTTGCAGTTCTTGCCGACTTCACCGAACGCGACCTTGACCGCGCCCTGGTCGCCAGCGGCGGCGGCGGTGGCAAGGCTGGCGGCGGCGGCGTTGAAATCCTTTGCGATCCGGCCGACCTCGTCCCTGTTCTGGAACATTTCCGGCTTCACGCGGGTTTTCTGGTCGCCCACGTCTTTTTCAGTGCCGGGAGCATACAGCGCGCCCATGCCGGAACCGGCAATGCTGGCGATGGCCTGCGCGGCCGCGGCAACCTGATCCTTATTGTAAGAGCCTTCCAGGCTGGATTTGATCTTGCCCATGTTCCAGGCCATGAAGGCGTAACCGGCCTTGCGGTACTTGATCTGCTCATCCGGCTTGACCTGGGCCGCAACGGAGGAAGCAACAGCAAGCGCGAGAATGCCGAGCGTGGCGTGGATAACGGTCTTTTTCATCGGTAACAGTCCCTTTTCAAATAATTTACGGAAAACATCCGTCTGCGTCCTGATGCAGACCCAGGCTGTTTTTCAGGCGGTACGTTAATAGGTTTTCTTCAGATAGCCAAACGGGCCCGCGCCCGCGCATCCGTTTCCTGCCTGGGGAAAACGGATGCCTGCCAAATATCAGCCCCCGGTTACGCCGGTTTTTTACCGGGTCAGATGCATCAGTGCACCAGCCGCAAACCCTTGTGGGCGGAGAGATCGAGCATCGTCACCTCTTCTCCAAGCAGCATGAGGGAGCCGCGGAAGCGGTCGGCGCCGGAGCAGGAGTAGTCGAAATCGTAAACGCACCGCCAGACGATGCGCCCGGTATCGCTCCGCGCCAGCCGGAGCGAACGCCCGGCCACCGTTTCGTCAAGCAGCTGCACGCCTTCGCGCTGGCAGGCCGCCCGGGCCGCGGCCAGACCGGCTTCGCGGACTTTCAGCAGACTGAAGCAGAGCCACGCCAGCAGGCACAGCAGGAGAAGCGCGCACAGCTCGCCAGGAGACATATGACGCGGGCGGCTCAGAGCCGGTTGTATTTGTCGGCGCGCCCGCGCACCCTGTTCACCGGGTAGCGTCCGGCATTGATGACGAGCTTGCGCCGGGCGGCATCGGCAAGGTCGATGTCGAGCACATCAGCCAGGCGCACGAGGTAACACAGCACATCAGCCAGTTCCAGTGCGACTTCGGCGTGAGCGCCAGACGGCAGCGCGGCGGACTCTTCCGGCGTCAGCCACTGGAAATGCTCCAGCACCTCTCCAGCTTCTCCGGCCAGCGCCATGGCAAGATTTTTCGGCGTATGGAATGCGGTCCACTCACGCGCCTCGGCGAAGGCGCGCAGTTCGTCGCGCAGGGCAAACAGTGAATCATTATTCATGCTATGTGATGCTCCAGATCAAAACCACCGTGGCCGTTTTCGCCCAGAGTTTCCGCCAGCCACGGTAACACCGCCTCCAGGCGCTCGGGCAGCACCCACGGCGGATTGATGATGAACAGCCCGCTGCCGAACATGCCGAAACCGTCGCGCGGCGGAGCTTTCACCACCAGGCGAGCATCGAGCCAGCTTTCCGCACCCAGACCGGCCAGCCGCCGCGGCAACTGCCGCGCCTGTTCGCGCGCCAGCAGCGGGTACCACACCATGTAGGTGCCGGTGGGGAAGCGCCGCAACGCCTGCCTGAGCACCTCGACAACACGCGGGTAATCGTCCTTGACCTCATAGGCAGGATCAATCAGCACCACGGCGCGCCGCGGCGGCGGCGGCAGCAGGCCGGGCAGACTGGCGAACCCGTCGGCGCGGCGCACAAGCACCTGTTCCGTTTCACGCGCAAACGTGGCTTCCAGCGCCACGGCGTCGGCGGGATGCATCTCGAACAGCCGCAAGCGGTCCTGCGCGCGCGCGCGCGTCATCGCCAGCGCTGGCGAACCAGGATAAAACAGCAGGCGGCCATTCGGGTTGAATCCGGCCACGGCATCGACATAGGCCGCCAGCGGCTGCGGCAGATCATTACGCCCCCAGAGCCGGGCGATACCGCTTTCGAACTCGGCGTTTTTCCGCGCCTCGTCGCTGCCGAGCGCATAGCATCCCGCCCCGGAATGGGTATCGATGTACCACCAGGGCTTGTCTTTGCGTCTGTAATAATCGAACAGTTCCAGCAGCACAAAGTGCTTGAAAACGTCGGCATGATTGCCGGCATGGAAGGCGTGGCGATAGCTGAGCATGTAAAAACAGGGGGCGGACAGGCAGTGAATGCTACCATCGCGGCCCCTTTTCTTTACCTTTCTCCTGCCAGCGAAAATAAACAGGCGGCAAAACAACGCCTGCCAGCGCTTATGGAAACTACAATATGCGCCCGCTTGCTATGATTGCCGCCCTCACATATCCGCACACACAGGCAAGACGGACACGACGAGAGACCGCACATGAGTATTTACGCCCTGGGAGAACATGAACCCCGCTTCGGTGAAGGCTGCTGGGTAGCGCATAACGCGACGGTGATCGGCCGCGTGCGCGCCGGCAGCAACGTCAGCATCTGGTACAACGTGGTTATCCGCGGCGATAACGATCCCATCTCCATCGGTGACAACACCAATATCCAGGACGGGACGATCCTGCATAACGATACCGGCGTGCCGCTCACCATCGGCGCGAATGTCACGGTCGGCCACATGGCGATGCTGCACGGCTGCACCATTGGCGACGGCAGCCTGATCGGCATCAACGCCATCATCCTGAACAACGCGGTGATCGGCAAAAACTGCATTATCGGCGCCAACGCCCTGATTCCTGAAGGGAAAATAATCCCGGACCGCTCACTGGTGGTCGGCTCGCCCGGACGCATCATCCGCGAGCTGAGCGACGATGATGTCGAGCGGATCAAATGGAATTCGGCCCACTACGTGGATAACGCCCGCCGCTACGAGGCGGAACTGCGCCCGCTGAAGCCGTAACCCGCCACAGGCCGGAGACCGTACGCACGGCCCTGCCCTGCCCGGACCGCGGCGCGAAGCAGCCCGCGCGCTGGCGCGGTTTTGCCCGCGCTTCTTCCGCGCTCCCGGCAAAGCAGAAAATCCTGATGACTGAAAAAATATTTCTTTGCTTCGGGGCGGCCCTGTATTGGGCTGCGGCGTAGACGTAGAATTGGCGTTTTTTTGTGCGCGGGAAAAAGCTTCACGGCTTTTCCCGGTATTTTTGGGAAAAGGATCAGAAAGATGAGTCAGACGCAGCAGCAAGTCCGCTTTTTCAGCGGAGAAAACGTTCCGCTGGAAATGCACAAGGTACGGGTGGTCCAGAAGCTCCATCTGGTGCCGATCGAGGAGCGCCTGCAGGCCATCCGCCGCGCCGGTTTCAACACTTTCCTGCTGAACACGCGCGAAGTCTATCTGGACATGCTCACCGACAGCGGCACCAACGCGATGAGCGATACCCAGATGGGCGCGATGATGCAGGCCGATGATGCCTACGCCGGTTCGCAGAGCTTCGAGCGCATGCAGCAGGCCATCGAGGAAGTATTCGGCAAGCGCCTCGTGCTGCCGGTGCACCAGGGCCGCGCGGCGGAAAACATCATCTACCGCAGCTACGTCAAGCCCGGCAATGTGGTGCCGATGAACTACCACTTCACCACCACGCTGGCGCACATCCAGATCAACGGCGGCCGCATCGTGGAGCTGCTCACCGACGAGGCGCTGCAGATAAAGAGCGACAACCCGTTCAAGGGCAACATGGATATCGCCAAGCTGCGCGCGGAAATCGCCCGGCATGGCGCGGCCAACGTGCCGCTGATCCGCATGGAAGCCTCCACCAACCTGATCGGCGGCCAGCCTTTCTCGCTGGCCAACCTGCGCGAGGTGCGCAAGGTCGCGCAGGAATCCGGCATCCTGCTGGTCCTGGACGCCAGCCTCATCGGCGAAAACGCCTACTTCATCAAGCAGCGCGAAGCCGAATTCAAGAACGCCAGCGTCGCCGACATCCTGCGCGAAATGTGCGCCCAGGCCGACATCGTGTACTTCTCCAGCCGCAAGGTCAGCTCCTCGCGCGGCGGCGCCATCTGCACCAACCGCCCCGAAATCTTCGACGGAATGAAGGTGCTGGTGCCGCTGTACGAAGGCTTCCTCACCTACGGCGGCATGTCGGTGCGCGAAATCGAGGCCATGGCCGTGGGCCTGCGCGAAACCACCGATGAAACCGTCATCGGCCAGAGCCCCTCCTTCATCCGCTACCTGGTCGAACGCCTTGAGGCGCACCGCATCCCGGTGGTCACGCCCGCCGGCGGCCTGGGCTGCCATGTGGACGCCATGGGCTTCCTGCCCCACGTGCCGCAAAAAGAGTACCCGGCTGGCGCGCTGGCGGCGGCGCTGTACCTTGTTTCCGGCGTGCGCGGCATGGAACGCGGCACCGTGTCGAGCATCCGCGACGAGCACGGCAACGACGTGCTGTCCGACGCCGAACTGCTGCGCCTGGCCTTCCCGCGCCGGGTGTTCACCCTCTCGCAGGTCAAATACGTGGAAGACCGCCTGCACTGGCTGCACACCCGCCGCGACCTCATCGGCGGCCTGCGCTTCGTCGAAGAACCGGCGGTGCTGCGCTTCTTCATGGGCCGGCTGGAGGCCACCAGCGACTGGCCGGAACGCCTGATGGCGGCCTTCCGCGCGGAGTTCGGCGACAGCCTGTAAAAACTTCCCGCAGGTCACCCGCCTTTACGGACGCCCCCACAGCCGTTCTCCGCATGGGGGCGTTTTCTTTGATCTCTTCCCGACGCCATGCCTTTCACACCCTTTCACATGGGACCGGGCCTCGCCATCAAGGCGCTGGCTGGCAACCGGTTCAGCCTTCTTTCCTTCGGCATCGCCCAGGCGGCGATGGATATCGAACCGCTCACAGGCATGCTGCGGGGTGCGTCCGTCCTGCATGGATGGACCCACACCTGGCTGGCGGCCCTCATCATCGGCGGCGCCGTGGCGCTCGCCTCTCCACCGCTTTGCCGCCCATTGCTGCGCGGCTGGAACCGGGAAACATCACATCACCGCCTGCCCTGGCTGGCCTCGCCGCCCCCGCCGGGACGGGCTCCGGCTGTCATTGGCGCGCTGACCGGAACGCTGTCCCATGTGGCGCTGGACAGCTTAATGCACAGCGACATGACGCCCCTTTCCCCCTGGTCAAACACCAACAGCCTGCTTGATCTCGTTACGATTCCCACCCTGCATCAGGGCTGTATCGTCAGCGGCGTAACCGGTCTCGCCCTGTGGCTGTTCATACAGTGGCGGAAACGGCATGGAGGTGTCGCCACGGAAAACACGCCGCCATCAATGCCCGGGTAGCGGAGCCCCGGCCCGCGCTCAGGTCAGGCACAAAACGCCGTTCCACAGGCTGCCGCCCAGCGTCGGCGCATGGTAAAGGCCGAATACGCCGAAGCCGAGAACGATAAGCCCCGCGGCAAAGCGCACCTTGCCGTTGCGGGTAATGTCGCGGAAACGTTTGAACAGCATCCCGGCCAGCAACAGGTTGGGCAGCGTGCCGAGACCAAAAGCCAGCATCAGCCCGGCCCCGCGCGCGGCAGAACCGGTGACGAGCGCGGCCGTAAGCACGCTATAGACCAGGCCACACGGCAGAAATCCCCACAACATGCCCAGCGGCAGCGCCTGTTTAATGGATCGCGCGGGCAGAAAGCGGCGTGTCACCGGCTGGATGCGCTGCCACAGCCGGTTTCCGAGCCGCTCCAGCGGCGCCAGCAGACGGGTGAAACCGGTCAGATAAAGCCCAAGGGCCACCAGCATGAGATTGGCGAGCACGTACAGGCCGATCTGCACCGGCAGTACGCCCGCGTAAAGCATGCCGACCGATCCAAGCGCGCCGAGCAGGCCGCCCAGCGCGGTATACGTGGTGATGCGGCCAAGGTTATAGGCGAGGTGGACCGGCCATTGCCGCCGGGCATCCGCCGGTGCACGAACCTGTACGGAAAGCGCGCTGACAATGCCGCCGCACATGCCCACGCAGTGCGTGCCGCCAAGCAGACCGACAAGAAAGATGGCGAGATAGCCGGTTTCGGGCATGAGTCGGGAACAGGACACGGGCGGCGAATCCGCCCGTGCCGCACGATCGGAAAGGCCCCATTTTACGCCCGCCGCGACCGGGAAGGCGGCTCTCCGGGGAAAGGGAGAGGATCAGATGACGCGCGAGTAGCGCGTGCGTTCCCTGTCCGCGCGCAGATGGCGGTCGAACACCATGGCGATGCCGCGCACGAGCAGCCGCCCCGCCGGCAGCACGGTGACTGAATCCTCTGCCACCCTGACCAGCCCCCCCTGCTCCATTTCCGCCAGATCGGACAGCTCCGCCGCGAAGTAATCACGGAAACTGATCCGGTACGCGGCCTCGATGGCCTGCATGGAGAGGGAGAAGTGGCACATCAGCGCCTGGATGATGGCGCGGCGCAGCAGGTCGTCAGCGCTCAGTTCGATGCCGCGCAGCACCGGCAGTTCACCGCGGTCTATCACCTCGTAGTACTCATCCAGCGTTTTCACGTTCTGCGTGTAGATGGGGCCGATCTTGCTGATGGCGGAAACGCCGAACGCCAGCATGTCGCATTCGGCCTGGGTCGAATACCCCTGGAAATTGCGGTGCAGACGGCCTTCGCGCTGGGCCACGGTCAGTTCGTCATCCGGCCTGGCGAAGTGGTCCATGCCGATATAAACGTACCCCGCCCCGGTCAGACGCCGGATGGCCAGCTGCAGGATCTGCAGTTTGGTGTCCGCGCTGGGCAGATCGCTCTGGAGGATGCGCCGCTGCGGCTTGAACAGGGCCGGAAGATGGGCGTAGCTGTAAAGGGAAATACGGTCTGGCGACAGCTCCAGTACCTGTTCCAGCGTGTTATCGAAGCTGGTCACATTCTGCTTTGGCAAACCATAGATCAGGTCCATGCTGATCGAGCGGAAGTTCGTGGCCCGCGCCGCATCGATAACCAGCCGGGTTTCGTCGAAGCTCTGCACCCGGTTCACGGCCTGCTGCACGTCTTCGGCAAAGTCCTGCACGCCGACGCTCATGCGGTTGAAACCGAGTTCCGCCAGCAGGGCGACCGTTTCAAAATCCACTTTGCGCGGATCAACCTCGATCGAGTATTCCCCGTCGGGAACCAGATCGAAACGGGCCCGCACCGAATCCATCAACTGCCGCATTTCTTCATGGGACAGGAAGGTGGGCGTGCCGCCGCCAAGATGAAGCTGGGTAACCTGGCGCCCGCCGCCCAGGCTGTCGGTGATCATGCTGATTTCCCGCGCCAGATATTCCAGATATCTGGCCGAGCGCCCGTGATCCTTGGTAATGATCTTGTTGCAGGCGCAGTAGTAGCAGATCGTATTGCAGAAGGGGATGTGAAAGTATAATGAGAGCGGCTGTTCCGTGCCGTCAGCTCCGCGCTTTCCCAGCCAGTCCCGCAGAGCGCGCGCATCAAGAACCCCGGAGAAACGGTCGGCCGTCGGGTAAGACGTATAACGCGGCCCGTTGATGTCGAAACGGCGGATCAGGTCGGGGTCGAAAATGAGGTCTGCTGTGGTCATGACTGTATTGCTGAAAGTTATCCCTAACAATGGCAGAAAGCCCGTTTTTTGTGGTTGACGTGGATCAACGGTGCCCGTTCCCGGCCTCCGGCGACGAATCCGCCGGGCAGAACGCCGCAAGCCAGGAAAACACCACACCGGCCAGCCCCGCGTCCGGACCCAGGCCGGGATGTTCGCGCTGCGGTACCGCCGGATGCTGCCTGCCGTTCGGCATGGACGAGGGCGATCTGGGCGCGCTCGACGGGCTGGACGGACTGGTTGGCGCCCACCGCAAACTGAAACGCCGCCAGACACTGTACCGCACCGGCGACACCTTTCAGGCAATCTACGCCATCCGCTCCGGGGCATTCAAGACCGGCGTCTGGCTGGAGGATGGCCGCGAGCAGGTCACCGGTTTCCAGATGTCCGGCGAGATCCTGGGCCTGGACGGCATCAGCGCCGGGAGGCATGCCTGCAGCGCCGTCGCCCTCCAGGACAGCGAGGTGTGCGTCATCGCCTACGCCAGGCTGGAAGAGCTTTCACGCAGGGTAAAAGGGCTGCAGCACCAGTTTCACAAGGCGATGAGCCGCGAAATCGTGCGCGATCACGGCATCATGATGCTGCTCGGCTCGATGCGCGCGGAAGAGCGTCTGGCCACGTTTCTGCTCGGCCTGTCACAACGTCATGCCGCGCGCGGCTTTCCCGCCGATGAATTTCACCTCCAGATGTCGCGCGAGGAAATCGGCTCGTATCTGGGGCTGACCATTGAAACCATCTCGCGCGCTTTTTCCCGTCTGCAGGATGAAACGCTCATCGCCGTGCGGCAGAAACATGTGCGGATTCTGGACAGCAGCGGCCTGGACAGCCTCGCCCGCCGCCATCCCGGCGAACGCTGACGCCCGCCGCCTCTTCCGCCGGAAAAATCCGGTGCGCCTATATCCAGGCAAAGAAGCCGGACGGCTGCCGCGACAGCGCCACGGAAACAATCCACGCATACACAGCCAGCGCCCCGATAAAGGCCACGACCCTGACTTTCCGTGTCCGTCCGCGCAGCGCGAATGCGCCGAGCACGATGTATGCGAGCAGACCGCAAATCTTCGCCGTCAGCCAGCCGAAAACAAACGGATACTGGCTGCTCATCACCGCCAGCGTGATCGCGCTGGCGAACAGCGCACTGTCAACGATATGCGGCAGTACGCGCGCCAGACGGTGGCGCAGCAGCGGACTGCCGCGCAGCATCCAGACGCCGCGCAGGACGAACCCCGCCACACTGAGCGTAACGCACAGGATGTGCAGATGCCTGACCGCTGAATACATCGTCACCCACTCCTCTTTCGCGCACTGAACCTGTTTCTTGATATCGATCAGTTTTAAGCAGAAAATCTGCCATTTTGTCAACACCCGCACACAGGCTGCTTTCCCCCGCGCCTCCGGCTAGAATCCGGCGCTGAACTGGAGAACCGCATGACAGGCTCCCCCGATCCCGACATCGTCGCCGCCCTGGAACAGATGCCGCTGTTCAGCGAGCTGACGGCAGAGGATCTCGATTACATCGCCTCCCACACCCGCAAGCGCCACCTCGACAAAAGCGAGGTGCTGTTCCAGCGCGGAGATCCGCCGCGCGGCTTTTACTTCGTTGTTTCCGGGCAGATCAAGCTGGCGCTGTCCTCCAGCCAGGGCAACGAGAAAGTCGTCGAGATCATCAGCCCGCGCCAGAGCTTCGGCGAAGCGGTCATGTTCATGAACCGCCCCTACCCGGTCTTTGCCGAAGCGCTGCTCGATACCCAGCTGCTGCACGTCAGCCATACCGCGATCGCGGGGCTGCTGGAACACGACATCGGCTTTGCCCAGCGGCTGCTCGCCGCCATGTCGATCCGCCTGCACACGCTGATCCGGGACGTTGAAACCTACTCCCTGCGCTCCAGCGCCCAGCGGGTTATCGGCTATCTGCTGCAACTGGCCGACGGGGACGGCCCCTGCGACGTGTCGCTGCCGACCAGCAAGCAGGTGATCGCCTCGCGCCTGAACCTGACGCCCGAAACCCTGTCGCGCATTCTTCACGACCTGACCGAGGCAGGCCTGATCACCGTCAGCGGCCGACACATCATCCTGCACGACCCCAAGCGGCTCGCCCGCCACACCGGCTAAGCGCCGTTCAAGGGCCGATTATCCGGAAACACCCCGGCGCGCGGCGTTGACCGGGGTCAACCCCTCGCTTTCCGGGATCACGACCCGCCTTCACGCCTCGCCACATGGTTGGCGATAGCGATAAAGCGTTCCACCGGCAGACGCTCGCCGCGCAGCCCCGGATCGAGATCAAGCGCGGCGAAATCATTTTCGCCAAGGAATTCCCTCAGCGTATTGCGCAGCGTTTTGCGCCGCTGGCCGAACGCCGCCGCGACAATGCGCCCCAGCAGCGCCTCGTCATGCGCCGCCAGCGCCTCCTGCGGCAGCGGCGCCATGCGCACGATACTGGACATCACCTTTGGCGCCGGGCGGAACGCGCCGGGCGGAACATCGAACAGCCGGCCCATGCGGAAACGGTACTGCAGCATCACCGACAGACGCCCGTACTCCTCGGCGCCCGGTTCGGCCACCATGCGCATCACCACTTCCTTTTGCAGCATGAAGGTCATGTCCCGCACGCGCCCGGCGAAGCCGGCAAGGTGGAACAGGATCGGCGTGGAGATGTTGTACGGCAGGTTGCCGACGATACGCAGCGGCGCACCGGGATCGCCGAGTCCGCCAAAATCGAATTCGAGCGCATCGCCTTCGTGGATGACGAGGCGGTCGGCGGGGTAAGTATCGCGCAGGCGGGCGATCAGATCGCGGTCGATCTCGACCACGTGCAGGCAGCCGAGCCGTTCGAGCAGAGGCGCGGTCATCGCGCCCAGGCC
>JAVBTY010000065.1:0-66909 GCA_031555955.1 Rhodocyclaceae bacterium | reverse complement strand
GCGGCGCAGGAAACAGCGCGATGCCCGATTGCCGGAACAGAAACTGTCCACACGCGTGTTGGGTAGCCTGACGGTCGGCATATCCCTTGGCTGTGTGGTCGGCATTTCAGCGACGCTGGCGGCCACCAAATGGCTGCCAGGCCGCGTGGAGAGCGTGGCGGCGTGGCACGAGGGAATCTATTATGCGTTCTTCGTTGCCGCCCTGGCCTGGGCCTTCTTCCGTGGCGCGGCGCGAAGCGCCGGTGAGCTGCTGCGGCTGGCCGCCCTCGTGACGCTGTTGATTCCGCTCAGCAGCCTGGCGGGCGTCTGGCGCATCGGCGGCGCCTGGAACCATCCTGGCATGGGCGCCATGGTAGACCTCACCGCTCTGATCGCCGCCCCGGTTTTTCTGCTGATCGCCCGTCATACCCGGCGAAGAATGCTGCACGGGCATCCCGACAGTGTCTGGTCGGCAAATCCCGAAGCGCCCCACAGAATTGGCCAAATGAGCCAGAAGACCGCCTGATGGCTTGCGAGCCTGGGCTTTTGAAGTTCAGAGGCGCGCCCTGTCTGCGGGGCCGATTTTGAGCCGGTTCTCAGGAGGCTTCCGTATCAGTGTGCTTTTCATCAGGAAGAGCCCCATAGCTGTTCGCAAAAATGTATGGGAGCAGTGATATGGCAAGTGGCCAGAGGCTGGATTTCCAGCAGGCGACGCCCCAGCATGTCCACGCGAACAGAACCGAGAGTTTGTGTACGGTGGCCGGACTGGCGATTTTCCATTTCATCGCGTGATGTTACCCCTGCCTGTTCTCCGGCATACATGGATGGGGCAAGAATGGATGGGGCAAGACAATGAGTTCGACGCGGACGGTTCCGGGCGGTTATCGGGCAGAGCCGGACATCCGGCCCATGCGGCGGAAACGTCCGGCCCCTGAATGCCGTCAGCCCTGGATCAGGATGATGGCGGCGGCAGGCTAGCGGTGAAAGCGGCGTTCCCCCTGGCTGAGCCGCATCGGCATGTCGGCGGGGGAGAGGTGCGCGGTGGTCTGATCATCACCATCGGTCGAGGGATCATCGGTGTGGCCGATTTCGAGAACCGCGAGCACCTGGCGTGCAATGGCCCGGCAGGCATTGGAAAGGGGGGTGGGCAGCTGGTCCGGTATGCGCTTTTGCAGCAGCAGTTTGGAGGAGGACAGCGCCGGGACGGGGCGGAGAATCCGGTGCCGGTAGGCGCCCATCAGCTGCGCCACGCTGCGGTCGGCTGCCTCCCGCTGCCAGGCGTTGGCGGGCCACTGTGTCGGCACGGCGTAGGCGCGGGAGAACATTTCCAGATCGCGCATGACGGTGCGGATATCTTCGTGGGATTCGCGGAAAGGGAGCAGGACGATATCGGACAGGGTGTAGAGCCTGCGATCCATTTCGGTGTGGTTGCCGCTGCCGTCGATCACGCCGATCCAGTCTGGCAGCGCGCGCAGCTTGTCCACGACCTTGCCCAGGGCTTCGCGTGTGCGCGCGTCGGCGGTGACGTAGCGGCGGCCTTCGGGGGCAAGCGGTTCGCGTGAAACATCGGTGAGCACGCAGGCGGAACGGTGGCTCAGCAGCCCCAGCCCCTGGCAGAGCATATGCGACAGCGTGGTTTTTCCGGTGCCACCCTTGTTACCGATAATGCAGATGATTTCAGCCATGAAACGGATCCTCGACGCGCGGCGCTGTTTTCCCGCATGGAGTGATTATCGGAGCGCGGCCGCTGCGGGAAGCACGGGAAAAACGGTGGTTCATCCCGCTATTTCCGGTTTTTCCGTTGTGCGGCGGAAATTGCGTGCCAGGGGTCGCCAGGGCGCTCACCGGGATTCTCCGGTTCCGGGTACGGGGTAGTAGCAGAACAGCCGTGTGCGCCTGCGGTCACCGACGTCCACGGTGAAATCCGCATCCCGCCCCGGCAGGGGAAAGCTGTTGCTGACCAGCAGGCTGCCGGGCCGCATTTCGGCAGCCGCCTTACGCTCCAGCGCGGGCATCGGAACCGGCGACAGAAAGGCGTAAATCACGTCGTAGTCACCCCACGGCAGGGCGAACAGATCGCCGCGCAGCCACTCCACATTAGTCTGCTGCCGGTTGATCAGCCACCCCAGCGCCCAGGGGCCGGGTGCGGTTTCGATGCCGGTGAAACGGCTTTCCGGGCGCAGCCGCGCGAGCCGCCGCAGCATTGAGCCGCTGCCCGCGCCAAGATCAAGCAGGCGCACCGAGTCTTGCGCGGGCAGTAGCCGGGCGAGAGCCTGCGCGGTCGGACGGTTGGTGAGATACAGCGGCACCTGGGTGCGGAAACTGGTCCAGTAAATCAGCAGCAGGACGATGAACGCACCCAGATACCAGGCGGGATGGATGCCCAGAGCATGGGCAGAAACGGCGAGCGGCATAAAGCCGAGATGGATCGGCAGCCACCAGCGCGCGCTACGCAGCAGCGCTGCAACCGCTGCGGCCGCGACAGCCTGTGCGCCGACCAGCGCCCACAGGCCGGGTGGAAGCATGTCGAGACGGGCGAGCGCGAAAGCGGCGGCCGCGCCGGTGAGTTGCGCAAGCAGGGCTTTGAGACTGGCGGGCACAGCTAGCGCGACTCCAGAACCAGCCGACCATGGGCAGGCTGCGGCGGACGGTCGCTGTTGGGGTAAAGGCGGCTGAAGACGGCGAGCTGTTCTTCGCTGACCGGAACGGGCTGTTTCATGACGACCCAGGTGACGCCTTCGGTGCAGGGCGGCGCGGGCAGTGATCCGGTATAGAGATAATGCGCCGGGTTTGCCGGCAGGAAGGCGGCGAGATCGAGCGGTGCGGCGGGCATGTAATGGCCACCGGTTTCCAGCGGCAGGCTGTTCAGCACCGTCTGCACCAGGGGGCTGGGTGGCTCGCCGGATTCCAGCATTACCGCGAGGATAGCCATGCGGCCTTCGGCGTCGCGGTGCAGAAACTGCACCGACATGTCTCCGGAATGGCCGCCAGTGCGCGTTCCGGAAGGGCGGTGCAGGGTGAAGGATTCCAGTTCGTAGCGGTGCCCGCGCAGCTCGATGCCCATGCCTTCGCCCACATCCACACGCAGGGTGTTGCCGGTGTCGGTAACGCGGAAACGACTGCTGCGGTAGTCGAATTTCACCGGCTCCAGATCCACGGCCACACTGTCTGAAAGATCGATGGGCGACTGGCGCGTGCCCTCGGCGCATAGCCGCCATTCTGGCCGCAGCAGCCCCCAGTGTTCCGGTCCGGCGTCCCCGCTGTAGCGCCAGGCGGTATGGGCGGGAAGGGATATGGCGGCGGAAGTGGTGCGCGCGGCGGCGGGTGCGGCGGGCGCGGCGGATGGAGCATCCTGCCTTTGTGGTGGAGATTGCGGCGGCGTCTGCGGGCGGGTGGTTTGTGGCGGAGCCGTTTTGGCTGGGGGTGCTGGCGGCGTGGAGGTTCGCGGCTGAGACGTTTGCGGCGGCATGGGAGGCGCGGCGGCAGTGGTGCGTTCTTCCTGCGCTTTGTTCTCCGGCGTTTTTTCGGCGGGCGGCTGCGCGGCCACTGGGGGCTGCTCCGGCATTTTCCTTTCGATGGCAGGTTTTTCTGGCACGGGCGTTTTTTCCACCACTACAGGCTGAGGCGGCGCCGTTTTTACAGGCGTTGCTGGCGCTGGCGCGGATTGGGCGGTTTTGCCGTTTGTCTGTGGGGCGGGCGTGGGTGATTTCGTTTTTGTTTTTGACTGCGCGGCCTGTTTCGCCTGCGCGTCGGCAGCGGAACGACCCGCATCGCGCGCGGTTTTCGCCAGATCGTCTGTGGTGGGCGGACGGCAGACTTCGCGCCACATGCGTTCATCGACCGAGTTGCGCGTGACCAGAACCGGAGCCTGGTCGGTGACGGCCTCTTCACGCAGCACGCTGTCGGTATCGTCCAGATAGACGCGCTTGATGGTGGAAAAGCCACGGTTCATGCAGTCGAAACGGTTCAGCGCCTTGACCGTGGTGTAACCGGCCTGGCGCGCCTGCTCCGGCCCCAGCACGACCCGCCCCCATGCAACCTTGGTGCCGCGGTCGGAAGGGGTGACGGTGGCGCGGTCGATCTCGATGCGGCGGTCGCGGTCGCTAAGGACGAGCTGCCATTCGCCCAGGGCGGGCGTGGCGAGAGACAGCAGCAGGGAAATGACGAGAAGGGAGGCCGGTTTCATGGCGACGGTCCGGGGGCGTTATCTTCCTGTTTCGGCATGCCGCCGGATTTCTTGAACATATTCTGAACCTGGTGGCATTCCCGGAGTGGTGGGGTTGGCCCCGCGCGGCCTTGCCTGCCATGGCGGCATCCAGTATCGTGCGAACCCTTGCCGTTAGGGGTGCCCGCGCCGGTGGTGGCGTTGGGCTGAGAGAGTCCCTTACAACCTGATCCGGTTCGCACCGGCGTAGGGAAACGCATCATGAGCCAGCCCAGCATATCTCCCGTTCCTAATGTCCTGAGCATCGCCGGCGTCGACCCGGGCGGCGGCGCGGGCGTGCTTGCCGACATCAAGGCGTTTTCCGCGCTGGGCGCTTACGGCTGCGGCGTTATCGCGGCGTTGACCGCGCAGAACACGCGCGGCGTAACGGGCGTGCATGTGCCGCCCACCGATTTTCTGCGCCTGCAGATCGATACCCTGTTTGCGGATATCACGATCCACGCCACCAAGATTGGCATGCTCGGCAGCGGCGAAGTGGTTGCGGCGGTGGCCGACCGGCTGGCCCACTGGCAGGCAGCCCATATCGTGCTTGATCCGGTGATGGTGGCCAAAAGCGGCGATGCGCTGCTGGCCGCAAGCGCCATCGCCATGCTGCGCGAAGCACTTTTCCCGCTGGCGTTCCTGATTACGCCCAACCTGCCCGAAGCCGGGGTGCTGCTGGAGCAGCGCGCGCCGGAAACGGTCAGGGAAATGTACCGGGCGGCGGAGCGGCTGCGCGAATTGCTGCCGGTTTCGAGCGAGCGCTGGGTGCTGCTCAAGGGCGGGCATCTGCCCGGTAACGACATGGTGGATCTGCTGTTCGATGGTGACCGCATGGTCGAAATGCCCGCGCCGCGCATCGCCACGAAAAATACCCACGGCACCGGCTGCAGCCTGTCCTCAGCTATTGCCGCGCTGCTGCCGCAGCATGCTGGCGGTTTCCGTCCGGTTGAGGCGGCGGTGCGCCAGGCGCGGCAGTGGCTGCTGGGCGCGATCGCGCGCGCCAGTGAGCTTGGCGTGGGCGGCGGCTGCGGGCCGGTGCACCACTTTCATGCCCTGTGGCCGGATGGCCGCGCGGGCCGGGGCTGACCCGGCTCTCTTCCCGTTTTTGCCTTGCCCCAGTCAGGAGACATCATGAATGCGAAAGAAACATTCGCGGCAGACCGCGCGCGCGTGGATGAGGCCGCAGTCAGGCCGCTGCCGAATTCACGCAGGATTTACGTCACCGGTTCGCGCTCCGATCTGCGCGTGCCGATGCGTGAAATCCGCCAGTCCGCCACGCCGGGTGTGACGGGAGAAAGCGAGGAAAACCCGCCGGTATCCGTGTACGACTGTTCGGGCCCTTACACCGATCCAGCAACGAAAATCGACATCCGCTCCGGCCTGCGGGGGCTGCGCGCGGCGTGGATCAGGGAGCGCGGCGACAGCGAGGAGCTGCGGACGTTTTCTTCTGAGTATGGCCGTCGCCGCGCGGCGGATGTGGCGCTCAATGATCTGCGTTTCCCCGGGCTTTCGCGCCAGCCGCGCCGCGCCCGGACCGGTGACGGATTTTCCGGCAACGTAACGCAGATGCACTACGCGCGGCGCGGTATCGTGACACCGGAAATGGAGTTCGTTGCGATCCGCGAGAACCTGAACCGCCGCGCTTACCTTGACTCCCTCGCCGCCAGCGGTGAAAAAGGGAAGAAAATGGCTGCGCTGCTGACCCGCCAGCATCGCGGCGAACGCTTTGGCGCGACGATTCCAGATGAAATCACCCCCGAATTCGTGCGCGACGAGATCGCCCGCGGGCGCGCGATTCTGCCCGCGAACATCAACCACCCGGAATCCGAGCCGATGATCATCGGCCGTAACTTTCTTACCAAGATCAACGCCAATATCGGCAACTCTGCGCTGGGTTCGGGCATCCAGGAAGAAGTCGAGAAAATGACCTGGGCGATCCGCTGGGGCGGCGATACGGTGATGGATCTTTCGACCGGAAAGAACATTCACGAAACGCGTGAATGGATCGTCCGGAACAGCCCGGTACCGATCGGCACGGTGCCAATCTATCAGGCGCTGGAGAAAGTCGACGGCAGGGCCGAGGAACTGACCTGGGACATCTTCCGCGACACGCTGGTCGAGCAGGCCGAACAGGGCGTCGACTACTTCACCATCCACGCCGGCGTGCTGCTGCGCTACATCCCGATGACCGCCGGACGGATGACCGGCATCGTCTCGCGCGGGGGATCGATCATGGCCAAATGGTGCCTCGCGCACCACAAGGAAAGCTTTCTCTACACGCATTTCGAGGACATCTGCGAGATCATGAAGGCTTATGACGTTGCCTTTTCGCTTGGCGATGGGCTGCGTCCCGGCTCGATTTACGACGCGAATGACGAGGCGCAGTTCGCGGAGCTGAAAACGCTGGGCGAGCTGACCGACATCGCCTGGAAGCACGACGTCCAGGTGATGATCGAAGGCCCGGGCCACGTGCCGATGCAGATGATCAGGGAAAACGTCGATCTGCAGCTCGAATACTGCAAGGAGGCGCCGTTCTACACGCTGGGACCGCTTGTCACCGACATTGCGCCAGGCTATGACCACATCACCAGCGGCATCGGCGCCGCGATGATCGGCTGGTTTGGCACCGCGATGCTCTGCTACGTCACGCCGAAAGAACACCTCGGCCTGCCGGACAAGGATGACGTCAAGGAAGGCATCATCACCTACAAACTCGCCGCGCACGCCGCCGATCTCGCCAAGGGGCACCCCGGCGCGCAGATCCGCGACAACGCGCTCTCCAAGGCGCGCTTCGAGTTCCGCTGGGAAGACCAGTTCAACCTTGGGCTGGATCCGGACAAGGCGCGCGAATTCCACGATGAAACGCTGCCCGCGGAAGGGGCCAGACTCGCACATTTCTGTTCGATGTGCGGCCCGCGTTTCTGCTCAATGAAAATTTCGCAGGAAGTGCGTGATTTTGCCGCCCAGACCGGTGTTGGTGAAAGCGAGGCGCTGCGGAAAGGCATGGACGCGAAAGCGGTGGAGTTCGTGCGGACGGGAGGAAGCGTCTATCGCCAGGCCTGAAAGATTGCCCAAACCGGCCGTGAAACAGTTGTGCGCGGAGGTTTCTGCTTGGCATACGCCTGTTTCTTGCTGGTTTACCGGGTTTCAGACAGACTTTGCAGGAGACCCGCCGGAGGTTAAATACGGCGTTTCTTCCGCCAGAAAGGGGGGGGGCAGTCATGTCATATGTTATCGCCAGGGATCCTGACCCAATAACCATACTTATTGCCAGGTGGATATTTTTGCCGTTTGTCGCAATCGTGCTGCTGTTTTCCTGCGTCTCCCTGACCCGGGAGCGGAATGCCTGTGCCGCAGCCTGTGAAACAGCAGGCTATGTGTTCCAGGATTATTACCCCGGTTCCGCAAAACATGCTTCGAACCCCACCTGCACATGTTCGGATAACGGAACGCCCAGAATAATTCCGCATGGAAACCTCAGGCGCTGATTGAGTGCCGATGGGGGCGAGATGTTACGAGATGTCACGTCATAACGTCTGCTGGAGCGTGCGGAGGAGAGAGGGGGTAAAGACGTAATGCCCGCGTCTGTGCGGGCGAAGGACGGCTTCCGGTGTTTCGCCCGGTCCGTGAAATTTTTCCTTTTCTGCCTTGTGGAATGATCGTCAGACTCTCACAGGGTAACGGTAGTCCCTTTGTCTGATGTAATGTGGGTAAAGTACCAGATCGGACTGCAGGTCAGACGAAAACCATGATAAGCGGATTGAATATATGAAAATCAGACACTATGTTGCCGCTTTCGCACTGATGGGCGCAGCTCTGCTGAGCGCACCGGCCAGCGCGGAAGCCATCTACGTTACCCGGGGGGGGGACGCCGATTTCGGCGCGGGGCCGGTCGGGCACCTGTCGGGGCAGTTTTCCCCCAACCCCAATACGTCAGCGGATCTGGCGTGGATGGCCGCAGGTGGGTTCAGCTTCACCACGAATGATACCGGACATGATTTTTCATCCGCGGGCCGGTTCAATGCATGGTGCGTGGACATCTACCACTGGATGAAAACCGGCTCCTTCTTTTACACCATAGGTACGGCGGGAGATCTGGCCAATGCGCTTGATCAGCTGCGCCCGGATGGCGCGGCAAGGGTTAGCCAGATCATTACCCTGGCCAACGAGGTTTACTCCTCGGTAAGCACCCAGGTGGAGTCCGCCGCCTTTCAGGTTGCCGTATGGGCGATCGCATATGGAACGCCGGACAGTTCTGGGCACTACCAGGTCAGCACAACGGATACGGGATTCAGGGTTGGAAATAACACCGCGAATACGGATTTTGGGCTGCTGGCAAACCAGTGGCTGGCCAATCTGGGCTCCGGACCCCAAACCGGAAATTACAGGCTGACCTACCTGCATGACGGCAGCGGAAACTACACCCAGGACGCTATTGTGCTGACCCAGCTTCCAGAACCCGCCTCTCTTGTGCTTCTTTCCCTTGGCCTGGTTGGGCTCGGCGCACTCCGCCGCCGAAGGGCGTAAAAAACAGCTTTCAGGCCCCGTCGGCGGGCAGGCTGTTTCAGGCAAACAGGGCAATCCCCCGCGTATGGTTCCGTGGGGGATTTTTTCTGGGATGTAGCGGCTGAACGGGCGTGTCCGCAAGGGCGCGATCCGGATTGCTGTTGGCGTTTTTTATGATGCATAACTGCGGCGCCGGACAGAGGGAAGCGCAGAGTTCAGATATCGGCAGTGCGCCAGCACCCGGATTTTCCGCCTTCCTTTTCCAGCAGCCGGATGCCGTCCATGCGCATGCCGCGGTCTACGGCTTTGCACATGTCGTAAATGGTGAGCAGGGCGACGCTGACGGCGGTGAGCGCTTCCATTTCGACGCCGGTGCGGTTCACCGTTTCGGCGGTGGCGGTGCAGAGGATGGCGTTCGCACCGGCATCCGCATCGAATTCCACCGCGACCCGTGTGAGCGGGATCGGGTGGCATAGCGGGATCAGTTCGCTGGTGCGCTTGGCTCCCTGGATGGCGGCGATGCGTGCGATGCCGAGCACATCGCCTTTTTTTGCGTCACCCGCCTGGATCATGGCGAAGGTTTCCGCCCGCATCAGAATGCGTCCGGCCGCGATGGCGATGCGGCGGGTTTCGGCCTTGCCGCCCACATCGACCATATGCGCCTGTCCCGCCGCATCGAAATGGGTCAGGGCGGAAGCCTGCGTGGCGACAGGTTCAGGCGGGGTCTCAGGCAGGGATCCGGATCGGGATTGCGGTGGCGTCATCGTAGGGGCTGACAGTAGGCAGATACAGGAAATGCGCGCCCTGCGGGAACGGGGCTGCGCGGGCCGGTATCATAGCACCCGATGATGCGAAAATTTCTTGCCTTCCTGCTTAGCGCTACGCTGGCCAGCCCGGGCCATGCCGCCGGTCTGCCCGATCTGGGCGACGTGGGTGCGGCTGATCTGTCGCCCGCGGCGGAACGGCGTCTGGGCGAGGACATCATGCGCCAGATCCGCTGGCGCGACGCGGCTTATCTGGACGATGCCGAAGTCGAAGGCTATCTGAACCGGCTCGGCCGCCGCCTGGTGGCGGCCAGCGCCAGCCCGCAGCAGAATTTTGATTTTTTCGTGGTCAGGGACAACACGCTCAACGCCTTCGCCCTGCCGGGCGGCCATATCGGCGTGCATACCGGGCTGCTGCTCGCCACCGAGAGCGAATCTGAACTGGCCTCGGTACTCGGCCACGAAATCGCCCACGTTACCCAGCGCCATATTGCTCAGCTCGTTGGCCACCAGAGCCAGAGCGGCATGCTCATGCTGGCATCGCTGCTGGTGGCGGTGCTGGCCGCGCGCAGCAATTCGCAGGTAAGCGAAGCGGCGATCGCAGCCGGGCAGGCCGGGGCGCTGCAGACACAGCTGGGCTATTCGCGCGACTTTGAGCGCGAGGCCGACCGGCTCGGCCTGCAGACGCTGGAGGGCGCCGGTTTCGACGTGCGCGGCATGCCCGGATTTTTCGAGCGCCTGCAGCGCGCCAGCCGTCTGTATGAAAACAACGCGCCGGTTTATCTGCGCACCCACCCGCTGACGACGGAGCGGATCGCCGATATGGAAAACCGTGCCTCGTCGATGCACTACCGGCAGGTGCCGGATTCGGATGATTTCGGCCTGATGCGCGCAAAACTGCGGGCGCAGGCCGATGCCCCGGCGGACGCGGTGCGGAAGATGGAAACCCTGCTGGCCCGTTCTCCGCAGGACCGTGCGGCCCGTTATGGCCTGGCGCGCGCGCAGTTGCGCGCAAACCGCCTTGATGACGCTGAAGCGAACCTCGCAATCCTGCGCCGCGATGCGCCGCCTTCGGCCTTTGTCGACATGCTCGCGGCAGAAATCCGCATTGCGCGCAACGACCCTGCTGGCGCGGTGACGCAGCTTGAGGAGGCGCGAAAAAAATTTCCTGGCAATGACAGCCTGCGCTACGCGCTCGCCGATGCCCGGATACTCGCCAACCAGTCCACCGATGCGATAACCGGACTGCGCCAGGCGTTACAGGAGAATGGTGAGGATGCACGCCTGTGGGAACTGCTTGCGCGCGCCAGTGCGAGCCAGGGCAGGCGCGCCGCACAGCACCGCGCGCAAGCCGAGGTTTACATGCTGCAGGGCAGCTTGCCGGGAGCGATCGAACAGCTTGAACTGGCGCGCAAGGCGGGCGATGGCGATTTCTACGACCTGTCCGCAGTCGATGCGCGCCTGCGCGAATTCAGGGAACGGCTGCGTGAAGAGCGGCGGGAGCGTGGGGAGCGTTATCAATAACCCCTCCGGGCCCTGTTGCCGTGCGGGTTTCCGTTGAGCCGGCCTGACGCCCTGAATACCCCGGCCGCCGTCCCGGCCAGGCTCACGCAGCGGTGGGGCGGGACATTACCCGAGGCTTTCGCGCAGCCTTGCGATGTCGGGGATGTGGATGGTGCGGCCTTGGACTTCGATCAGGTCGGCGGCGATCAGATCATGCAGGATGCGTGAGAAGTGTTCCTGCGTCAGATTCAGGCGCGAGGCGATGGTGCTTTTGCTGGTGGGCAGACGGATGGTGACGCGGCCCTGGAGCGCCGGTTCGCCTGTCTGCTCTTCTTCGCGCAGCAGGTAGCCGACCACACGGTCGCGGCCGCTGCGCAGGGAGTAGCTTTCAACGTCGGCGATGAGCTGGTGCAGCCGCCGCGACAGGCCGGCGATGATCTTGCGGCAGAACTGCGGATCGCGGTCCATTTCCTCGAACACGACCTGCTGGGAAATGTGCAGCAGGCGGCTTTCCATGAGCGCCTGCGCCATCACCATGTAGGGTTTGTCCACGAACATGACGGCTTCGCCGAAACTCTGCCCGGGGCGCAGGATTTCGATCACTTTTTCGTGCCCGTCTGGCGACAGGAAGGCGAGCTTGACCTGTCCTTCCAGAATCAGGTGGAAGCCGTTGCAGGGGTCGCCGCGGTGAAACAGGATGTCGCCCTTGGCGGCGGGCAGCTCGCGCACGCCGGGAATGAAACGGGCGATTTCGTCATCGGCAAGATCGGCGAACAGCGGCGCCTGGGAGAGCAGCTGGCACAGGCGACCGGTTTCCGCCGGCATGGCGGCGCTGTTTTCTTCGTCACGAAGAGAGAGCGGGCAGCGCGTGCTGGGGGCGGACATGGCATCACCTCGTGATCTGGGCGTAAAACAGGGGCAGGCGGGCGGGCAGTTCTTCAGCCTTGCGGATGACGGCGAAACCGGCGGGGCCGAAGATATGCGGCAGATAGCTGGCGCCTTCGCGGTCGATGGTGACGCAGAAGGGCACCAGCCCGAGGCGGCGCGCCTCGATTACCGCCATGCGGGTGTCCTCGATGCCATAACGGCTGTCGTACAGGTCGAGGTCGTTTGGTTTGCCGTCCGAGAGGATCAGCAGGATGCGCCGTGCGGCTGTCTGCGCTTCGAGCAGCGTGCTCGCGCGGCGGATGGCCGCGCCCAGGCGGGTGTAGTAGCCGGGGCGGATCGCGATGACGCGGCCGCGCACGCGGTCGTTGAAGCGTTCGTTGAAATGCTTGAAGTAGTGAAAGCGGACGTTGCCGCGCCGGACTGATGAAAAGCCGCACAGCGCGAAGCGGTCGCCGGTGGCGGTGAGCGCTTCGCCGAAAAGCAGCAGGGCGTCGCGGATAACGTCGATGACGCGCGCGGTATCGGAAACCCAGGCGTCGGTCGAGAGCGAGAGATCGGCTAGCGCAAGGCAGGCGAGGTCGCGCTCGCGCCGTTCCAGGGAGAGGTAGAGCTGCTCCGAGGGGTGGCGGCCGCAGGCGCGGTCGGTGGCGGCGCGCACGGTTGCGTCGATATCCAGTTCGGAGCCGTCCGGCTGCGCCTTGAGCCAGCGCCGCCCGGGCTGCAGCGCGGCGAACTGCTGGCGCAGGCGGCGCGCGCTGCGGCGCAGGCGTTCGGGCAGGGGCGATGGCGCGGCGCGTGGATCGTTCGCGTTGGCGACCAGTTCGATGATCCGGACGTAATCCGGCCGCAGCAGGCGTTTGCGGTAATCCCATTCCGGCAGGGGAATGCCGTCGCCCAGTACGAGATCGTCCTCGGCGGCGGAGGGCAGATCGAGGTCGAAGCGGATTTTCGAGGCGACGCGATCCTTGCTGTCGGTGAGCGCAAGCTGGTCGAGATTGGAGGCGGCCGCGGCGGCGTTGGGGTCATCGTCATCGTCGACGCTGCGGTCGACCTTGATGAATTCGGCGACGGAAAGCAGGCTTTCGGCGCGAAACGGCAGCAGAAGGCCGTGTTTTTTTTCCGGCGCCTCGATCCGTTCGGCCCGGTGGGCGAGTTTCTCTTCCTCCCCGTCTTTCGAGGATGCGGGGGTGTGCTCATCGGAATGTGTCCGCACCGATCCGGGGGGCAGACTGGCCGCCGCCGCGAGCCAGAGGGGGATGGGCATGGCTGGCGGTGCATTGCGCGGTACGGCGGGCAGGCTGGCGACGCTGCCGGGTTCTTCCAGCGCGCGGCGCAAGGCGTGTTCGCGTGCGGCTTCGGCGGGCGGAAGCCGGGCCGGATTCAGGCGGGCGGCAAGTGTCGCGGCGACCAGACGGCGGTAGCGGCCGGAAAATCCCGGCCATGTGCGCAGGACGTGCAGCGTGGCGCGCTGGTTGTGGCGCAGCTCGGCATCCTGTCCTGAATCCCGTCCGCTTCCGGCGGATGAAAAGGGCAGGGTTTCGTCTCCTTCGCTCAGGGCGGAAGAGGCGGCAAGGGCGGCCAGCCACAGATACAGGTCGCGGTTGAGCGCGCGCTGCGGAAAAACGTCGATCCGTGGCGGCAGCCGCAGCGTGGCGTCGTCCATGCGCGCGCGCGCGGTTTTTTCGCCGCTTCCGGCCAGGCGGGCAAGCAGGCTGCGGCGGGCGCCGTGAACATCGCTGGTGGCGGCGGCCAGACGCAGTCCGCCGTCGCCGCCAAGCGCGCGGAACAGCACGCCAGCGGTGCGTTCAATCTCCTTCAGCGTCACGGCGGCGTCGGGATGGCTGGTTCCCGATGCGCGGGTAACGAAACGGTGCCACAGTTTGCCGACGGCTTCTTCCATGGCGTCAGGGCTCCCGTCCGGCGCGGAATCCGGCTTCGTTGCGCTGCGCCGCTTCGCCTTCCACCCAGGAGAGCAGCGGGCCTTCCGGGTTTGTCGCCTGGGCCTCTCCGCAGGCGTCGATGCATTGCGCGCATTGCGTGCAGGTGAACATGTGGCGCTTGATGTTGCGCGGCGTCAGCCGCATCGGGCAGACGGCGTCGCAGGCGGACTGTTTTTCCGGCAGGCAGCTTGCACAGTCGGCCGCGCGTGTGCGGGTGAAGCCGACGACCATGGCCTTGCGGTTGTTCATCCACACCAGGCTTTGAAACAGCCCGACGGCGCAGGCGAAGCGGCAGAAAAGGTGGCGTGCGAAAAGGAATTCGGCGGTTATGACAGTGGTTGCAGCGGTGAGAAATATTTTCTGCCCCCGGCTGAGCGTTCCGGTGATCAGACGCGTGTAAACATCGGCAGGCAGCTGAAGGTAGGTAAGAAAAACAACAGCCCACAGGAAGGCGAAAGCGGCAGCCGCGGGCAAAACCAGCGCCCACCAGCGCCCATCAATGCGCCGCTTCGTGCCATCGGGACGCCACGGCGTCACTGGCTGTTTTTCCCAGATACTGGGTTTGCCCGAGGCGCGCAGCATCAGGGAGTTGATGGTTTCCACCACGGAAAAATGTGGGCACAGCCAGCCGCAGTAAAGCCGTCCCCATTTCCATGCGCCCCACAGGAAAAGGGCCGCGCCGCCAAACAGGGGCACGAACAGGCGCAGCAGCACGTTGGCGCCCGCTTCGGCCGCGCCGATGTTTCCGGCCAGAAAGTCGTCCAGCCCGAGCCGCCACGGCATGCCCAGCAGCCAGGCGTGGCCGGCCTCCAGGTCGTAGCGGAACAGGTTGAGCACCGGCGCCAGTACGAAGATGGTGAAGAATGCGATCTGGAACCCGCGGCGGCGGCGCTGCAGCGGGCGCGGCGATGCCGGTGCGGATGCGATGGGAATGATCCGGTGCGGCGGTATGGCGGTGGGACTGGCGGCGGATGAAGCAGGATGGTCCATGGCGGCGTGCCTGGAATCAGCGGCCGAATGTGGCGGCCACGACTTCCATCAGGGCTTCGGAAACCTCCGCGTCGTCGGTCAGGCTTTCGACGATGGCCGCACGGCAGGCCGCGACCGGGTCCATGCCATCCTTGATCAGCAGGGCGGCGTATACCAGCAGGCGCGTGCTGGCGGCTTCTTCCAGATCGTGTTCCTTGAGCGCGCGCAGGCTGCTGGCGATCGACACCAGACGCCGGGCGAGATCAGGATCGCAGCCGGATTCGCCGGTGAGAATGGCCGTTTCGCGCACGGGGGAGGGGAAATCGAAACGGAGGCTGACGAAACGCTGCCGGGTGGAAGGCTTCATGCCTTTGAGCAGATTCTGGTAGCCGGGGTTGTACGACACCACGAGCATGAAGTTTGGAGGCGCCTGCAGCAGCTCGCCGGTGCGCTCGATGGGCAGCAGACGGCGGTCGTCGGCAAGGGGGTGCAGGACGACCGTGGTGTCCTTGCGTGCTTCGATGATCTCGTCCAGATAGCAGATGCCGCCTTCGCGCACGGCTCGGGTCAGCGGTCCGTCGCACCACGTGGTATGTCCATCTCCGAGCAGATGGCGGCCCACAAGATCGGCGGCGGTCAGGTCGTCATGACAGGCGACGGTGTATAGCGGCAGGCCCAGACGGGCCGCCATGTGGGTGATGAAACGTGTCTTGCCGCAGCCGGTCGGACCCTTGATCAGAAGCGGCAGCCGGTTTTTCCAGGCGTGCCCGAAAACTGCGATTTCATCGCCCGCGGGTTCATAAAAGGGGAGATCAGGAGTTTCGGTTTTCATCGGGGCAGCCCGCTCCAGTGAGCGGCTCCAATCAGCAGCCATACCAGCACCATCCACCCCACCACAATAATGCGCCATAGCAACGGAGCATGGCGCAGGGCCATAAAGTCGAGAATGATCACGCAGCCTTTGGCCAGCGATATCAGCGCCAGCAAAGCGAGGATACCCATACCCGCCGCGTTTTTTTCACCAATCGACCATGTCAGCAGGGTCGCGGCGACAAGCAGCAGCCAGAGCAGGGTTGCGCGTGCGGGGGTTCCGTGGGTGTGGGGGTCAGACATCAGTATCTGTTAATGGATTACGTAAACCAGCGGAAAAAGCACCAGCCAGACAAGGTCAACCATGTGCCAGTAGGCCGCGCCGCTTTCCAGCCCGTTCATCTCGCCCGGCCGGTAACGCCCCGCGCGTGCGCCCAGCCAGAGCGCGGAGAGGATCACCATGCCAAGCAGAACGTGCATGAAATGGAAAAAGGTCAGGGACAGATAAAACATGTGGAAGGGGCTGCTGGACAGGCTGACGCCATGGTCGAAAGCCGCGCCGTATTCATGCAGTTTGACGGCGACGAATCCTCCGCCGCAGGCGATGGCCGCCACGAGCCAGCGCGCGCATGCGGTGGAAGCAGAGCGCTCCGCGGCCTGTACGGCGCGCACGACAAAATAGCTTGATGTGAGCAGCAGCACGGTGTTGATGGCGCCGGCGATACGGTCGAGCGCCTGCTGTTCCTGCGCGAACAGTTCGATATGGTTGGCCCGGGTAAATGCGTAGGCGGCGAAGAAGACTCCGAAGGCGAGCAGCTCGGCGAGGATGAAAATCCAGAGAGCGAGATCGCCCGCCAGGCGGGGCGTGCCGGGATTAGCCAATGTGCTGGAGGAGGCGGGAGCTGCGGCAGACATGCGACCGAGTCTAGGAAGATGGATGGGTGATGGCCTTGATTATGGATAAGAAGCAATACGGGAGATCTTCAGTAAAAAGAAAAGGGGGCTGCTCGCGCCGCCCCCTTGTTCCCTTAAGTCAGGGAGTTACAGCAGAATCTACGCAGCAGTTTTCTGTTCTCCGCCGACGAAGAAACTCGCGACATAGGTCACAAGGCCGACCAGGAAGACCACGCCGGACCACTCACGCATCCAGTAGAACAGCATGATCTGGTCCTGCGTCGCCATGAACGACATCGGCGTATCAGAAACACGCTGCAGCCATACCTGCAGGATGCCTGCAGCGGTAAGGAACAGGGTAATGAAGACCATGGCGATCGTCATCAGCCAGAAAGACCACATTTCCAGCACCTGGGACCTGTTCGAGTTGGCCGCGCGGCCACGCAGGATCGGCATGGCGTAGCTGATGATGCACAGCACGACCATTACATAGGCGCCGTAGAAAGCCATGTGCCCGTGAGCCGCCGTGATCTGGCTGCCGTGGGTGTAGAAGTTCACCGGAGCCAGTGTGTGCAGGAAGCCCCACAGACCGGCGCCGAGGAAGGCCATTACGCCGGTGCCGAGCGCCCACAGGGTGGCGGCGCGGTTCGGATGTTCGCGGCGGCGGCGGTTAACCATGGTGAAGGCGAACACGGTCATTGCGAAGAACGGAATCGGTTCCAGCGCGGAGAAGACGGAACCCCACCACTGCCAGTATTCCGGCGTGCCGATCCAGTAGTAGTGGTGGCCGGTGCCGATGATGCCGGTGACGAGAGTCAGCGTGATGATGACGTACAGCCACTTTTCGATGACTTCGCGGTCGACGCCGGTGACCTTGATCAGCACGAAGGCAAGCAGTGCGCCAAGGATCAGTTCCCACACCCCTTCAACCCACAGGTGAACAACCCACCACCAGAAGTACTTGTCCAGAACGAGGTTGTGCGGGTTGTAGAACGAGAACAGGAAGAATACGGCAAGGCCCCACAGACCAAGCAGCAGCACCGTGCTGATCGCCGTTTTGCGTCCCTTCAGAACCGTCATGGTGATGTTGAAGAGGAACGACAGGGCGACGACCACGATGCCGATCTTGGTCAGCAGCGGCTGCTCAAGAAACTCACGCCCCATGGTGGCGAGCAGGTCGTTACCGGTCATCTCCGCAAGCTTGGCGTAGGGGACGAACAGGTAGCCGACGATGGTCAGCGCGCCGGCGACAAGGAACACCCAGAACAGCGCCAGCGCCAGTTTGGGGCTGAACAGCTCGGTCTCCGACTCTTCCGGAATCATGTAGTAGGCGGCGCCCATGAAGCCGAACAGCAGCCAGACGATAAGCAGGTTGGTGTGAACCATCCGGGCGATGTTGAACGGCAGGGCCGGAAACAGGAAATCGCCGATGATGTACTGCAGGCCCATGATGAGGCCGAACAGGATTTGGCCGACAAATAACCCTATTGCTGCAATGAAATAGGGCTTGGCGACCGCTTGAGATTTATATTGCATGACTTGGTCCCCTGGGGGTTACTCGGGATAACAGGTTCAGCCTTCGATATTCGGCGGCCACTTGGCGGTGTCGATCTCGGAGATGTATTTGAAAAACTCAACGAGATCATCCAGTTCCTTGTCGCTGAGATGGAACTGCGGCATTTGTCGGCGGCCAGGTGTTCCGGTCGGCTGGGCCTGGATCCAGGCCTTGATGAACTCGGGACCGCGGCGCTGGTAAACGTTGCCGAGCTCGGGAGCAAAGTAAGCCCCTTCGCCAAGCAGGGTGTGACAGCCGATGCAGTTGCGTGTTTCCCACAGTTTCTTGCCCGCAATGGCCGCTGGCGTCAGATTGGCTCTGTTGTCGCGTTTTGGCAGTTCGCGGGTGGTGTTGAAGGTTAGCGCAACAAACAGCAGGAAGAAAAACACTGTCCCGCCATAAAAAATGTTGCGCGCCATCGCCTTGGTAAATGTGCCGCTCATGGAACGATCCTCATTGTGCATTCTCCCGTCTTCGGGCGGGCGGGTCGGAACCGAAGATAAAAAGATTCTGGTTTTACGCTGGAGAGACCTCCATGATCTGTATCAAGAATTGTCGGGCCGCTGGTGCGGATGGATGTTTTTGCGAGTGGTTTTCATCGAGTGCCGGGTTTTATTTGTCTTTGTTCTAATATGATTTTTTGCTTCGCGGGTTTGAGGTGCGTGTCGTGACAGGCTGCGAATGATGCGCGGGGCCAGCCGGTTTTTTTGCTGTGTGCCGGGATGTGCTGCTGGCGGTTCCTGGTGTTGCTGTCCGGGTGCGCTGGGCTGTGGGGGAAGGGGGCCGCTGCCGGTTCTGCCCGCTACGGTTCCGGGGGGGCTGATGTCTGCTGATGCTGCTGTCGTCCGGTTCGCCGGAATGGGCTGCGGGCGTGAAGCCTTCAATGGGCGCGCGGCTGATGCGGCGGCGAATCAGCCGTTCAATCGCGGCAAGCGATTTCAGTTCTTCGTCATCAACAAACGAAATGGCGTTCCCGCTGGCGCCAGCGCGTCCGGTCCGCCCGATGCGGTGAACGTAATCTTCCGGGACGTTAGGAAGTTCAAAGTTGACAACCTGCGGCAGCTGGTCGATGTCGAGCCCGCGGGCGGCAATGTCGGTGGCGACCAGAACCGGCAGGGCGCCGTCCTTGAACTGGGCGAGTGCGCGCGTGCGCGCGGTCTGGCTTTTGTTGCCATGGATCGCGGCGGCGGGGATGTCGTGCCGCGCCAGATATTCGGCAAGCTTGTTAGCCCCGTGTTTGGTGCGGGTAAATACCAGAGCCTGCTGCCAGTTTTTTTCTTTTATCAGCCAGGCAAGAAGTTCACGCTTCTGTTTCTGTGCGATCAGATAAACAGATTGCTCAATATTTTCGGTAGTGGTGTTGCGTGGGGCTGCCTCGACATAGCCCGGATTATGTAGCAGGCCGTTGGCCAGATCCCGTATCTCATCTGAAAAAGTGGCGGAAAAAAGCAGATTCTGGCGCTGCTTGGGCAGTAGGCTGATGATTTTCTTTATGTCGCGGATAAAGCCCATGTCAAGCATGCGGTCGGCTTCATCGAGAACGAGGATTTCCGTTCCGGACAGATCGATGGTTTTCTGGCCTGCGTGGTCGAGCAGGCGGCCGGGGGTTGCGACGACAATGTCAATGTGTTTTTTTAACGCACTGATCTGTGGGTTAATGCCCACGCCGCCAAATATGACGGCCGATGTCAGTGGCAGGTGCTTGCCGTATACCCGCACGGATTCCTCCACCTGTGCGGCAAGTTCGCGCGTGGGTGTCAGGATGAGGCATCTCGGGCGTCCCCGCTGCGGGTGCATTTTGCGGATGGTGAGCTGCTGCAGGATGGGGAGGGTAAAGCCTGCGGTTTTTCCCGTACCCGTCTGGGCCGCCGCGAGCAGGTCGTTGCCTGCAAGCACAAGGGGAATGGCTTTTGTCTGGATCGGGGTTGGTGTTGTATAGCCGGTATCGGCGATTGCCCGCAATAGCGGTTCAATCAGCCCGAGGCTGATGAAGGCTGTCTGGTCTGTCATAAGCTGGATGCCTTGCGGCATTCCGGTTCTACAACAGGAAGAGCCAGTCAGGCGTAGAAGGTGTGAGGAGTGTGCGGCTGGTCGGTTTTGCCGCAAGACCCGTCATTCTAGTTGCTATACGCTGTAATGGCGAGCATTTTCAGCATGAAAAACGCGCCGGGAGAAGGCCGCCGCGGAATAATGGCGGCGCGGGCCATTCGGCGGTATATTCGGCGCTCGTTTTTTGGGAGCTTGGACGGGGCGCATGGCTTTGTCTTATTGTTCCGGCGTATCCGGAGCCCGGCAGTTGCTGGCAAGGCGTCTGGGGAGGATGGCCATCGCAGGTCTGGGGTCGCTGGTGCTTGTGGCGATGATATTGCTCGCCCTGAATCTGGCCGGGCTGTGGTTTGGCTGGCTGGCGCTCACGGCAGGGGCCGTTTATCGGGCTGCGGGCTGGGTCGCCGCTGCCGCTCTGGCCGGTGCCGTCTGCGCCCTGCTCTCGTACCTGCTTTTTGTCCCTCTCCCGCGGATTGACGGCGTTTTGCTGCCTCGCCGTGGCGCGGGGTCCTTTTATCAGCTGATTGCAAAAATGAAGCGCCGTTTCGGCGTTTCTTCCATTGCAGGCGTCTGGATCAGCGGCAGTATGAATGCAGCCGTGACGCAGCGGATGCGCTGGGGATTTTTTGGGCCGCTGGAAACCCATCTTGTGGTCGGGCTACCGCTTGCCCATAGTCTGTCCCGGAAACAGCTGGTCGCGGTGCTTGCACACGAGTTTTCTCATATTGCGCTGCAGCGGCGTGGCGCGGACGCATGGCTGGCGTATTGCCGCGCCTGGTGGTTGCGCGTGCTGGAGCGCACCTGCGGAGTCTTTCCGTTTGCAGCGGATTTTCTGGATGCTGTTTTTGCGTGGTTTTACCGCGACATGGTGCGTTTGACCCATCTGGAAGAGTTTGAGGCTGATGCAATGGCGGCGGAACTGGTCGGTGCGGATGTTTTTGGCCAGACACTGGTTGAGGTCACGCTGAAAGAGCGTTTTCTTGCCGAGGATTATTGGCCCAGGATCATGGCGCAAAGTGCATTGCATCCGCGCCCGCTGATGCGTCCTTACCGTGAAATGGGTATTGGCGTGGCAGCCGGATTCATACGGCCTTCAGCGGGGAAAATAATGCAGCATCCGTGGGCCCGGTCTGGCGGTGCGGGAGGACTGCATCCGCCCCTGGGTGAGCGCCTGCACGCTTTAAGGGTGCCGCTGCAGATGGCGGAAAAAAATCATCTGTCCGCAGCCAGCCATTATTGGGCCCCTTTGCTGCCTGCCCTGGCCCGAACGTTTGACCGCGCCTGGTGGCGTGAGGTACGGCGATCATGGCGTCGGCTGCATCGTGACGATATTTGCGGCAGGTCTGGACCCCGCGAATTTTCTGCCCGGGCGGGCGGAAAAAAAGCACGGGAAATTCCGCCTGCCCAGGGAAGATAGGTTGCTGCAATACGCAAAGAAAGGATTGCGCAAACTGGTGGCCCGGCTGCCGAAACCGGTTCGCCGGAGTTTTTACCGCAAGGCTGTCCGGCTTGACCCCAGACTGCCGGATGAATACGTTTTCAAGCTTGCGGAAACGCGCGAAGAGCTGGAGGCCTGTTTCCGCCTTTTGCACGATGCCTATGTGGATGCCGGGTTCATGGTGCCGGATCCTTCCGGGCTGCGCGTCACGCTTTACCATGCATTGCCCACGACATCAACGCTGCTGGCGGCTTATCGTGGGGAAGTCATTGGAACGCTATCGCTCATCAGGGAAAGCGTGCTGGGCTTTCCGATGCAGAAGGTATTCACCATCGATGAAATACGCCAGACCGGGGGGCGGGTTGCAGAGGTTTCCGCGCTGGCGGTGGACAGACGCTTCCGCTCCGCCAGCGGGAGGATCGTTTTTCCGCTGATGAAATTCATGTACGAATATGCCATAAAGCATTTCGATACGCGGCATCTCGTCATCGCGGTCAATCCGGGGCACATTGAGTTCTATGAGAATATTCTCTGTTTTAAACGCATCGGGCAGCTTCCGGTCGCACATTATGATTTTGTAAACGGGGCCCCAGCCGTTGGCGCACACCTTGATCTGGTGCGTGCCGAAATAATGTTCAGAAAAATTTACGGTAATTACCCATCAGACAGAAATCTCCATGGCTATTTCACGGGGATGGAATTACCCAACATTGTTTTCCCTGAAAAACGCTTCCATACCACTAATAATCCTGTTATGACGCCAATGCTGATTGACTATTTTTTCAATCAGCGCACGCAGGAATTTTCAAAGCTCCAGCCCCAGGAGCTTCTTCTTCTGCACCGGATTTACGACCTTCCTGCGTTCAAGGCCTGTTTGCCGCCAGTTCCTGAAGATATTGCCCGCTCAGGGATGCAGCCACCGCGGCATCTCCGTTTTTCCGTCATGTGCCCAGGGGCTTTCTTTATGGAAACTGAGGGGGTGCATGAACGCTATCCGGTCAAGGTTATTGAATGCGCCAGGGGCGGGTTGCGGGTGCGTACGGAGCAGCCTCTTCCGACAGGTGTGGCCGGAAAGGCCGTGATCGAGCTGGGTGTTTCTGACCGGTGCATGCTCAGTGTGCTGGTTTTGAGCCGGAGCTCGCGCGACCAGCGGGTTGCCCTGCTTAAAATTGTGGAGACGGATGCTGTATGGAACAAATTTGTCAGTGCGCTTGAATATGCCCAGACGCACGACGAACTGAGTAAGGCAACCCGGTTTATCTGATGGCCGTAGCATAACGAAAAATAGCGTGGCCGACGCTACTGTCAGGACGACGCCTGCGTCCGGGCGGTCTTCCTCTCCTGGCTGGAAACGGATAACAAGCAATGTCGATGTTTTTTGCCCTGATGGTTCAGGGGACGACCTCCGATGCGGGTAAAAGCACGCTGGTGGCAGGGCTGGCAAGGGCGCTGCTGCGGCGCGGGCTGCGGGCCGCGCCGTTCAAACCGCAAAACATGGCGCTGAATTCGGCGGTGACCGCCGATGGTGGTGAAATTGGCCGCGCCCAGGCGCTGCAGGCGCAGGCGGCCGGGCTGGCCCCGCATACTGATTTCAACCCGGTGCTGCTCAAGCCGTCTTCCGATACGGGCGCGCAGATCATCATTCACGGAAAGGCTGCGGCCACGCTATCCGCGCGCGATTATCACGATTACAAAAAAACCGCGCTGGCGGCGGTCATGGAGTCGTGGCAGCGTCTGGCGGATGCATATAGCCATGTTCTGGTCGAGGGGGCAGGCAGTCCGGCTGAAATCAATCTGCGCGACCGGGATATCGCCAATATGGGTTTTGCCGAGGCGGCCGACGTCCCGGTGATTCTTGTCGCCGATATCGACCGTGGTGGCGTATTCGCCCATTTCGTTGGCACGCTGGAGTTACTGTCGCCGTCCGAACGGGCGCGGGTGAAGGGGTTTGTGATCAACCGTTTTCGCGGTGACATTGGCCTGCTGCAGCCGGGACTGGACTGGCTGGAAGCACGCACGGGTTTGCCTGTGTTCGGCGTGCTTCCGTATCTGCACGGGCTGTTTCTCGATGCGGAGGACGCGCTTTCGCAGGAGGGGGCGGTCAGTGCGCCTGAGGGGCCCGCGCTACGGGTTGCGGTGCCGGTGTGGCCGCGTATTTCCAATCACACCGATTTCGATGCCTTGCGCCTGCATCCGCAGGTCGATTTCCGCTGGGTCGGGCCCGGGCAGGCGTTTCCGCCCGCCGATCTGATTATTCTGCCGGGCTCGAAGAGTGTGCAGGCCGATCTTGCCTGGCTGCGCGAACAGGGCTGGGAGGCCGCAATCCGGCGGCATCTGCGTTACGGTGGCAGGCTGATAGGTATTTGCGGCGGTTTCCAGATGCTCGGTACGGTTCTGGCCGACCCGGACGGAATCGAGGGGGCTCCGGCAACGGTGCCCGGGCTGGGGCTGATCACGATGGAAACGGTGCTGGAGCGGGACAAGCAGCTCAGGAACGTCTCCGGGCGGCTGAATCTTCCCGGCATGCCTGCGGTAGGCGGGTACGAAATTCATCAGGGCGTTTCCAGCGGTCCGGCGCTGGCGCAACCGGCGGTGACGCTGGCCGATGGCCGTGACGACGGCGCGCTTTCCGCCGACGGGCAGATTCTCGGGACGTATCTGCACGGGCTGTTCGATAGCCCTGACGCCCTGGCGGCGCTGCTGGCATGGGCTGGTGCGGTGGATGTGGCGCGCGTCGATCTGGCCGCGCGGCGCGAGGCTGATCTGGAGCGTCTGGCCGATGCGGTGGAAGCGCATCTTGATGTGGATGCGCTTCTTGCCGCGGGAAGGCTTAGCGCCCCCTGAACCGGGGCGGGCGTCTGGCGAAAAACGCCGCCAGCCCTTCGCGATAGTCTTCCGTGCCCAGAAATGCAAAGGATGCGCGCTTTTCTGCCTCGTCCAGCGGTTTTTGATCCATCAGCCGCCGCACCCACTGCTTGTGCCAGCGGGCTGCCAGCGGCGCGCCGGCGGCAATGCGGCTGGCGCAGGCCCAGGCTTCGTCAAACACGGCTTCATCCGCAACGACACGGCTCAGCAGACCTTTCTGCAAGGCTTCAGCCGCGTCCAGAATCCGGCCTTCAAGCAGAAGCTCCAGCACGACAGCCGGCCCGGCAAGAGCAAGCAGCCCGGCCATTTCCCCGGGGTACATGGAAAAACCGAGCCGGTTGATTGGCGCGCCGAAACGGGCTGATTCTCCCGCGATGCGCAGATCGCAGCAGCCGACGATTTCCAGCCCGCCGCCAATACAGGCGCCGCGGATAGCGGCCACCGTGGGCAGCGGGCAGTGGCGGATGCTGTCGAGCGCGGCGGCTACTGCTTCTTCGTGATAGCGCAGCGCATCGTCTTCGGTTGCCCGTACTTCCAGAAATTCCTCGATATCTCCGCCAGCAGCAAAGGCCCTGTTCCCGGCGCCGCGCAGGATGATGCAGCGGATTTCCGTGCTGGCTCCGGTTTCGCGCATGACCGCGCCCAGCCTGCGCCACATGGCGGCGTCGATGGCGTTGAGTTTGTCCGGTCTGTTAAGAGTGAGGGTGGCAATGCAGTGATTGACTTCGAGCAGGATAGGGCTGGGCATGATGTGCGTCTTGACGAAGGCTGTGTTTTTGAACAGTCAGATATAAAGAAAAACGATTTGCTCATATAAATGATATATCATCGCCCGCGCTGGAATGCCCGCACCAGACGGTGCATCCGGCGGAGGTAAGGAGTTGTCGCTTTCTGTTGCTTTGCAAAAAAGGGAGAAATGTAATGTCTGTCCCGATTTACGCCCATATCCGGCGTAATCCCCGTTTTGCGGAACTGGTCGCCCGGCGGGGCCGTTTCGTGACCTGGCTGTCGGCGCTGGTGCTGGTTATTTTCTATGGCTTTGTGCTGACCGTGGCTTTCTGGCCCGAGGTTATTGGCCAGCGGCTGAGCGAAGGGTCGACGCTGACGGTCGGCGTTGCCGCCGGTCTTTTCATGTTTGTGTTTTTCTGGATCCTGACTGCTGTTTATGTGCGGCGGGCCAATACCGAATTTGATGCCATGACGGAAGAAATCGTGCGCGCGGCATGGGAGAGTGAAAAATGAAAAATTCCCTGTCTGTGGCATGGGCGCGCATGGGGTTTGCGGGTGTGGCGCTGTCTGGCGCGGCTTCGGCCTGGGCCAAGCCCGCCATTGAGGCGGCGGAAAAACAGCCGCTCAACCTGCACGCCATCGTAATGTTCCTGGTGTTCGTCGGAATTACGCTGGGGGTTACCTACTGGGCGGCCAGCCGGACAAAGTCGACCTCCGATTTTTACACCGCGGGTGGCGGTATCACCGGCTTCCAGAATGGTCTGGCGATCGCGGGTGACTACATGTCGGCGGCCACGCTGCTGGGGCTTACCGCCATGGTGTATGGATCCGGGGTGGATGGCTACATCTACATGGTCGCGTTTTTCGTCGGCTGGCCGATCATCCTGTTTCTGATGGCGGAGCGGCTGCGCAATCTGGGCAAGTTCACGTTTGCCGACATCACCTCCTACCGCCTCAACCAGGGCAAGGTGCGGACGATGGCGGCGATCAGTTCGCTTATCGTCGTGTGCTTCTATCTGGTCGCGCAGATGGTTGGCGCCGGACAGCTTATCAAGCTGCTGTTCGGGCTGGACTACATCATCGCCCTGTTCGTCGTTGGCGCGCTGATGATGGTGTACGTCACCTTCGGCGGCATGGTGGCGACCACCTGGGTGCAGATCATCAAGGCCTGCATGCTGCTTTTCGGCGGCACCCTGGTCATGCTGCTGGCGCTGAGCCAGTTTGGTTTCAGTTATGACAACCTGGTCACAAAGGCCATGGATGTGCACAAGCTGGGCCAGAAGCTGATGTCGCCGGGCAGCCTGCTCGCCGACCCGGTCACGGCGATCTCGATGGGGCTGGGCCTGATGTTCGGCACCGCCGGACTGCCGCACATCCTGATGCGCTTCTTTACCGTGACCAACGCCAAGGAAGCGCGCAAATCGGTGCTTTACGCTTCCGGTTTCGTCGCCTACTTCTTCAACGTCATTTTCCTGATGGGGCTCGCGGCGATCCTGATCGTCGGCCAGAACCCGGACTTCTTCGAAGGCGGCACGCTGGGCGGGAAACTGATCGGCGGCGGCAACATGGTGGCCATGCACCTGGCGCAGGCGGTAGGTGGCAATCTGCTGCTTGGCTTCCTGTCGGCGGTAGCTTTCGCCACGATTCTCGCTGTAGTGGCCGGTCTGGCGCTGGCGGGGGCCTCGGCCATTTCTCACGACCTGTATGCGCGTGTGATCATGAAGGGAAAGGCTTCCGAAACCTCGGAACTGCGGGTGTCGAAGATGGCGTCGATCGCTCTTGGCGTGGTCGCCATTGTGCTCGGGATCGCATTCGAGAAGATGAACGTCGCCTTCATGGCCGCGCTGGCGTTTGGCGTTGCCGCGTCGGCCAACTTCCCGGTGCTGATTCTGTCGATGTACTGGAAGGGGCTGACCACGCGTGGCGCGCTGGCTGGCGGATACGGCGGGCTGGTGTCGGCGGTGCTGCTGGTGGTGCTGTCGAAATCGGTGTGGGTGGATGTGTTCGGGTTCGCTTCGGCTGTTTTCCCTTACACCCAGCCGGCCCTGTTCTCGATGCCGGTTGCCTTCCTTGCCGCTTTCATCGTGTCGAAAACCGACACCAGCGCGGAGGCGATGGCGGAGCGCGAGGCGTTTGGCGACCAGTATGTCCGCGCCCAGACGGGATACGGCGCCGCCACGGCCGCTTCCCACTAAACGCGGTTTCCTCTGTTTCCGGCCCCGCCTGGCGCTGCCCGCGCCCGGCGGGGTTTTTGCAGATAGACCTTCCTCTGCCGGATAAGGCTGTGGGGGGAGGCGGATCAGCCCTCCGGTAGTAGCGCCCCGATGCGGGAACGGAAATTTTCCGGAACGGGGGCGATCCTGCGGGCGCTGTAGTCGAAAAACACGATGCCGGTCTTGCCGCGCGCGATCTCGCGCCCGCTGGCGCATTCCCGCATCCGCCACGGAAGATCGCAGCCATAGCGGCTGAAGCTGTCCGCGCCCATTTCCACCCCCATCGTTTCGCCATGAAAAGCCTCGGCGCGATATTGCACCGCCGCATCGGCGACGATAACACCGACGCCTTCGACATTGTTTTCGCGGTAGCCGAGAGACTGGATGAAACGGGCGCGGGTCTCGGAGACCAGCGTGAGCAGCAGCGCGTTGTCCAGATGTCCTGCGTAGTTGATATGGCTCAGGTAGAGCGGCAGTTCGACGGCAAAGGGCAGGTGCGGCGGGAGATCGATTTCGATGCGGGGCATGGCGGGCTGTTCTGGAAAAAGGCGCTACAGGCGTAATGCGCGGGTACCGTTTTATAGCGGTGTTGCGGTATTTACACAAATGCCGCATGTTGGGGAATACGGATGAAAACACCTGGCCGCATGGACGTCTGCTTCGGCTACACTGCCGACCGGTTTTGTTCCGTAACCCCGGCAGGGTCCGGCGAGGAGAGAAAATGTTCGATCAGGAAGACAGCGAACTCAATGTTGCCATTGGCGTGGTTTTTGGCGTGATCGCGCTGGTGATCGCGCTGGTGATTGGTATGGGGATGTACCAGATCCGAGGTAACACCCGCGTTGCGGAACCTGTCGCTACGGCAGCAGTGGCAGTCCCGGCTCCCTCAGGCGCGGGCGTGGCTATTCCTGCCGTAGAGTACGTTGACATTGCAGAAACCGGCGCTGCGCTGACGGTCGTTTATTTTGATTTCGCCCAGTCCGGATTACCCGCCAGCGCGGGCGATGCGCTCGCCCTGGTTGTGGCGGAACTGGCTGCCCGGCCCGATGCCAGCGTGCTGCTGTCCGGTTTCCATGATGCTGCGGGCAGCGCCGAAGCCAATGCCGCCGTGGCGCGGGAACGCGCCCTGGCGGTACGCGCCGCCCTGATTGATATCGGCGTACCGGGCGAGCGCGTGCTGCTGCGCAAACCTGCGGAAACGCTGGGCGGCAGCGATGCGGCCGAGGCGCGCCGCGTCGAAATCCGCGTGCAGTAACCCGGCGGCGCTGCCGCCGCAACCGTGGAGAACGCGTCTTATGGCATCCACATGTGTACCCACGCACGGCAGCGCCGCTAACGGACGGGCGGACACCATCCGCTTCGCCGTCGGGCAATGTTCTCTCGGCGCGCTTCTCGTCGCGCAAAGCGGGCGCGGAATCTGCGCTATTTCCCTTGGTGATGATCCCGCGCGGCTCGCGTGCGATCTGCGGGAGCTTTTTCCCGATGCAGAACCGGCTGGCGGGGATGATGCCTTCGGGCATCTTGTCGCCAGCGTGGCCCGCTTCATCGAAGCGCCCCGGACGGGGCTGGAGCTTCCGCTGGACAGGCGCGGCACCGCGTTCCAGCAACGCGTCTGGCAGGCGCTGTGCGCCATTCCTCCCGGCGAAACCCTGAGTTATGCCGCGCTGGCCCGGCGTCTGGGCATGCCGCGCGCGGCCCGGGCGGTGGCGGGCGCGTGCGCGGCGAACAGGCTGGCGGTCGTTATTCCCTGCCACCGCGTATTGCGTAGCGATGGCAGCCTTTCCGGCTACCGCTGGGGCGTGGAGCGCAAGCGGGCGCTGCTGGAAAGAGAGAGAAACACCGGGCGGCCGCGCACGGACGGAGCCGCAACCGCCTGAGCTTCCGCAACAACTGCTGCTCACCTGAGACGACAGTTCGTACGCGCCATCCCGTCCGCTTGCGGCGACGCACGGCCGGGGCGAAGATGGCGGGGACACCGTGGCGCACGACGCTGTCCTGCCCCGCTTTCTTCTGTTTCCATTCCGGCACGCGGAGAACAACAACATGGCCGATATTTTGCCGCTGGAAGCCCGCTGGCTGAGAACGGGCAGCAGTGCGGACGCCTTTCCGTTTGAATCCTCCGATGAGCTGCACGACCTGCCGGGCGGCCTCGGGCAGGACCGCGCCGAAGAAGCGCTGGCGTTCGGACTGGCGATGCGCCAGCCCGGCTACAACGTATTCGTTCTTGGCGAACCGGGGGGCGGACGCCATGCCACGGTGTTCCGGCTGCTGCGGGAAATCGCCCGCAGTGGCGTAACCCCGCCCGATCTGTGTTACCTGCACAACTTTGACGATGCGCTCAGGCCGCGCCTGCTGCGCCTGCCCGCCGGGCGGGGCGCGCGGCTGTGCGATGACATGCGGGCGCTGATCCGCGAACTGGGTCCCGCGGTCGAAGCCGCGCTCGGCAGCGATGCGCACACCGCGCGCGTTGAGGCGCTGCAGGAAAAACACAAGGCGCGCGAGGAAGGCGCGCTGCGCGAAATCGGGCAGGAGTGCGCGGGTGACGGACTCTCCCTGCTACGCACGCCGGAGGGGTTTGCGTTCGCGCCGGTGCGCGAGGGCGAAGTCCTTTCGCCCGAACAGTATGATGCCCTGCCCGAAGAGGCGCGGCAGGCGGTCGAGCGCAGCGTGGAGCGCTGGAGCGACCGCCTGGGCGATCTGCTCGACTGTTTTCCCGGCTGGAACAAGGCGCTGCGTGATGCGCTCGCGCGCGCCGAAAACGATGCGCTAAAACCGGCAGTCACCCATCTGATGAAGGCGCTGCGGGAACGCTACGCCGATCTGCCCGCGGTGCTGGCGTTTTTTGATGCCGTGGCGGGTGACATCCTCATGCGCGGCGCGGGCTGGCGCGATCCGGAAGACGATGACGAAGACGCGCCGGAAGCAGCCGGAAGCGATGATGGCCGTTTTCACCGCTACAGCGTCAGTCTGCTGGTCGATCATGCCGCCACCGAGGGAGCGCCGGTGGTGTGGGAGGACAACCCGGGTTACGGCAATCTCGTCGGGCGGCTGGAGCACGTCGCGCAGGAAGGCGCGCTGCTGACCCATTTCAGCCTGATCCGCGCGGGCGCGCTGCACCGGGCCAGCGGCGGCTACCTGGTGATGGACGCCGCGTGTCTGCTCGCCCGTCCTTTTGCCTGGGAGGGATTGAAAAGGGTGCTGCGGGCGGGCGAAATCCGCATCGAGCCGCCCGCCGAGGCGCAGGGCTGGAGCACGGCCCCGGCGCTGGCCCCCGAACCCGCGCCCTGCGCGCTCAAGGTGGTGCTGGTGGGTGACCGCAACCTGTTCTACCTGCTGGACGAAGAGGATTCCGATTTCGCCGACCTGTTCAAGGTTGCCGCCGATTTCGACGACGATCTTGCGCGCACGCCGGACAACGAAGCGCATTACGTGCGCCTGCTGGCGATGCTGGCGCGCGCCAGCGGCCTGCTGCCGTTTGATCGCAGCGCGGCCGCGCGCCTGGTGGAGGAGAGCGCCCGCATCGCGGAGGACGCCAGCCGCCTTTCGCTGCAGACGCGGCGCATGGCTGATCTGCTGCGCGAGGCCGATTACCATGCCCGCCGCGCCGGACTGGCCCGCATTGGCCGCGCCGCCATCGAGGCCGCGCTGGCAGCGCGCTCGCGGCGCAGCGAACGCTACCCGCTGCGCGTGCGGGAAGCCATGCTCGACGGCACTACGCTCATTTCCACCAGCGGCGTGCGCGCGGGGCAGATCAATGGGCTGGTTGTCGTCGAGTTCGCAGGCGAGCGCCACGGCCACCCGGTACGGATCACCGCCACGGTGCGCATGGGCGACGGCGATGTCGTCGACATCGAACGTGAAACCGAACTGGGCGGCGCGATCCACTCCAAGGGCGTGCTCATTCTCTCGGCCTTTCTCGCCGCCCGCTATGCGCGCCACCAGCCGCTGTCGCTGTCGGCCAGCCTCGTATTCGAGCAGTCATATGATCCGGTGGAGGGCGATTCGGCATCGCTGGCCGAACTGTGCGCGCTACTGTCGGCGCTGACCCAGTTCCCGATCGGGCAGCGCTATGCCATTACCGGCTCGGTCAACCAGTTCGGCGAGGTGCAGGCGATCGGCGGCGTCAATGAAAAAATCGAAGGTTTTTTTGATCTCTGCGCTGCGCGCGGGCTGGATGGCAGCCAGGGGGTGGTAATTCCCGCCGCCAGCGTGCGCCACCTGATGCTGCGCGAAGAGGTGGTCGAGGCCGCGCGCGAGGGGCGTTTTCACGTCCATGCGGTTAGCACCGTCGACCAGGCGATGGAAATACTGACCGGCGTGCCCGCGGGTGAGGCGGACGCGAAAGGCGTCATGCCGAAAGGCACGCTCAATCACAAGATTGCGGCAGTGCTGGCGGAAATGGCCGCCGCCCGGCACGCCTTCGCCGACGCGGGAGAACGGCTGCGCGGACGCGGGCGGCACTGAACCAGGCGCGGGCCGCTAAAACCCCGGCAGCGGATCGATGCAGCCGGTATGAAATCCCCATTCGCCCCGGCGGCGGTCGTCGAAATAATGGCGCAGAGTAAGAGCGATGGTGCGGAAGGCAATCTCATCCCAGGGGATTTCGTCTTCGCCGAAAAGCGCGACTTCCAGCGATTCATCGCCAGGGCCAAAATCCAGATCGAGCAGGCGGGCGCGATAGACAATATGCACCTGCCCGAAGTGGGGAACGTCGATCAGCGTGTAAAGATCGCCAATCTCGATCCGCGCGCAGGCCTCTTCCAGCGTTTCGCGGATCGCACCCTGCGCGGTGGTTTCATCGTTCTCCATGAACCCGGCGGGCAGGGTCCATTTCCCGAGGCGGGGTTCGATGGCGCGGCGGCACAACAGGATGCGGCCTTCCCATTCCGGCAGCGCGCCAACGACGATCTTGGGGTTCTGGTAATGGACGCTGCCGCAGCGGTCGCAGACATGGCGCGGCAGCGAATCACCCGGAGGAATACGAAACCCGACACGCGCGCCGCAACTGGAACAGAATTTCATTGCCGCCCCGGCTGAATGGTATGGAGGCTGATTCTAGCGGCTTTGCTGGTGATGCGATGTGGTTGAGACGCCCTCTATTTTTCGTGTCCGCCTCCCTGGCTGAAGGCCGGTTGTTCATGAACTGCTCCGGAGAGCGGTACCGTGATGCGGCCGATGCCAGTTGTAGCAGTGGGTCCAATGGGTCAGGGCTGCGTCACTCTCGTCGGAGTTTGGGCCGCTGTGGCCGCAGGCCCATTCGCGTAGCGCAGACTGGATGAGGCGCCCGGTCTTGGCATTGGTCTGCGAACGGCAGGCGCGAGTGAGCTTCTGTTTGATGCCCGGTTCGATGCAGATGCGGCTGAAACCATGCGGGCGGAAGGCCGGTCCGTTATCGCTGATCAGGCGCTGGACCGGCATGCCCAGCGTCTTCAAGGAGTCGTTGGCGGCCTGTTCGCCCTTTGTGGTTTCCGCGCCTTGCGCTGTTCGCCGGGATCAATGCCAGCAGCCAGCAGCCTGCGTGCTTCGTCGCGGAGCTGGTGGGCTTCCCTTGATCCCACGTCAGAATAAACACCCAGCGGCAGCCGCTTTTCTTTGTCGGCGGAGCGGTATTTCGACCGCCAGCATTTCGCACCAGCAGGGGGCTTCCAGATACATCCCCTTTCATCGGAAAGCTGGTAAGGCTTTGTCCGGGGGGCGGCTTTCCCGATTGCCATGTCGCTCAGCGGGGGCATGGGGGCATCAACTCCGGGCAGGGGGTGGGATGCCCCCATGTGCCCCTGGATTTCAACGGATCAATCCGTGCGGCCACGGACGTAAAAAAGGCCAGAACCATTTATGCTGCTGGATGTTCTGGCCTTTGCCGGACTGCTTTGGATGGGTGTCTGGTGCCGGGAGAGGGACTCGAACCCTCACGCTGTTGCCAGCGGCGGATTTTGAGTCCGCTGCGTCTACCGATTCCGCCACCCCGGCCAGGGCGCAGGCGCGGGGCGCGCGCTGTCGCGGCAGGCGCGTGCTTTTTGCATCGCGCCTGTCTGCTTTCCGTGGAACGGCGGGCGGTGTACCATCGCCGGTTCCGCCAGCGCCGGAAGTGTTTTCCCGGCTGCAGAAGGCGCGCATTATCCATGAATTCCGCTCTCTGCGGCAAGCCGATGTCCTTGACACTAAGCCATTTCGATTTTTCCCTGCCGCCCGGGCTGATTGCCCAGGCGCCGCTGCCCGAGCGCAGCGCCAGCCGCCTGCTGGAGGTAACGGGGCAGGGCGGGCTGGCTGATCGTGGCTTCCGCGATCTGCCGCAGCTTGTCCGGCCGGGCGACCTGCTGGTGTTCAACGATACGCGCGTGATCCATGCGCGCCTGCATGGCGTCAAGGAAACGGGCGGCCAGATCGAGGTGCTGGTCGAGCGCGCACTTGGCCAGAACGAGGCGCTGGCGCAGATACGCGCGAGCAAATCGCCGCGGGCGGGATCCCGGCTGCTTTTCTCCGATACGTTCGGGGCGACGGTGCTGGGCCGCGCGGGCGAGTTCTATCATCTGCGCTTTTCCTCTCCTTCCGGCGACAGTTTTTTCGATCTTCTCGAACGGCACGGCAAGCTGCCGCTGCCGCCCTATATTGGACGCGCGGCGGAAGATGCCGACGAAACCCGCTACCAGACCGTTTTCGCGCGCGAGCCGGGAGCAGTTGCTGCGCCCACGGCGGGCCTGCATTTCGACGATGCCCTGTTTGCCGCGCTGGCCGCGCGCGGAGTCCGGTGCGCGTGGCTGACGTTGCATGTGGGGGCGGGAACGTTCCAGCCGGTCCGCGTCAATAATCTTGCCGAACACCGCATGCATCGTGAGCGTTACGTGATTCCGCAGGCGACGGTGGAGGCAGTGGCTGCAACCCGCGCCGCAGGAGGGCGGGTGATTGCCGTTGGCACGACATCCCTGCGCGCGCTGGAAGGGGCCGCGCAGGCGGGGGGGCTGGCTGCGGGCAGCGGGGAAACGGAAATATTTATTCTCCCCGGCTTCCGTTTCCGCGTGGCCGATGCGCTGGTCACCAATTTTCACCTGCCCGGATCGACGCTGCTGATGCTCGTTTCCGCCTTTGCGGGCATGGAGACTATCCGCCGCGCCTATGCGCATGCGATCGGGCGGCAGTACCGTTTTTTCAGTTATGGCGATGCCATGTTCCTGAACAGGATTGACCATGCAGTTTGATCTGCTTGCCACAGACGGCGCAGCCCGGCGCGGTCGGCTCGCGCTTGCCCGCGGAACGGTGGAAACGCCTGCGTTCATGCCGGTGGGAACTTACGGAACCGTCAAGGCCATGACGCCGGACGCCCTGGCCGGAACCGGGGCCCAGATCTGCCTGGGCAATACGTTTCACCTGTGGCTGCGACCCGGGCTGGAGGTGGTCGCCGCGCATGGCGGCCTGCATCGCTTCATGGGATGGAACAGGCCGATCCTGACCGATTCCGGCGGCTTCCAGGTTTTCAGTCTCGGCGCGCTGCGCAGGATCAGCGAGGAAGGGGTGAAATTCGCCAGCCCGATTGATGGCGCGCGGCTTTTTCTGACGCCCGAGCTGTCAATGCAGATCCAGCATGTGCTCGATTCCGACGTGGTGATGATTTTCGACGAATGCACGCCTTATCCCGCGACCCGCGATGAGGCGGCCGCGTCGATGCGCCTGTCGCAGCGCTGGGCCCGGCGCTCGCGCGACGAGTTCGACCGTCTGGAAAACCGCAATGCCCTTTTCGGCATCGTGCAGGGGGGTATGTACGAAGATTTGCGTGATGAATCGCTGGCGGCCCTGACCGATACCGGTTTCAACGGTTTCGCCATCGGTGGCCTGTCGGTGGGCGAGCCCAAAGAGGACATGGCGCGCATCCTTGCCCACACCGCGCCGCGCCTGCCGGTGGAGAAGCCGCGTTACCTGATGGGCGTGGGAACGCCGGAAGACATCGTTGCGGGTGTGGGGGCCGGTATCGACCTGTTCGATTGCGTCATGCCCACGCGCAATGCCCGCAACGGCTGGCTGTTTACCCGTTATGGCGATATCAAGATCAAGAATGCGGCGCACAAGTCCGACACCGGGCCGCTTGATCCGTCCTGCGACTGCTATACCTGCCGCAACTTCAGCCGCGCCTACCTGCACCACCTGCACCGCGCGGGGGAAATCCTGGGCAGCATGCTCAACACCGCGCACAACCTGCGTTACTACCAGATATTGACAGCGGAACTGCGCGAGGCGATTGCCAGCGGCGGTTTTGCGGCTTATGTAAAGCGCTTCCGCGCCGAACGCGCGGGCGAAGCCGGGTAGGGGCTCTGCGGGCGGGCAGGCGCTTTTCCCGCATTGCCCCTGTGCTTGACGCCGCGCCGCCAGCGGGGGCGGGGGGCTGCTGCTATAATCCGCCGCTTATGAATTTCCGGAGCGGATAAACCGTGCTGATTTCCAACGCTTATGCCCAGACCGCCGGGGGCCAGGATCCAACGGGCGGCCTGATGGGGGTGCTCCCCCTGATCCTGATGTTCGTGGTGCTCTGGTTCATGATGATCCGCCCGCAGATGAAACGCGCCAAGGAACACAAGGCGATGATCGAGGCCATGGCCAAAGGGGATGAGATTGTCACCCAGGGCGGCATGGCCGGGCGTGTGACGGAAATCGGCGACAACTTTATTCACCTTGAAGTCGCCGAAAAAACGAACATCATCATCCAGAAGCAGGCCGTTTCGACCGTTCTGCCGAAAGGAACGCTGAAAACGCTTTAAGGCGGCGCACGCGCCCGTTTCGATCTGAACGGGCGCGATCCCCTTTCCTCCGGGCGCATCCGCCCTCCATGCAGCCTTTCCCTCCCGCATTTTTTCAACGATGAACCGCTACCCTCTCTGGAAGAATCTGCTCATCGGCCTGGTCCTGCTGTGGGGCCTGATCTACACGCTGCCGAACTTTTACGGCGAAGTGCCCGCGGTTCAGGTTTCCAGCGGCAAGGCCACGCTCAAGCTCGATCCGGCGGAAACGGCCGGACGCATGACCGATGCCCTGCGCAGCGCCGGTATCGGGCACGACGGCATCTTTTCCGATGCAAACAGCGTGCGCGCGCGCTTTCGCGATACCGATACCCAGATCCGCGCCAAGGATGCGATTGAACACGCGTTCAACCCCGATCCGCAGGATCCGGGCTATGTGGTCGCGCTCAACCTGCTGTCGGCCTCGCCCTCCTGGCTGACGGCGATCCACGCGCTGCCCATGTATCTGGGGCTCGATCTGCGCGGCGGCGTGCACTTCCTGCTCCAGGTCGATATGCCGGGAGCGCTGACCAAGCGGCTCGATTCCGTCGCGGGTGATCTCCGCACCCTGCTGCGCGACAAAAACGTGCGCCACGCTGGCATCAACCGCGAAGGCAATGCGGTGCAAATCCGCTTCCGCGACAATGCCCAGCGCGAAGCCGCCCGCAACGCCATCGCCGCGTCCACGCCCGAGCTGCAACTGACCACACGCGATAACGGCAGCGACGACCTGCTTCTCATCGGCATGCTGACGCCGCAGGCGCAGAAGGCGATGCAGGAGTCGGCCCTCAAGCAGAACATCGGTACCCTGCACAACCGCATCAACGAACTGGGCGTGGCCGAACCGGTGATCCAGCAGCAGGGGGTGGAACGCATCGTCGTCCAGCTGCCCGGCGTGCAGGATGTGGCCAAGGCGAAAGACATTCTCGGGCGCACCGCGACGCTGGAACTGCGCATGGTGGAAGAAAGCGATGCGGCGCTGGCGCAGGCGCTCAGCGGCAACGTGCCTTTTGGCACCGAGCTTTACAGCGAGCGCGGCGGTGCGAAGCTGCTGGTGAAAAAGCAGGTGATGCTTACCGGCGACCGTCTTACCGATGCCCAGCCCGGTTTCGACGGCATGACCCACGAACCGGCGGTGCATCTCGCGCTGGATGCCGCGGGGGCGCGCATCTTCCGCGACCTGACGCGTGAAAGCGTCGGCAAGCGCATGGCGATCCTGCTGATCGAAAAAGGTAAAGGGGAAGTGGTGACCGCGCCGGTGATCCGTTCGGAAATCGCGGGCGGGCGCGTGCAGATCTCCGGGCGGATGACCACGACCGAAGCCGCCGACACCGCCCTGCTGCTGCGCGCGGGCGCGCTGGCCGCGCCGATGGAAATCATCGAAGAGCGCACCGTCGGCCCCAGCCTGGGGGTGGAAAACATCTCCAAGGGCATTCATTCCACGCTGTGGGGCTTTGTCGCCATCGCCGCGTTCATGTGCGTGTATTACGTGCTGTTCGGTCTGGTGTCGTCGCTGGCGCTGGCGGCAAACCTGCTGCTGCTGGTGGCGCTGCTGTCGCTGCTGCAGGCCACGCTGACGCTGCCCGGCATTGCCGCGATGGCGCTGGCGCTGGGCATGGCGATTGACGCCAACGTGCTGATCAACGAGCGCATCCGCGAAGAACTGCGCGGCGGCGCCACGCCGCAGGCCGCCATCTCCGCCGGGTACGACCGCGCCTTCGGGACGATTCTCGATTCCAACGTCACCAGCCTGATCGCCGGCATCGCGCTGCTCGTGTTCGGCTCCGGCCCGGTGCGCGGCTTCGCGGTGGTGCATTGCCTCGGCCTGCTTACCTCGATGTTCAGCGCCGTGGTGGTGTCGAGAATGCTGATCAACTGGATTTACGGCAATCGCCGCGGGGTGGAAACGCTCTCTATCGGCCAGATCTGGAAACCCGGTCTTTAAGGCGCGGAACAAGGAAAGACGATCATGGAATTTTTCCGCATCAAAAACGATATACCGTTCATGCGCCACGCGCTGGTGTTCAACGTCATATCCTTTGTTACTTTTCTGCTCGCGGTGTTTTTCCTCGTGACCCGTGGCCTGCACCTGTCCGTCGAATTTACCGGCGGCACGCTGCTGGAGGTTGCTTATGCCGAAGCGGTGGAGCTGGAGCCGATCCGGCAGGCGCTGCTGGCCGATGGGCATGCCGATACGCTGGTGCAGAATTTCGGCAGCGCCCGCGATGTGCTGATCCGCCTGCCCAACCGCGACGACGCGGAAAGTAACCGTATCGCCGAAGGGGTGATGGCGACATTGCAAAAAGCGTCGGCCAGCCCGCCCGAGCTGCGGCGGGTCGAGTTTGTCGGCCCGCAGGTGGGCAAGGAACTGGCCTACGATGGGTCGATGGCCCTGCTGCTGGTGGTTTTTGGCATTGTTATCTATCTTGCGCTGCGTTTCGAATGGCGTCTTGGCGTGGCGACCATTCTTGCAAATCTGCACGACATTATCATTATTCTGGGCTTCTTCGCCTTTTTTCAGTGGGAGTTCTCGCTTGCGGTGCTGGCGGCGGTGCTGGCCGTGCTTGGCTATTCGGTGAACGAATCAGTGGTCGTGTTCGACCGCGTGCGTGAAACCTTCCACAAAAAACGCGGGCTGACCACGCCGCAGGTGCTCGACCACGCCATCACCAGCACCATTTCCCGCACCATCATCACCCACGGCTGCACGCAGATGATGGTGCTTTCGATGCTGCTTTTCGGCGGGCAGACGCTGCATTACTTCGCCATGGCGCTGACCATCGGCATCTGCTTCGGCATCTACTCGTCGGTGCTGGTCGCCAGCCCGCTGGCGATGTGGCTCGGCGTGTCGCGCGAACAGTTCGTGAAAGTGAAGAAGGAAAAGGAAGAAGCGGTGGTCTGAAAACGCCGGGCTTTCGCGGGAACAGAAACGCCGCGCTGAACGCGGCGTTTCTTTTTACCCCTGATTTTTCGTTATCAGCAATTGTGCGCGGCGCGGTTGTGGCGGATGTTCCGCGTCGCCGTGGCGAAGGTTATGCGGCGTGGCCGCGTGCGCGGGAAACACGGGCAAGGGCGGCGCGCCCGTCGTTGATGTGTCCGCGCATGCGCGTTTCAGCCGCCGCGGCATCGCGCGTGAGCAGCGCCTCAAGAATGCCGCGATGTTCCTCCAGCGATTGTTCCAGGCGTCCTTCTGAAAACAGGGAGTGGTGACGTGAAAGCCTGATGACCTTGCGCAGATCCTCAATTGTTTGCTGCAGCCAGTGGTTGCCGGCGATCAGGTGCAGGGTCTGGTGGAAAGACTGGTTGGCGTCGAAAAAGCCGTTGATGTCCTCTGCTCCGGCGGCGTGCTCAAGCTTTGCGTGGATACGCTGCAGATGCTCAAGGTCCTCTCCGGAGGCGCGGCTGGCGGAAATTTTCGCGCACTCGCTTTCCAGCAGGGCCATGACGCAGAAAATCTCATCCAGATCCTGTTCGGAAATTTCTGTCACATAGCAGCCGCGGCGCGGTTTGAGGGTGACCAGCCCTTCGGCGATGAGCACCTTGAGCGCTTCGCGCAGCGGTGTGCGCGAAATGCCGTACTGTTCGGCGAGAGCCAGTTCGTCAATCCATGATCCGGGCGGGAGTTCATGCGAAAAAATGCGCTGCCGCAGCCGTTCGGCGACTTCCTGGTAGAGCGCGGAGGGGGCGATGCTGGAGGCGGTCATGGATGGGAAGAATTCCGCGGACGGCAGAAGGCGCAGCGAGCCCTTTACGGGCGCATTGCTGTTGTCTCCGTTGCGCTGATAATTATGGATAAAGTATTATTTATAGGAGTAGGGAACCCCTGAAGTCAACTCTGCCCGCCCCCGGTTTATTGTGTCAAATTTTTGAACAGGCGCTGGAGGGTGGGCGCGCTGCTGTCCGTGAGGGTGTGATTCATTCTTCCCGGGGGCTTCCCGCGGGTGAAACTGTCGGGTCCGTCTGACGGATTCCAAATAATGGCCGTCTGCCTGGGCGGCCCTGGTATCAGAGAGAGGTCTGTGTCATGTCGAATGCCAATACGCCTGTTTACCCCAAGCCGGATCTGGACGCCTGGAAAAAGGCCGCGGCAAAAAGCGCCCCGGACGGAGCGCTGGAAAAGCTGAACTGGACCACGCCGGAAAAGCTCACGGTAAAGCCGCTTTACACCGCCGCCGATCTGGCCGGACTGCCGCACGCGGATACCCTGCCGGGCTTTGAGCCGTTTGTGCGCGGGCCGCAGGCGACGATGTACGCGGTCAAGCCATGGACTATCCGCCAGTACGCAGGCTTTTCCACCGCTGAAGAGTCCAATGCGTTTTACCGCAAGGCGCTCGCCGCCGGCGGTCAGGGTGTGTCGGTCGCGTTCGACCTGGCGACGCACCGGGGGTACGACTCCGACCATCCGCGCGTGACTGGCGATGTGGGCAAGGCCGGGGTGGCGATCGACTCGGTCGAGGACATGAAGGTTCTGTTCGACGGCATCCCGCTCGACAAGGTTTCGGTGTCGATGACGATGAACGGCGCCGTGCTGCCGATCCTGGCGGGCTACATCGTGGCGGCGGAAGAGCAGGGCGTGGCGCAGGACAAGCTGTCCGGGACCATCCAGAACGACATCCTCAAGGAGTTCATGGTCCGCAACACCTATATTTATCCGCCTGCGCCGTCGATGAAGATTATTTCCGACATCTTCGGCTACACCGCGCAGCACATGCCTAAATTCAACTCGATCTCGATTTCGGGCTATCACATCCAGGAGGCGGGCGCGAACCAGGCCATCGAACTGGCTTTCACCCTGGCGGATGGCAAGGAATACGTGCGCACCGGCATCGCGAGCGGGCTGGACGTGGATGCCTTTGCGGGCCGTCTGTCGTTCTTCTGGGCGGTGGGGATGAACTTCTATCTCGAAATCGCCAAGATGCGCGCCGCGCGCCTGCTGTGGTGGCGGATCATGAAGGCGTTCAACCCGAAGAGCCCGAAGTCGATGATGCTGCGCACGCACTGCCAGACTTCCGGCTGGTCGCTCACCGAGCAGGATCCGTACAACAACGTCGTGCGCACCACTATCGAGGCGATGGCGGCGGTGTTCGGCGGCACGCAGTCGCTGCACACCAACGCGCTGGACGAGGCGATCGCGCTGCCCACCGAGTTTTCCGCCCGCGTTGCGCGCAACACCCAGATCATCATCCAGGAAGAGACGCACATCTGTAATGTGGTCGATCCCTGGGCCGGTTCCTACATGATGGAAAAGCTCACGCAGGACATGGCCGACAAGGCGTGGAGCCTGATTGAGGAAATCGAGGCGATGGGCGGCATGACGAAAGCCGTCGAATCCGGCTGGGCGAAGATGAAGGTGGAAGAATGCGCCGCCGACAAGCAGGGGCGCATCGACTCGGGCCGGGATGTCATCGTTGGCGTGAACAAGTACAAACTCGCCAAGGAAGACCCGATCGAAATTCTCGATATTGACAACCACGCCGTGCGCGAAGCCCAGATTGCACGCCTGGCGAGCGTGCGCGCCGGGCGTGACGCGAACGCGGTGCAGGCTGCGCTGGCCGCGCTCACCGTCTGCGCGGAAAGCAGCACGGGCAATCTGCTCGACCTCGCGGTGAAGGCCATGCGCCTGCGCGCCACGGTGGGCGAGGTATCCGACGCGCTGGAAAAAGTGTGGGGCCGCTTCCGCGCCAACCCGCAGGCGGTGTCCGGTGTCTATGCGGCGGCGGTGGAAGACGATGCCGAATGGCGCGAGCTGAAGGCCGAGATCGAAGCCTTTGTCGCCGAAGAGGGCCGCCGCCCGCGCGTCATGATCGCCAAACTGGGCCAGGACGGGCACGACCGTGGCGCCAAGGTGGTCGCGTCAGCCTTCGCCGACCTTGGCTTCGACATCGACATCGGCCCGCTTTTCCAGACCCCGGAAGAAGCCGCGCGCCATGCGGTGGAAAACGACGTGCACGCCGTCGGTTGCTCCAGCCTCGCCGCCGGACACAAGACGCTGGTTCCCGCCGTGGTGAATGAACTCAAGGCGCTGGGCGCCGACGACATCATCGTCTTCGTCGGCGGCGTGATTCCCGCGCAGGATTACGACACGCTGTACAAGGCTGGCGCGAAAGGCATCTTTGGCCCCGGCACGCCGGTGCCCAAAGCCGCGCGCGAAGTCCTGAAGCAGATCCGGGCGGCAAAGAAAACGGCGTGATTCCGGGAATGAATGCGCCGGATCCGATGGAGCCCGCCGACCGCGCGCTGGTCGCTGGCGTGCTGGCGCGGCAGCTGCGCCCGCTGGCGAAAACCATCACCCTGATCGAATCGTCGCACCCCGCCCACAAGGCGCGGGCGCGCACGGTGGTTGAGGCGCTGCTGCCGCAAAGCGGCGGCGCGATCCGGGTCGGGATTTCCGGCGTTCCCGGCGCAGGCAAATCGACCTTCATCGAAGCGCTCGGGCTTTATCTCATCGGGCAGGGGCTGCGCGTGGCGGTGCTGGCGGTCGATCCGTCCTCATCGCTCACCGGCGGCTCCATCCTGGGCGACAAAACGCGCATGGAGCTGCTGTCGCAACAGCCCGCCGCCTTTATCCGCCCCAGCCCGTCCGGCTGCTCGCTGGGCGGCGTGGCCGCGGCCACGCGCGAAACCATGCTGGTGTGCGAGGCGGCCGGGTTTGACGTGGTGATTGTCGAAACCGTCGGCGTCGGGCAGTCGGAAACCGCGGTGGCGGGCATGACCGACATTTTCTGCCTGCTGCAGCTGCCTAACGCCGGGGACGACCTGCAGGCGATCAAGAAAGGCATCATGGAGCTTGCTGACCTGATCGTGGTGAACAAGGCCGACATCGACGCCGCCGCCGCGGTGCGGGCAAAAGCGCAGATGACTTCGGCGCTGGCGATGCTGCATCCGGCGAGCCCGAACTGGCGCCCCCCCGTGCTGACGCTGTCCGCGCTGCAGAAACAGGGAATTGCGGAATTCTGGAGCGAGGTGCTGCGTTACCGTGACGTGATGCGGGCCAGCGGCGAATTTGAAAGCCGCCGCCGCCACCAGGCGCAGGCGTGGATGTGGGAGCTGATCGATAGCGGTTTGCGCAGCCGTTTCCGCGATAATGCGAAGGTGAAAATGGATCTGCCGCGGCTGACGGCCGCGGTTGAGGCGGGCCGTTCCACGCCAGCTGCGGCGGCGCGGACCCTGCTGGATTATCTGGACTGATCTGACTGGCTGCTGGCGGAGGAGACTGCCCGCTGGCGCATGATTTTTTGAGGAGGTTATTCAATGCACGAAATTATTCGCAGGCTGGATGAAAAGCGCGCGGCGGCCCGCCTTGGCGGTGGGGAAAAACGCATCGCGGCCCAGCACGCAAAGGGCAAGCTCAGCGCCCGCGAGCGCATCGACCTGCTGCTCGACGAAGGCAGCTTCGAAGAGTGGGACATGTTCAAGGAGCATCGCTGCAACGATTTCGGCATGGAAAAGGTCACCGTGCCCGGCGATGGCGTCGTGACCGGTTACGGCACGGTCAATGGCCGTCTGGTATTTGTGTTCAGTCAGGATTTCACCGTTTTCGGCGGCGCGCTCTCCCAGGCGCATGCGGAAAAAATCTGCAAGGTGATGGACCACGCGCTGAAAGTGGGCGCGCCGGTGATCGGCCTGAATGATTCGGGCGGCGCGCGCATCCAGGAAGGCGTGGATTCGCTCGGCGGCTATGCCGACGTGTTCCAGCGCAACGTGATGGCCTCCGGCGTGATTCCGCAGATTTCCCTCATCATGGGGCCGTGCGCGGGCGGCGCGGTGTACTCGCCGGCGATGACCGACTTCATCTTCATGGTGAAGGATTCCTCCTATATGTTCGTGACCGGCCCGGAAGTGGTGAAAACGGTGACGCACGAGGAAGTGACCGCCGAGGAACTGGGCGGCGGCGTCACCCACACCACCAAGAGCGGCGTGGCTGATCTGGCCTTCAACAACGACGTCGAGGCGCTCACCATGCTGCGCCGCTTCATCGACTTCCTGCCACTGTCCAACCGCGAAGCGACGCCGGAACGGCCCACCCAGGATCCGGCCGACCGCATGGACGAGTCGCTCGATACGCTGGTGCCGAGCAACCCGAACCAGCCGTACGACATGAAAGAGCTGATCTTCAAGATTGTCGACGAGTGCGACTTCTTCGAGCTGCAGCGCGACTACGCCAAGAACATCATCATCGGCTTCGCCCGCATGGAAGGGCGCACCGTTGGCATTGTCGCCAACCAGCCGCTGGTGCTGGCGGGCTGTCTCGACATCAAGAGCTCGATCAAGGCCGCGCGTTTCGTGCGTTTCTGCGACGCCTTCAACATCCCGGTGGTGACCTTCGTCGACGTCCCCGGCTTCATGCCCGGCACCAGCCAGGAATACGGCGGCATCATCAAGCACGGAGCCAAGCTGCTCTACGCCTACGCCGAATGCACGGTGCCGAAGGTAACCGTGATCACGCGCAAAGCCTACGGCGGCGCGTACGACGTGATGAGCTCCAAACACCTGCGCGGGGACGTGAACCTCGCGTGGCCGAGCGCCGAAATCGCCGTTATGGGCGCGAAGGGCGCGGTGGAAATCATCTTCCGCGAGGAAAAAGACGATCCCGTCAAGCTCGCCGCGCGCGAAGCCGGATACAAGGAAAAATTCGCCAATCCTTTCATCGCCGCGCAGCGCGGCTTCATCGATGACGTGATCATGCCGCACAGCACGCGCAAGCGTATCTGCCGCAGCCTGGCGATGCTGCGCGACAAGCAGCTGGAAAACCCGTGGCGCAAGCACGGCAACATTCCGCTTTGATCTGGCGGCGGATTCAGGGATAAACCGGGCGGAGCCGGAAAGGGCGGGGGCGTCACCCCCCGCGCCGCCGCTTCCGCCCCACACTGGAAACAACATATGTTCAAGAAAATTCTTATTGCGAACCGGGGCGAAATCGCCTGCCGCGTTATCAAGACCGCCCGCAGGATGGGCATCGCCACCGTGGCGGTGTATTCCGAGGCGGACAAGGACGCGTTGCACGTCGAGCTGGCCGACGAGGCCGTCTGCATCGGCCCGGCGGCGTCGAAAGAGTCCTATCTGGTGATGGACAAGATCATTGCCGCGTGCAAACAGACGGGCGCGCAGGCGGTGCATCCCGGTTACGGCTTCCTGTCCGAAAACGAAGCGTTTTCGCGTCGGCTGGAAGAGGAAGGCATTATTTTCATCGGCCCCAAGCACTATTCGGTCGCGGCGATGGGCGACAAGATCGCCTCCAAGAAGCTCGCCAATGAGGCCAAGGTCAACACCATTCCCGGCTATAACGACGCCATCTCCGGCCCGGAACAGGCGGTTGAAATCGCGCGCGGCATCGGCTATCCGGTCATGATCAAGGCTTCCGCCGGCGGCGGCGGCAAGGGGCTGCGCGTTGCCTTCAACGACAAGGAAGCCTTTGAAGGCTTCGCTTCGTGCCAGAACGAAGCGCGCAACAGCTTCGGCGACGACCGTGTGTTCATCGAAAAATTCGTCGAAGAGCCGCGTCACATTGAAATCCAGGTGCTGGGCGACGCGCACGGCAACTGCGTGTATCTGCACGAGCGTGAATGTTCTATCCAGCGCCGCCATCAGAAAGTGATCGAAGAAGCGCCCAGCCCCTTCCTCGACCCCGCCACGCGCAAGGCGATGGGCGAACAGGCGGTGGCCCTGGCCAAGGCGGTGAAGTACCAGTCCGCCGGAACGGTGGAATTTGTCGTCGGCAAGGACAAATCCTTCTACTTCCTCGAAATGAATACCCGCCTGCAGGTGGAACATCCGGTAACCGAGTTCATCACCGGCCTCGATCTGGTGGAACAGATGATCCGCGTCGCCGCCGGTGAAAAGCTTGCCTTCCGGCAGGAAGAGATCGCGCTCAAAGGCTGGGCGATGGAGTGCCGGATCAATGCGGAGGATCCCTTCCGTGGCTTCCTGCCTTCCACCGGGCGTCTGGTGAAGTTCGGGCCGCCCGCCGAGGTCGAGGGCGAAGTGCGGGTCGATACCGGCGTGTACGAAGGCGGCGAAATCTCGATGCACTACGATTCGATGATCGCCAAGCTCATTACCCACGGGGCCGACCGCAGGGAAGCCATCCTGCGCATGCGCGAGGCGCTCGATGGCTTCGTGATCCGCGGCATCAGTTCCAACATTCCCTTCCAGGCCGCGCTGATGCAGCATCCGCGCTTTGTCTCGGGCGATTTCAATACCGGTTTCATCGCCGAGGAATATCCGAAAGGTTTCGATGCGTCGATGGTGCCGCACGAAAACCCGATCCTGTTCGTGGCCGTGGCCGCGAGCCTGCACCGCGCTTTCGAGGATCATGACGCCGAAATCAGCGGGCAGATGCAGGGGCATGAGCGTGAGGTGAGCGATAACTATGTCATCGTTTATGGCGATGTGAGCGCGGATGTCATGGTCCGGCTGGCCCCGGGCGGATACGCCATTCACTATGAGGGCCGTGATCACGTACTCACCACTGGCTGGCAGTTCGGCCAGCTGTTGTTTACCGGCACTCTGGATGGCAAGCCTTTCACCATGCAGGTGGAGCGCGCGGGACTTGTCTACCGCCTCGTGCACGCTGGGGCGCGCACTGACTGCCACGTTATGAGCGCGCGCGGTGCGGCAATGCTGGCCAAAATGCCGGTCAAGCTGCCGCCCGACATGTCCCGCTTCCTGCTTTCGCCCATGCCGGGCCTGCTGCGCGAAATCGCCGTGACGGAAGGCCAGGAGGTGAAGACGGGCGAAAAGCTGGCCGTGATCGAAGCGATGAAAATGGAGAACGTGCTCAAGGCCGAGCAGGATGGCAAGGTGAAAAAAATCGTCGCCAGTCCGGGTGCGAGCCTGGCGGTGGATGAGGTCATTATCGAGTTTGAGTGATCTGCCGTAACTTCTGTGCGGTAAGGAAAACGCCCTGCAAAGCAGGGCGTTTTTTTATGTACGGACGGCGTAAAAAGAAGGCAGGGCTTCGTTCAGCAGGGGCGGGCGATCAGGCGGAAATCCTCGCCAATACGGCGCATGTCGCGGACATCGAGCCGGATTGCCTGGTCAAGTTGGGTGAGTGTGTGCAGGTCGAACAGGCCCCGCGCCGCATCGCCCGCCAGCAGCGGGGCAAGGTACAGTAGCAGTTCATCCGCGCAGCCTTCGCGCAGCAGCGCGCCATTGAGGGTGAGGCCCGCTTCAGCGTGAATCTCGTTCATTCCCCGGCGGCCCAGTTCCCGCATCAGTCCGGGCAGATCGACCCGGCCGTCGGCCCCTGGCAGAACGATGACATCGTGACCGGCGTTAACAAGAGGCGCGATGCGCGCCTGGTCTCCGCTCGCGGTGGCGATCAGTATGGGCGCTCCGGCAAGGATGCGCGCCGTGGCGGCCACTTCCAGCCGGGTATCGACCAGCACGCGCAAGGGCTGGCGTTTGCAGGGGACGGCGCGCACGGTCAGTTGCGGATCGTCGCTTCTGACTGTGCCGATGCCGGTCAGCAGCGCGCAGGCGCGGGCGCGCCAGCGGTGCCCGTCGCGCCGCGCCGCTTCGCCGGTGATCCACTGGCTGACGCCGTTTTTGAGCGCCGTTTTCCCGTCCAGCGTCAGGGCGGCTTTCAGGCGCAGCCACGGACGGCCGCGCGTCATGCGTGAAATGAAGCCGATGTTCAGTTCGCGCGCCTGCGCTTCGAGCAGCCCATGTTCGGCCGTTATGCCTGCGGCGCGCAGCCGCGCCATGCCGCGTCCCGCAACGAGCGGGTTGGGGTCTTCCATCGCCGTCACCACCCGGGCGATGCCGGCTTCGGTGAGCGCGTCGGCGCAGGGCGGCGTGCGGCCGAAATGGGAGCAGGGTTCGAGGGTGACGTAAGCGGTCGCACCCCGCGCCGCGCCGCCCGCGCTGCGCAGGGCATGGACTTCGGCATGTTCTTCCCCGGCGCGGCGGTGCCAGCCTTCGCCGACGATGCTCCCGTCTTTCATCAGCACGCAGCCCACGCGCGGGTTGGGTGTGGTGGTTTCCAGCCCCCGCTTCGCGAGCGCGAGGGCGCGCGTCATGGCGGCGCGGTCAGCTGTCGAAAAGGTCATGCCCAGGGTCTGGCGGATTGCTGCCGGAGCGGCCGCGCCGGGGGCGCGTCTGTACTTCGCGGACGACTTCGGCGAATTCGTCCGCGTCGGCGAAATTCCGGTACACCGAGGCGAAGCGGATGTAGGCGACCTTGTCGAGTTTTTTAAGCTCTTTCATGACCAGTTCGCCGATTCTCGAGCTTGGCACTTCCGGTTCGCCGATTGCCAGCAGGCGCGCCTCGATACGTTCGACCGCTGCTTCCAGCGCCTCTGTGGTCACCGGGCGCTTGCGCAGGGCGAGCTTCATGCTGCCAGCCAGTTTGGCGTGGTCGAAATCGCTGCGGTTGCCGTTGCGCTTGACGATGCGCGGCATCTTCAGGTCGATGCGCTCGTAGGTGGTGAAGCGCTTGTCGCAGCCGCCGCAGCGCCGCCGCCGCCGCACCACGTCGCCGTCGTCATTCTCGCGCGTGTCGGTGACCTGGGTATTCGGGTCGCCGCAGAAGGGACACTTCATGGGCGGAAAAGGGTATGGGGCGGCGGAGAAAACACGCGGGTATCCGTCATCGCGTATTTGCTCCGCCTGCTCCGGTCAACGGCCGTATACCGGGAATTTCGCGCACAGCGCGGAAACCTGGGCGCGGACCTGTTCGATAACGGTGGCGTCTTCCGGCGCTTCGAGCACGTTGGCGATCAGGTGGGCGACTTTTTCCGCTTCGATTTCCGTGAAGCCGCGGGTTGTCATTGCCGGAGAGCCGATGCGGATGCCGGAGGTCACGAACGGTTTTTCCGGGTCGTTCGGGATCGCGTTTTTGTTCACCGTGATGTGGGCCTGTCCCAGCGCCGCTTCCGCCGCCTTGCCGGTGATCTGCTTGGCGCGCAGGTCGAGCAGGAAAACGTGGCTTTCGGTGCGCCCGGAAACGATGCGCAGGCCGCGTTCCTCGCCCAGCACGCGCGCCATCACGCGCGCGTTGGCGATCACCTGTTCCTGGTAATGGCGGAACTGCGGCGTGGCGGCTTCCCTGAACGCCACCGCCTTGGCGGCGATGACGTGTTCCAGCGGGCCTCCCTGCAGGCCAGGGAACACAGCGGAGTTGAGCGCCTTTTCGTGTTCGGCCTTCATCAGGATCACGCCGCCGCGCGGGCCGCGCAGCGTCTTGTGCGTGGTCGAGGTCACCACGTCCGCGTGCGGCACGGGATTCGGGTAATAACCGGCGGCGATCAGTCCGGCGTAGTGCGCCATGTCGACCCAGAAAATCGCGCCTACTTCCCTGGCGATTCTGGCGAAACGTTCAAAATCGATGCGTAGCGAATACGCCGAGGCGCCGGCGATAATGATGCGCGGCTTGTGCTGGCGCGCCAGCGCCTCCATCGCGGAGTAATCGATTTCTTCCTTCGCATCGAGACCGTAGGCGACGACATTGAACCATTTGCCCGACATGTTGAGCGGCATGCCGTGCGTCAGATGCCCGCCTTCCGCGAGGCTCATGCCCATGATGGTATCGCCCGGCTTGGCGAACGCCATCAGCACCGCCTGGTTGGCCTGGGAGCCGGAGTTCGGCTGCACGTTCGCCGCTTCGGCGCCGTACAGCTTCTTCAGCCGGTCGATCGCGAGCTGCTCGACCACGTCCACATGCTCGCAACCGCCGTAGTAACGCTTTCCCGGGTAGCCTTCCGCATACTTGTTGGTGAGCTGGGAACCCTGGGCCTCCATCACCGCATGGGAAACATAGTTTTCGGAAGCGATCAGTTCGATGTGGTCTTCCTGGCGGCGGTTTTCCGCCTGAATGGCGGCCCACAGTTCAGGATCGGCCTTGGCAAGCGTATCGTGCGCAGAAAACATGGTAGAGCGTGCCCGGAAAGGAAAATTTTAAAGGGCGATATTACCATGCGCCACCTCTCATTCTCCGGGCATCGGCCAGGCAAGGGCGCTGCATGAAGCCTGTCGCGGCAGGCAGTCTGAATGCGGCGGGAATAGCGCCGGGCGGGTGCCGCCGCGGCGTCATGCCGCCAGATGCCAGGCGGCGGCTGGCCGGGACTGGAGGCCGTATCGGCGGTGGGAAAGAGCGATGGGGGGAGCCGCTGAAGCGGGACGCCGCGCTTACAGGGCGGGCTTGCTGTCTGGCGCGCGGGGCGGCTGCAGATCGGCCAGCGGCCAGCGCGGGCGCACGCGGATCGCGGCGTTTGCGGCGGACGGGCGTTCGCCTGCGAACAGACGCAGGGCGCCGGCGAAGGCGATCATGGCGCCGTTGTCGGTGCACAGGGCGGGTTCGGGGTAATACACGCGCCAGCCCCGGCGGCGGGCGGCCTGGTCCAGATGCGCCCGCAGCGCGCGGTTGGCGCCGACGCCGCCAGCGACCACGAGTGTTCGTAGCCCGGTCTGTTTCAGCGCGGCCAGGGCCTTGGCGGAGAGCACTTCCACCACAGCATCCTGAAAGTCCGCCGCCAGGTCGGCGGCGTCGCCCGGCTGCCATTGCGGCGCGGAAACCACGTTCAGCACCGCGGTTTTCAGTCCGCTGAAGCTGAAATCGAGATCGCCCGAATGCAGCATGGGGCGCGGCAGGCGGAAGCGTCCGGCGCGGCCGTCGCCCGCCAGCGCGGCGAGTTGCGGGCCGCCGGGGTAACCCAGTCCGATCAGTTTGGCGGTTTTATCGAAGGCTTCGCCCGCCGCGTCGTCGAGCGATTCGCCCAGCAGGGTGTAATCGCCCACGCCATGAACTTCCATCAGCTGGGTGTGGCCGCCGGATACCAGCAGCGCGACAAACGGAAACGAGGGCGGGTCGGCTGACAGAAGCGGGGAAAGCAGGTGCCCTTCGAGGTGGTGCACTGGCAGCGCCGGGATGTCCGCTCCCATGGCGAACGCTTCGGCCACGCTGGCGCCGGTGAGCAGCGCGCCCGCCAGGCCGGGGCCTGCGGTGTAGGCGATGGCGTCGATGTCGCGGGCGGCCAGTCCGGTTTCGGCCAGCACCTGGTTCAGCAGCAGGGGCAGGCGGCGGATATGGTCGCGGGAGGCCAGTTCCGGCACCACGCCGCCGTACAGGGCGTGCAGGTCGATCTGGGAGTGCAGGCATTGTCCGAGCAGACCGGCGGCGGTGTCGTACACCGCCACGCCGGTCTCATCGCAGGATGTTTCTATGCCCAGTACTTTCATGTCGGCGGTTCATGCGGATTGGAGGGCGGCATTTTAACCGTGGCGGGGAGGCGGCGGTCCGGAACGCCGCGTCCGGGCCGTCAGGGGGCGGCGGCGTGCGTTTTTTCCCGTGCGGCAAGGCGCTGCCCGATTTTTTCCAGCACCGGGCGGATTTTTTCTCCTTCGGCGATCTGCGGTTCGGAGGCCTCATAGCCTTGCGCCGCCTCGCGTTCCGTCACGGCCTGGCGGGCCTGCGCGAATGCTTCGCTGAAAGAGTAGGTGTGGCGCAGGGCTTCGTCGAAATAGGCGCGGCCGAAGAACGTCCAGTCCGCCTCGTGGCTGCAGCCGTGGGAGTTGCGGTCCGCCCGCGCGGCGCTCATCACCAGCGTGCGCTCGTCGGCCAGCGGTTCGACGAAACCGCCCGAGTAGCAGGCCGATACCACGATTACCCGGTTTCTGATGCCGCTGGCGTCGAGCATTTCGCGCAGGCGCTGGGGGGTGAGTTCTTCGAAGCGGTAGGGCCACAGGCTCAGGTCGAAGCGGAAGTCCTGGGAGCCGTGCGAGGTCATGAACAGGAACAGTACGTCTTCATCTTTATCCATGCGCGCGGCGGCCGCATCGAGCGCGCGCTGCAGCGCCGTTACGCTGGCGATGGGGCGTTCCTGCGCCGTGGCCGGGTTGTTGACCAGCACCACGCTGCGTCCGGCGGTATCGAAACGTTCTTCGAACAGGGCGTCGACGCTGAGTGTTTCATGCAGGAACACGTCCTGCCCGCCGTTGCCGCCCATGGCGATCAGATAGATGTCCGGCACGCCGGGACGCTGTTCCCGCAGACCGGCCAGCGCCTGCTCCAGCAGCGCGGGCTGGCGGTAGAGTACGGTCTCGCTCCGGGCCTGTTCGCGCCGGGCGATGGCGGCGGCATTCTGGTCCGGATCGTAGCGTTCCACCCAGAGGTGGTCATTGTCGTTCTGCAGCAGGAAGCCTGGCAGGATGAGGGTCGTGATTACCGCAGCCATTGCGACGGCATAACGTGGCGGACGCAGGCGGTAAATCCGTCCCAGGGCGATGCCGTTCGCAAGGACGAACCACGTGAGCAGCAGCCAGCCGACCCATTCGCTGGCCGGCCCAAGCTGGCGCCAGAACGCTTCCGGCAGAAAGGGCAGGGCGGCCTGCATGGGGTAGGCCAGGCAGGTAATGGCCATGATGGCGACCGCGCCATCCATGGCGCGCGCCGCGGTATCGCCCAGCCGCCCGCAGCACCAGGCGCACAGCAGTATCAGCGGTATGCCCCAGAGCAGCCAGGGTATGGCCCAGCGGTTGAATTCGCCCTCCCAGCCTACGTGAAGCAGATCGAATGCAAGCCCCGTGGCGTCGTTCAGCAGACACAGGGCGATGTACTGCGGCACCGTGCCGCGCAGAAGGGTCGGCGCGCTTTTGCGGAACAGCAGGAAGCGGACGCCCGCGCGCAGGTTGTCGCGCAGCGCGCGCAGAAACGGGGAGGATTCCCGGGAAGAGGCGCCGCTTTGCGCCGTTGCGGCCGGAGGCGCGGTAGAGGCGTTCCGGAGGGTGAGCCCGGTGCGGGTTTCGAGTTCCCGGATAAGGCTGTTCCGGGCGGTTTCGTCCGGAATGCAGCGCAGCGGCAGCCACAGCACCCGGAAGGCGCGCAGATAAATGGCGATCGCATCGTGGTGGCGTTCCAGCCCCCTGATTGCGGACCAGGGGATTTCTTCTCCGCTGCCGCTGCTGGCGCGGACGGCCAGCCCCTGCTCGCCCGGATGCAGGCTGAAATGTCCGTCGGTTTCCTCTGCGGCAAGGGTTATGAGCCTGCGCTGCTGGATGGAGATGGAAGCCGCAGTGGAGAGAAATATCAGAAAAAATATGAGGACGAGCGCCCACGGCAGGGCCGCATCGCGGCTTGACCAGGAAAAAAGGTGGAATGCGAGGGTGATGGTAAAGGCGATCACTGCCATGAGCAGCAGGGATGGCGGGGAGAAGCGGCTTTCACGCGCGTAAGCGCGTATCCAGCGCTGCACGGCCCGGATCGCCGCAATGCGTTCGGACCGGGTCGTTTCTATTTCGAAAACGGGCGGCGCGGGAGGCGGTGCGGCTGCAGTATCGCTCTCCATGGATTCATCCATTCCAGGCGGTGGTTTCAGTGATCCGGATCATTCCTCGACGTGGCGCAGGGAAAGATCAAGCGCGCGCACATCTTTGGTCAGGCTGCCGATGGAAATACGGTCCACGCCGGTTTCCGCGATGGCGCGCACCTTCGTCAGGTCGACGCCGCCAGAAGCTTCCAGTTCGGCGCGGCCCGCGGTGATGCGCACGGCCTCGGCCATGTCCGCCAGGCTCATGTTATCGAGCAGGATCATGTTCACGCCGGTTTCAAGCGCTTCGTGCAGCTCGCCCAGGTTTTCCACTTCGATCTCGATGAACACGTTCGACGGCGCGATGGCGCGCGCCTGCGCCACCACCTGGCGGATGCCGCCCGCGGCGATGATGTGGTTTTCCTTGATCAGAACACCGTCGTAAAGGCCAATACGGTGATTGACGCCGCCACCGGTGGCGACCGCGTATTTCTGCGCCAGGCGCAGTCCGGGGAGCGTTTTGCGCGTATCGATGATCTTCGCTTTCGTACCGGCCACGGCATCGACGAAGCGGCGGGTTGCCGTGGCGGTGGCCGAGAGCAGCTGCAGGAAATTGAGCGCGGTGCGTTCGGCGGTAAGCAGCGTGCGCGCGCTGCTCACCACGTCGCACAGGGTCTGCCCGGCGGTAACGCGTTCGCCATCGCGCACGCGCCACAGCACGGTGGAAGTCGGGTTGAGCGCGGCGAAGGCGGCGTCGAACCAGGCCGTACCGCAGATGATGGCGTCTTCGCGGGTAATGACCCGGCCGCGGGCGTCGGTGCCTGCCGGAATCAGGCGGGCGGTGAGGTCGCCCGTGCCGATGTCCTCGGCCAGGGAAGCGGCGACGTTGCGCTGGATTTCAACGCGGAGCTGTTCGGGCAGGATCATGGGGCGGGGCCGGTTCGTTGAGATGGCGCTGATTCTAGCACCGGCGGTTTTTCCGCCGCCGCGCCGGGCTCCCCGTCGCTGTGCAGCGGGGCGGGCGGCGCTTTGGCGGTGGCGCGGCGGCTGTCGAGGGCGATGATGACGCCCGCGAGCCCGATCGTAAGAATGCCCGCGAAGGCAATGGCGTCGGGAAAATGCCCGAACACCAGCCAGCCCGCCAGCGTCGCCCAGACAAGCTGGGCATACAGCATGGGCGACAGCACCGAGGCGGGCGCTTCGCGGAAGGCGCGGGTAAGGAGAAAGTGCCCCGCGCCGCCGAAAATGCCGAGCAGAACGAACAGCGCCGCGTCGGCGGCTCCCGGCGCGGGGCCCGCCCAGATCCACGGCAGCGCGAGCGACATGGCGCCGGTGCCGATAAGTGCGGTGTAAAACAGCATCGTCACCGGATTCTCGGTGGGCGAGAGCTGGCGGGTCAGAATCTGGTACATCGCGTAAGTGAGCGCGGCGGCGAAGGCGAGCGCCACGCCTTCCGGAACCAGACCGCTACCGGGGCGGGCGATCAGCAGCACCCCGGCGAAGCCGATGATGACCGCCGCCCAGCGCGGCAGGCCGATCCGCTCCCCCAGCAGGGGCCGCGCCATCAGCGTAACCAGCAGCGGAGAGATGAACACGATCGCGGTCGTTTCCGCCAGTGGCATGCGCGCAAGCGCCTCCACCCCGAAAAAACTGGTGCCGAGCAGGCAAAAGGCGCGCACGATCTGCCGCCCCGGCCGGGCGGTGCTGACAAGACGCCGCCGCATCGACGGCGCGAGAAAAATCACCATCAGCAGAAAATGCCCCGTGTAACGCACCCACACCAGCATCGGCACGGGCCAGGTGCGGGCGAGATATTTCGCCGTGGTGTCGAGCAGGACGAAAAAAACCAGGGCCCCAAGCAGCAGGAAGGTGGCATGCAGCAGGCGTGGCGCGGCGGGGGGCATGAAAAAAAAGGGGGCGTTCGTGGGTTGGGTGGTGGTGAGGAGTGGGGGGCAGTGGCTGAATTTACGGACGGGCAGGCCGGATCTGCACCAGCCCGGCGGGATGAATGGTTCAGGCGCAGATATCAGATCAATCTCCGTCGCACTTCCTGTCCATGATGCGCTGCCACTTGCGAAAACGTTCGTGAGGGTTTTTCTCGTTCAGCGTATCGGCCCAGCGGTCGTAAACGTCTGCCCTATGACGGCTGCGATCCTGCAGCGCTTGCGGCGCTCTTTCCGGAAAACGGCTGATCCACAGTACAACAGCCGGACCGAGGACCGGGATCAGGGAAAGCAGTGACAGAATGATCTTGAGAAATGGATGTTCTTCCGATTTCCAGAGACAGATCAAAAGCCATAATGAAACCGCTTCCGAGGCCAGAATAACAATCAGCTTCGCATCCATCAGCCCATGCCTCTGGCGTACGGCGTACGCAGTCTGCCAGGGGTGGCAAGCCGATGAGACTGCATGGTTTTATCGTGCAGCGTCCGTGCGGGCTGCCGGGTTACGTGGGGTTTGCAGCTCTTTCCTTGCATTCCCTATGACCTCGGTGAGCCTGGCGGCAAGTTCACCGCCCTGGGTTTTCGCCATTTTCTCGCAGATTTCCAGTACCCGTTTGTGCTGGACCGCGTTTGATGTCAGTGACCAGCGCGCGGCGGCGCTGATGAGCAGGCGATTGGTGTCCCCCTCAACGTCGGACCAGGCCAGGGTGGTGATGATTCTTTCGACTGGTGCGCTTTCGCCGGTTGCCATGAACCTGCCCCACAGGGCATCAAGCACCCACGCCCCCTGTTCCAGGGGGATCTGTTCGACTGCCATTGGAGAGCCCTGGCTGGTGAAACCGAAGCCAGGCCCGAGTTTTGGGTGTTTGTCGAGAAACGCGGAAACTCTTGGCTGTGAATCTGGCAGGCCGGAGTACCAGAGCCCGAGAACGGCAACTCCCAGATGCTTTTCTTTCAGGCCATCCAGATCTTTAAACCACTGCCCGATCTGCTGCGGATTGTCACGAAAAACGCCGGAAAGGAAACCCGCTACTGGAGGGATGGCGTGGTTACTGTCCAGGATACCAGACTCGCTCATGTATTTCACCGCGTCAGGAATGCGGTCTGGTTCGGGTTTTTCATAATAGAACATGAGCCAGCGTGAGAAAACTTCCTGTGAACTGAACCCCGTTCCGGCGAAGAGAGGAGGGGTCGTCACAAAAATAACGAGCATCAGAAAAAGACGGGCCATCAGGTTCTCCGGAAAGTATTGTGCCCGAATTGGTCGACGTGCCTGAGCGCGTTCAGGCTGAACAAAATATCAGGGTTTTCCGCGCGGATCAGTGCTTTCGCCTTGCGTATGACCCAAATGTCATCATCACCATGATTTTATTCTTTACGGGCGCCGCGGTCGTGATGCTCAACATATGACGTACGCCACCTGACCGGTGTGACGGCAGAATATGGGGCAAACCCGCAGGCCCTGTTTCATCGCGCGGATCATTGCAGCTGGCTGCGGCCCGCTTCGATCAGCCAGCCGTTGAACACGCCGCGCGCGGCGTCGATGACCTCGCTGGCGGTGAGGCCGATGGGGCCGATGCCTTCGCGCGCGAGGCGGTCGGCCGCCAGGCCGTGCAGGTGTACGGCGGCGATCAGCGCCGCTTCGGCTGGCCAGCCTTGCGCGAGCAGGCTGACGATGAGGCCGGTGAGCACGTCGCCCATGCCGGCCGTGGCCATGCCGGGGTGGCCGCTGCCGTTGATATACCAGCGGCCGTCCGGGGTGGCGACGAGGCTGCCGCAGCCCTTGAGCACGACCAGCGCTTTCAGGCTGCGCGCCAGTTCCAGGGCTGCGCCGAGGCGGTCGCGCTGTACGGCGGCGGCGCCGCCGCCGAGCAGGCGTCCCGCTTCGGCGGGGTGGGGCGTAAGCACGGTGGGCGCGCGGCGTTGCAGCAGCGCGGCGCGCAGGGTGGCATCCTGGCCGGTCAGGTTGAGGGCGTCGGCGTCGAGCACCAGGGGGATGTCGCGTTGCAGCGCGCTGGCAAGCAGCGGCGCGGCTTCCGTGCGGGTGCCGAGGCCGGGGCCGGCGGCGAGGGCAGTGAGTTTTTCCGGCAGGGCGCTGGCCTGGCGCAGCATCAGTTCGGGGTGGGCGGGGTCGACCGTGGGCGCGTGCCTGTCGAGCAGGCCGACCAGTACGCGCCCGGCGCCCAGCCACAGCGCGGCGCGCCCGGCGAGCAGCGCCGCTCCGGCCATGCCGCTGTCGCCGCCGAGGATGCCTGCGTCGCCGTAAATGCCTTTGTGCGTGTTGCGCGGGCGTGGCTGGAGCTGTTCGCGGAACAGGCTGGGGCGGATTGCGTGGCCGCGCGCGGGCAGCCACGCGGGGGCGTCGATGTCGAGGCGGTGCACGGAGATGTCGCCGCAGCAGTCGGGGCCGTCGAGCGTGAGCAGGCCGGGTTTGAGTGCGATGAAGGTGGTGGTGTGGGTGGCGCGGAAGGTGGCGCCGAGCTGTTGCCCGGTGTCGGCGTCGAGCCCGCTGGGCACGTCGAGCGCCATGCGTGGCGCATGCTGGGCGTTGAGCGCGGCGATCCAGGCGGCGGGACGGCCTTCGACGGGGCGTTTCAGCCCGATGCCGAACAGGGCGTCGACGACCAGCGCCCATCCCTGCGCGGGGGCGGCGGGCAGGTCGGTAACCGTGGCTCCACCCGTGGAAAGGTAGTCGGTGCGCGCCCTGGCGGCGTCTGGCGGCAGGTTTTCCGCTGCGTCGGCGAAGGCGACGGTAACGTCGCGCCCGGCCTGGCGCAGGTGCCGCGCCATGACGAAGCCGTCGCCGCCGTTATTGCCGGGGCCGCAGGCGATGAGGATGGGGCCGGGGCGGTCCATGATGAGGCGCACCGCGTCTTCCGCCGCAGCGCGGCCCGCGCGCTCCATGAGCGGCGGCTGGGCGCCGGGAATGATCTTTTCTTCTATTTCCCGGATTCCGGCAACAGGGTAGACGGGCTGGGCGGGCAGGAACATGGCGAGGGTCCGGATGAGGCGGAAGGCCCGATTTTACGGGCTTGCGCGGGGTTGTGCAGCGCGGCATGCCTGCCCCTGGCGTCAAGGTCCGTGCGCAAAAATCCCGTGCGTAAAAGGCCGGGCGGCTACGGATGGCGGCGGAGTCGGCGCCCATGCGTTCAAGGCCGGGGACGGAGTCCGCCACTGTGCGGGGATGTGCCCGTGGAGTAAGGTTACGCCCTTTGGCAAACAAGGCTTCTATCATGATGAAAAAAGGCGTCCTTCCCGGCCTGCTTGCTCTGGCTGTTTCCCTGTCTGCCGCACCGGTCCGGGCGGAGCAGACCTGCCCGCTGGCCGCGACCGCGGAAGTTGAATCGGCGTTCGGGAAAAGCGGCGCGCGCCTGCTGAGCGCGGACCCTTCCGGGATGTGCGCGTGGAATCTCGCGGATGGGGCGACTTTCGTGCTCCAGGTCCAGAAGCGTCCTACGGCGGCGGAAGCGGGCGTGCTGTTCGACAGTTACCGGCAAACCACTTTCAGCCGCCTTGCACACGGAGCGGCCACGCCGAAACTGGGCCAGAAAGCATTGCTGGGCATGACTCCCAAAGGCAGTGAGCGTGCGGAGGCCGGGCTGATTGCGCTGGACAGGGATACCCTGCTTTCGGTGAGTTACTACCCGGCGGGTCCGGAGGTGGAAGGGAGCGTGCCCGCCGCCATCGAGCGCGTAGGCCGCCTGGCCATGGGCAACAAGGGTGCAGCGCAGCAGTCTTTCGGCCAGTGCGAATGGCTGGCCAGTCAGGATGTGGACAAGCTGCTTGGCTCCGGCAGGCAGAGCATCCAGCGGGTCGGGCCCAACCATTGCCTTGCCGCGGTGCAGCCTGGTTCGGGCAGCCTTGGCGTGATGACGACCAGCGGCGTTACCCCGCGTGTCATGGCCAATATGCTGGAATCGGCCAGGGAGGGCTGCAAGGTGGCCATGCTGCCCGAGTTTGGCGCTGAGGCTTATGCCGCATATGCCTGCCCGGCGCCGGGCAACAAGGCGCTGACCATTTATTTCCTCAAAAATGGCACACAGGCGATGGTGGTTTTCGGCCCCACGGGCGGGCGGGCCGCCACCGCGGCTGATGTCGATGCTCTCCGGCCTCTCGCCAGCCGGGTTTTCGAAAAGCTGTAAGGGTGCGTAAGGGCGCCAGTCGTGCCGCTGTGGATATGGCGTGATGCGCGGGAAAGACTTGCGCTGGAGCGATAGTGCAAGGCTGCGGCGGATGCCGGGGCGCCCTGAAAACCACGCCCGGCTGTGGCGGGATGCCTGATGCCGCAAGCGGGTATTCCGGCTACCCCCGCGCCTGTGCGGCGGCGTCGAGAAATTCCTGGATGATCGGGCCGCTGTCGAGCGCCGCGCTGCCGGCGGTGTGGAATTCCGGGTGCCACTGGAAGCCGGCGAGGTAGCTGCTGCCGCGCCAGCGGATGGCCTCGATGATGCCGTCCGGCGCCCGCGCCTCGATGTCGAGATCGTTGCCCAGCCGCAGCGCGGCCTGGTGGTGGATGCTGCTGATGAGCGGCGCATCCTGCCCTTCGTAAAGCTTCGCCAGGCGCGAGCCGGGGGTGAAAATCACGGGGTGATGCAGTCTGTCGTACAGCGCCTGGTTGCGGTGGGCGATCGGGTCCGGATGCAGGCTGGGAATATCCTGGACCAGCGTGCCGCCGAGCGCGACGTTAATGAGCTGCGCGCCGCGGCAGATGCCCAGCACGGGCTTGCCGCGGATGATGAATTCCCACATCAGTTCGATTTCGTACAGATCGCGCACGCGGTCGCCAGCCCAGTCGGGGTGCAGCGGCGTTTCGCCGTAGCTTTCGGGGCTGACGTCGGAGCCGCCCTGCAGCAGGAGGCCATCCAGCGCCTCCACGTAGTCGCGCACCGAAAGGCTGCGGCGTTCGATGTCCGAGGACTTGTAGAGCGTGGGAACCATCAGGGCCAGCGCGCCGTGCGCCATGATCCAGTGCGCGACGGACTGTTCCAGGTATTGCAGCACCTTGTTGGGGAATCCGAGTTCGGCGGGCGGGGTGTGCATCAGCCGCGCCGAAACGCCGATCCGCAGCGGCGGGCTTCTGTCCATGCCGCGCCTAGCGTCTCCAGCGCTCGCACTGCTGGCGCACGACTTCGGGCAGCAGGCGCTCGGTTTCGAAGCGTTCGCGCAGCCAGGCGGTATCGTCTCCGCCCTGCAGGACGGTGTCGCGCAGATCCCGCAGCGCTTCATCGGCGCGCAGTTCCACCGCATGCTGTTCGAGCCGCGCCAGCGTGGCGAGGATGTCGTCGCCGATGCGCAGATGCTCGTGGCTGCGCGGGTCGACCATGTTGCCTTCGGGGCCGAAGCGGCAGGCCTGGAAACGGTTGAAGTTGTAGACGAGGTAATCGTCTTCCTCCGGCCGCCACGGGCGCTCGATCATGATCCAGCGCGCGAGCGTCTGGATGTAGGCCGCGATCTGCGCCGCGCGCCGCACGGAAAGCGGCGTATCCATCACGCGCACCTCGATGGTGCCGTATTCGGGCTTGGGGCGGATGTCCCAGTAAAAATCCTTCATGCTTTCGACCACGCCGGTATCCACCATCTTGGTGAAAAAGTGGCCGAATTCCCCCCAGTTCTGCACCAGCGGCGCGCGGCCGCTGAGCGGAAAGGCGAACACCGAATTCAGCCGCGCGGAGTGGAAGCCCGTATCCAGCCCCTGCACGAAGGGCGATGCGCCCGCGAGCGCGATGAAATGCGGGATGTAGCGCGACAGGCAGTGCAGCAGGTACAGCGCCTCGTCCGGCGCGGGGCAGCCAATGTGCACATGCTGGCCGAAAATGGTGAACTGCTTGGCGAGGTAGCCGTAAAGCTCGGAAAGGTGGTGGAAGCGCGGCGCATCGAAAATCCGCCGCTCGCCCCAGTGCTGGAACGGATGCGTGCCGCCGCCGCAGATGCCGACGTTGAGCCGGTCGCCAGCAGCGGTGAGCGCATCGCGGATCTGCTCCAGCTGCGCCAGCGCCTCGGCGTAGTTGCCGCAGATGCCGGTGGAAATCTCGATCATGCTCGCGGTGATCTCGGGCTTGACCTCGCCGGGCAGGGGCTGGCCGTCGAGCAGGCGCAGCAGGTCGGCGGCGCAGGCCACCAGATCGTAATCGTTGCGGTTGACGATCTGCAGTTCCAGCTCAACGCCGAAAGTCAGGGCGCGCGAGGCGGCGAAATCGGGCAGGCTCATCGGACATCCTCGCGGGTTTCATGGCTGCGGCGCAGCGCGAACAGCACCAGCACCGGGCAGAGCAGCTCCGAGATGACGACCGCGCTCACCACAACCGCGAGCACCGGCCCGGCCAGCAACGGATCGCCCAGTTCAAGGTAGCTCGCCAGCACGATCGCGGTGGCTGAAAACGGTGTGAGCGTAAGCCCCAGCGCCAGCGCCTGGCGCGGCCCGATGCCCGAGCGCGGCGCGGTCGCCAGCACCGCCGCCAGTTTGGTTGCGCCGCGCGCCGCGATCAGCGCCAGCGCCGCCAGCCCGCCCGCGAAAAACTCGTTCCACTCGATCGACGCGCCGCTGAGAATGAACAGCAGGATCACGAGCAGGCCGCCTGCGTTGCCGAAATGGCGTGGCAGCATCAGTGGGCGCGGATTCGCGTTGCGCAGCACCACGCCCGCCAGCAGCGGCGCCAGCAGCGGCGGCAGCCCGGCGACGTGCAGCAGGGCGAAAAACACGAGCAGCAGCGCAATCATCAGCGCCGCGCCGTGTTCGTCGGGCGGCTGGTACAGGCGGCGCAGCCGCCCGAACGCCCACGCCATCAGCGCCCCGGCGGCGAGTGAGCCCGCCAGCAGCCAGGCTGCCCGGCCAATGGCGGTGAGCCAGTCGCCGCCCTGCGCCTGCGGCAGCAGCCCCGTGATGATCTTGACCATGATGACCGAAAGCACCGTATTGGCCGCCGTGAGCGCCAGCATGCGCTCGGTGACCTGCCCCTGGGCGCGGCTTTCCGCCGCGATGCGCATAACAATGGCGGGCGAGGTGCCGACGGCGAACGCGCCGGTCAGCAGCGCGTAGGGCAGGGTGAAACCGAACGCGAGCATCACCAGCGTGCACACGGCCAGCGTCGCCGTGCTTTCGAGCAGTGTGCACGCGAGCAGCATCCTGTTCGCGCGCAGCCAGCCCACATGCACGCGGGAGCCCAGTTCGAACAGCAGCAGCGCCAGCGCCAGCTCGACCAGCGTGCCCAGCGCGGGGGTGAGTTCCGGTTTGATCCAGCCCAGAAAGCCGGGGCCAGCCAGCATGCCGCCCACGGTATAGCCGGTAATGCGCGGCAGCCGCAGCACGCGCCAGAACAGCTCGCCCGCCAGCAGCGCCAGCAGCGCCCCCATGGCGAGCGCGAGAACCGTGGCGTCCGCCGCGTTGGGCAGCAGCGCGAAAATGTTCAGTTTTTCCATTATGGGCATAGCGCCGCGCCGGAATTTTCAGGCCGTCTAGTCTAGAGCGTGTCGGCCGTGCCGCCAAACCGGGGCTGATGGCGGAAGCCGCGCAGGGTTGCGGTCCGGCGATATGGGAACCCGCGCCAGAAGGCGGCCTGCCGCTTCAGTCAGAACCGTATCTGGGCGAGCGCGGCCCGTAGAGGAGGCCCGCGGGCTGCCCTGCCGAGAGCAGGCGCTGGCTGGCGATGCCCGCGATGGGGAAGGCGGCGTCTTCCTGCGCGCTGCGCACGATCTGCATGATGGCTGCGGCCACCAGTTGAGCGAGGATGCTGCCGCCACCGCTGTTGCCCTCTTCGCTGGATGCGCCCGCGCGGCCCGTCCACAGCGTTGCGCCGCTTCTCAGGTCGACCAGGGTGGCCTGGGCGCTGGCGACGGCGGCGCTGCTCACCAGCATGTAGCGCGTGCCGTAATCCTTGATGGCGATGTACAGGGCGGCGTCCGCGCCGAAAATTTCGCGCAGTTTCGCCGCGGGAAGCTGGTGGATGTCCCCCGCGCTGGTGAGCCCGTTCTGCCGGAAGGTTTCATCCACCAGCGCTACCGGGAATACGTAGTATCCGGCCTCGGCAAGCGGGTAGGTGACCTGTGACAGAAAGCCGTAAGTGGCCTTGACGTCGAGCGATTCGTTCAGCGGCGGCAGAACGAGAATGGAGCGCGGCCTGCTTTCCCTGAAAGCGGAATAATCGATCCGTTTCGGCGCGGCGCATCCTGAAAAGAGCGCTGCGGCGGTGAGCGCCATCAGCATGGCGGGCAAGCGCTTCATCATGGTTTTTCCGCCCTGGCGGGCGTCCTGAGCAGAAAATCCATGTAGGGCGCGGATTCCGGGAAGAGCGCTTTTTCTGTCTGGAACTGCTGCACCATCTGGTCGCCCTTGCCCGCGTTCAGGTAGAGCAGCCCCAGTTGCGCGTGATAGCCGGGCGGAACGGCACTGCCCGTGGCCTTGATCTTTTCCAGATCACGTTCAAGGGCCTCGATCTGCGCCTCGCCCGCTTCCCCTTTGAAATAGCTGTACACCTGTGGCTGGTAACTGCCCCACTGGTACAGCGATTTCTGCCCCGCGCAGCCGGACAGCAGGCACCCGGGCGCCAGCACGGCCATCAGAAACCGCGTAATGAAGCGCCTTTTCATGGTGATATTTATCGGGCTTCCGGCTTCCAGGCACCGCTGTCGACCGCATTCACCAGTTTCGTGACCGCCTCGCGCACGGCCAGGTCAAGCACCTTGCCGTTGAGCGTTGAGTCGTAACTGGCCGTTCCGCCAAAGCCGATGATTTCGCGGTTCGAGAGGGCGTATTCGCCCGCGCCCGCGCTGGAGAAAACCACTTCCGAAGTCGCGATGTTAACGATGTTCAGGTTCACCTTGGCGTAGGCAACCTGGGTTTTCCCACGCCCCAGAATGCCGAACAGCTGATGGTCGCCGACCTCCTTGCGCCCGAACTCGGTGACATCGCCCGTGATGACGTAATCCGCCCCCTTGAGCCGCTGCGCCTGCCCCCTGATCGACGCCTCCTGCCGGATCTCGTCCATGTTGTCGCGATCCAGCACGCTGAAGCGGTTGCTCTGCTGCAGATGGGTGATGAGGATGGTCTTGGCCTGTCCGCCAAGGCGGTCCACACCGTCGGAGAAGATGCCCCGCAGGTAGCTCGAACGGTTGTCGAACCTGCCGACGGCGATGGGCGTGCGCGTGCCGTTGTAGGCGCTGCTGACGCTGGGCGCCTGCTGCACCTCCTTCGTTGTCGAAGTTTCGGTGGCGCAGCCGGCGAGCAGGGCCATGGCCGCGATTGCCGCGACGGCGCTCAAGATGCGTTTTCCGTATTTTTGCATTTTCGTTCTGTTTCCCTGGATATTTTGTCCGGCGTTTTATTCGAGGGCCTCAGGCCGGGCACTGTATGGACAGACCGGAATTGTACTGCGCCGCCCGTCGCGGAGCGCCGCCCGGTTTTCAGGCTGGTGCTGCCTGCATACCCTGCCTGCCAGCGTACGCGGACAGTTCAGGGTTCCATCCGGAGCTGCTGAATCAGGCCATGGACGCTGTCTTCGCACAGATCGAGCACGACTTCAAAGCTGGCCGGGCCGCCGTAGTAAGGGTCGGGCACCTCATCGTAGTCGCGGTGCAGGGCGTAGTGCATGAGGGGGATGATTTTGGGGCGGTAAACCTCCGGGCAGGCGTTGAGCATCCAGTCCAGATGGCCGTTGTCCATCGCCAGCAGCAGGTCGAAACGGCGGTAATCCTCGGGTTCGATCCTGCGCGCGCGCAGGGCGGAAAGATCGTAGCCGCGCGCGGCGGCGGCTTTGCGCGCACGCGGATCGGGGGCTTCGCCAGCGTGGGATCCGTGCGTGCCGGCGGAGTCGACTTCGATGTGTCCGGCAAGCCCCGAGGTTTCGATGTAGTGCCGCGCCACAGCTTCGGCGGTGGGTGAGCGGCAGATGTTGCCGGTGCAGACGAACAGAATCCGTTTCATGGTGTTTTCCCTGTTTATATTGTTATGCCCGCTTGTTTTATGCGCCGCCATGCTGGTCGGCGCCGAAGGCGCGGGCGCGCAGGCGGAAGAGTTCGTCGCGCGCGGCGGCGGCCTGTTCGAACTCAAGATTGCGCGCGTGCTCCTGCATGCTCTTTTCCAGCTTTTTGATGGCGCGGGCAAGCGCTTTTTCGTCCATGACGGCGTAGTTGGCGCGCTCTTCGGCGGCAACCAGCGCCCGTTGCTCGTCGCCGGTGGCGTAGACACCGTCGATGATATCCTTGATTCGCTTCGTCACCGTCTTCGGCACGATGCCATTGGCCTGGTTGAAGGCGACCTGCCTGGTCCGCCGCCGTTCGGTTTCGCCGATCGCGGCGCGCATCGAGTCGGTGATGCGGTCGGCGTAGAGAATGGCTGCGCCGTGGATGTGGCGCGCAGCGCGGCCGATGGTCTGGATCAGCGAGCGGGTCGAGCGCAGAAAACCTTCCTTGTCCGCATCCAGCACCGCCACCAGCGATACCTCGGGAATGTCCAGCCCTTCGCGCAGCAGGTTGATGCCGACGAGCACGTTGAATTCCCCCAGGCGCAGATCGCGGATGATCTCGACCCGCTCCACCGTGTCGATGTCCGAATGCAGGTAGCGCACACGGATGCCGTTGTCGGCCAGATACTCGGTGAGGTCTTCGGCCATGCGCTTGGTCAGCACCGTTACCAGCACGCGTTCGCCGGCCTCGATACGGCGCCGGGCCTCGGTCAGCAGATCGTCCACCTGGGTGATCGCCGGCCGCACCTCGACTTCCGGGTCGATCAACCCGGTCGGGCGCACCACTTGTTCCACGACCTGCCCCTGGTGCGTTTCCTCGTAAGCCGCCGGGGTCGCCGAAACGAAGACTGTCTGCGGCATCAGACGCTCGAACTCGTCGAAGCGCAGCGGCCGGTTGTCGAGCGCCGACGGCAGGCGGAAGCCGTATTCGACCAGATTTTCCTTGCGCGAGCGGTCGCCCTTGTACATGCCGCCGACCTGCGGGACGGTGACGTGCGACTCGTCCACGAACAACAGCGCGTCGGCCGGCAGGTAGTCGATCAGCGTCGGCGGCGGCTCGCCCGGACCACGCCCCGACAGGTGGCGCGAGTAGTTTTCGATGCCTTTGCAAAAGCCCATTTCGTTGAGCATTTCGAGATCGAAACGGGTGCGTTGCTCGATGCGCTGCGCTTCCACCAGCTTGCCTTCGCGCTGGAAGTGATTGACGCGCTCCCGCAGTTCTTCCTTGATCGCCTCGATCGCCTTGAGCACCGTCGCGCGTGGCGTCACGTAGTGGCTGGAAGGGTAAACGGTGAAGCGCGCCAGTTTTTGCCGCAGATGCCCCGTCAACGGATCGAATGCGGTGAGGTGTTCGACTTCGTCGTCGAACAGTTCGATACGCACCGCCAGTTCGGCGTTTTCCGATGGAAAAACGTCGATCACATCGCCGCGCACGCGGAAGGTGCCACGGCGAAAGTCGATATCCGCCCGGCTGTACTGCATCGCCACCAGGCGGGCAATCAGGTCGCGCTGGCCGATGCGCTCGCCCTCGCGCAGGTGCAGGATCATCGAGTGGTAGTCGACCGGGTCGCCGATACCGTAGATGCACGACACGGTCGCCACGATCACCACGTCGCGCCGTTCGAGCAGGCTTTTCGTCGCGGACAGGCGCATCTGCTCGATGTGCTCGTTGATCGACGAATCCTTCTCGATGAAG
>JAVBTY010000071.1:0-6779 GCA_031555955.1 Rhodocyclaceae bacterium | reverse complement strand
GGCCCGCGCCGCCGCCGCCAGCGCGGGCGAAATCGCGCGCCTGCTCGCTGGCGGCATCGCGGGGGAAATCCGCATTGGCGAACGTCCGCTCGCGCCCGCCGACATCGCCGTGCTGGTGCGCAGCCACCGGGAAGGCGCGCGCATGCGCCGCGCGCTCGCCGCCGTCGGCGTGGGCAGCGTCGAGCTGTCGCAGGCCAGCGTTTTCCACAGCGACGACGCCGAAGAACTCGAATGCGTGCTGCGCGCGGTCAATGAACCGGCGCACCGCGGCTATGCGCTGGCCGCGCTCGCCACCGTGGCGATGGGGCGCGATGCCGCCGCGCTGGCGCGGCTCGCGGGCGACGACGCGGCGCTTTCCGCCGCGCTCGAACGCTTCGCGGGCTGGCGCGCCGTCTGGCGCGCGCGCGGCCTGGGCGTGATGCTGCGCCAATGGATGGCGGACGAGAACGTCGCCGCCCGCCTGCTCGCCCGCGCCGACGGTGAGCGCCGCCTCACCAACCTGACGCACCTGGCCGAGCTGCTGCAGCAGGCGGGCGAGGCCGCGCCCGAAGCGCTGCTGCGCTTTCTTGCCGCCCGCCGCGCGGAAGGGGGGGGCAGCGGGGGCGAAGGCGGCGAGAGCAGCCTGGAAGCGGCGCAGCTGCGGCTCGAATCGGACCGCAACCTGGTGCGCATCGTCACCATCCACCGCGCCAAGGGGCTGGAATACGGCATCGTGTTCTGCCCCTTCCTGTTCGACGGCCATGCGCGCCCGGGCGGCGGCGGGCCGATGCGCGCCTGGCATGCCGATGGCGGCGCTCTCGTGCTGGATTACCGGCGCGAGCCGGGCGAAGAGGTCGCCGCGCGCGTGCGCGCCGAGCGGCAGGCTGAAGATCTGCGGCTGATTTACGTGGCGCTCACACGCGCGGTGTACCGCTGTTACCTCGTTGTTGGCGGCTACGCCAAAGGGACCCGGAACGGGGGGGCGAGCCATGCCGAAAGCGGCCGCAGCCTGCTCAACTGGATGGCGGCGGGCGGCGGCATGGAGCGCGCGCAATGGGGCGCGCACACGATGACGCCTGCCGAAATCGATGCGCGCTGGCGTAGTCTCGCCGCCGCTGCCGCCGCTGCGGATGCGCCGGGCGGCGTTCCCGCGATGGCGTTTGAGGATCTTCCCGGCGGCGCGGCCGTGATCCTGCCGCGGACGGATACCGGCCCGGCGCGGCCCGAGGCGGCGCAACCCCCGGCGATTCCCCCCGGCTGGCGCATCGGCAGCTTCAGCGCGCTGGTTTCCGCCGCCGCCCGCGAGGATGGCGCGCGCGACCACGACGCCCATGCGTCCGCCGCCGGAATGGCCGTCGCCGCCGGGTACGCCGGGGCGGAGGTGGAGGAAGAAAGCCCGCCGCCCGCGCCCGACGACATCCTGCGCTTTCCGCGCGGCCCCGCCGCGGGCGACTGCGTCCATGCCCTGTTCGAGCGGGCGGACCTTGGCGACGAAACCACCTGGGCGGCCGCCATCGCCGCCGCGCTGGCCGGACACCCGCAGCGGCTCGCGGGCGTTAGCGCGGAGGAATCCGCCCGCCGTCTGCCGCGTATGCTGCGGCGGCTGCTTGCGGACGTGAGCGCCGCGCCGCTGGGCGGCGGGCTGCGGCTGGCGGATATCCCGCGCGCGCGCCAGCTCATCGAGCTGGATTTCCACCTGCCCGCGCCCAGGCTCGGCGCGGACCAGCTGAACGCCTGGCTCGCCGCCCACGGCTACCGCGTGCCGCCGCTCGCCTTCGCCCCGCTCAGCGGCTACCTCAAAGGCTACATCGACCTCGTGTTCGGGCACGGCGGCCGCTTCTTCGTCCTCGACTGGAAATCCAACCACCTCGGCGACCGCCCGGCGGATTACGCCCCGCCCCGGCTGGAAGCGGCGATGCAGGCCCACGGTTACCACCTGCAGCACCTGCTCTACACCCTCGCGCTGCACCGCCACCTTGGCCGCAGCCTGCCCGGCTACGACTACGAACGCCACTTCGGCGGCGTGCTCTACCTGTTCGTGCGCGGCGTGCGCCCGGGCTGGCGCAGCGGAGAAGCGCCGGAAGGTGAAATATCCGCCGGTGTTTTCCGCCACCGCCCGGCGGCCTCGTGCATCGCCGCGCTCGACCAGCTGTTCGCCGCCACGGAGCAACCGGCATGACCCCTCTCGCGCAGCCCCGGCACGACCTCGCCGCCGGTTTCGCCGCCCACGCCGCGCAGTGGGCGCAGGCCGCCGGCGCACCGGCGCACGCGCTGCCCGCGCTGCGCGAAGCCGCGTGGCGTCTGGCGCTCGCCACCGCGGATGGCCACGTCTGCCTGCCGCTCGATCTGCTGGCGGATGATTCGCAGGCGGATGATGATGAAGCCCGCACCGTGCTACGCCAGCGCCTGCTCGCCAGCGGCATCGTCGCCGACGCCGCCAGCATGGATCACGCCACGGCGCACCCGCTGGTGCTCGACGCCGCTGGCCGCCTGTATCTGCGCCGCCATTTCGACCTTGAATGCCGCCTTGCCGGACGCCTGCGCGCGCTGGCCGCGCAGCCCGCCATACAGACAGCGGACGCCATGCAGACCGCAGCCGGTGATGATGACCTGCGCGCCCGGCTCGATACGTTTTTTCCCCCGCGCGCGGCCACGGCGCAGGGCGAAACCGCGCCGGACTGGCAAAAACTCGCCGCCGCGCTCGCCCTGCATAACCGCCTCACCCTCATTTCCGGCGGCCCCGGCAGCGGCAAAACCACCACCGTCGCCGCGCTGCTCGGCTGCCTGCTGGCGCGTGAGCCCGGCCTGCGCATCGCGCTTGCCGCGCCCACGGGCAAGGCCGCCGCACGCATGCTCGAAGCCCTGCGCCAGCGTGCGGCGGCCCTGCCCGTGGAACTGCGCGCCCGCCTGCCGGAGGTTGCCCACACCGTGCACCGGCTGCTTGGCGTTACCGCCGAACCTGGCCGCTTCCGCCATAACGCGGATAACCCGCTGGCCGTGGATGTGCTGGTGATCGACGAGGCTTCCATGCTCGATCTCGCGCTCGCCACCCGCCTGCTCGACGCCGTGCCGCCCGGCGCGCGGCTGATCCTGCTCGGCGACAAGGATCAGCTTGCCGCCGTCGAAGCCGGGGCCGTGTTCAGCGAACTCACCGCCGTCTGCGGCTTCCGCGCCGCCACCGCGCAACGGCTCGCGGCCCTTGCGGGCGTGCCGGAAGCCGTGCTGCCGAAGCTCGCCGGTGAAAGCGCGCCGCTGGCCGATTGTGTTGTCTGGCTCGCTGGCAGCCACCGCTTCGCGCGCGATTCCGGCATCGGCCGGCTCGCGGCCGACATCAACGCCGGAGAAGGCGCGCGCGCGCTCGGCTGGCTGCGCGCCGGGCGCGACCCCGCCGCAACATGGATCGACGACGATGCCCCCCGCCCCGGCGCAGCCACGCTCGCCCGGCTCGAAGCGGGCTACGCGGACTACATCGCCGCCATCGCCACGCTACGCGGCAGCGCCGCCAGCGCCAGCGATGCCCGACAGGCCTTCGCCGCCTTCGACCGCTTCCGCGCGCTTGCCGCCGTGCACAACGGCCCGCGCGGCGTCGCCGCCCTCAACGGCCACATGGAACGCACCCTGCGCGCCGCGCTCGCCCACCCGCCCGGCCGTGGCGCGGCCTCGCCGTGGTACCCGGGGCGTCCCGTCATCGTGCGGCGCAACGACCCCGCGCTCGGCCTCTACAACGGCGACACCGGCCTGTGCCTGATGGAAAACGGCCGCCTGGCCGTGTTCTTTCCCGCCGCCGGTGGCGGCTGCCGCGCCATCGCCCCTACGCGCCTGCCCGCCCACGACACCGCCTTCGTCCTCACCGCGCACAAAAGCCAGGGCTCCGAATTCGACCACGTCCTGTTTGTGCTGCCGGGTTCCGTGCAGCGCGTGCTCACGCGCGAACTGCTCTATACCGCCGTCACCCGCGCCGCGCGCCACGTTACCCTCGCCGGTTCCGCCGCCGTCTTCACCGCCGCCTGCGCGACGCCGGTGCGGCGTTTTTCCGGCCTCGGCGCGCGGCTGGCGGAGGTGGGCGAAACCGCCGTATAGCCTGATGCCCGCGCCCGCCACTTTTGCTCCTGAACGGATGGCGCGATTCGCGTGTAAAGTTTTCAGCGCTGCGGGGCGGGATAACAGACAGCCCGGCCTCGTTTCCCGATGAAAGGAATGGTGATGCTTATCCGCACGATGGACGATCTCGAACAAGCCCGGAAAGCGTGCCGCGCCATGGTTACGAAAAGGGCCTCGGTGGCCGCCGGAACTTCCGCGCTTCCGCTCCCCGGCGCGGATATCGCGGCTGATGTCGCCATCATGCTTGAGCTGATTCCCGCGATAAACAGGCAGTTCGGGCTGTCGCAGGACCAGATCGAGGGCTACGACCTGGCGACGAAGCAGCTCGTTTACCAGCTCATCAAAAGAGCCGGCATGGCCCTGGCCGGGCAGGCGGTGACGAAGACGCTTGTGACCAGGGCGCTGACGAAGGTTGCTGGCCAGACTGTGGCCAGACAGGCTTTAAGGTTTGTCCCCGTGGTGGGCTGGGGAATCAATGCGGCAATCGGCTTCGGCGCGATGAAATACGTTGGAAATTCGCATATCGACGACTGCTTCGAAGTCTGCAAAAGGCTTCTGGACGGGCGGCCCGGGGAATGAACGCTGCAGTACCATCCAGGCGATGATTTCCGCCACGCCTTTCCCCGCTCCGCACGGATTCCGCCTCGCAGCCCGGGTTTAGAATGGCGGCTCTTCCATCGCCCGTACAAGGATCGCCCCATGAGCCGCAGCATCGTTTCCACCCCGAACGCCCCCGCCGCCATCGGCACCTATTCGCAGGCAGTGAAGGCCGGCAACACGGTCTACCTCTCCGGCCAGATCGGTCTCGATCCGGTCACGATGCAGCTTGTCGACGGCTTCGAGGCGCAAACGGTGCGCGTGTTCGAAAACCTGCGCGCGGTCGCCGAAGCCAGCGGCGGTTCGTTGGCCGACGCCGTCAAGCTCACCATCTACCTGACCGATCTGGCCAATTTCGCCAAGGTGAATGAAGTGATGGCGCGCTATTTCACCGAGCCCTATCCGGCGCGTGCCGCCGTCGGCGTCAAGGAACTGCCTCGCGGCGCGGTCGTGGAGGCCGACGCCGTGCTCGTGCTCGGCTGAAACCGCGCTTTTCCGCCACCGACGTGTCCGCCCGCGACGATGCCGCCGTTTCGCCGCGTACCGCCCGCGGCTGGGCGGGTGTGGGCGCACAACTGGCCGCGCGGCTGGCGAAGCTGGATATTCACGGCCCGCGCGACCTCATTCTGCACTTGCCGCTGCGCTATGAGGACGAAACCCGGCTGACGCCCATCGCCACCGCGCGCGCCGGCTTTCCGGCGCAGGTCGAAGGCGAGGTCGTCTCCTGCGAAGTCACGCTACGCACGCGCCGCCAGCTCGTCGCCCGCATCCGCGATGCATCCGGCGCCCTGGTGGCGCGCTGGCTGCATTTTTACCCGTCGCAGCAGAAGCAGCTCGAACCGGGCCGCCGCGTGCGCCTGTTCGGCGACGTGCGCGGCGGTTTTTTCGGCGACGAAATGGTGCACCCCAGGGTGAAGCCGGTCGCCCCCGACGAAGGCTTGCCCGAAGCGCTGACGCCGGTCTACCCGACCACCGCCGGCCTGGGTCAGGCGACGCTGCGCAAATTGATCGACCGCGCGCTGGAAAGCGAAAAACTGGATGAATTGCTGCCGACGGCGGAGTGCGCCGCACTCGACCTGCCGGGTTTCGCCGAAGCCATCCTGGCACTGCACCGGCCGCCACCGGATGCCGACGCCATGGCGCTGGAAAACCGCGACCACCCGGCGTGGCGACGGATTCAGTTCGAGGAACTGCTGGTGCAGCAACTTTGCCTGCGCCGCGCCTACAACGCCCGCCGCGCGCGCGGCGCGGTGGCGCTGACGCCGCAATCGCGGTTGACCACGGCCTTGACCACGGCGCTGCCCTTCCGCCTCACCGGCGCACAGGCGCGGGCGGCGAAAGAAATCGCCGCCGATCTGGCATGCGCGCATCCGATGCAGCGCCTGCTGCAAGGCGACGTCGGCAGCGGCAAGACCATCGTCGCCGCGCTGGCGATGCTGCAAGCGGCGGAAAACGGCTGGCAGGCGGCACTGATGGCGCCCACCGAAATCCTTGCCGAACAGCACTACCGCAAGCTCGCCGCATGGCTGGCGCCACTCGGCCTGGAGGTGGCGTGGCTGTCGGGCAGCCGGAAAAAACGCGAGCGCGAAGCGGAACTGGCGCGCCTTGCCGCTGGCGAAGTGCTGCTCGCGGTCGGCACCCACGCGCTCGTCGAAGATCCGGTAACGCTGCCCCGGCTCGCGCTCGCCATTGTCGACGAACAGCACCGCTTCGGCGTGCGCCAACGCCTCGCCCTGCGTGAAAAGGGTGGGCAGGCCCACGCCGGAGGAGAAGTGCGCCCGCACATGCTGATGATGTCAGCCACGCCGATTCCGCGCACGCTGGCGATGACCCACTACGCCGACCTCGACGTTTCGGTGCTCGACGAACTGCCCCCTGGGCGCACGCCCATTCTCACAAAGCTTGCCGCCGAGGCGCGCCGTGACGAAGTGATCGGCCGCGTGCGCGCCGCCTGCCTCGAAGGCCGGCAAGCCTATTGGGTTTGCCCGCTGATCGAGGAGTCCGAGGCCCTGCAGTTGAAGACCGCCCTAGAAACCTTCGAGGCGCTCGCCGCCGCGCTGCCCGAACTGCGCGTGGGCCTCGTTCACGGCCGCCTGAAGGCG
>JAVBTY010000031.1:0-2832 GCA_031555955.1 Rhodocyclaceae bacterium | reverse complement strand
TGCGACACCCGCGTGGCGTTGAAGGAGCAGGTTTCGATGATGTCGGCGCCGGCTTCGAGGTAGGCGCGATGGATGCCGCCCACCACGTCCGGCCGCGTCAGCACCAGCAAATCGTTGTTGCCCTTGAGATCGCGCGGATGCCCGGCGAAGCGCTCGCCACGGTAATCGGCCTCGCCCAGCCTGTGCTGCTGGATCATGGTGCCCATTGCGCCGTCGAGAATCAGAATGCGGCGGGCCAGGTGTTGGCGGAATTCTTCGCTGCGGTCGGCTTGCATGGCATACCTCGAATTTCAGCCGGGTGCCACGCGCAACAAGTGAAAACGGCGCGGCAAACCCGGTGGTGGTTTGCGAGCGCCGTTGAAGATTGCCGAGCCTGGCCCGTTTCGGAAAAGGTTTCCGGACAGAGTCGCAGCGCTCCTCGGCAGAAGCGCGAGTTTATCCAGCGCGGGCACGGTTTGCCAGACACCTGTAAATTGAACCGTGCGGCCACACCCTGAAAATATGACAGCAGTCAGGCCCGAAGGGCTTCGCGGCCACCGGGCGCGGGCGGATGTCCGGCACAAAACCCGACCCCGCCCGGTTCAGCCCGTCCCGCCCGGTCCCGCGCAGCCGCTGCGGCCATCGCTTCTCGGGCCGACCAGCACCGGGCCGAGCCGGAAGAGCAGCAGGGCGAAGGCGGCGATCCAGCACAGGCCCGCCCCGGCCAGCGCATTCGCATCCAGCCACGGGACGGCGGCGCGCAGCAGGGCGGCGCAGGCGAGCAGCGCCGCGCCCAGCGGCGCCCAGAGGCGGTTGTCGAACGCCAGACCGCAGTGCGCGCGTCCGGCGATGCAGTTCGCCATGTAAATGCCCAGCCCGATCCCGCCGATAGCCAGCAGGTGTTTGCCCGCGCTCGCGGGGAGGCTGCCGGAGAGCAGCGCAACGCCCGCCAGCGCATAGCCCGACGCCATGAAAACGTAAGCCAGATACAGCATCAGCGGCCAGCGGCGCAGCAGCGGGCGGCCGACATGCCAGTCGCCCTGCAGGTTAAAGAGCGCGGCGGCGGCGGCCAGCGCCAGCCAGCCCGTTACCCGGTGGGCGGGGAAGAAAAATTCAGCGCCTGAATACAGCACGATGCACAGCGTGGCGAGGTGGCGCCGGGGCGGGCGCGCCAGATAGATAGCGGCCAGTCCGGCTTCTTCAATGGCGCGGTTGACGATGCGCATCGAGATGCGGCTCATGCTGACGACAACCAGCACGGCGAGCAGCCCCTGCGCGGCATTGAGCCAGCGCAGGCCCGCGCCGCCCTGCCAGGTTTCAGCGTAAAAGCCCGCGGCCAGCCCCGTCCAGGCAAGCAGTACCCAGACGAAGGAAAGATGCCGCCGCCCGGGATCGGCCCAGATGCGCGGCGCGATCGTGGCGGCGAGCCCGAGCAGCAGGCCGGTATGCGCGGCGGCGGCGAGCAGCAGCGCCGCGCCGCCCCACGGCGCGGGCAGGCCCGACGACCAGAAGCCGAGCCGGCCCAGCAGCCACAGCGCGACGAACAGGCGCACGCGGCGGAGCGGTACTTCGGGCGTGGAGGTAAATTCCGGCACTGCGGTGAGAACGAAACCCGCCACCGCCGCCAGCGCGAAGCCGAACAGCATTTCGTGCGCGTGCCACGCCAGCGGCCCGCCCGCCACCGCGGGCACTGGCCAGCCGACGGCCAGCATGCCGGTCCACAGCGCCAGCAGCCCCACGGCCGAGACCGCGCCCAGCAGGAAAAAAGGCCGCATGGCGCAGTACCACAGCGGGTGTGCGGGTGAGAGCAGGCGCAGCGAAGGGGGCGTCAGCATGAGAAGGCGCTTTTTGCGTGCGGCGTCTGCGGTGTGATCTCTGCGCCAGCGGCAGGGGCAGTCTGCGGCGCGGCCTCGAAACCGAAGGCCTGGCGCACGGCCGGTGTCTGCAGCAGGTCGGCTGTACGCGCGTAAACCGTTGCGTCGTCGCGGTCGAGCGCGGCGCCGCCGGGGTTATGGCGATGCACGATCCGGCCCGGCGCAGCGGCCATCACCAGCACGGTATCGGCCAGGCGCACGGCTTCCATCAGGTCGTGGGTGATCATCAGCACGGCGATGCCCTGTTCCGCCTGACGCGTGAGCAGCAACCGGTGCAACTGGCTTTTCAGGCCGATGTCGAGCGCGCTGAAGGGCTCGTCCATCAACAGCAGATCGGGCTCCAGCACCAGCGAGCGGGCAAGCGCCACCCGGCTTTGCATGCCGCCGGAAAGCTCGCCCGGATAGCGTGCCAGCGCCGCCACATCCAGTTCCAGCGCGTGGCCGATGCCGTCCGCCATTTGCCGGCGCGGCGCGCGCGGCAGGCCGCGCGCTTTCAGGCCCAGGGCGATGTTGTCGCGGGCGGACAGCCAGGGCAGCAGGCGCGGCTGCTGGAACATGACGGTCGTACGCTGGAAGCCGTTGCGGATTTCGCCGTTTTGCCGGGTAAGCAGTCCCGCGCACAGGTGCAGCAGCGTCGTCTTGCCGCAGCCGGAGGGGCCGACCAGCGCCAGTACCTGCCCGCGCCGCAGTTCGAAGTCGATGCCGTCGAGCACGGTGTCCGGGCCGTAGGCGTGGCGCAAGGCGCGCACTTGCAGGGACGGCAGGCCATCGGGTGTGATCGCCGTCATGCGCCCGCCTCCCGCCAGCGCTCCAGTTCGCGCTTGACCGGCTCCAGCAGGCCGTATTCGAGCAACAGCAGACTTCCGACGACGGCGGCGATCCACGCCAGTGTGGCGGTGGTGTCCAGTTGCGAGCGGGCCACCGCCAGCATGGCGCCCACACCGTCGGAAGAGGACAGCAGCTCGGCCATGACGGTGAC
>JAVBTY010000087.1:0-20049 GCA_031555955.1 Rhodocyclaceae bacterium | reverse complement strand
CAGGGCCATTTCCGCGCGCGTGCCGCCGTCGCGCACCAGCGACTGGATTTCCTCCACGATCCAGCGCGCCTCGTCGGTATCGGCGAAAGCCTCGAACACGCGAATCGGCTCGCCCGCGCCACGGTCGGTCCACAAATTCTTGCCCAGGCGATTGGCGTTGTTGCGGATGATCGCGTTGGCGGCGTCGAGGATGTTGCCGCCGGAGCGGTAGTTCTGCTCCAGCCGGATCACGTCATGTACACCGAATTCGCGCTCGAAATCACGCATGTTGCCGATTTCCGCACCACGAAAACGGTAGATCGACTGATCGTCGTCGCCCACGCAGAACAATATCGCGCCACCTTCCCGCCCTTCGTCGGCAAGCAGCTTCAGCCAGCGGTACTGCAACCGGTTGGTGTCCTGGAACTCATCCACCAGAATGTGGCGGAAGCGGCGCTGGTAATGGCGCCGCAGCGGCTCGTTGCGCTCCAATAGTTCGAAGCTGCGCAGCAACAGTTCGGCGAAATCGACCACGCCTTCGCGCTGGCACTGGTTGTCGTATTCGGCGTAGAGCTCCGTGCGGCGGCGGGTGTAATCGTCCCAGGCCTCGACCGCATGGGGGCGGATGCATGCCTCTTTCTGGGCGTTGATGAAATGCTGCAACTCGCGCGGCGGGAATTTCTCATCGTCGATGTTGAGCGTTTTCAGCAGGCGCTTGATCGCACCGAGCTGATCGGCCGAGTCCAGAATCTGGAACAACTGCGGCAGGCCGGCATCGCGGTAGTGCGCCCGCAGCATGCGGTTGCACAGGCCGTGAAAGGTGCCGATCCACATCCCGCGCAGGTTGATCGGCAGCATCGCCGACAGGCGCGCGAGCATTTCTTTTGCTGCCTTGTTGGTGAATGTGACCGCCAGCACACCATTGGGATCGGTCTGGCCGGACTGGATCAGCCACGCGATGCGCGTGGTCAGCACGCGCGTCTTGCCGGACCCGGCGCCCGCCAGGATCAGCGCGGGGCGGGGCGGCAGCGTAACGGCGGCATGCTGCGCTTCGTTCAGGTTGGCGAGCAGATTGGGCATGGGAGCAGTCCTTTTCAGACCGCCATTCTAACGGCGGCGGGCTGCCAGGCTGGTGTTTGCCCGGTTTTGCTGCATTGCGGCATTCCCGGCGGTTTTCCAGGAGTGCAGCCAGAATTGATTTTGTGCGCAGCAACAAAAAGATCGAATATTTCACACATTGAATTTGTTTACGTGCGTAGAATGCGCAGAAATGAAGTTGCAGACATATTTTTGCGCCACAGCAAAATGTTTGCAGGAGGGGCCCACAAGGCCTGATCGCGGCCCATACGGCCACAGGAGAATATTGATGAAAACACCCAAACTTCTACCCTGGTATGCCAGCAAGGCTGGCGTATCGCGCGAACGCGCCTGTGCGCTGTGGCGCGAAGCAGTCCGCCAGGCCACGGCGGCGACCGGCTGGGTGGGCAGTCCCGAATACTGGAGCGCTTCCATGGATGCCTTCCAGCGCCTGCTCGACAAGGAAAAACAGAGCGCCTGTACGCCGCGGGTGACCTCGATCGTCCGCAGCCAGCACGCCCTGTGGCGGCTGCCGCTGATCGCGCTGGAAGACCTCGTTGCCGCATTCGGCATGCGCCAGCGGAACCCGGAACAGCAGCAGGCTGACGCACCCTGGCGCAAGGCCGCCTGAAGTTAATCGCGGAGCCGGCCTGAAACGGGCCGCTCCGTCCTGAATTCTGTCCGCGCGTTTCTGCGCTGGACGAATCCGGCTCCCTCTCCCTCAGTGGAGTTTGGCATCCAGGCTTTCTGGGTGCCATTTTTTTGCCTGCCGTATGAACCGGGGGTGTGCTCAGGCGGAACCGGTTTCCGCGTAAGGATCGGCGTAGCCGAGTGCTTGCAGGATGTCCTTTTCCAGCCCTTCCATGACGGCGGCTTCGGCGTCATCGTCATGCCCGTAGCCCTGCAGATGCAGCATGCCGTGCACCACCAGATGGGCGAAATGCGCCCCGGCCGTTTTGCCCTGTGCCGCCGCTTCGCGCACGACCACCGGCACGCACAGCGCCAGATCGCCGCGCAGGGGCGCGCGCGCATCCCCGTCCGCATCGTCATAAACGAAGGTGAGTACGTTGGTGGCGTAATCCTTGCCGCGGAAACCCCGGTTGAGTTCGCGCCCTTCGTCCTCGCCCACCAGCCGCACCGTGACTTCGGCGTTGCGGCGCAGCGCAGCGCGCGCCCAGCGGCGGATCTGGCGTTTTTTCGGCGCGCTTTCGCGCTCTTCGTCTTCCAGCGCCTTCTGCACGGTCAGCGCAAGGGAGGGCGGCAGAACGGCGGGCGTGGCGCGGCGCGCGGCCAGACGCACGACGAGGCGGTTATGGGTATCGGCCTGGATGGCGAGCGCGGGTGCATCCGCCTTTCCGGCTGCGCTGGCTTCGATGGCGAGCGCGCCCGGCGCGACGGCGAGTGACAGACGGCGGCGGCCGAAGCGGATTTCGATCCGCTCCGCATCGAGCGGCGTGCGCGCACCGTCCGCGGCGACGGCGAAGATTTCAGGATGCGCTGCCGTCTTTCTGGCCATTGGCCCGCCTGCTTTCCGTAAATTCCGCATCCCGTGAATCTTCGCGCCCGCCTTCTTCGTACCCGATTTTCTCGCGCATAGCGGCTTCCCGCGCGGTTTTGCGCGCTGCCTCGTGGTTTGTAGCCTCGTCGTAGGCTTCGACGATGCGCGCCACCAGCGGGTGGCGCACCACATCTTCTTTCTGGAATTCGGTGAAGGCCAGTCCGCGCACCTTCGCCAGCACCCGGCAGGCTTCCCGCAGCCCGCTGCGCTTGTCGCGCGGAAGGTCGATCTGCGTCAGGTCGCCCGTAACCACCGCCCGGGCGCCGAAGCCGATACGGGTGAGGAACATTTTCATCTGCTCCGGCGTGGTGTTCTGCGCTTCGTCGAGAATGATGAAGGCATTGTTGAGCGTGCGCCCGCGCATGAACGCGAGGGGCGCGACCTCGATGCTGCCGCGCTCGAACAGTTTGCCCACGCGGTCGAAACCCATCAGGTCGTAAAGCGCGTCGTACAGCGGCCGCAGGTAGGGATCGACCTTCTGCGCCAGATCGCCGGGCAGGAAACCGAGCCGCTCGCCCGCTTCCACCGCCGGGCGGGTGAGGATGATGCGTTCGACCAGGCCGCGCTCGAAGGCATCGACCGCGCTCGCCACCGCGAGAAAGGTTTTTCCGGTGCCGGCGGGACCGATGCCGAAGGTGATGTCGTGCTCCTGGATGTTGCGCAGGTACTCCACCTGGCGCGGCGTGCGTCCGTGCAGATCGCCCCGGCGCGTAAGCAGTGTGGGCGCGAGCGGCATCACCGTGGCGGCGCGGCTGGCGATTTCGACCAGGCCAAGCTGGAGGTCTTCCAGCGGCAGGTGCACTTCGGCCTGGTCGTAGAACTGCCGCAGCGCCTGCGCCGCGCGCTGGGCCTGCGCCGGGTCGCCGCCGATGCTGAAGTGTTCGCCCCGGCGCGCGATGGCGACATCGAAGGCGCGTTCGATCTGGCGCAGGTTTTCGTCCAGCGCGCCGCACAGGTTGGCCAGACGGGCGTTGTCCGCCGGGGCCAGGGACAGCTCCAGGGCGCGCGCCATCAGGATTCGCGCGTCACGATTTCGCCGCGCAGGCTGTGCGGCAGCGCGGCGGTGATGCGCGCTTCGACGAACTGGCCGGAAAGGCGCGCGCAGTCCGCGGGCGAAGCGGCGAAGGGCAGGGGAAAGTTGACCACGCGGTTGTTGTCCGTGCGGCCGGAGAATTCCTCCGCGTTCTTTTTCGACGGCCCTTCGACGAGGATGCGCTGCACCGTGCCGACCATTGTCTCGCTGATCGCCTGCGCCTGTTCTTCCACGCGCTTCTGCAGCCGCGCGAGCCAGCGCAGCTTGGTGTCCTGCGGCACCGGGTCGGCCAGTTCCGCAGCGGGCGTGCCGGGGCGCGCGCTGTAGACGAAGCTGAACGAGGTATCGAAGCCGATTTCATCGATCAGACGCATCGTGCGCTCGAAATCCTCTTCCGTCTCGCCGGGGAAGCCGACGATGAAATCGGACGACAGCGACAGGTCTGGCCGCGCCGCGCGCAGCTTGCGCACCACCGACTTGTATTCGAGCACGGTGTAGCCGCGCTTCATCGCCGCCAGCACGCGGTCGGAGCCGGACTGCACCGGCAGATGCAGATGCGACACCAGCTTGGGCAGCCTGGCGTAGGCGTCGAACACGCGCTGGTTCATTTCGCAGGGATGCGATGTGGTGTAGCGCAGACGCTCAATGCCGGGAATTTCCGCCACGCATTCGAGCAGAAAGGCGAAATCGCCGTGCTCGCCGCCATCCCGGCCCAGCGCGCCGCGCCAGGCATTCACATTCTGCCCCAGCAGCGTGACTTCCTTCACCCCCTGTTCCGCCAGGCCCGCCACCTCGGTCAGCACATCGTCCAGCGGGCGCGACACCTCCTCGCCGCGGGTGTACGGCACGATGCAATACGTGCAGTACTTCGAGCAGCCTTCCATGATCGACACGAACGCGCTGCCGCCCTCGACCCGCGCCGGAGGCAGTGCGTCGAATTTCTCGATTTCAGGAAAAGAGATATCCACCTGCGGCTGCCCGCTGCGCCGCCGTGCGGCGATCAGATCCGGCAGACGGTGCAGTGTCTGCGGGCCGAACACCACATCCACGTAAGGCGCGCGCGCGACGATCGCCGCCCCTTCCTGGCTCGCCACGCAGCCGCCGACGCCGATGATCAGGTCCGGATTCTGCCGCTTCAGGTGCCGCACCCGGCCCAGATCGTGAAACACCCGCTCCTGCGCCTTCTCGCGCACCGAGCAGGTGTTGAACAGAATGACGTCGGCCTGGGCTGGATCGTCCGTCTTCGCCAGATTCTCCGTCGCGCCGAGCACATCCGCCATCCGGTCGGAATCGTACTCGTTCATCTGGCACCCGAACGTGCGGATATATAACTTCGTCATGAGGAAAAACCGGGTACCGCTTCCAGGCTTTCGCCGCCACCTCTTCTGGCGTCAGGAGCCAGACCCGGTGAAGTTGCCCGCTGGCATCAAGCAGCACGCGGGCATGGTAGGCGCCGCGTATATGGGAGAACGGGGTGATCAGGTTGTTCTGCGCGCGGATCTGCGTGCTCGGGACAAGCAGATAGACCGCCCCATCCACCAGCACGCGCGCCGAGCCATAGAACGTCATTTCCACCTTTTTCGCCGCGGCCGGAATGGGCCGCGCGGACAGGGACGCAGCCGACGCCTGCTGCCACGGCAGCACTGCCAGCCACAACAGGACAACAAAAAATTTCAGCGCGCGCAAGGATAGAAGCACCAGAAGGGGAGGCGAGAAATCATCCTTGATATCCTCCAGGCTGTCAATCCAAAACCCTTATAAATCAAGCACACAATAAGGAGCTTCTGATCGGGTTTGGTCCAGCGGAGTGATTTGTCTGGGTAAAGCCGGTTTTTTACGGTGCGATGCAGGAAGTGATCCAGCCCCGCTTCACGGAAGGTCAGGCCAGGCGTCAGCCGTGCAGTAAAACGTTCAGGCAACAGGCGCTGTTGCGGGCGGTGAAAGACAGCGTGCCGGCCGCCGTGCGTGATCCGGCCTGCCAGTGGCGCATAGTTCGCGTGGCGGCCAAAAGTGCGGCAGCAGGGACGCACCGGCCCGCACCGGCCATCCGGCATGAAAGCTCCAGCCCCGGCATACGCTGTGCCCGGGTACGCTCGACGGGTTTTGCCGGACGGGTGTGGCAGCATACTATTGCATCTGGAAAGGCGGTTTTTGGAGCGGATCATGAGATGGGAAGGTAACGAGCAGTCGGATAACGTCGAGGACCGGCGCGGTGCGGGCGGTGGCGGCTTCAGGCGCCTGCCCGGGGGCGGGCGCGGCGTGGGTCTGGGCACGGTTGCGGTGGCGCTGGTCGCGGGCTGGGTCTTTGGCATCGACCCGTTTACCGTGCTTGGCCTGCTGGGCGGCGGGCAGCCTGCATCGTCGGTGCAGCAGCGTTACGACGGTCCGGCGCAACGCCCGCCCGGTGACGACCGTGAGGCGGCATTCGTTTCCACGGTGCTGCGCAATACCGAAGTGGTGTGGAGCGACATTTTCCAGCGCGGCGGAAGCGCCTACCAGGCGCCGAGACTGGTGCTGTTCAGCGACGCGACCCCCACCGCCTGCGGAACCGGGGAGGCGGCCATGGGGCCGTTCTACTGTCCTGCCGACAAAAAGGTCTATATCGATCTCAATTTTTACGACACGCTCAAGAACCAGCTTGGCGCGCCGGGCGAATTCGCCCAGGCCTATGTGATTGCGCATGAGGTCGGACACCACGTGCAGAACGAACTGGGTATTGCCGAAAAGGTTCATGCCGCGCGCAGCCGCGCGAGTGAGGCGCAGGGCAACGCGCTGAGCGTGCGCATGGAACTGCAGGCCGACTGTTTCGCCGGCGTGTGGGCGCATCACTCGCAGGAATCCCGGCGCTGGCTCGATCCGGGCGATATCGAGGCGGCGATGAACGCTGCGGAAAAAATCGGCGACGACGCACTGCAACGCTCCGCCGGCCGGGCCGTAGTGCCGGACAGCTTCACCCACGGCACCAGCGCGCAGCGCCAGCGCTGGTTCCAGAGCGGCTACAAGAGCGGTGACGTGCGGATGTGCGACACGTTCAGCGCCAAAAATCTTTAACCTGACTGCCGTGCCTGGCGCGTCGCTGTTCGCGGCCAGCCCGCAGACAGGCGGCAGGGCGCTCCGCATCTGCATTTTTGCGTTTCTGTCATGTGCGGGCGCGGCTGCGCTGGCAGCTACCCTGCGCGTCGGCCCGGGCGAAACCTATACACGCATTGCCGATGCCGCGCGCATGGCGCGGGATGGCGACACGGTGGAAATCACGCAGGGTGAATACCGTGGCGATGTGGCCGTGTGGAAGCAGAAACGGCTCATCATCCGCGGACTGGGCGCGGGTGCGGTGCTGACGGCTGATGGGCGCAGCGCCGAGGGCAAGGCGATCTGGGTGATCCGCGACGGCGAATTCGATATCGAAAACATCGAATTCCGCGGCGCCCGCGTGGCGGACCGCAACGGCGCGGGCATCCGCTTCGAGCGCGGCGTGCTGCGCGTGAAGAACTGCCGTTTTCACGACAACCAGACCGGCATTCTGTCCTCGAACGACGCCGCCGCCGAACTCGCCGTCGAGGACAGCGAGTTTTCCCACGCGCCCAATGACGACCGTCTGCTGCCGCACCTGCTCTACGCGGGGCGGATCGCGCGGCTGAGCGTTACCGGCAGCTACTTCCATCACGGCTACCGGGGCCACCTGCTGAAAACGCGCGCGCGTGAAAGCCGCATCCTGTACAACCGCCTTGACGACGGCGCGGATGGCGCGGCGTCCTACGAACTGGAGTTTCCCAACGGCGGCCAGGCCGTGGTGGTGGGCAACATCATCGCGCAGGGGCGCGCCACCGGCAACGCCACACTGGTGGCGTATGGCGCGGAAAAACCGGTCTGGCCCGATAACCGGCTTTATCTGGCGTTCAATACACTGGTCGACCGGCGGCGTTCCGGCGGACGTTTTTTGCACATCTGGCGGGAGCACTTTCCCGGGGGCGTCGGGCTTGTCGCCGTCAACAACCTGCTGCTCGGCTCCGGTACGCCCGGTGTTGCGAAAAATGGGGCGGAGGGCGATTTCGTCAGCCATAACGCACAGATACGAACAGAACAGCCGCATGTTTCCGCGCCGCCCGGTTACAGGCTGCCAGCCGGTTCGCCGCTACGCGGACAGGCGCTGCCGCCGGAGAAAACACCCGCGCCCGGTTTTGCGCCGGTGCGGGAATTTACCGCCCCGCGCGGCGCCCGTCCGCTTGCCGCCGTACAGCGCTGGGCGCCAGGAGCCATGCAGAGCGCAGAGAAATGACATGGCGGGAGTGCGGCCAAGGCTGGCAAGGCAAGATCAGAAAGCCCCGCCCTTTTACAGCAGCCCGTGATTTCGGGGCAGCAGCCGGACTTCCCCCGCAATTTCCCCCGCATTCATCGTGCGCGGCCGGAGCCGCCTGTCCACGTCCAGCCTGATGAAGCCGATGCCATGGGCGGCGAAGAGCATCCGTAGTCCCTTCAATGTGTCCTGACCGCCAATCTCTGCCGCCACCAAGCAGCCGAAGTTGGCCCACGAGGAATTCGATAGTCGATAATGATTTTCACCAAATTCAGGCTCATCTCCATTCCTCTATCGTCATTACTGACCCGCACCGATCGCTGGCGGTGTCTTTGATGGCGTTGCGCCAGGGTGATAGGTCGCATCGAACACTGTATCCGTCAGCCAGCGCTTGAAGTTGGGGTTGTCGCTGAACTGCTTGAACAGCTCGGTGTGGTCGGACAGCAGCTCCAGCACCACGCGGTTGAGCGCCTTGTCGTGCTCCAGCCTGGCGTTCTGCCTGTCGGAGTTCGCCTGCGCGTTCTGGTACGCCTTGTCCTGCGCCACCCGCGCCGGGATCTCCTCGGCGATGACCTTGCGGATCTTGTCTTCGTCCTTCCACTCGATGTTGCCGAACAGGTCGTTGAAGGTCTTGATGATCGCGGAGAGTTTGTCGATGTCTGCCTCGCCCTTGCCGCCACCGCCGCCCGGCGGCACTGGATCGACCGTGGCGTCGGCATCGTCCATCGCCATCTTCAGCGCCGCCTTGGCCTCCACCCTGGAGCTGTCCATGTCGATGGTCTCCAGCACCCCCTTGGAGAGGTCTTCCTCTTTGGGCGCGGGCAGCTTGGGGATGAGGAAATTCAGGAAGATCGACAGCTTCTCCCACGTCGGGTGACCGTAGCTCAGGATCGCGGCAAGAAAGCCGTAGCTGCGCACGAAGGCCTTGGCTTTGCCCTTGAACTTGACCTGATCGTCCTCACCGAGCTTGTCGGCGTATTCGGCCACGCAAGCATCGAGGATGGGATCGAGTTTGTCCCGGTCTGCGCCGCTCAAGTACAGCGCCACCAAGTCTTCTACCTGCTGCCAGCTGTACACCTGCTGCCCGTCGAGTTCGGCCTTCAGGTCGTGCAGCCTGTTGGCATCGGTTTCGCCGGTCTGGATGGTGGCGCGGTAGTAGTCCTGGAACGCCGCTTTCACCGCCTCGGCGTTGTCGGCGAAGTCGAGCACGAAAGTGTCGTGCTTTTGCGGGTGCGCGCGGTTCAGGCGTGACAGGGTTTGCACCGCCAGCACGCCCGCCAGCGGCTTGTCCACGTACATCGTGTGCAGCAAGGGCTCATCGAAGCCGGTGACGAACTTGTTGGCGACGATCAGGAAGCGATACGGGTCTTGTTTGAGATTGGCCGGAATGTCCTTGCTCGGAAACCCGTTGAGATCGGCCTCGGTCTTCTTCTGGCCGGCAATCTCGAAGTCACCTGAGTACGCCACGATGGCCTTGTACGGGCTCTTGATCTGGGTGAGGTAGTCCGATATCTCGCGCCAGTAATCGATGGCCCGCGCGATGCCGTTGCACACGATCATCGCCCGCGCCTTGCCGCCGATTTTCTGCTTGCCCGCGACCTGCGCGATGAAGTGATCGACCATGATCTCGGCCTTGCGGCGGATGGCCTTGTCGTGCGATTCGACGTAGTGGCGAATTTTCTTCAGCGCCTTCACCTTGTCGAATTCCGGGTCGTCCGCCACCGTCTTGGCCACCTGGTAGAAGCTGTCGTAGGTGGTGTAGTTCTCCACCACGTCGAGGATGAACTTCTCCTGGATGGCCTGCTTGGTGGTGTAGGTCAGTTCTTCGGGCGAGCGGAACTGCACCTTGTCGCCGACCAAGGTCTTCTCGCCGAACAACTCCAGCGTCTTGTTCTTGGGTGTGGCGGTGAACGCGAAGTAACTGGCGTTGACCAGCAGCTTGCGCGAGGCGATGCGCTTCTCGATTTCCGCGTTGACCGCGTCCTGCGTGCTGTCCTCCTCGAACTCCTCCTCGGCCACCTTGCCGCCGAGGGCTTCGTGCATCCGCGCCGTGGTCTTGCCGCCCTGGCTGGAATGCGCCTCGTCGATCAACAGCGCAAATTTCCTGTCGCTAAGGTCACCCAGCTCATCGAGGATGAACGGAAATTTCTGCACCGTGGTGACGATGATCTTCTTGCCCCGGCGCAGGTACTCACGCAGCTCCTGCGCGTTGTCGGAGTGGCCGAAGATCGCCGCCACGTGGTCGTAACCCTTGATGGTGCGGGCGATCTGCGTGTCCAGCGCGCGCCGGTCGGTGATGACGATGATGGAGTCGAATTGCGCCGTGAGCGGGTCTGCGGCAGTGCGCAGCCCCACCAGCTGGTGCGCCAGCCAGGCAATCGTGTTGCTCTTGCCGCTGCCCGCCGAATGCTGGATCAGGTAGCGCTTGCCCACGCCGTCATCGTGGGCGCGGCGCAGCAGGGCGCGCACCGTGCGCAACTGATGGAAGCGCGGGAAGATTTGCTTGCGCTTCTTGCATTTCTTGCCGCTGGCGTCCGCTTCTTCCTCTTCCACCACCTGCGCGTAACTCTCGATGATGTTGGCCAGCGACTCGCGGGTCAGCACCTGTTTCCACAGGTAGTCGGTCTTCAAACCATCCGGGTTGGGCGGATTGCCCGCGCCACTGTTCCAGCCCTGGTTGAACGGCAGGAACCACGATGCCTTGCCCTTCAGCTCGGTGCAGAACGCAGCCTCTGCGTCATCGACCGCGACGTGCGCCACGCAGCGCCCCAACTGGAACAGCAGCTCCTGCGGGCTGCGCGTGGTCTGGTACTGCACGATGGCGTCCGCCACCGTCTGTTTGGTCAGCGAGTTTTTCAGCTCGAAGGTCAGCACCGGCAGGCCGTTGATGAAGGCCACCAAGTCCAGTTCGTTGCCGCCGTCGTTCCCAGTACTGTTGCTGTAGCGCACCTGCCGGGTCACGCTGAAAATGTTCTTCCCGAAGGCCTCCGCTGCGGCGGCATTGCCCGGCGTGGGCAGCAGCTTGTAGAGATCGACGTGTACCGGCCCGTGGCTCACACCCTTGCGCAGCACGTCCACCACACCGCGCCTGGTGATCTCGCCCTGCAGGCGGTGCAGGAACTGGGTGCGTTTGATGCCGTCCGCCGACAGTTCCAGCGTGTCTACCGCCTTGGGCTGGGTGGCCTGCAAGAAGGCTAGCAACTGCGCCACATCCAGCGCCACGTCGCGGTTGTAGTCGCTGGCCCGGCCCAGCACATAGCCACCGGGGGCATATACGGCCTCTGATTCACGAACGGCGTTTGGCGTCACCGGCGGATGCTCGCTGATGCCCGCCAGATGGCGCACGATCAATTGCTCCAACGCTTTTTCACTGGTGTCGGTGGGTTTCATGCATCGTCTCCCTTATTCTTGCGCGACGAATCAAGGCGCAGCGGATTGGCTTGAACTCTCCGGAAATTCCGGATAGTTGGCGCGCCTTCCGCCAGATCGACGGGCGTGGGTTGGTCAGTTTTCTTCACCATCGGTGTCTTCCTTCCTCTTGCCCGGCAACACGCCTCGTGCGGCGCGTTCGCGGGCCAGTTCCACCGCGCGATGCAACTGCGCCTGCAACACCTTCATGTCCGGGATGTGCGCCAGATATTCCGCCACGCGGATGTTGGACGCTTCCATGTCCAGCAGCTTGACCTGCTCGGCATCCTTGGCGGCGCACAGAATCAGGCCGATGGGCGGCTCCTCGCCTGCGGCGCGGTCGTGCTGGTCGAGCCAGCGCAGGTAAAGCTCCATCTGTCCCTTGTGCGCGGGTTGGAACTTCTCCAGCTTCAACTCCACCGCTACCAGCCGTTTCAGGTGGCGGTGGTAGAACAGCAGGTCGAGATAGAAATCATCCGCGCCGACGCTGATGCGCTTCTGCCTCGCCACGAAGGTGAAGCCCACGCCCAGCTCCAGCAGGAAGCTCTCCATCTCGCGCAGGATGGCGTCTTCCAGATCGCGCTCGCTGTAGTCGTGCGGCAAGCCGAGGAAATCCAGCATGTACGGATCGCGGAAAACCAGGTCGGGCGTCATCTGGCCGCCGTCTCGCAAGTGGCTGATTTCCGCTTTCACCACCGCCTCGGGCTGCCTGGCGATGGCCGTGCGCAGATACAACTGGCTGCCGATGCGCTCGCGCAGGGTGCGCACGCTCCAGCGCTCCACGCGGCAGAGTTCGGCGTAATACTCGCGTTCCAGCGGCTGTTTGAGCGGCAGGATTTCGACGAAGTGGCTCCAGCTCAATTCTCGCGACAGTGTCGCGACAATGTTTTCGTCCGGGAACGCTTCGGCGAATTTGACCATGCGGGTCAACGCCGACACATTGAAACCCTTGCCGTAGTCCTTCGCCAATTCTTGCGACAACGTCGCAAGAATCTCCTCGCCATAGCCTGCTCGCCCGTCTTGCAGTACTTCGCGCCGGATGCGCTGGCCAACATGCCAGTACAGCATGGTTAGCGTGGCATTGGCCGTCTGTGCGACGTGCTGGCGGGCGGATTCGATCAGGCCGCGCAGTTCGGTCAGCAGGACGGCGGGTTTTCGCACCGCCGGTGCGAGTTTCTTGCGGGAGATCGTTTTCTTACTCGTCGCCATCGGCGTCCTCCTCGTCAGGGCTGCCTGCGTCGTCATCGCCCAGCGCCGCCAACGCCGCGTCGTCCGCCACGTCCTCCGGGCCGGGCTGCCAGCTTCGCACGTCCACTTGGCCGGTGACCACATCGGCAATCAGGCGGTCGCGGTATTCGCGGATCAGCTTGATTTCTTCTTCGGTGCGGGCGATGGCGTCGTCCAGCGGCTGGCATTCGTTGGTAATCCAGCGGCAGATTGCTTTTTGTTCCTTGATGGGAGGGACGGTGAACGGAATCGTCACGAGCTTTTCGCGCGTCAGGTGCGCGATGCTGACGCGGTTCACGATGGCATTGAAGCGGCCACGCTTGCCAAAGGCGAAGAACTGGTAAAACAGGAAATCCGGCAGCATCGTTGGCTTAGCGGCAACCCGATGCACGGAGTTCTGGATGTAGCACTCCGGCAGTTCATCGTTCCACATACAGGCACGGCCAACTTCACCTCCTTCGCTGACCAGTAAGTCATTTTTGCGAACGCGAAGCTGTGCCATCTCGGCCTTGGCAATCCACATTTCCTTCACGTCGCGCACATCCGGTTTGAGCCATTGCACATTGGTGGAGCGCAAATAGGGCTTGAAATCTCCATCGCCCCCCTTGGCCTCGGTGGTCAGCATCTTGCCCAGAACAACGTCGGCAACATTCTTCAGCCGTTGCACTTCCCAATGCTCCGGCACCTCGCCCAGCCATTCAATGCCGGACGGCTTCAGCGCCACTGATGAATCAAGGCCGCGCGTGACAGCGTGGTCGATGATGCGCAGCTTCTGTTCGGTCAGCAGCTTGATGAGGTCGCGCTTGGCCTTGATGAAGCGGGCGATGTGTGCATCCTGCGCGCGCAGGTAGGCGACGATCTGGTCTTGCTCGGGGCGCGGGGGCTGGATCAGTGCGATGTCGAGGAACTGGTTCGGGTACAGGCGCAGGCGCGAGGATCGGATACCCGTCGAGCGCCCGATATATTCGGCGACGTAGGCGCGGGTGCGCAACAGGTAATCGAGATACGCCGGGTTGAAGCTGTCGGCGTGGTGCGGGCGGTACACGCCATAGGCCGGACTAACGATGCCCACGTGCCTGCTCGTACCAAGCGCCGCCATCCACGCCCACAGCGTGTTGATGACTATGTCGCCCGGACGGCACAGTTTGGAGCCAACGTAGCTCGCAGCCTTGAACATCGTGACCTTCTTCTGACTACGCGGGGTAACGCCAGTGAGGTGAGACACCGACAGCAGTTCTTCCTGTCCGGTCTTCGAGCGCTCATCCACCTCGCGGAAAAAGGTCTTGGCGCGTTGCTCGTTCCAGTGTTCCGGCACAGTCGGCAACCAGCGCATCTTCGGCTGCCGGTAGTTCGGGTATACGCTCGCCGCCGTCATCACGCGCCCCCCACGATCTTGTGCAGCAAACCTTCGCTCTGCTGCTCCAACGCGAATATGTCGGCGCGGATTTCGGCCAGCGTGCGCAGCGGTGCGGGCTTGTAGAAGTAGCGGGCGAACGAAATCTCGTAGCCGATCTGCGTCTTGTCCGTGGCGATCCAGGCGTCCGGCGCGTGCGGCAGCACTTCGCGGGCGAAGAAGGCATCGATGCCGCCCGGCTCCTTCAACGGCACCTGCTCGGTGTCGCGCAGTTCGCTGTCGGGTTCGTACTCGACCATGAAGCGATCCTTGCCCACCGTCTCCAGGTACGCGCCATCGAAGTCGGGCTCGAAATGCTCTCCCGCTTTGAGCTTGCTGCGCTTGGCAATGACCGGCGGCGCGGCTTCGTCGCGCCAGCTCACCGCCTTGTAGATGGCCTTCTTCTCCGGCGCGCCGAGCTTGTCGCCCTGCGCCTTCAGGGCCGCATCGAAGCGGGAGCGGAATTTATTGTGGTCATCGAACACGGCGCTGCCCAGTGCCTTCTGCGCCCGTTGCGCCACCTCCGTCAGCCCCTTGTCACGCTGCCATGTCGAGGCGTCGAGCAGCTTCTTGCGGCGCCTGGCGGGCACGGCCTTGCGCGCGGCGGGAGCGTCGCTGTCATCGCCGCTGTCGCTGTCTTCGCCGTCGTCGTCTTCGTTCTCGTCCTCGCCTTTCAGCCATGCCTCGATGGCCGGTTTGCGCCTGGCGAACTCGCTGTAGAGCGCCTCGCCGTGGGTGGCGTAGATCTCGGCGCGCAGCGCCTCATCGCCGGTGGCAAAACGCAGGGGTTCGATGCGCTCGTCGGCGAGCTGGCTTTTGAGGCGCAGCGGGCGCTCGACGGTGATCTTCCAGTAGCCGAAGTCCTGGGTATCGAACCATTTGGACTGGGCCGATTCCTGCGCCTCGCCGAGGTAGAGGTCGAGGATGCGGGCAATGTCGGCATCACTCAGTTTGCAGTTCTTCTTGCCGAGGTTGCGGCGCAGCGGCTGGAACCACTGCGATGCGTCGATCAACTGCACTTTGCCCTTGCGGTGTGCGGCCTTCTGGTTGGCCAGCACCCAGATGTAGGTGGCGATGCCGGTGTTGTAGAAGATGTTGAGCGGCAGGGCGATGATCGCTTCGAGCCAGTCGTTTTCCAGCACCCAGCGGCGGATGTTGCTCTCGCCCTGGCCTGCATCTCCGGTGAACAGCGCCGAGCCGTTATGCACCAGCGCGATGCGGCTGCCGAGGTTGTTGTTGGGCGTGTTGTGCTTCATCTTTTGCAGCTTGTTCACCTGGAACATGAGCTGCCCGTCGCTGGAACGGGTGATGAGCTTGAACTCGGCGTTGCCCGCGTGGCTGACGATGAAACGCGGGTCGTTGAATTCCTTCTTGCCGCCCATGCGCTCCAGATCGGTCTTCCAACTCTTGCCGTAGGGCGGGTTGGAGATCATGAAATCGAATTCGCGGCTGCGGAACTGGTCGGCGGACAGGGTCGATTTGTCCGCGCCACCGACGATGTTCTCGGCCTCCGCACCTTCACCCTTCAGAAGCAGGTCGGCCTTGCAGATGGCGTAGGTTTCGTCGCTGATTTCCTGCCCGAACAGGTGGATCGACACTTCCTTGCCGTGTTCCTCTGCCAGTTCGTGCAAGGCTTCCTCGGCCACGGTGAGCATGCCGCCGGTACCGCAGGAGCCGTCGTAGAGCGAATAGGTGCTGGACTCGATCCGGTCGGCCACCGGCAGGAACAGCAGCTTGGCCATGAGCTGCACGACGTCGCGCGGGGTGAAGTGTTCGCCTGCCTCTTCGTTGTTGTCTTCGTTGAAGCGGCGGATCAGCTCCTCGAACACCGTGCCCATGCCGTGGTTGTCCAGCGCGGGCAGCTTGATGCGGCCGTCGGCATCCTTCACCGGCAGCGGCGCGAGATTGACCTCGGGGTCGAGGAAGTCGTCGATCAGGTAGCCGAGGACGTGGGAATCCACTAGCTTCTGGATCTGGTTGCGGAAGTTGAACTTGGTGAGGATCTCCTGCACGTTGGGCGAGAAGCCGTCCAGGTACGCAATGAAGTCATCACGCAGGCGCTGCCCTGCCGCGCTGGCCTTCAGCTTGGCCAGGGTGAATTCCGAGACGTTGTAGAACGCCTGACCCGCCGCCATACGCAGCGCGCCGTCCTGCTCGGCCACCTTGTGGGTGTCGAGGAACTTCTTGCGCTCGAGCACCGCGTCCTTGGTCGCTTCGAGAACGGCATCGAGCCGCCGTAGCACGGTGAAGGGCAGGATCACGTCGCGGTACTTGCCACGCACGTAGACGTCGCGCAGGCGGTCGTCAGCGATGTTCCAGATGAAGTCGGAAATCCATTTGATCTGGCTTTGGTCTTTTTGTTGTTTCTTCTGCATCGATACGTTCCTCAGCTCGCCGCCGTGCCTGTGGCGACGGCGAGATTCCAATGGTCTTTGAGGACGCCCACAAGGCGCTTCTGACGTTCGGCCAGAAGCGTGGGCGTCCACTCGTTTTCTGATCTGACTTCCTGCGTCAGCACGAAGGGCGACGCCTTGCCCTTGCCCCTGAAGTAGGCGTCCTTCTTCTTGGCAAAATCGTAAGCCAGGCCCGAAGCGTCTTGCCGGTGACGCGTTCCGTCTCAGTCATAGCGCGATCTCCACAGCGATTCACGAAGAATCTGTGGGGTAAAAATTCGGGCGTCGGTCCCGAGACCGTGGGAGAGCAAATTTACCCCACGACTTACCACACAGAAATCGTGCGCTACGCTGAAACCGCCTGCTGCCTCATGACACGAAAAAAATGCAACCAGATGATTTTCAAGATGTTTTCAGATGGCGTGACACGCCGCGAAACCTCACTCGATGTTCTGCACCTGTTCGCGCATCTGCTCGATCAGGACTTTCAGTTCCATCGCGGCGCTGGCCACGTCGCCAGCGGCGGCTTTCGAAGCCAGCGTATTGGCTTCGCGGTTCAGTTCCTGCATGAGGAAATCGAGCCGCTTTCCCGCGTTGCCGCCCGTTTTGAGGATGCGCGCGGTTTCGTCCAGATGGGCGGTGAGGCGTGACAGTTCTTCGGCAACATCGATGCGGTGGGCGAACAGCGCCACTTCCTGGCGGATGCGGTCTTCGTCGAGCGAGGCGACGGCTTCGCGCAGGCGGGTGGTGAGCTTTTCCTGATATTCGGCGACGATGGCCGGCATGCGTGGCGCGACCGTGGCGACCAGCTCGCGCATGCGGGCGATGCGTTCGGCGATCATCGCGGCGAGTTTTTCACCTTCGCGCTGGCGTGTGGCGACCAGTTCGTCAAGTGCGGCCCGGATCAGTCCGGCGATGGCGGGCTGCATCTGTTCGAAACCGATGCCGTCGTCGGCCAGCATGCCGGGCCAGCGCATGACTTCCGCCACAGACAGCGGCGCGGCGTGCGGGAAGCGCCCGCGCACCGTATCCTGCGCCTGCGCGAGCTGGCCCAGCAGCGCGGCGTTGAGCGCGAGGCTGCGCGGCGCGGCATCGCTGCTGTGCAGGTTGAGGCGGCATTCGACCTTGCCGCGCGACAGGCGCGCGGTGATCTGTTCGCGGATCGCCGGTTCGGCCTGACGCAGATCCTCGGCGACGCGGAAGGCCAGATCAAGGTAGCGCGAGTTGACGCTGCGCAGTTCGAGGTGAAGGCTGACGGGGCCAAGATCGCGCGTCTGCGCCGCGAAACCGGTCATGCTGTGGATCATCGGACGATGCTCTCCGGGAAGCGGACGCGATCGTTTACACTGCGGATCTCATCCAGGATAAATGTGTAGCGGGAAACCGGATTCTAGCGCCCGACAAGATGCCGCCTCAAGCCAACAGCGCCCTGCCCCCGGGCTTTCTGCTCGACCAGTACCGCATTGAGCGGCAACTGTCGCTGGGCGGCTTTTCCATTGTCTATCTGGCGCTCGACAGGGATGGCACGCCTGTTGTCATCAAGGAGTACCTGCCGAATTCGCTTGCGCTGCGCAAAGCCGGCGAAATCGAGCCGCTCGTTCCGGAAGAAAACGAGGCCTCTTTCCGCTACGGCATGAAGTGTTTTTTCGAGGAAGGGCGCTCGCTCGCCAGGCTGATGCATCCGAATGTGGTGCGGGTTCTCAATTTCTTCCGCGCCAATGCCACCGTGTACATGGTGATGCAGTACGAAAACGGCCGCACGTTGCATGACTACATCCAGAAAAATCGCGGAGCGGTGCGCGAATACTTCATCCGCACAGTTTTTTCCCGCATGCTCAATGGCCTGCGCGAAGTCCATTCGCACAAGCTGCTGCATCTGGACATCAAGCCGTCGAACATTTATCTGCGCACCGATGGCACCCCGGTGCTGCTCGATTTCGGCGCCGCGCGGCAGACCCTGTCGCTTGAACAGCCGATGCTCAAGCCCATGTATACCCCCGGCTTCGCTTCACCGGAACAGTTCATCGACCGCAACGCGCTGGGCCCGTGGAGCGACATTTACAGCGTTGGCGCCAGCATGTACGCCTGTCTTGCCGGGTCGGCTCCGCCGCGTTCCGACGAGCGGGTAAAAAGCGACACGCTCAGGAACATCTCAAAGGAGTACAGCGGGCGTTATTCGCCGCAGCTGCTGGATCTGATCGAATGGTGCCTGCGGCTTGATCCGCTGCAGCGCCCGCAGAGCGTATACAGCCTGCAGAAAGCGCTGGTGCAGAAAGAGGCTGGAGAAACGATGCCAGCCTCCTGGTTTACCGACCTGGGCTCCCGGCTCAGATCCTTCATCAGGAAAAACTGAAGGGGTTTCGATTGCGATTCACCATTTTCCAGGAAAGCCGGATGGGCCGGCGCAAGACCAACCAGGACCGCATCGCTTACTGCTATTCGCGCGATGCGCTGCTGATGCTGGTCGCCGACGGCATGGGCGGGCACCTGCACGGCGAGGTGGCCGCCCATCTGGCCACACAGTTCATCACCCAGACGTTCCAGCGCGAGGCGCAGCCGGTACTGCACAACCCGGCGCGCTTCCTGTCGCGGACGCTGAACAACGCGCATCACGCCATTGCCGATTACGCGCTCGACCGCAACCTGCCCGAAGTGCCGCGCACCACCATCGTCGCCTGCATCGTGCAGGAGGGCGCGGCCCGCTGGGCGCACGCGGGCGATTCCCGCCTTTATCTGCTGCGCAACGGGCAGACCGTCACACAGACCCGCGACCATTCACGGGTGCAGATGATGATCGAACAGGGGCTGCTTGACGCAGAAAGCGCCGCGCGCCATCCGGGGCGCAACCGCATCTATTCCTGTCTGGGCGGCGATCATCCGCCCCAGATCGAAATTTCGCGGCAGATCAAGCTGCACGACAGGGATACCCTCGTGCTGTGCAGCGATGGCCTGTGGGGACCGCTGGGCGGGGATGCCATTGCGCTCGGTTTTTCCGCCGCGCCCGTGGAAGAGGCCGTACCCCTGCTGCTCACGCAGGCGGAAAAAATCGCCGGACCAACCTGTGACAACCTCTCGGTTGTCGCCATGTGCTGGCACAAGGAAGACCCCGACGCCGGTTCGGTTTCCACGCAGACCATGGCGCTGAACGATTTCAGCACGCAGATGGACACCCTCCAGGAGCGCATACGCGGCACGCTGGCGGAAATCGAGATCACCGAAGACGAGATCGAAAAAACCATTGCTGAAATCAATGCGACAATCCACAAGTTCAGCCGCGACCCGACATAACGGACCCCAGCCCATGCGCCCCAGCCAGCGTCAGCCCCACGAACTCCGCCCGGTCCGCTTTACCCGTGGCTATACCTGCCACGCCGAAGGCTCGGTGCTGGTCGAATCCGGCGACACCCGGGTGCTCGTCACCGCCAGCGTCGAAGACGGCGTGCCCGGCTTTCTGCGCGGTAAAGGCCAGGGCTGGCTCACGGCTGAATACGGCATGCTGCCGCGCGCCACCCACACCCGCGGCGCGCGCGAAGCGGCCAAAGGCAAACAGAGCGGCCGCACCCAGGAAATCCAGCGCCTGATCGGGCGCAGCCTGCGCGCGGTGGTCGATCTGGCGGCGCTTGGCGAACGCCAGATCACCCTCGACTGCGACGTGCTGCAGGCCGACGGCGGCACCCGCACCGCCGC
>JAVBTY010000034.1:0-11994 GCA_031555955.1 Rhodocyclaceae bacterium | reverse complement strand
GGCGAGCCGGGGATAATCGTCGCCGGACAGTTCGATATAGGGGTAGGTCTTGTCGTCGCGAAACAGGATGTTGTAGCGCGGCGCGAGGCTCTTGATGAGGTTGTTTTCGAGGATCAATGCCTCGGCCTCGGAGCGGGTCGCGGTGACGTCCACGCGCACGATCTGCGCCACCATCATGGCGATGCGCGGGCTCGGCGAACTGCGCTGAAAGTAGCTCGATACGCGGCGCTTGAGGTTTTTCGCCTTGCCGACATACAGCACTTTGTCCTCGGCACCGATCATGCGATAGACACCAGGTTCCTCCGGTACCGTTTTCAGAAAGGCACGGGCATCAAAACGGTCGGCAGAATCAGTCACGGCAGGCGTCCGTGCACGCAGCTCAAGACAGCGGGTGGTCGCCGCTGGTGGCGGCGGCAAGCGCAAAACCGTCGTCCGCGCCTACTTCATCGCCCACACCAATGCCGGCCACGGTATCGCACGCCTGCTGGTACCCGGCATTCCGTATCAGCACAGGATCAGGCGGCAGACCGCCCAGCGCGGCGATCCGCGCCAGGGACGATGCGGAGCGCGCTGGCCGCCAGCGGGCGAGCAGTTCGTCGGCCAGATCGGGCCGGTTGCACACCAGCAGCATGTCGCAGCCAGCCGCGTGGGCGGCGCTGGTGCGGGCAACGATGTCACCGGCGGCCATCGCGCCCTGCATGTTCAGGTCGTCACTGAAGATCACGCCCTGGAAGCCGATCCGTCCGCGCAGTACGTGTTGCAGCCAGAAGGGTGAAAAACCCGCTGGCTCGGGAGCCACGGCGGGATAGACGACGTGCGCGGGCATCACACCGGCAAGCTGGCCACCCAGTCCGTGCCGGTAAGGCGCGATGTCCTCGTTCCAGATTGCATTGAAATCGCGCGCATCGACCGGCATTTCGTGATGGGAATCCGCTTCGACAAAGCCATGCCCGGGGAAGTGCTTGCCCACGCACGCCATGCCCGCTTCGCCCATACCGGCAGCCAGCGCATCGGCGAGCTCGCTGGTGGCCGCCGCATCGCGGTGAAAGGCGCGGTCGCCAATAGCGCGGCTCACGCCGTAATCCAGGTCGAGCACCGGGGTGAAACTGAGATCAATGCCGTGCACGCGCAATTCCGCCGCCAGCACGTAACCTGTGCAGCGCGCCGCCTGCAACGCGGCGGCACGGTCCCGCTGCCATAGCCGCCCAAGACTGCGCATGGCGGGCAGACGGGTAAAACCGTCGTCGCGGAAGCGTTGCACCCGCCCGCCCTCGTGATCCACCGCGATCAGCAGCGAAGGGGTGCGCAGCGCGCGAATTCCGGCTGTGAGCGCCAACAGCTGGGCGGAGCCGGAGTAATTGCGCGCGAACAGGATCACTCCGCCAACCAGCGGGTGACGCAGCCGTTCGCATTCGGCATCAGTGAGCGACGTACCGGCAACGTCGATCATCACCGGGCCGCGCGGAAGACTGAGCGGCGGGATATTCGCCAGCGGGACAGAGGTGTTCATGCCTGCTCCTGTTCGATCAGCGCAAAGGCGACCACGTAGCCGGTTTCGTCGCTCAGGCTCAGATGCGCGCGCAGACGCCGTTCCGCGAGATACGCGGCCAGAATTTCACCGTAGCAGAACAGCGGCTTGCCCAGCTGGTCGTGTTCCACCGCTACCGCATGCAGCGTCGCGGGCGTGGCGACGCCGGTGCCCAGCGCCTTGCCAAATGCCTCCTTGGCGGCGAAACACTTGGCGAGAAAACGCGCGGGATCGCGGCTGGCCTGCCAGTCTGCCCGCTCGCTTCCTGCAAGAATGCGGCGGGCGAAGCGTTCGCCGTGCCGCGCAAGCGATTCACGAATGCGTTCGACGTGAACAATGTCGGTACCGATGCCGTAGATCATTCAAACCCCGCGCGCGCTCCACGGCCGCTTCAGGCCGCGGCCTCGCGCATCAGGCGCTTCATCTCACGCACCGCCTCGCGCAGGCCGACAAACACGGCGCGGCTGACGATGGCATGGCCGATGTGCAGTTCACGCACGCCGGCAAGGGCGGCGATGGGCTGCACGTTGTAGTAGTTGAGGGCATGCCCGGCGTTGAAACGCATGCCGAGATCGCGCACCGCCCTGCCCGCCGCCGCCACCTTTGCGATCTCCGCCGCCACCGGCGCGCTTTCGGCATCGCGCCCGGCGCTGTGGAAGGCGTGCGCGTACGGCCCGGTGTGAATTTCGCATACCCTGGCGCCGATGCGCGCGGCCGCTTCGACCTGCGCGGGATCGGCATCAATGAATACGCTGGTGACGATACCCGCGTCAGCCAGGCGCGCAATCACATCTTTCAGACGCGCTTCCTGCGCACGTACATCGAGGCCGCCCTCGGTGGTGATTTCGTTGCGTCCCTCGGGCACCAGCATCGCCATTTCCGGCCGCAACGCGCAGGCGATTCCAACCATCTCGGCGGTGGCCGCCATTTCCAGGTTGAGCTTGACCTGCGTAAGCTCGCGCAGGCGGCGCACATCCTCGTCGCCGATGTGGCGGCGATCCTCGCGCAGATGGATGGTAATGCCGTCCGCTCCGCCCAGATGGGCTTCCGCCGCGGCCCACACCGGGTCCGGCTCCCATGTGCGGCGGGCCTGCCGCAGCGTCGCCACATGGTCGATATTGACGCCGAGTTCGATCACAGTTCCTGCAACTCCTGTAGTACCCGGCGCGACTGCAGCGGCTGGCCGCCAAGGTAATGGTCGATCAGCGCGCGCAGCAGCCGCCTGGCCTGGGTTTGTGTTTCGGCGCGGGAAAAATCGTCCGCCGCCATGTCGAGCAGCGTTTGCCCGCTCACCAGCGGCAACGCCGGTTCCGGCTCGCCGTCACCGGCGGTCCGACGCACCGGGCCGCGTTCGATTATATAGACGTACTGTTCACCGGGACGAACCGCCGCGCCGCTCTCATCACTCTTCAGCCCCGCGCTATAGCCGAGTTCGCTCAACAGCGTGAGTTCGAAACGGCGCAGGATGGCCGCCTGCGCCTCGCCACGGGCCAGCGCGGCAGCCGCTCCGGCATAGGCGGCGAACAGGCGGGGATGAGGGTCCTCACGCGCGGCCAGACGGATCAGCAGTTCGTTGAGGTAATAGCCGCACAGCAGCGCGCGCCCGCCCAGCAATGGCTGCCCGCCGCACCATTCCGCCCGCACCAGGGTTTTGACCTCGCCCCCGCCGGACCAGTCCATCAGCAAAGGCTGAAAGGCCATCAGCACGCCGCGCAGCGCCGACTGCGGACGGCGCGCGCCCTTCGCCGCCAGGGCGACGCGGCCGTGGTCGCGGGAAAAAATCTCGATGATCAGGCTGGTTTCACGCCACGGCAGGGTATGCAATACCCAGGCGGGCTGCTGGCCGATACGCTGTTTCTGCGCCACGGCGAACGGCGCTCACTCGTAACCGAGGCTTTTCAGCGCGCGCTCGTCGTCGGCCCAGCCGCCCTTGACCTTGACCCAGACTTCAAGAAATACCTTGCCGTCGAAAAGCTTTTCCAGTTCGACGCGGGCTTCGGTGGAAATGCGCTTGAGCTTTTCGCCGCCCTTGCCGATGACGATGCCCTTGTGACCGGCCTTGTCGACGATCACCGCCGCGTAAATCCGCCGCAGCGCCCCTTCAGTTTCGAATTTCTCGATTTCCACCGCGATGCCGTAAGGCAACTCGTCACCCAAAAGACGGAACAGCTTTTCACGCAGGAATTCGGCGGCGAGGAAGCGTTCGCTACGGTCGGTGATTTCGTCTTCTCCGTACAGCGGCACGCCTTCGGGCAGCAGCGGCGCGGCGACATCGGCGAGTGTGTCGACATTGGCGCCACGCTCGGCCGACAGGGGCACGATCTCCACGAAATCGCGCAACTGGCGCACGCGGTCGATAAAGGGCAGCAGCGCGGCCTTGTCCTTAAGCTGGTCGATCTTGTTGATGATGAGCAGAACGCGGGATTCGCGCGGAAGAATCTCCAGCACTTTTTCGTCGTCCTCGCCAAGACGGCCCGCTTCGATGACGAAGAACACCAGATCCACATCCGCCAGCGCCTGCGACACCGTACGGTTCATCGAGCGGTTGAGCGCATTGCGGTGCCGGGTCTGGAAGCCCGGTGTATCAACGAAGACGAACTGGGCGTCATCGCGCGTCAGGATGCCATGGACACGATGCCGCGTCGTCTGCGCCTTGTTCGAGACGATGCTGATTTTCTGGCCGATCAGCCGGTTGAGCAGCGTCGATTTGCCAACGTTGGGCCGCCCCACAATGGCGACGTAACCCGCGCGAAAACCCGGCGCGGCGGGCAGAACGGGCGCTGCGCCCGGAATTTCGGTCTCAGTCATTTTTTTTCAGTTCCACCAGCGCCAGTTCCGCCGCTTTCTGCTCCGCCGCGCGGCGGCTGCCGCCCCGCGCGACGGTGCGCACGCCCGGATTTCCGGCCTCGCAGGCAACTTCGAATTCCTGCGCGTGCGCCTCTCCCAGCACCTGAACCATCACATAAACGGGCAAAGGCCGCCGCCGCGCCTGGAGCCATTCCTGCAGGGCGGTTTTCGGGTCCCTGGGCGGTTCGCCCCGGGGATCGACCTCGTCCAGCAGCGGCGAATAAAGGCGGAGAATCACGGTCTGCGCCGCATCAAACCCCGCATCGAGAAATACCGCGGCAAAAACGGCCTCAAGCGCATCGGCGAGAATCGACGGCCGACGGTGGCCGCCTGAGCGGCGCTCCCCCTCGCCCAGTCTGAGACAGGCGCCAAGGTCGAGTTTTTCGGCGATCTGGTGCAGCGCCTCCTGGCGGACGAGCGAAGCGCGCAGGCGGGACAGTTCCCCTTCGCGCAGCGCGGGAAAGCGCTCGCACAGCGCGATCGAGATCACGCAGTTAAGCACACTGTCGCCAAGGAATTCGAAGCGCTCGTTGTGCGGCTGCCCGAAACTGCGGTGCGTCAGCGCCTCATCGAGCAGCGCGGGGCGGGCGAACGCATGCCCCAGCGCGCGCTGCAGGCGTTCAGCCGACACGGCGGCCCGCGCTCCGGCGCTCAGTAGGCCGCATCGGATGAGGCGCTGAAATCGAACAGCAGGCTGACATTTCCGGCGATCGGCACCTTGCGTCCGTACTCGACGCTGACCACGGTGTTTCCGTTCCCTTTGGAAATCTCCAGATCGGTAGCCTTGAAGGAAACAATGTCATCGATCTGCCGCCGTTTCTCGAAGCTGTTGCGGATTTCGGCCACCGATTTGCCGTTGTTGCCTTCCTCCGCCAGCGCGCGGACAACCTTTTCAACCGCCATGAATTCGGTGATTGCGGGCACGCAGCGAAAACCCATCAGCAGCAGAAAAGCGGCAAGCACGCCGACGATCAGTACACTGACGAGGCTAAGGCCCTGCTGGGATGTCCTGTTCATAATCCTGTCTCTCAATAGAAGCGCCCGATGCGCGATTTGTCGTTCCAGTTGAACCAGATGAAAAAAGCCTTGCCAACGATGTTGGCATCCGGCACGAACCCCCACACCCTGCTGTCGCTGCTGGCGTCGCGGTTGTCGCCCATGACGAAATAATGCCCCTCCGGCACGGTGCATGTCACGCCGCTGGCAGTATAGGTACAGTTGCCGCGTTGCGGATAATTCAGCACATGCGGGATGAAAGCGGGCGCATCGCGCTCGTTCAGGATCGAATGGCTCACTCCACCGAGCTTTTCGGTGAATTGCGGCGAGTAGTACATCCGGTCGGCATGAAGATAATCGTCCGTGGGCTGGGTATCGACCGGCTCGCCATTGATGCGCAGCCGCTTGTCGATGTACTCCACCCTGTCACCCGGCAGGCCGACCACGCGCTTGATGTAGTCGGTCGACGGGTCGGCCGGGTAGCGGAACACCATCACGTCGCCGCGCGCGGGCTGGTTGATGCTGATGATTTTTTTGTTGATGACCGGCAGCCGGATGCCGTAGGTCCATTTGTTGACCAGAATAAAATCACCCACGACCAGGGTCGGAATCATCGAACCGGACGGAATCTTGAACGGTTCGGCGATAAACGAACGCAAACCGAACACCAGCGCAATGACCGGAAAAAAACTGGCGCCGTACTCAACCCACCACGGCGCGGGCGCGCCCGGCGCCCGGCGCGGGCGCGCGTAAAAACGGTCGACGGCCCACAGAACACCGGTAGCCGCCAGGGCGAGGAACAGGATCAGGGCGAAATTCACACAAACTCCATCAGTTGCCGCGGGCGATGCACCCGCTGGCGCATCAGCCTATTTTCCATCTTCCACGCGCAGCACGGCGAGGAAGGCTTCCTGCGGGATCTCGACGTTGCCGACCTGCTTCATCCGCTTTTTGCCCTCTTTCTGCTTTTCCAGCAGCTTTTTCTTGCGCGAGATGTCGCCGCCATAGCACTTGGCCAGCACGTTCTTGCGCAGCGCCTTGATGGTTTCGCGCGCAATAATGTGGGCTCCGATGGCGGCCTGGACGGCAACGTCGAACATCTGCCGCGGGATCAGTTCGCGCAGCTTCGAAGCCAGCTCGCGGCCACGGTACTGGGCGCTGGCGCGGTGCACGATCACCGACAGCGCATCCACCTTTTCGCCACCGACCAGCAGATCGAGCTTGACCAGATCGCCGCTGCGGTATTCCTTGAATTCGTAATCAAGCGAGGCGTAGCCGCGCGATACGGATTTCAGCTTGTCAAAGAAATCCATCACCACTTCGTTCATCGGCAGGTCGTAGACCAGCTGCACCTGACGGCCGTGGTAACGCATATCCACCTGAACGCCGCGCTTCTGGTTGCACAGCGTGATCACCGGGCCGACATAATCCTGCGGCAGGAAAATCGTCGCGGTAATGATCGGTTCGCGCACTTCCGTGAATTTGCCCGGCTCCGGCAGTTTGGCTGGATTTTCGATGCGGATGACATCGCCGCTGTTCAGCACGACCTCGTACACCACCGTTGGCGCGGTCGTGATGAGATCCATGTCGAACTCGCGTTCGAGCCGTTCCTGCACGATATCCATGTGCAAAAGGCCAAGGAACCCGCAGCGGAAACCGAACCCCAGCGCCTGCGACACTTCCGGCTCGAAACGCAGTGATGCATCGTTCAGGCGCAGTTTTTCCAGAGAATCGCGTAACTGGTCGTACTCGCTCGACTCCACCGGATACAGCCCGGCGAACACCTGCGGCTTGATTTCCTTGAACCCGGGCAGAGGCTCCGCCGCCACACGGTTCGCCAGCGTGATCGTATCGCCCACCTTGGCTGCTTCGATTTCCTTGATGCCGGCGATGACGAAACCCACCTCACCCGCCGCCAGCCGCTCCCGCCCGAGCGATTTGGGCGTGAACACGCCCACCTGTTCGCACGGATACTGCGCGCCGGTGGCCATCAGCTGGATGCGGTCCTTCGGTTTCAGCACGCCATCGACCACGCGCACCAGCATCACTACGCCAACGTAGTTGTCGAACCACGAATCGATGATCAGCGCCTTCAGCGGCGCGGCCTCGTCGCCTTTGGGCGGGGGAACGCGGGCGATGATCGCCTCCAGCACCTCCCCGATACCCAGCCCGGTCTTGGCCGAACAGAGGATGGCGTTCGAGGCGTCCACGCCGATCACATCCTCGATTTCGCCCCGGGCGTTTTCCGGGTCGGCGGCGGGCAGGTCGATCTTGTTCAGCACCGGCACCACTTCCACATCCTGCTCCAGCGCGGTGTAGCAGTTCGCCACCGTCTGCGCCTCAACCCCCTGGGAGGCATCAACCACCAGCAGCGCGCCCTCGCAGGCGGCCAGGGAGCGGCTTACCTCATAGGCAAAGACTACGTGTCCCGGCGTATCGATCAGGTTCAGGTTGTAGATTTTTCCGTCCTGCGCCCGGTACTGCAGCGCGGCGGTCTGCGCCTTGATGGTAATGCCGCGCTCGCGCTCCAGGTCCATCGAATCCAGCACCTGCGAATCCATCTCGCGCTCGGACAGGCCGCCGCAATGCTGGATGAGCCGGTCGGCCAGTGTGGATTTGCCGTGGTCGATATGGGCGATGATCGAGAAATTTCGTATGTGTTGCAAAATGGTTATCGCTGTAAATTGAGCCGCGCGGGCATGAAACAGGCGCTGCCGGGCAACGGAAGACGCTCCCGCGGGAAAACCGCCAGCGCCCGGTAATAAATGGCGGCGGATTATACCTTACCCGCTACCTCGTCCGTCTTTCCGGCAGGTGCGGCGCAACGCCGGGCAGCCGTCATTTTCCGCATGGCGTGGAAGCCCAAAGAAAACGGGCCCGCCTGCGCGGACCCGCCTTTTCCACTGCACAGGGCAACCCGGCGCAACCGGCGCCCGCGCGGCTCCGTTCCGGTCTGTTTACTTGCCAGCCCTGGCGATGCCGTCGAGGATTTCCTGCTTCGCCTCCTCGGCGGTGCCCCAGCCCAGCACCTTGACCCACTTGCCCGGCTCCAGATCCTTGTAGTGCTCGAAAAAGTGCACCGTCTGCTTCATCAGCAGCTCCGGCAGGTCGGCGGTGCTCTGCACCCTGTCGTACAGCGGCGTCAGCTTGGACACCGGCACGGCGACCACCTTGGCGTCGGAACCGGCCTCGTCTTCCATCTTCAGCACGCCCACCGGACGGCAGCGGATCACCACGCCCGGCGCCAGCGGGAAAGGCGTCACCACCAGCACGTCGACCGGGTCGCCATCGCCCGCCACGGTATGCGGCACATAGCCGTAATTGATCGGGTAGCGCATCGAGGTTCCCATGAAACGGTCGACGAACACCGCGCCGCTGTCCTTGTCCACCTCGAACTTGATCGGATCGCCCTGCGCCGAAATCTCGATGATGACGTTGATGTCGTTCGGCACGTCCTTGCCGGACTTCACGAGCTCGAAACCCATATACCCTCCGCTGAAAAAGTGGGCGGATTATACGGGGAAAAACCCTTTCCCCATGTCTGCCCCACCACACTTTTCCCGTCATTTCCCCGCTTCGGGGCGGGAAAAAGCAGGTCTCAGCCCGCCGCGTCCACATCGAACCCCGCCTCATCCACGGCCTGGCGCATCGCAGCCGCCGTAACCCGCGCCGGATCGAAGCGCACCCGCGCCTCGGCCGCCTCCAGCGACACCTCCGCCCGCTCCACGCCCGGCAGCGTCTGTAGCAGAGCGGTGATTTTGCTCGCGCATCCGCCGCAGCTCATGCCGCCAATCCTGATCGTCGTTTCATCCATGCCGTATCTCCATCAAAAACGGGGAAATTCCGCCCGGCAGCCATTCACCGCCCAGACTTCCAGCGCAGCAGCGACAGGGAGCTGGCCACTACCGAAACCGAACTCAGCGCCATCGCCGCCCCGGCGATCACCGGATTCAGCAGGCCCAGCGCCGCCAGCGGAATGCCCAGCACATTGTAGACAAAGGCGAAAAACAGGTTGAGGCGAATCCGTGCCAAGGTCGCGCGCGACAGGTCGATCGCGTCGGCGACTCCATGCAGGCTGTTCCGCACCAGGGTAATGTCGGCGGCCTCCACCGCCGCCTCGGCCCCCACGCCAATGGCGAAAGACACATCGGCAGCGGCAAGCGCGGGCGCATCGTTGATACCGTCCCCGGCCATGCCGACACGGGCGCCGTGCGCGGCCAGCTCGCTCACCGCCGCCGCCTTGTCGCCCGGCAGCACGCCCGCACGCCATTCATCGATACCGGTCTGGCGCGCGATGGCTTCGGCGGTAGCGGGGTGATCCCCGGTCAGCATCACCACCCGCAGGCCGTGCGCCTTGAGCCGCGCCACCGCAGCGGCGGAATCCGCCCGCACCCGGTCGGCGACGCCGATCAGACCGGCGAATACGCCATCGGCGGCCACCGCCACGAGCGTTTTTCCGGCCGCCGCCAGATCATCCGCCACAAACGCGGGCATGGCGACGCCGCGCCCGGTGAGAAAACCGGGCGCACCGAGCAGCACCGCGCGCCCGGCGACATCGCCTTCCATGCCCTTGCCGACCACCGCACGCGCCTCCCCCGCCGCCACCGGCGCTGCGCCGGTTTCAGCCGCCGCGCGCACCACCGCCGCCGCAACCGGGTGGCCGCTGGTACGCTCCAGCGCGGCGGCGATGCCGAGCAGCGCTTCGCGCGTCCAGCCCTCGGCGGGCACAACGTCGGTCACGGCGGGCGCGCCTTCGGTGAGCGTTCCGGTTTTGTCTACCGCAAGCACCGAAACCTGCTCCGCCATCTCCAGCGCCGCCGCGTTTTTCACCAGCAGCCCGGCGCGCGCGCCCTGCCCGGTTCCCACCATGATCGCCGTCGGCGTCGCCAGCCCCAGCGCGCAGGGGCAGGCGACAACGAGCACCGCCACGGCATTGATCAGCGCCCGCTGAAAATCGCCGCTTCCGCCCCACCACACAACAAAAGTCAGCACCGCAACCCCCACCACCACCGGAACGAACACCCCGGCAACACGGTCGGCCAGCCGTTGCACCGGAGCCTTTGAGCCCTGCGCCTGCTCGACCATACGGATGATTCCGGCCAGCAGGGTCGCCGCGCCCACCCCGGTAGCGCGGCAGCGCAGCACGCCTGCGCCGTTGATCGTCGCCGCATACACCTTGTCCTGCGGCCGCTTTTCCACCGGCATGCTCTCGCCGGTGAGCATCGCCTCGTCGACCGCCGATGCGCCCGACTCCACCACGCCATCCACCGGCGCGGCATCGCCTGGCCGCAGCACAAAAGCATCGCCCGGGCGCAGGCTCTCCACCGGCGTTTCGACGAGTTCGCCGCCGCGCTCCACCCACGCCATGCGGGGCCGCAGCCGCAGCAGGGCATCCAGCGCCGTGGCGGTGCGCGCCCTGGCGCGGGCTTCAAGCAGCTTGCCCAGCAGCACCAGCGTAATGATCATCGCCGATGCTTCGAAATAAACATGCAGATCGTGCCGCCCCGCCAACGTCACCGCCAGACTGTAGAAATACGCCATGCTGGTGCCAAGCGCGACCAGCACATCCATGTTCGCCCCCCCGCCGCGCAGGGCCGACCACGCGCCACGGTAAAAACGCGCGCCGATCCAGAACTGCACCGGTGTCGCCAGCAGCAGCTGCAGCCAGCGCGGCAGCAGATCGTGATGTCCCTCGCCCGCCCAGCCCGCGCCCAGCATGCCCGGCATCTGCGCCGCCAGCGGCAGGGTCAGCAGCGCGGCGATCCAGAAACGGCGCAACTCGCCACGCCACGCCTGTTTCTGCCGCGCCCGTTCCTGCCCGCGCGCGGCTTCATCCGCAACCACCGCCGCAGCCCCGAAACCGGCACGCGCCACCGCGGCTTCCAGCATTTCCGGCGCGGCCAGCCCCGGCATATAACGAACGCTGGCGCGCCCGGTGGCGAAATTCACGTTTGCCGCCACGCCCGGCAGGCGGTTCAGCACCTTTTCCAGCCGCACGGCGCAGGCGGCGCAGCTCATGCCGGAAACAGCCAGCTCCAGCGCCGTATCAGGCACCTCAAAACCGGCTTTGCGGATCGCGGCGACCCCCGCCTGCGCGGCATCCGGCGCGGCGGCCTCATCCAGGCTCACCCGCGCCTTCGCGGTCGCCAGATTGACCTGCGCAGAAACGCCAGGCAGGCGGGAGAGCACCCTCTCGATACGCAGCGCGCAGGCCGCACAGGTCATCCCGGCGACCGGCAGATCGAAGCTGCGCGCCATAGCGCCAGCATGAGCTACAGGGCCAGAGAAACCGGAAGGCGATATGGTCATGAAACGCACTCTTTCGTTCGAAGCAACAGACAGGCACCCTGCACCCAGCTACACAGTCATGCCCGTCGGTAATCCCCCCATTTTTAGCAGCGGTCAGAAGTAGGGTCGGTTAAAAGAGCTGACATCTGTTTCGGGGTAATGCCACTGAGGCCGCACCGGTATTCGTACCAGTCTTAACTGGAAATTTCCGGCTCCAGTGAGGCCCCCGTGGAGGCCTCGTTCCTGCACTGATCAGCGAATTCGGTGGGTGTCATCCAGCCTTGCGCAGAGTGGGGACGGTCCTCGTTATAGTACCGTCGCCACGCCTCGATTTT
>JAVBTY010000106.1:0-5212 GCA_031555955.1 Rhodocyclaceae bacterium | reverse complement strand
GTCGATTACCGACTTCGGCGTGTTCATCGGCCTGGAAGGCGGCATCGACGGTCTGGTCCATCTGTCCGACCTGTCGTGGAGCGAAACCGGCGAGGACGCCGTGCGCAGGTTCAAGAAGGGCGACGAAGTCGAAGCCGTCGTGCTGGCGATCGATGTCGAGCGCGAGCGCATTTCGCTGGGCGTCAAGCAGCTGGAAGGCGACCCGTACACCAACTTCATCGCCACTCACGAGAAGAACAGCCTCGTGCGCGGTACGGTGAAATCGGTCGAGGCGCGTGGTGCGGTCATTTCCCTGGGTGATGACGTCGAAGGCTACCTGCGTGCTTCCGAAGCCGCCGCCCATCGCGTGGATGATCTGACCACGCAGATGAAGGAAGGCGACGAAGTCGAAGCCCTGATCATCAATGTGGACCGCAAGACCCGTTCGATCAGCCTGTCCATCCGCGCGAAGGATCAGGTCGAGCAGTCCGAGGTGATGAGCAGGTTTGCTTCCGAAAGTTCGGCCGCCAGCGGTACGACCAGTCTCGGGGCGCTGCTCAAGGCCAAGCTGAACGAGCAGAAGCAGTAAGACTGCCGTTATGACCAAATCGGAGCTGATTGTCCGCCTGGCTGAGCGGTTTCCGCAGCTGGCGGTCAAGGATGCCGATTTCGCGGTCAAGATGATTCTCGATGCGATGACCGATGCGCTGGCGCGCGGGGATCGCATCGAGATCCGCGGGTTTGGAAGTTTTGCGCTGAATTACCGCCCTCCCCGTATCGGACGCAATCCGAAATCGGGGGACAAGGTACAGGTGCCGGAAAAGCATGTTCCTCATTTCAAGGCCGGCAAGGAATTGCGCGAACGGGTTGATCTCGGCGGATAAATGACCGCGCGGACGGCTGGTATGCAGGAAGACTGAAGAAGGCGGCTGCGGCCGCCTTCTTTTTTGTCATTTGCTCGGGGATAATGCGGACTATGCGCGCAATCATGTGGTTTCTTCGCCTCCTGCTGTTTTTTCTACTGTTCTGTTTCGCGATCAGGAACGACCATCTGACGGATCTGAGGTTTTTTTTCGGCAGTGAATGGCAGTTGCCTGTCGTGTTCGTGATCCTGATCAGCTTTTCCGCCGGAGCGCTGCTGGGCGTAACCGCGACGTTTGCTTCCCTGCTGCGGCAGCGGCGGGAAATATCCCGTCTGCGTCGCCTGCTTGAACGTGCCGGAGATGGCCGCGCGGATACTGCGGCTGTTGACGCGCTGCCGCCTGAGGCACCCTGATTTAATGGAAATCCAGTTCTGGTGGCTGCTGGCCCTGCCGCTGTTTTTTATTCTCGGCTGGCTCGCGGCCCGTATCGATATCCGCCAGGTGGTCCAGGAGTCGCGCGCCCTGCCCCGGTCCTACCTGGCGGGGCTTAACTTTCTGCTCAACGAACAGCCGGACAAGGCCATTGATGCCTTCATCGAGGCCGTCCGCATCGACCCGCAGACCATCGAACTGCATTTCGCGCTGGGAAGCCTTTTCCGGCGGCGTGGTGAAACCGACCGCGCGATCCGCCTGCACCAGATTCTGGTCGGGCGTGAGGATCTGAACGAAGAGCAGCGGCTGCAGGTGCTGGGCGAGCTGGGCCAGGATTTTCTCAAGGCGGGGCTGCTGGACCGTGCCGAGGCGGTGTTCGTGCAGCTGCGCGGCACGCGGGCGAACGATGCCGCGCTGAGCTGCCTGCTGGAGATATACCAGCAGGAAAAGGACTGGGTCAGGGCGATTGAGGTGGCGCGGGCGCTGCCGGACCACGAAGGGCTGATGTGGCGCAAGGAGGTTGCCAATTTCCATTGCGAACTGGCCGCCTCGGCACTGGCGAATTCGCGCTTTGATGAAGCGCGCGGACATGTTGAGGATGCTCTGGCGATTAATCGCCGCTGCGTGCGCGCCAGTCTGCTGCAGGGGGATGCGCTGGCGGCGGACGGGCGGGATGGCGAAGCGCTGGAAGCATGGAAGCGTATAGAGAGCCAGGATCCGGTTTATCTTGCGCTCGCGGCCGAGCGCGTCATGGATGCGTGCCGCAGGTCCGGCCAGATCGAACAGGGACACCAGCTGTTGCGCGCCTGGCTTGAGCGGCATGCCTCGCTGGATCTGCTCGATGAACTGTTTCACTGGGAAATGGAAAAGCAGGGGCCGAAAGCGGCCTATGATCTGGTGCGTGAGGAACTGCGGCGCAATCCGACCCTGCTTGGGCTGGACAAGCTGCTCGAAGCGGCCCTGCTCGCAGCGCCTGCGGAGCAGCGCGGCGATATCGAGCTCGTGAAGCAGCTCATACATGGACACACCCGCAAGGTGGCACGCTACCGGTGCGATGCCTGCGGTTTCAAGGCGCGGCAGTTTCACTGGCACTGCCCTGCCTGCGGAGGATGGGAAACCTACCCGCCGCGGCGCACGGAAGAATTCGATCTCACCCCCTGACCGTGGGCCGCGCATCAGCAGGCACCTGCGCCGCCCGGCTGTTCAGTCAGGACATAACACGCATGTTGGGGAAAAAGCATGAAAGTAACAGTGGTCGGCACGGGCTATGTTGGTCTGGTCAGCGGGGCCTGTCTTGCCGATGTCGGCAACGATGTGCTCTGCCTTGATCTGGACGCAGCGAAAATCCGCATTCTTGAGGAAGGCGGCATTCCGATTCATGAGCCCGGCCTGCTCGAGATCGTCCGGCGTAATGTCGCTGCGGGGCGGCTGGCTTTTACCACGGACATCGAACGCGCGGTGCGTCATGGCGCGGTGCAGTTTATCGCCGTGGGCACACCGCCGGATGAGGACGGCTCGGCGGATCTGCAATATGTGCTCGCCGCCGCGCGCAACATTGGCAAATACATGGACGATTATCGGGTCGTGGTCGACAAGTCGACCGTTCCGGTTGGCACGGGCGACAAGGTGCATGCGGCGATCGCCGGAGAGCTGGCCGCGCGCGGCGTGACGCTGCCGTATTCGGTGGTGTCGAATCCCGAATTCCTCAAGGAAGGCGCGGCGGTCGATGATTTCATGCGGCCGGACCGTATCATTGTCGGTGCTGGCGATGAACGCGCGATTGCGCTTATGCGGCAGCTTTACGCACCGTTCCAGCGCAATCACGACAAACTGGTATTCATGGACGTGAAGAGCGCGGAACTGACCAAATACGCCGCCAACGCGATGCTGGCGACCCGCATCAGCTTCATGAACGAGCTGGCCAATCTGGCCGGGACGCTGGGTGCGGACATCGAACTGGTGCGCCAGGGTATTGGCTCCGATCCGCGCATTGGCTGGCATTTTCTCTATGCCGGCTGCGGCTATGGCGGATCGTGCTTTCCGAAGGATGTGAAGGCCCTGATCCGTTCCGCCAGCGAGCACGGCGCGGCGCTGAAAGTGCTGACGGCCGTGGAAGAGGCCAATGATGCGCAAAAGCACGTGCTGCTGCGCAAAATCGTTGCCCGCTTCGGGGAAAATCTGTCGGGACGGCGTTTCGCGCTGTGGGGACTGGCGTTCAAACCCAATACCGACGACATGCGCGAGGCGCCCAGCCGGGTGCTCATCGGCGAGCTTCTGGCGCGGGGGGCGACCGTCACCGCCTACGATCCGGTCGCCATGGATGAGGCCCGGCGCATATTTGGCGATGAACCGCGCCTGGCTTATGCGGAGCGGCCGATGGATGCGCTGGACGGCGCTGATGCGCTGGTGATCGTGACCGAGTGGAAGGAGTTCCGCAGTCCCGACTTCGAACGCATGCGCGGCCTGCTGAAACAGCCGGTGGTGTTCGACGGGCGGAACATGTACGACCCGGCCGTAATCCGCGCGGCAGGTATTGAATACGCCGGTATCGGCCGGCGCGAGTGACAGCCCCCGGATATCGCCGCAGCGCGCGCGGCGGCATCCATGTCAGATGGAGCCGCGACAGCCATGGAATTCAGAACGCTGGAAGATTACGTCGGCAACACGCCGCTGGTGCGCCTCAAGCACATTGGCGCCGGGCGCGGTAACGTCATTCTCGCCAAGCTCGAAGGGAACAACCCGGCCGGTTCGGTGAAGGACCGGCCCGCATTGTCGATGGTTGTGCATGCAGAACGGCGCGGCGACATCAGGCCTGGCGATACGCTGATCGAGGCGACCAGCGGCAATACCGGCATTGCGCTGGCGATGGTGGCGGCGATGCGCGGCTACCGCATGGTTCTGGTGATGCCGGAAAACCAGAGCGTGGAGCGGCGTCAGGCGATGCACGCCTTTGGCGCGGAACTCGTGCTGACGCCGAAGGAAGGCGGCATGGAAATGGCGCGCGATGTTGCCGAAAGGCTGCGTAGCGAAGGCCGGGGCGTGATTCTCGACCAGTTCGCCAACCCCGATAATCCGCTTGCCCACTATGAGGGAACGGGCCCGGAACTGTGGGAGCAGACCGGTGGGCGTATCACCCATTTCGTCAGTTCAATGGGCACGACGGGCACGATTATGGGGACATCGCGTTTTCTCAAGGAAAAGAATCCGGCGATCGTTGTTGTGGGCTGCCAGCCCGAAGAAGGTTCGCAGATTCCCGGCATCCGCAAATGGCCGGAAGCATACCTGCCCGGTATCTATGAAAAATCACGGGTGGATCGGCTGGAGCCGGTCAGTCAGGCCGACGCGGAGGCGATGACCCGCCGCCTTGCGTGCGAAGAGGGGCTGTTCGCCGGAATTTCATCGGGCGGCGCGGTGCATGTGGCGCAATGCCTGGCTGGCAGGGTTGAAAACGCGGTGATTGCCACCATTATCTGCGACCGTGGCGACCGCTATCTTTCGACGGGGGTCTTCCCCGCCTGAACCTGAATGTGCGCCAGGGATAAAGGATGGCGGGAAATGGCGCTGGCTCCCCGTTCCGGGGATCGGGGGTGTTTTCTGTGTCGCTGGAATCCGGAAACTGGATGGGGCGGGCTGACGGTTTTTCGTGCAGTGTCTACGTGGCGTTTTTGTTTTGACTGGAGCGGGCAAGGACGCGCAGGCATGGCGTTGTTCGCATGGAGCAGAGGCGGTTCAGAATGTTTTTCTGGAAGGCGTGCGTTACCGCATGGAGCAGGAAAGACTGAACCGCTATCGATTGCATTTCTGTCAGGAGGCTGTCAATGGGCATTATCAGTACTATCGTGATCGGGCTTGTCGTGGGAGTTATCGCCCGTTTTCTGCACCCGGGCAAGGAAGGGCTGGGCATTATCATGACGGCGCTGCTTGGCATCGGCGGCGCG
>JAVBTY010000063.1:0-9041 GCA_031555955.1 Rhodocyclaceae bacterium | reverse complement strand
CGAACCCCGATGGCGTGTGTCCTGATCTGAACGGGACTTATTATGCCTATACGTGCCCGGTGGAGCCTGGGGCTACGACTACCAGCGTTACCCCTCTGGTTACCCGCCTTGGGGTATTCGTGCGTTCGGAAGAAAGCCCGGATTCTGCAAAAAATGCATCCCGTGGCCCCGCGACAGTCATACCGGAATGCTCTTCCCCATCAGTCACGGCCCACTTTGCATCGATACGTTATCTTGCCCTTGAGGGAAAATATGAAGCGCGAATGTGGGATGAAGGGGCGGTGCGCTCTGCGATCAACCTCTATAACCCAGGTAAAACCAAACCCGTCTGTGACAAGGGTGTGAGGTACAGGGGATACGAGACAAAGTATCGTGGTACGGAAGGGGGTGGCACGTCTAAAGTGATTTCTACCATATCGAAATCTGCTGAAGGCGATTTTGTGTACAGGCGCTACGACGATTCCTTTCTGACCTTGTTCGGCACTATCCCCATGGGCGGTTCCCGCACCATTCACACCTACCGCTACCGGGTCTACAACGGCCCCATACCCGGGAACTGAGCGCGGCTCTGCCGGGAAACCGGCGGCGACATGGCGCTCGCTGGTGTTGGGGCCAGCGTGCGCAACATCAGCATTGAAACGGACGGTGCGCTCACCCTCACGGGCAGCTACGAAACCACCGTCAGCAGCACCGGTTCCGCCACGGAATATCGCGCCAGCCAGCTGCGCGCCACGGGCGAGGCCGCTGTTGGCGAAGGGCGGCTCGACATCCGCAGCGGGGCGGCTTAACGCTTGCGGGCTCTACGTTCCACGCCAGCGAGGCAGGGCCCGTTTGTTTCATGGGGGCGGGCAATTTATGAATTCAGCCGCCTGCAGGCTCCGGATTGGGCAGAGAGCGCCCAGAGGAATGATCCCGGACGGGCTGGGCAGAACGGCCGTATCCGGCGGTATTCAGGCAACAGGTCGTGGAACTGGAGTCTGGTCGTCAGCAGTCTGCTGGTATCTGAACATTTCATGCCAGCATCCGAGATAGGCGTCGTGCCGCTGGCGGTCAGTGACTGATCCCTTGAAGTTTTCATAGCTGGTTCCGCGTATCTCGCCAGCGATTGCCTGTGCGACGTGTTCACGGTCTATCCGGGCGCGGTATCTGTAATCAGTGCCGCCCCCGGTCTGTACTTTTGCATCGGGAAAGACGCGTTCGATGTCTCCCGCATGTCTGGCGCGCACCAGCAGGGTTGTTCCGCTCTGGTCGCCTTTGTCGACGATGCTCAGATAACTGTCCGACAAAAAAATCCACATGGTTACTTCCTCCCGGATGCAAGATGTTTCGCCAGCGCGGCCAGAATGGGCTTGTCGTTGGCATGGGTCAGCAGGCTGGCAAGTTCGCTGGCGGGGGCCAGTATCACCGCCTGGCTTTCCCAGCCCATGTCCGCCGGGTTGCCGCCGTTACGCCGGGCCAGATAGTAACGGGTGTGGCTGGTGGAGCGCGAGACATCGGTGAGGAAGCCTGTCAGCGTAACGCCCAGCCCGGCTTCTTCGCAGGCTTCACGCAGCGCGGTGGCCTGAAGGCTTATGCCGGTGTCGCGCGTTCCCTTGGGAAAGGTGATGGAATAGCCGCCGAAGCCATTGCTGGGAGCCACGGACCACACCCGGCCATCTTCCTCGATGATGACCACGCCGGCGGCGGCTTTCTTGCCGGGCGGTGGGGAAAAAGCCGGTTCGCTGACCGGGCTGCGCTGGGCCAGGGTTTCCCAGCCTTGTCCGTCGCGAGGGATGTTCTTCAGTGTTTCAAAGGCGATGCCGCCCAGCGCGGCTGGCATGGGGCCATCCGGAATGACGGTTGCGATGCTGCCAGTGTCGCGCCAGGTCCATTGGGGTGTGGGTGTGCTCGGGCAGGTGAGTCTGACGGGGGCGCCATGGTCGTTCAGGCGTGGATGCAGCGGCGGCCCCGGCTGCGGTATTTCATTCTCTTCGCGCATTTCCTCGCACTCCACCTCTTCGTCCTCCCGGTCCTCCCAGTGTTCCTCCTCGCTCCCGTCGTCTTCCGGGTCGTGTTCCTCATCCTGGGCTTCCAGCTGGCGCAGCAGTTCCTGGAATGAAGGGGAGGGGCGTGGCTCCGGTTCCGGGATCACGGAATTTTCCTGGGCAGTTTCTCCGCTAACGCCATCCGTTTCGGCTGCTGTGTCCGGGCGGACAAACCGCGCGCGGTTGGCCCATGTGAAATCCGGCAAGGTGATCCCTGGGAAAAACACAGTATGGGTTCCCAGCAGCACGCTGGCCACAAACTGCCGGAATGCGCCCAGGAGTGTAGTGAGGGCGCGGAGATTGTCTGGCGGTTCCGCCATGCAGTCGCTGATGATTGTCCTGATCTGCAGGCTTACGCCCGCCAGTCCTTCGCTGACGATGCAGGTCAGGTTTTCATCGGCGTACCAGTCAGTGTCAAGTCCGAAATGGTGGATAACCGCTTTTCCCAAGGCTTGTTCGGTCCGCCAGCCTTCCAGGCCGTGGTAGCCTGGTTCCTGACCGGCAAGCACGGCGGTGATCCGCTGGTTGGCGTCAAGTACATCGTGAAACGTTGCGGGCTCAATGCCTTCGATAAAAGGCTTCAGGGCATTGCATGTCGCTTTCCAGAACAACGGGGTAACAAGTTCCAGAACCACAGAGGGCGCGCCCAGATAATTGGGCTGTGCGGCCTGGAGGATTGCGCTGGAAAAACTGTTTTCCTGAGGAGCATGCGCCTCGTCGCTGGCGTAGTCGCTGAGCAGTTCCCGCAGGGCTTCCCCGGCCTCCTCAAGGCTGGCTGAATAGAATTCCCGGTCCAGGCCGACGCGGGCATACAGGGCGCAGGCCCCTTCTCTTTCCGGCCCGAAAACCACCTCGAATACCTTGAAACCGGTCCAGCTGCGGTAAATGTGCAGCGTATCCGCCTCAAAGTAGAGGAACCATTTTTCGTTCTGGTCAGCCGGGATGAAACCCATGCGAAGATTGCGCAGCTGCCGGGCGCCAAACGGGAGATTGAGTTCCAGGATGGCAGGCTCCCGCGCCATCGGTTTCAGGTCTTTCCAGTCATTTCTGGTTGCGGGTTTCATCGGCACCCCCAGATTTGCAAGTGATGTACAGCCGTGTGGATTATGCAGGCAGCGGGTTCGTCAGGTGAGGCTTTGCGCCCGATGCGCCGGTTTTTGCTGGTTGCAGCCGGGGTGGCCGCTATCGGCGCTCCCGGATATTTTATCCATCGAGCTGCCCGGAAGCCGGAAGCCGGAAGCCGGATGGCGCTAGCGCGTCGCGCATCCTTTCAGCTGCCCGCAAGGGTGTATCTTGTCTGGCTGGCGCGGGCGGCCTGCCCGGCCGGGTTTCGCGTTGCGCGGGCGCGGGAGGACCGGCTCTCCAGCACAACGGTGATGATGGGGAAATGGCGCTTCATGACGTATGAGTTTATGGGGCTGGACGGAGAACTGGGTGAAGATGACTTTTGATTTGTGGTGGCTGGCCTATCCGCTGCTTGGCGTGGCCGTCGGTTTTTTCGCCGGGCTGCTCGGCGTGGGCGGTGGGGCCATCATGGTGCCGATGCTGACCACGCTGTTCATCGCGCAGGATTTTTCCCGCGATCTGGCGGTGCATCTGGCGCTTGGCACCTCGATGGCGACCATCATCCTTACCTCGGCGTCGAGCCTGCGCGCACACCAGCAGCATGGGGCGGTGCGCTGGGATATTGTGCGCGCCATCACGCCCGGCATTCTCGCAGGCACATTCGCGGGCACGCTGGTGGCCGCGCGCGTCGATTCCCGGGTGCTGGCGGTTTTTTTCGCCTGTTTCATGGGCTACGTCGCGCTGCAGATGCTGCTTAACGCCAAACCCAGACCATCGCGCGAACTGCCGGGCGCGTTCGGGCTGAGCGCGGTGGGTCTCGGCATCGGCGGCATTTCCGCGCTGGTGGCGATCGGCGGCGGATCGCTTTCCGTGCCGTTCATGACCTGGTGCAACGTCCGGATGCAGAATGCGATCGGCACCTCTGCCGCCATCGGCCTGCCGATCGCCATCGCGGGCACCACCGGTTATCTCATCAACGGGCAGGGGGCGTCCGGTCTGCCGCCCTATACCGTTGGCTTTATCTATTTACCCGCTCTGGCGCTGGTGGCGCTCACCAGCGCGTTTGTCGCGCCCATCGGCGCGCGCCTTGCCCACAGCCTGCCGGTTGCCACGCTAAAGAAAATTTTCGCCGGCGTGCTGATCCTGCTGTGTGTGAAAATGCTGCACGCCCTGTTTGGCTGAGAGCCGTTGCGGCGTTTTTCAGGCGGAGGCGGGCGCGGTTTCGGCGGCTACCCAGTCGAGGTAGGCAGCCAGGCCGGAGGCGACGGGCAGGGCGGTGATTTCCGGCAGTTCGTAAGGGTGCTGGCTGCGGATCGCCTCTTCCAGATCCGCATAGCGCGCAGCGGTGGTTTTGATCAGCAGCGGCACCTCGGTTGCGGTTTCCACCTCGCCGCGCCAGCGGTATACCGAGGTGCACGGGGCGAGGATATTCACGCAGGCGGCGAGCCGCGCGGCCACCAGCCGTCCGGCAAGCGCGGCGGCGCTGGCGGCGTCGGGCAGATTGGTGAGTACGATCAGGGTATCGGTGGTCATGGCGGGCTCCGGAAAATGTGCGGACGGACCGGGAAAAACGGCTGCCCGCAGGATTCATTTAAGCAGGCGGCGGCGCAGCAGCGCCAGCGCGAGCCAGAACGCCAGCCCGGCATAGGCGGCAAGCACGCCGAGGTGAAGCGCGATGCCATCCGGCATGCGGCCAGACAGCAGCGGGCGGGCCAGCTCCACCGCATGGCTCAGCGGCAGCAGCGCGCTGGCGGCGCGCAGCGCGGCGGGAAGCTGATCCGGGGGGAAGAACACGCCGGAAAGCAGCGTCATCGGCGTGATGAACAGGGTGAAGTAGTACATGAAGAAGTCGTAGCTCGGCGCCAGCGCAGTCATGATGAGCCCCAGCGCGGCAAAGCTCAGGCCGGTGAGAAAAACCAGCGGCAGCAGCCATGCCGCGTAACGCGTTTCCGCCAGGCCGCATGCCGTAACCACGAGCAGGATCGCCGCGCCCGACAGCAGCGCCTTCGATGCCGCCCACATCAGTTCGGCGAACACCACATCGTCCAGCGCCACCGGCGCGTTAAGGATGGCATCCCACGTGCGCTGCACGTGCATGCGCGAAAAACCGGAATACAGCGCCTCGAACGTGGCCGCGTTCATCGTCGAATAACACACCATTCCGGCGGCAAGAAAGCTGATGTACGAGACGCCGCCAATCTGCGGCGCCAGCATGCCGATGCCAAAACCGAGGCCGAACAGATAAATCACCGGATCGGCCAGATTGCCCAGCACCGAAGGCAGCGCGAGCTTGCGCCAGACGAGGAAATTGCGCCGCCACACCGGCGCAAAGCGGGATGACAGGCACGGCGGCCGCCAGGGGCTGGGGTAGGCGTCGAGGGAATCAATGCGGCTGGCGGTCATTGCCGGCTCCTGGCAGCGCCATGATGCGGGGACCGCTCTTTCGGCGCTTTTCCCGCTGCCGCCCGCTGCTGGCGGCGGAGCGGGCTGTGTTCAGCGGAAAACGATGGTTTTGTTGCCGTGCGTCAGCACACGGTCTTCAAGGTGGTAGCGGAGCCCGCGCGCCAGCACGGTTTTTTCAATGTCCTTGCCGTAGCGCACCATGTCCTCCACCGAATCGGAATGGTCGATGCGGATCACGTCCTGCTCGATGATCGGCCCCTGATCGAGGTCGGCGGTCACGTAGTGGCAGGTCGCTCCGATCAGTTTCACCCCTTTCGCGTAAGCCTGGTGATACGGCTTCGCGCCGACGAAGCTGGGCAGAAAACTGTGGTGGATGTTGATGATGCGCCCCGGATAGGCGGTGCACAGATCCGGCGACAGAACCTGCATGTAGCGCGCCAGCACCATCGTATCGCCGCGCACCTCTTCAAAGATGCGCCGTACTTCGGCGTAGGCGGCGGCCTTGCTGTCCGCCGTCACCGGCACATGGTGGAAGGGAATGCCGTGCCACTCGACGAAGCCGCGCAGGCTGTCGTGATTCGAGATCACGCACGGGATTTCGATATCCAGTTCCTTCGACTGCCAGCGCGAAAGCAGGTCGTACAGGCAGTGCTCCTGCTTCGACACCAGCATCACCACCCGTTTTTTCACCGCCGAATCGCTGATCTTCCAGTCCATCTCAAGTTCTTCGGCGAGCGGACGGAAGCGTTCGCGGAACTCGGCCAGATGGAAAGGCAACGAGGCTGCCTTGATCTCGATCCGCATGAAATAGCGCCCCACCGCTTCATCCTCGCGCGGTGGCTCGGCGTGCAGCGAGGTTTCGAGAATCCAGCCCTGGTGTTCGGCAATGAAACCCGACACACGGGCGACGATGCCGACGCGGTCGGGGCAGGAGGCGGAAAGGGTGAAGAAGCGTTCTCGGTGCATGATCGATGAATGTCCGGTTGTTGCCCGGCAGGCATGTGCCGCGCGCTGATTTCCAGAATGGAGGAATTATCCGGTATTCGTCGGGTAACGGTTGAATCAGCGTATACAAATCCACAACCGGCGCCCGAAACCGTGGTGATGCGCGCCATAAGCGATGAGTGGTCTGACCTTTTGCGGGGAGATCCGCAAAATCTGGACAACCGGGCGCCAACGCTTCACGATCGACCCCGCCACGGCACACTGTGGGACCAAGAGCCTGTTCACGATCATGTAGATGTCGTAGACTGGGCCATGAGAAAGCGCTACCCCAGTGACATCAGCAGAGAATCGTTCGAACGGATCAGGCCGCTACTGGAAAGCGTGCGCAAGCAGACCAAGCCACGGACAGTTGATTTATATGAAGTGTTCTGCGCCGTACTGTATGTGCTCAAAAGTGGCTGCCAATGGCGAATGCTGCCCAGCGATTTTCCCAAATGGCGAACGGTCCATTCCTGGTTCGCCAGGTGGAGCGAGCCTGGTCCAGACGGTTTCAGCGTTCTGGAGCGGGCTTTAAAAAAATGTGGTTGGCGCGGCCCGTACAAAACAGGGGCTCAAATTCTCGACGAGTTTCCTGATCGTCGACGCGCAGAGCGTCAAGAACACCGATAGCGCCCGGGAGAAAGGCTACGACGCGGGCAAGAAGGTCTCGGGCATCAAGCGTCATATTGCGGTCGATACCCAAGGGCTGCCCCATGCGATCGCCGTGACGACGGCCGACGTCACAGACCGCAAGGGGGCATTACAGGCCTTGCACCGCTGCGCACTGATTTGGGAGCCGTTCAGAGCCTCCTGGCCGATGGCGGGTATGTCGGCCAGCCATTTTCAAGCCGTTGAGAAACTGCCCGGCGCCACGGTTCAGATCGCCAGGCGCAGTGAGTTGCACACCTTTGCCGTCATGCCCCGGCGCTGGGTCGTCGAGCGATCCTTCGCCTGGATCGAGAAATGCCGCCGCCTATGGAAAAGCTGCGAAAGAAAGCTCAACACCCGCTTGCAGTTCATCCACCTCGCCTTCCTCGTTCTCCTGCTTAAAAGATCGTGAACAGGTTCTGAGGTCTGTCAGCATGAGCCCAACTCCTGCGAAGCGAGTTGGATGCATGTTCCTCAGAGGCCCCCAGCTCCTCCAGCAACAATGCGGAGTTGGGAACCACCGCATTGCCGATGTACCGCTCAATGTGTCAGTTCGAACCGGCTGGGAGTGGATTTTGCTGGACGTCAGTGGATGAGAGTTGGCTGAAAACTCTCAATTCTGACAATGGCTTGCGACGTCCCTGGTGTTTGGTGGAAGGCCATGGAAAGTCGAAGTGGAGCGGGCGAAGGGAGTCGAACCCTCGTCTCTTGCTTGGGAAGCAAGGGTAATAGCCGTTATACGACGCCCGCTCAGGAATGCTTCGGAGGTCGCCGATGCCTCCTTGGGCCGGGCATTGTAGCATCAACTTGCCCGGTCACGTTTTTCGTGGGAACCATTTTGTTTGAGTCGGGTGACTGTTGTCTTACGGTTCAAATTACGGCAACGGGCTGCTTCGCTCTGGGAAGTAGATGCGCGGCTCGCGCCTGGCGGTATCGGACGGCGACCGCGACGGCCTGCACTCGGGTAGTGTGGTTCGATCACCGCCAGCAGCGCCCCCCAGGGAACAGCCTGCGCCATCTCTGACAGGAAGCGCTCACGCCGGGTCTGTTTCTTCTTCTGCCCGAAGGCCAGCGAGGCGAAGGCGCCTTGTTTCATGCGGGCAATCCGGTTTATGAATAAAGCATTTTAAGGCAGGTGAATTGATCAGAGGTTTCCTGGTGGAAAAAATAGGTCCGGTGGGTTTGATCCTGTCTGGACCTCTGTATTCAGGAAACTATCGACCCGTTATGGCATATGAGGTCGGGACAGGATCAGACTGAAAGGGCGCTGGTGTGGCTCAGTTTTGCGCCAGGCCGAGGCGATGGCAGATTTCGGTGGTGAGCCCGGCCTGGTTCATGCTGTAGAAGTGCAGCCCCGGCGCGCCCGCGGCGATGAGTTTTTCGCACAGGCGGGTGACGACGTCGAGGCCGAAAGCGCGGATGGCATCGGTGTCGTCGCCGTGGCTTTCGAATACCTTGCGCATCCAGCGCGGGATTTCGGCGCCGCAGGCGTCGGAGAAGCGTGCCAGTTTGGCGAAGCTGCCGATGGGCATGATTCCGGGCACGATGGGCACGTCGATACCGAGCTTGCGCGTGGCGTCGACAAAGCGCAGATAGGCGTCGAGGTTGTAGAAGTATTGTGTGATCGCGGAATCGGCGCCCGCGTCGACTTTGCGCTTGAACGCGGCGAGGTCGTCGCGCGGGCTTTTCGCCTGCGGGTGCCATTCGGGATAGGCGGCGACTTCGATGCGAAAGCGCCGGCCGGTTTCGGCGCGGATGAATTCGACCAGTTCGTTAGCGTAGCGGAATTCGCCCGGATCGCCCACGCCGGAGGGCAGGTCGCCGCGCAGCGCGACGATGCGCGTGATGCCTGCTTCGGCGTATTCGCGCAGGATGGCGCGGATGCCTTCGCGGGTGGAGCCGATGCACGACAGGTGC
>JAVBTY010000097.1:0-7850 GCA_031555955.1 Rhodocyclaceae bacterium | reverse complement strand
GGCGCGGCGCGAATTCGCCGCGTTCGACCTGTTCGCGCTCAGTTCCGATCACGAACCCTTCGGCATGGTGCTGCTGGAAGCGATGGCCGCCGGCGTCCCGATCGTCGCCACCGACTGCGGCGGTGCGCCGGAAGTCGTGGGCGAGCGCGAGGCGCTGTTCCCGCTCGGCGACGTGGAAGCGCTCGCCCGCCTGATGGTGCGCCATGCCAGCCTGTCCCACGAAGCGCGGACGACGTTGCTCGAACGCGGCATCACACGGCTGTACACGCACTTTTCCGATGAGGCCGCGCGGCGGCGTTTCTTCTCCCTGCCGATGGTCACCGCCGCGCTGGGAAACAGCCCCGGCGCGGGACGCGGCGAATGAACCCCGCCCCGCCCACTACCCACCCGGAGTGCGCCGGGCCGGGCATCTGCTTCGTCATCCCGTACTTTGGCGCCTGGCCGTTCTGGTTTCCGTTCTTTCTCGCCAGTTGCCGCGCCAACCCCACAGTGGACTGGCTGCTGTTCTCCGATTGCGGCGAACCGGCCGATTGCCCGCCGAACGTGCGCGTGGTTGCCACCAGCTATGCCGGTTACTGCCAGCGCGTAACGCAGCGGCTCGGCATTGCGTTTGCGCCGCCCAGTCCCTACAAGCTGTGCGATCTCAAACCCGCGCTGGGCTATCTCCACGAAGCCGAACTGCGCGGCTATGATTTCTGGGGGTTCTGCGACATTGATCTGGTGTTCGGCGATCTGCGCGCCTGGTTCAGCGCCGGACGGCTGGCGCGCAAGGATCTGTTCTCCACCCATACGCGGCGCATTTCCGGCCACTGCTGCCTGATCCGCAACACGCGGAAAATGCGCGAAGCCTTTTTCCTCATGCGCGACTGGCGACGCCGCCTCTCCGCGCCGGAACATCAGGGCCTGGACGAAGGCGCGTTCAGCCGCATCTTTATCCGCTTCAAGAACTGGCCGGAGGCGCTCGCGCGCCCGCTGCGCTTTTTCAACCCGTGGTATCGTCGCGCCGAGTTCATCGAGGCGTTCAGCACCCCGGGGGCGAAAGTGCCGTGGCTCGACGGCAGCCGCGATTTTCCCCGGCGCTGGTTCTGGCGCCAGGGCGTGCTTACCAACGACCGCTGCGGCGAACGCGCTTTCCCCTACGTGCACTTCCTGGTGTGGAAAGGGAGCGACTGGAAAAACCTGCCCGCTGCGGCGCTGGCCGATTATTCCCGTATCGCGCGTGAACCCGCCTGGCAGGTATCGGCCACCGGTTTCGCGCCGCTGTAGCGCTATCAAGGCGGGGGCGGAGCCCTCTGCGAAGGGGCGGCAATGAAAGTTCTGTTTCTGGTGCAAAAAACACAGCGCGCCATTCTCGACCGTCTGTACGAGGGCGTTGCCGCGCACACCGCCTGCGATCTGCGCTGGCTGGATTCCGTGGAGCAGGCCAGCCTCAGGGCGTACTTCCGCAAGGATGTGGACGTGGAACGCTACGACCGCATCATTTTTTTCCTGCGCTTCAAAAAAGAACTCCGCCAGGTTGCGTTCATCCGCGACGTGCCCAATCTCGTCATCCTCGAACATGACGCGTGGCAGAACTACTTTCCGTGCAAATACAGGGGCAAATTCAGCGCCCACTACCACCGCCTGCCCGCCGCGCGCGTCCTCAGCTCCGGTTTTCAGGTCGTGGAGCGCCTGCGCGGCGAAGGGGTTGACGCGGTATTCGTGCCCAAAGGCTACGACCAGACGCTGCTGCGCAACCTGCACGGAGAGCGCGACATCGAGCTCGGCTTCGTCGGCAGCATCCAGAACGACATTTACCACGAACGCAAGGCGATGCTGGAAGAGATCGCCCGCCGCGAACCGGCGCTGGCCATCGAACGCACGCAGTCCGGCGACGAATACCGGGCCATGCTCAACCGCATCCGCTTTTTTATTAGCGCCGATGTGGCCATGGGCGAATACATGATCAAGAACTTCGAGGCCATGGCCTGCGGCTGCGTGCTGTGCGCCTACGACCAGGGCGAGGCGGAAAACCAGGCGCTCGGCTTCACCGACATGGAAAACCTTGTGCTGTACCGCGACGCCGCGGAACTGCAGGCAAAGCTCGCCGCGCTGCGGGCCGACCCCGCCCGCGCCGCCGCCATCGCCGCCGCCGGGCAGGCCCTGGCGGAACGGGAATACCGTTTCGACCTCATCGGCAAACGCATCGCGCAAGCCCTCACGCCACCCCTGCGCCCGCCCGTGCCGCCCGGCTGGTGGGAACGCCTGCGGCTGGGGCTGCGCATTTAGCCAGAGCAAAAACTGACGCAGTTTGTGTATCCTTTACCCACGGGTAAGTGGCAGGTGCGGAGCAAAAAATGCCAGTTTTTTACGAATTCTTCGCTGGTGGAGGTATGGTCCGCGCGGGCCTGGGCAAAGACTGGCAATGCCTGTTCGCCAACGATTTCGATCACAAGAAAAGCGCCGCCTACCGGCGCAACTGGGGTGATGGCGAACTGCTGACCGGGGACGTGCGCGCCGTGACGGCAGCCCACCTGCCAGGCCGCGCCAATCTGGTCTGGGGGTCTTTCCCCTGCCAGGATCTTTCTTTGGCGGGCGCGGGAGCCGGTCTCAGGGGGGAACGTTCCGGAACGTTCTGGCCGTTCTGGGATGTGGTGAAAAGCCTCATCGCCGATGGCCGTGCCCCGGAAATCATCGCTCTCGAAAACGTTACCGGCATGCTGCACTCCCACGACGGGAAAGATTTCGCTGCAATCTGCTCGGCGTTCCATCAGGCTGGCTACCGCTTCGGCGCCATGGTGATCGATGCCGCGCTATTCGTGCCGCAATCACGGCCCCGCCTGTTCATCATCGGCATCCGGAGAGATAGGCGCACTCCGGAAAGCATACACAGGCATACCCCTTCCCCGTTGTGGCATCCGCATGCCTTGCAGACTGCCTATGACAAGCTGACCGCGACACAGAAGCGGCACTGGATCTGGTGGGATCTGCCCGCACCAGCCCCACGCGGCTCCGTATTCGCCGACCTGGTTGAAGAAAACCCCTCTGGCGTGAAATGGCGCACAGCGACCGAGACTAAACGGCTGCTGGCGATGATGAGCGATGTTAATCGCGCCAAGGTTGAAGCAGCCAGGAAGCTTTCCAGAGAAAGCGGCCAGCGTCAGGTCGGCGCCCTCTACAAACGCACGCGGCGCGATGCAAATGGCTGCAGGGCGCAGCGCGCCGAAGTGCGCTTCGACGATGTGGCTGGCTGCCTGCGGACGCCAGCTGGCGGCTCAAGCCGCCAGCTGATCATCGTTGTAGACGGCGAGAAAATCCGCTCGCGCCTCATCTCCAGCCGGGAAACAGCGAGGCTCATGGGGCTACCCGATGCTTACGTCCTGCCAGAAAACTACAACGAGGCGTATCACCTGACTGGCGACGGCGTTGTAGTCCCGGTCGTCCAGCATATCGCACAGCACATTTTCAGCCCTTTGCTTGCGATACAGACGGCGCTGGCGCGGGCGGCGGCATGAGCATTATTCCCTGCGAACAGAACAGCGCGCTGCGCAAGCTGATCGAAGATTATGCCGAGCGGCTGAAAACGGAGGCCCACAGGCTCGGTGACCATGGCCTTACCGAAAAGGAGTTTTACAACAGCGGTGTTTTCCGGGGTGCGATCGAGCGCATCCGCGGCCAGTTCTCCGCAACGATGCGGGAAAAGCGCGAGTTTGTTCTGCATGTGCTGAACCACATGCAGAACGGCGGCTTTATCGCGCACTGGGAGTCGGCTGGCGAGGCGAACCGGCATGATTATGTGGTGCGCCTGAATTCCGGCAAAACGGCGGTCATCGAACTCAAAGGCTGCCTCGATGGCAATAACACCAACATTTTTGAGCGTCCGCCGCACGCGCAGGAATTCATCATCTGGAGTGTGTGCACGAACCCGGGCGCAGACCCCCGGCATAACGCCTGGTCAGGTATCCACACGCGGCTGAGCGCGGAAATCATCTACCGCGAACAGCGTGTGGATGGGGTTGTTATCTGGGATATGGTGTGCGCCACGGTCGGCCGGTTGTGTCCGAAGGCAAAGGACGATCCAGCGCGGCTGACAGCGGCTGGTCCATACATCCTGCCGCCGCCATGCATCTACGTAATGCCAGCGACAATCCCCAGCCCGCGCAACAATCCGCATCCGGAACCCCAGCGTCTTGAAGAGGTGCAATTGCTCAAGGCGTTTCATGACTGCTTCAGGGGCCGTGACGAAGAGGTGAATTACGTCGGGTTCGAGGTGCGCCACCAGGGGGCGGAAACAGTCCGGAAAACAAAAGTTGTCCGCAATGGCGCAACGCAACGCGAATCAGACGAAACGGCCATCCGCCGCGCATAACGAGCTGCCGTCCGCCCTGCGCTCACGCACGATGCGGGCCGTGCGCTCCCGCGACACGTCTCCCGAACTGGCCGTGCGCAGAATGCTGCGCGACCTTGGTTTTAGCGGTTACCGCCTTCATCGGAAAGAACTTCCCGGAAAACCGGACGTGGCCTTTCTGGGACGGCGCAAGGCGGTTTTCATCCACGGCTGTTTCTGGCATGGGCACGACTGTCCGCGCGGGCGCCGGAAACCGTCTACGAATACCGGCTACTGGCTGCCCAAGATAGAGCGCAACCGCCAGAGGGACGCTGCATGCCTTGCAGCGCTGGCCGGGCTCGGGTGGTCGATGCTGGTGGTGTGGGAATGCGAGTTGCGCAGCCCCGTCAGCCTTACGGAGCGCCTGCGGCGATTCCTTGCGGATGAACAGGGCTAAACCGGCGGAATGTTTCCGGAACAGGTCCAGGCGCGAAAACCCGGCCGTCCCGGCGCATCCAGAAAACCGCCCATGCCATTACAGGCGCAGGCCGCGCCGCAGCCGGATTCCTCATGCCTGACGGGACTGGCGCGGCAGCAGGCGCGCCGCGAGTCCGCTGCGGCGCAGCGCGTATTTTTCCAGTTCCGCAACGCAGAACACGAGCAGCCCGGCGCAGCCGGCCTGGCCCCATTCGGAAAGCGACAGCGCGACTGAACCAAAAACCGCCTGCATGGCTGGCGCATGGGTGTAGGCGATCTGCAGGGGAAGGCAGGCCGCCAGCGCCAGCAGCACGTAGCGGTTTCCGGTGAGGCCGCGCAGACTGGTGACCGGCGCGAGAATGTAGCGGCTGTTGATCAGGTAAAACATTTCCGCCGCCACCACGGCGTTGACCGCCATGGTGCGCGCCGTTTCCAGGCTGGCGCCGCGCTCCAGCTCCCACAGGAACAGGCCGAGCGCGCCCACCATCATCACCACTGAAACCAGCAGCACGCGCCAGACGAAAAAGCCGGAAAGCAGCGCCTCGCCGGGTGGGCGCGGGCAGCGGCGCATCAGCCCCGATTCAGCAGGCTCGAACGCAAGCGCAAGCGCAAGCCCGAGGCAGCTTGATGTGACCATGTTGATCCACAGCACCTGCGCCGGGGTGAGCGGCAGCGCGAATTCAAACAGGATCGCCGCGATAACGACCAGCGCCTCGCCGCCATTGGTGGGCAGCATGAAGAGGATGAATTTTTTCAGGTTGTCGTAAACCGCGCGCCCCTGGTGGACCGCCGCCGCGATCGTGGCGAAGTTGTCGTCGGCCAGCACCATGTCCGCCGCCTCCCGGGCCGCTTCGGCGCCTTTGCGCCCCATGGCGATGCCCACGTCGGCGCACTTGAGCGCTGGCGCGTCATTCACGCCGTCGCCGGTCATCGCGACGACCTGGCCGCCGCTCTGGAGCGCCTGGACGAGCCGCAGTTTGTGTTCAGGGCTGGCGCGCGCGAAAACATCCACCTCCATCGCCACGCGGCGCAGCGCGGCATCATCCATCAGCGCAAGCTCCGCCCCCGTTACCGCGGGCTTGCCGATGCCGATGCCAAGCTGCGCGCCGATGGCTTTCGCGGTTTCCGCGTGATCGCCGGTAATCATCTTGACGCGGATGCCGGCGCGGTGACATTCGCCCACCGCGCGCACCGCCTCCTCGCGCGGCGGATCGATGATGCCCGCCAGCGCCAGCAGCGTGAAGCCGGATTCCAGATCGTCCGTGGCGAGCTTTTCCCCCTGCGGCGCGGCGCGCCTGTACGCCAGCGCCAGCAGGCGCAGCCCCTGCGCCGCGGTATCGGTCGCCATCCGCCGCCAGGTGTCCGCATCGAGCGCCTGTTCACCGTCGCGCCCAAGCTGCGCGCGGCACATGTCGAGAATGCGTTCGGGCGCGCCCTTGACGAAAATCCACGGCTCACCGTCGCCGTCGCGGTGATACGTCGCCATCAGACGGTGCTGCGATTCGAACGGGATCACATCCTGGCGCGGCCACGCCGTTTCGCCCGCATGCCGGGTAAAACCGGCTTTGGCGCCGAGCACGAGCAGCGCGCCTTCCGTCGGGTCGCCCCCGATGCGCCAGATTTCATCTTCCTCGAACAGGCGCGCATCGTTGCAGAGCACACCGGCGCGGATCGCGAGTTCAAGCGCCGGGTAACGGTCGATGCCGATAATACGGCCGTCGATGCTGAAGTCGCCGGACGGCGCGTAACCGACGCCGCCCACGTCGAACACATGTCCGGCGCACACCACGCGCTGCACGGTCATTTCGTTGCGCGTCAGCGTGCCCGTTTTGTCCGAGCAGATCACCGTTACCGAACCCAGCGCCTCGACGGCGGGCAGCCGGCGGACGATGGCATGACGCCGCGCCATGCGCTGCACGCCCAGCGCGAGCGTCACCGTCATGATCGCGGGCAGGCCCTCGGGAATCGCCGAGGCCGTGAGCGCCACCACCATCATGAACATTTCGCCCGGCGGATGTCCGCGCCAGAACACGCCGAGGAGAAAAGTCGCGGCGGAAATGCCGAGAATGGCGAACGCCAGCACGCGGCCAAAGCGGTCGATCTGTCGCAGCAGCGGCGTGGAAAGCGGCGCGACGCCCGCCAGCAGCTGGTTGATCCGGCCAAGCCCGGTAGCCGCGCCCGTGGCGACGACAATGCCGCTGGCCTGGCCGTACACCACGAGCGTGCCCGAATACGCCATGCCGTAACGGTCGCCGGGTGGCGCATCGGCGTTCGTGGCGGCGGTATCCTTGTCCACGGGCAGGGATTCGCCCGTGAGCAGGGCTTCTTCCACGCGCAGGTTTTTGACCGCGATCAGGCGCAGGTCGGCGGGTACGCGGTCGCCCGAACCAAGCCGCACGAGATCGCCCGGCGCCAGTCCGGCGGCGTCGATCTCACATTGCGCGCCATCGCGGACAACCGTGGCGCGTGACGGCAGCATCGAGCGGATCGCATCGAGCGCCGCCTCCGCCCTGCCTTCCTGGATGAAGCCGATCACCGCGTTCAGCACCGCCGCCGCCAGCAGCACGCCCGTATCGACCCAGTGCCCCAGCGCCGCCGTGACCACGGCGCTGCCCAGCATCACGTACAGCAGCACATTGTTGAACTGGAGCAGAAAACGCAGTAGCGGGCCACGACGGCGCGGCGGCGCCAGCCGGTTCGGACCGTATGCCGCGATCCGGCGCGCCGCCTCGCTTTCGGACAGCCCCCGCGCGCCGGTCTGCAGGATCCGCTCCACCTCCACCTGGCCGAGCGTGTGCCAGGCGGCCGTTTCATCCGCGCGCCCCTGCGGCGCTCCGCGTCTGGTCATGGAAATCCGGCCTCCCTGTCTGTTCCGCATGAAAACATTGGCCCGTTTCCACGTACTCCGTCAATACGGTGGCAGCGGTCCCTAGGGCGTGTTCACAGTAGCCAGATATAGGCACAAGCGAGATGCAGGAAGGCGTTGAATCGATTGGCAAGTTTGTCGTATCGGGTTGCGATACGGCGGAACTGCTTGAGGCGATTGAAGAATCGCTCGACGAGGTTT
>JAVBTY010000098.1:0-3551 GCA_031555955.1 Rhodocyclaceae bacterium | reverse complement strand
GTCGCTCGTTCCCAGGTCGTGGGAACTGGTCAGCCGAGCGCAGGACGGTGCAGAGCGGGTTCTTGCCACGAACGTTGCCTCGTACGACATCGATTCTCGCGGCCGGGTCGTCTACTCCAACGGGCGCGGCGTTTTCATGCTGGGCGAAAACGGCGGGTCCGCCCTGGCGTTGAAGAGCGATCTGGTCGCCCACGTGCTGGCGGGAACAATGCCGCGACATACGGTGGCCGATAACGGCTGACCAGCCCCCCGGACCGCTACCCGGGATCCGTCCGCGCCGTAACCCGGTTGCACAATTCACGTCCAGCCAGTTCCAGAAATACGTCTCCCGGATTGGCCGGGCAGTGCAGACTGGACGGCAAGATACGCGCTATCAGGATGGGATCAGTGACGTAGCGGAAGGCGCGGCTTCACCACAATTTTCGAAACTCGCAAATACGCGCTGGTATATGCAGCGGCCAAGGCGGGGGAACCGCCGCCTCTACCGGCGTTGCTGGCCCACTCGCCGGATACTTCGGCCATCTGTGGGCCGGTCTGCGCGCGGACCGTCTTCAGCAAGAAGGCTCCCATCGTCGACAATGGCGAAACGCCCGGCTTCATCCATGAAATGCATGGCAAGCAGAGCCGTACGCCGTTGCGGGCAAGCGGCTTGAGGCGGTCCCGATTCACCATTACGGGCAGCATGAGCGCGCGGCTTGCCGGAGGCAAGGCGCTGTGCCATGCTCGACAGAACCCCCACAACCGTTCCGGCGGCCCCACGTGAAACTGCGCATTATCCCGGTCAGCCTGCCGGCTGATGGCGTCTGGATCGATGGACATCTTTTTCACGCGCCGGACGTGCGCGGCCTGGCGGCAGTGCTGTACGCCGGGAAGACGCTTCCGCCGCGCACAGAAGCGCTCATCGCGGAAATACTGCATCAGGCGGGCTTCGCCACGCTGACGCTGAACCTGCTGACCAGTCATGAAACCAGCCACAACGCCGATGCCTGCTACAACGTGGCGCAACTGGCCAGCCGTCTGCTGGCCGCGGCGGAATGGACCGCGCACCAGCCGCCGCTGTCTTCCCTGCCGCTCGGTCTGGTTTCCCTCGGCACCGCCAGCGCGGGCGCGATCCGCGCCGCGGTGAAAGAGCCGGAGCGGTTCAGCGCGCTGGTCTGCCTGGGCGGCCGCCCCGACCTTGCCGGGGCGGGGCCGTTACGCGCGCTCGCGCTGCCCGCCCGCTTCGCCGTCGGCCGTGGCGACCCCGAAAGCCCGATCCTGCGCCAGGCCTACGCCCTTCTGACGGGAAAACATGACTGGAAACAGACCGAGGCTGTCGGCATGGATACGGAGGAAGCCGCCAGCGCATGCGCCCGGCTCGCCGCTGCCTGGCTGGCGGAACACCTGCGGGCCCCGGTACAGGGCCTGCACCCTGTCTGAAAAATCAGGGAGAAAAGCGGGGATGCCCCGTCTCAAAGATAGCGGACGTCGAGAATCTCGTATTCGCGCACGCCGCCCGGGGCCTGCACTTCCGCCACGTCGCCGGCATATTTGCCGATGAGCGCGCGGGCTATCGGCGAGCTGACGGAGATTTTCTGCTCCTTGATGTCGGCCTCATCCTCGCCGACGATCTGGTAGGTCACCACCTGGCCCGAATCCATGTCTTCCAGCTCGACGGTGGCCCCGAACACGCAGCGCCCATCGGCATCGAGCAGCTTCGGATCGATGATCTGGGCGCTGCCGAGCTTGCCCTCGACTTCCATGATGCGCCCTTCAATGAAGCCCTGGCGCTCCTTGGCGGCATCGTATTCGGCGTTTTCGGACAGATCACCGTGGGAGCGGGCTTCGGCGATCGCGGCGATCACATTCGGCCGGTCCACGGTTTTGAGGCGGTGCAGTTCGGCGCGCAACCTGTCGGCGCCATTAACGGTGAGCGGAGTCTTGTTCATGCGGCCCGGTTCAGTTCGGCGTGCAGCGCCTGCACGGAATAGACTTCGAGCCCCGCCAGATGGCGGATGCCCATGCAGGCGGCGAGCGCGCCGTCGATCGTGGTGTACACCGTCACCTTGGCGGCGAGCGCGCTGGTGCGGATGGAGCGCGAATCGGCGATGGCCTGGCGCTTTTCCTCAACGGTATTGATCAGCAGATCAATCTCGTTGTTCTTGATCATGTCGACAATGTGCGGACGGCCTTCGTTCACCTTGTTGACCACCGTCACCTCAATGCCCGCCGCCGCCAGCGCCGCGCCGGTGCCGCGCGTGGCCACCAGGGAGAAGCCCAGCTCGGCCAGCTGCCGCCCGACCTCGACGGCGGCCGGGCGGTCGCCCGGTTTGACGCTGATGAAAGCACGCCCGGAAACCGGCAGACGCACGCCGGCTGCAAGCTGGCTCTTGACGAAGGCTTCAGCGAAGCTGCGGCCAACGCCCATCACCTCGCCGGTCGATTTCATCTCCGGCCCGAGGATGGTATCCACGCCCGGGAACTTGATGAACGGGAACACGGCTTCTTTCACCGAATAGTACGGAGGAATGATTTCACGCGTGATGCCCTGGCTCGCCAGGCTCTGCCCCGCCATGCAGCGCGCGGCGATCTTGGCCAGCGGCAGCGAACATGCCTTGGAAACGAAAGGCACGGTGCGCGAGGCGCGCGGATTGACGTCCAGCACATACACCCCGGCGTTGTCGCCTTCGCCCTGAATGGCGAACTGCACATTCATCAGGCCGACGACATTGAGCGCGCGCGCCATCGCTTCGGTCTGGCGGCGCAGTTCGTCCTGCAACTTGGCCGACAGGGTGTAAGGAGGCAGGGAACACGCGGAATCGCCCGAGTGCACGCCCGCCTGTTCGATGTGTTCCATGATGCCGCCGATGATGACCTGCTTGCCGTCGGAGAGCGCATCCACATCCACCTCGGTGGCGTCGTTGAGGAAGCGGTCGAGCAGCACCGGCGATTCGTTGGACACCTTGACCGCCTCCCGCATGTAGCGTTCGAGGTCTTTCTGCTCGTGGACGATTTCCATCGCCCGCCCGCCCAGCACATATGACGGCCGCACCACCAGCGGATAACCGATTTCGGCGGCAAGCCGCACGGCCTCGTCCGGCGTGCGCGCGGTACGGTTGGGCGGCTGCCTGAGGCCAAGCTCGAACAGCAGCTTCTGGAAGCGCTCGCGGTCTTCGGCGGCGTCGATCATGTCCGGCGAGGTGCCGATGATGGGCACGCCGTTTTCTTCCAGCGCGCGCGCGCGCTTGAGCGGCGTCTGCCCGCCGAACTGGACGATGACGCCGACCGGTTTTTCAATGTGCACGATTTCGAGGATGTCTTCCAGCGTGATCGGCTCGAAATAGAGGCGGTCCGACGTGTCGTAGTCGGTGGAGACGGTTTCCGGGTTGCAGTTGACCATGATGGTCTCGTACCCGTCTTCCCGCAGCGCCAGCGCGGCATGCACGCAGCAGTAGTCAAACTCGATGCCCTGGCCGATGCGGTTGGGACCGCCGCCGAGCACCATGATTTTCTTTTTGTCCGAAGGCCGCGCCTCGCATTCCTCGTCGTAGGAGGAATACATGTAGGCGGTG
>JAVBTY010000011.1:0-48893 GCA_031555955.1 Rhodocyclaceae bacterium | reverse complement strand
CGCGGGTGATGCCCTTGCCGCGCGTCATCGCCTTCAGCTGCTCGTAGGGATTTTCGATGCCGAAGCGGCGCATCACCGTTTGCACCGGCTCGGCCAGCACCTCCCAGCACTCGTTCAGGTCCGCCGCGAGGCGGGCCGGATCGGCCTCCAGCTTGCCCAGGCCGCGCAGCATGCTGTCGAGCGCCAGCACGGCATGGCCGAAACCCACCCCCATATTGCGCAGCACGGTGGAGTCGGTCAGGTCGCGCTGCATGCGCGACACCGGCAGTTTTTCGGAAAAATGGCGCAGCACCGCATTGGCGATGCCGAGGTTGCCTTCGGCGTTTTCGAAATCGATCGGATTGACCTTGTGCGGCATGGTCGAGGAACCGACCTCGCCTTCCTTCAAGCGCTGCCTGAAGTAGCCGAGCGAGATGTACATCCAGAAATCGCGGCAGGCATCGAGCAGGATCGTGTTGCAACGCCCCATGGCATCGAACAGTTCGGCCATCGCGTCGTGCGGCTCGATCTGGATCGTGTACGGATTGAATTCCAGCCCGAGCGCTTCGACGAAGCGGCGGTTGAAGCCCTCCCAATCGAACGCCGGCCACGCGGACAGGTGCGCGTTGTAGTTGCCCACCGCGCCGTTGAACTTGGCCGTCAAGGACACATTGGCGATATTGGCGCGGATGCGCAACAGGCGCGCGGCGATGTTGGCCATTTCCTTGCCCAGCGTGGTCGGACTGGCGGGCTGGCCGTGCGTGCGCGACAGCATCGGCAGCGCGGCGTGCTGGTGGGCAAGCCCGCGCAAACGCGCGATCACCGCATCCAGCGCCGGCAGCAGCGCCTGATCGCGCCCCGCCTGCAGCATCAGCGCATGGGAAACATTGTTGATGTCTTCCGAAGTGCAGGCAAAGTGGATGAACTCCGATGCCTTCATCACTTCGGCGTTGTCCCTGAGGCGCTGCTTGAGCCAGTATTCCATCGCCTTGACGTCGTGATTGGTCGTCGCCTCGATCGCTTTCACCGCATCACTGTCCGCGGGCGAGAACGCCGCCGCCACCTCATCCAGTTCCGCCACCGTGGCCGCGGAAAACGGCCCGATACCCAGATCGGGCGCCGCCGCCAGCGCCTTCAGCCACGCTACCTCCACCCTGACGCGGTTGCGGATCAGGCCGTGCTCTGAAAAATGATCGCGCAGAATCAGTGTCTTGCCGTGGTAACGGCCATCGAGCGGCGACAGGGCGGTCAGGGTAGAAGATACAGCAATGGACATAGCGACAGTTCCGGACAAAATGTTATTTTACCGCCCTGCGCCGCAACGCCGCGCGGCAAAGAAAACAGCGATGCGATGGGCGCACCACTTGCCCGCGCAGGCCTCACGGCCTTTCCCCCTCTCCCACCGGAGCAGACCCTGTGAGCACACCGGACAGCTATCGCATCGAGGTTGAAGCCGTCGCCGAATTCGTCGAGGCGCAATCAGACCCCGAAGACGATCACTACGTTTTCGCCTATCACATCACCATCCGCAACACCGGCAGCGTTGCCGCGCAGCTCATCAGCCGCCACTGGATCATCACCGACGGCGCCGGCAACGTGCAGGAAGTTCACGGACAGGGCGTGGTGGGTGAACAGCCGCTGCTCGCGCCGGGCGAATCGTTCCGCTACACCAGCGGCTGCGTGCTCGAAACCGCCGTCGGCACCATGCACGGCAGCTACCAGATGGCGGGGGCGGACGGCTACCGCTTCAGCGCCGACATTCCCGCCTTTGTGCTGGCGGTGCCGCGCGTGCTGCACTGATCATGAGCGGTAATCGGCGTTGATCTTGACGTAATCGTAAGAAAAATCGCAGGTCCACACCGTTGCCGCGGCGGTTCCGCGCGCCAGATCGACGCGCACGGTGAGTTCGGCATGGCGCATGATGCGCGAACCGGCTTCTTCACGGTAGCTCGCCGCGCGGCCACCATTTTCCGCCACCAGCACCGACTCTTCCGGGTTGCCGAGCCAGACGCGCAGCTTCGCCGTATCGAGATCGTCGATCCCCGCGTAGCCGATCGCCGCGAGAATACGCCCCAGGTTAGGGTCAGACGCGAAAAACGCCGTTTTCACCAGCGGCGAATGCGCCACCGCGTAGGCTACCTTGCGGCACTCCGCGCGGTCGCGGCCGCCTTCCACCGCGATGCTCATGAACTTGGTCGCGCCCTCGCCGTCGCGCACAATGGCCTGCGCCAGGCGGATCGCCACCGCCGCCACCGCATCGCGCAGCGCCCGGTAATCGGCGGACGCCGCATCGGTGATCTCGGCATTGCCCGCCTGGCCGGTGGCGATGACGATGAAGGAATCGTTGGTCGAGGTATCGCCATCGACGGTGATGCTGTTGAACGACAGATCCGCCGCCTCGCGCGCGATGGCTTCGAGCAGCGGCTGGGCGACCGCCGCGTCGCAGGCGAGAAAACCGAGCATCGTCGCCATGTTCGGCCGGATCATGCCGGCGCCCTTGCTCATGCCGGTCAGCGTCACCGTGCGTCCGCCGATCTGGACCTGTTGCGACACCGCCTTGGCCAGCGTGTCGGTCGTCATGATCGCGTGCGCGGCGTCGAACCAGCCGTCGGCGCGCAAACCGGCCACAGCCTGCGGCAGACCGGCAACCAGCCGGTCCACCGGCAGCGGTTCGAGAATCACTCCGGTGGAAAACGGCAGCACCTGCCCGGCGCGGATACCCAGTTGCCGCCCCAGCGCCTCGCAGGTCGCGCGCGCGTCAGCCAGCCCCTGCTCGCCGGTGCCCGCATTGGCGACGCCAGTGTTGATCACCAGCGCGCGGATTTCATCCTGCGCCAGATGCGCCTTGCACACCTGCACTGGCGCGGCGCAAAAACGGTTCTGGGTGAACACGCCCGCCGCGCGGCTGCCCGCCGCCAGTTCGATAACCGTCAGATCACGCCGGCTGGCCTTGCGGATACCCGCTTCCGCCACGCCCAGGCGAACACCGGCAACCGGCAGGAGATCGGCAGGGTTCGGGGTATCCAGATTGACGGCCATACCTATTTCTCCAGAGAACATTGCAGCCGGAAACACCAGCCGCCACGGCACTTCAGCTCAGTTTGCCGTGGCAATGTTTGTATTTTTTGTCTGAACCGCACGGGCACGGATCGTTGCGGCCAACCTTGGGGCCTGCGTGGGTTACCGGCTGCGCAGCATCGCTCGCGCCCGCCGCGCCCAGCGCCTCGTCGTAATCGGCGTGGTGGTATTGCACGTTGGCGACTTCGGGCGGGGTTTCGGCCTGTTCGAGCTGGCTTTCGGTGCGGATCTGCACCAGCATCAGCATTTTGGTGACGTCAGCGCGCACCGTGTCGAGCAGGTTTTCAAACAGTTCGAACGCTTCGCGCTTGTATTCCTGCTTGGGATTTTTTTGCGCATAGCCGCGCAGGTGGATACCCTGGCGCAGATGATCGAGCGCGGCGAGATGCTCGCGCCAGTGCGTGTCGAGGCTTTGCAGCATCACGTTGCGCTCGAACTGCCGCCACGCGGCGGGGTCGACCTGGGCGATCTTGGCGGCATAGGTTTCTTCGGCGGCGTCGACGATGCGCTTCAGGATCGTTTCGTCGTCCAGCGTGGGTTCGGCCCGGAGCCATTCGGCCACCGGCGTCCTGACCTGGTAGTCGCCCGCCAGCGCCTGTTCCAGCGCGGGAATGTCCCACTGTTCCTCGACGCTGTCCTGCGGCACGTAGATGCGGAACGTGCTGCCGAGCATGCCCTGGCGCATCGCCAGCGTGGTGTCGGAGATGTTGTCGCTTTCCACCAGTTCGTTACGCTGCTGGTAGATCACCTTGCGCTGGTCGTTGGCGACGTCGTCGTATTCAAGCAGCTGTTTGCGGATGTCGAAGTTGCGCTGTTCGACCTTGCGCTGGGCGCTTTCGAGCGAGCGCGTCACCATGCCATGCTCGATCGCCTCGCCTTCGGGCATTTTCAGCCGCACCATGATGGCGTTGAGCCGTTCGCCCGCGAAAATCTTCAGCAGCGGGTCTTCCAGCGACAGGTAGAAGCGGCTGGAACCCGGGTCGCCCTGACGCCCGGAGCGGCCGCGCAACTGGTTGTCGATACGGCGCGATTCGTGGCGTTCGGTGCCGATAATGTGCAGCCCGCCCGCGGTCACGACCTGTTCATGCAGCAGCTTCCATTCCTCGCGCATCGCGGCGGCGCGCTGTTCCTTCTCCCCGGCCGGAACGCTTTCGTCGGCCAGCAGCGTGGAAACCTGTTTTTCGATATTGCCGCCCAGCACGATATCGGTGCCGCGGCCCGCCATGTTGGTGGCGATGGTGACGACGCCGGGACGCCCCGCCTGGGCGACGATCTGCGCCTCGCTGTCGTGCTGCTTGGCGTTGAGCAGCTGGTGCGTGACTTTCGCCTTTTTCAGCAGCCCGGAGAGATATTCATTGGTTTCGATCGAGGTCGTACCGACCAGCACCGGCTGGCCGCGTCCGACGCAGTCCTGGATGTCGGCGATCACCGCATCCCATTTTTCCTTCGCCGTGCGGTAAACCTTGTCATTTCCGTCCTTGCGCACCGTTGGCCGGTTGGGCGGAATGACCACGGTTTCCAGCCCGTAGATCTGGTGAAACTCGTAGGCTTCGGTATCGGCCGTGCCGGTCATGCCGGCGAGTTTGCCGTACATGCGGAAATAGTTCTGGAAGGTGATCGAGGCCAGCGTCTGGTTTTCGGCCTGGATTTTCACGCCTTCCTTGGCCTCCACCGCCTGGTGCAGGCCGTCGGACCAGCGCCGCCCGGCCATCAGCCGCCCGGTGAATTCATCGACGATGACCACTTCGCCGTCCTGCACCACGTACTGCTGGTCCTTGTGGTACAGCGCATGCGCCCGCAGCGCCGCGTACAGATGGTGCACCAGCAGGATGTTGCCCGGTTCGTACAGCCCCGCGCCTTCGGGCAGTATGCCCATGCGCACCAGGATCTGCTCGGCGTTCTCGTGCCCGTCCTCGGTCAGCAGCACCTGATGCGCCTTCATGTCGACCGTGTAGTCGCCCGGCACGGTGACGTTGTCGCCTTCGCCTTCCTGGCGCTTCAGCAGCGGCGCCACCAGATTCATTTTCAGATATAGCTCGGTGTGATCCTCCGCCTGGCCGGAAATGATGAGCGGCGTGCGCGCCTCATCGATCAGGATGGAGTCGACCTCATCGACAATGGCGAAGCTCAGCCCGCGCTGTACCCGCTCACCCGTGGCATACACCATGTTGTCGCGCAGGTAGTCAAAGCCGAATTCATTATTGGTGCCGTAAGTCACGTCGGCGGCATAGGCCACCTGTTTTTCGTCGTGCGGCATGCGCGACAGGTTGCAGCCGGTGGTCAGGCCGAGAAAGCCATAAAGCCGCCCCATCCACTCGGCATCGCGGCTGGCGAGGTAGTCGTTCACCGTGATGACATGGACGCCTTTGCCCGCAAGCGCGTTCAGGTAAACCGGCAGCGTCGCCATCAGCGTCTTGCCTTCACCGGTGCGCATTTCGGCGATGCGGCCATCGTGCAGCACCATGCCGCCAATGAGCTGCACGTCGAAGTGGCGCATGCCCAGCACCCGTCTGCCCGCCTCGCGCACCACCGCAAACGCTTCCGGCAGCAGCGCATCCAGGGCTTCACCGCTGGCGAGCCGCTGCCGGAACCCGTCCGTTTTCGCGCGCAGGGCCTCGTCGGCCAGCGCGGAAATTTCCGGCTCCAGGGCATTGATCCTGCGCACCGTCTGGGCATACTGGCGGACCAGACGGTCGTTGCGACTACCGAAAACTTTCTTGAGCAGACCGGAAATCATGAGCGGGTTCGATGAAGATGCGGCAAAGCGGCGAGTTTATCATGCCGGACGCAAGGGCCGCCCGGAGCAGCCCCGGGCCGCGCGAATCTTCTTCCCGCCTTCCCGGAGCGCCCGATGACCCAGCCTCTTCACGACTATCTTGGCAGCGGCGACGCACTCGCCCGGCTGCACGACCACGCCGCCCGGCTGCGCCGCCTGCAGCGGGTTCTCGAACGCGCCCTGCCGCCGCCGCTGGCTGCTGCCTGCCACGTCGCCAATCTGAAAAAGGATGCGCTGGTCATTGCCGCGGACGGGGGTGCCGCCGCCGTCCGCCTGCGGCAGATGACGCCCAGCCTGATGGAGCATTTCACCCACGCGGGCCATCCGCTCGCGGCCATCAGCGTCAAGGTTGCCACGCCCCGGCAGGAAACCGCGCCCCGGTCGCTCGCGGAGGGGCGTCACATTACGGCGGCGGCGAAAAGCACCCTGACCGCTTTCGCCGCTACGCTGCCGATGGATTCTCCCTTGCGTGAATCCCTGGAGCGGCTGGCCAGCCGCAGCAAAAACGGATGAGCCCGGCCGCGCCGGTTCAGACCAGTGGCACGAGCACCCGTTCCAGCGCCAGCACAACGAGAAATACGGCCAGCACGATCAACGCCGCACGCAGCATGATCCATGCCCAGTAGCGGTAGCGGGCCTTGCCTGTAAGCAGCCAGAGAACCAGCGATACGCCGATACCCGCCGCAGCCAGCACACCGAGCAGACGCAGGAGCAGCATTGCGGAAGCGGTTTCAGGCAGCCAGCGCCGGCGCGAACTGGCGCGCGACGGCCGCCGGGACGGCGGTATCCTGGCCGAAACTGACAACTTCCCAGGCCGAACGGTCTTCCAGCAGCACGCGCAGGATCTGGTTGTTCAGCGCATGCCCGGCCTTGTGGGCCGAATAGGCGGCGAGCAGGGGATGCCCGCACAGGTACAGGTCACCGATGGCGTCGAGCACCTTGTGCCGGGCGAACTCGTCGGCGTAGCGCAGACCGTCGGCATTGAGCACGCGGTATTCGTCCATGACGATCGCATTATCGAGACTGCCGCCGAGCGCAAGCCCGCTGGCGCGCATGAATTCCACTTCCTGCATGAACCCGAAGGTGCGCGCCCGCGACACATCGCGGACATAGGAATGCCGGGCGAAATCGACCATCACCGAACTGCCGGCGTGATCGATCGCGGGGTGATTGAAGACGATGGAGAAATCGAGCCGGAAACCGTCGTACGGTTCCAGGCGCACCCATTTGTCGCCCTCGCGGTATTCGACCGCCTTTTTCACCCGCATGAAGCGCTTCGGGCGCGGCTGCTCCTCAATGCCTGCCGACTGGAGCAGAAAAACAAAGGGCGCGGCGCTGCCGTCGAGAATCGGGATTTCAGGCGCATCGACATCGACGTAAAGGTTATCGATCCCCAGCCCGGCCAGCGCGGACATCAGGTGCTCGACCGTACCAACCTTGTGCCCGCCCTTTTCCAGCCCGGAACACATGCGGGTATCGCACACGCCATAGGGATCGGCGGGCAGATCCAGCGGCGGATCGAGATCCACGCGGCGGAAGACAATGCCAGTATCGGGCGCGGCCGGGCGCAGGCCTATGTGCACCTTGCGTCCGCCATGCAGGCCGACGCCGGTTGCCTTCACCACTGATTTAAGGGTGCGCTGTCTGATCATCTTTCACCTCTTTCCGCGCGGAAGTCTATCACGCCCATTCATGGCTGCTTCCCGCCCCACCGGGCGAAAGCGCTGCCCGCACAGACGAAAACGGATGCCCGGCGTGGAACGGAGGCGGCGATCCACGCACAAGGCGCCCGTAAAACCGGGGCAGGCAGCTCCGCTCAGTCGGCCTGGCGGCGCAGGAACGCCGGAATGTCGTAGGTGCCCACTCCGTTGGTGCTCATGGCCTCAACGGTGGTGCGACGGCCGCTGCGCATCACCGCCGGCACATCCAGGCTGTTCATGTCGACGCCGCCCGCCGGGCCATAGGTGCCAGTGCCCTGCAGCACCTGCATCACCGGCTGGCGCAGGGCCGCGCGCGGCGCGCCCAGGCCGGTGGCGACGACGGTGATGCGGATGCGGTCCTCCATGGCATCATCGAATACGGTGCCGTACTTGACGAACGCTTCCGTCGCGGCGAAGGCCTGCACCGTTTTTACCGCATCGCGCACTTCGGACATCTTGAGCGAACGGCTGGCGGTAATGTTGATCAGCACACAGCGCGCACCGGACAGTTCGGTTCCTTCCAGCAGCGGCGACACCGCAGCCTGCTCGGCGGCGATGCGGGCGCGGTCCATGCCGGAGGCTTCGGCGGAACCCATCATCGCGCGGCCCATCTCGCCCATTGCCGTGCGCACGTCCTGGAAGTCGACGTTCACCAGCCCCGGCACATTGATGATTTCGGCAATACCACCGACGGCGTTGCGCAGCACGTTATCGGCGGAGCGGAAGCAGTCCTCGAAACCGGCATCGTCGCCGAACACTTCAAGCAGCCTGTCGTTAAGCACCACGATGAGCGAATCGACGCTGCGCGTCAGTTCCTCGACACCGCTTTCAGCCACGCGCAGCCGGTTCTCGAAATCAAAGGGTTTGGTCACCACGGCGACGGCGAGTATGCCCATTTCTTTGGCGATCTCGGCCACCACCGGCGCAGCGCCGGTGCCGGTGCCGCCACCCATGCCGCCAGTAATGAAGCACATGTGCGCCCCTTCCAGCGCCTCGGCGATCGCTTCGCGCGACTCCTGCGCGGCGGCGCGGCCCGCCTCCGGCTTGGAACCGGCGCCCAGTCCTGTGGCGCCAAGCTGGATTCTGACCGGCGCCAGACAGCGGCCCAGCGCCTGGGCGTCGGTGTTGGCGGCGATAAACTGCACGCCCTTCACGCCTTCGCGGATCATGTGATCGACCGCATTGCCGCCCGCGCCGCCAACCCCAATTACCTTGATGACCGTGCCGGTTTGCACTTTCTCAACGATTTCAAACATTTGCCTCGCCTCCTTGATAAACGGCAACACCGCGCGCCCTGCTCCAGGATAGCCCATATCTAGTGCTGACCGCGCAGTTTACTACTAAATCTGGGTGTCGCAATACGCGCCTTCCAGCATGAATACCCGGACGGTCTTTCCGTCCGTTCAGAAATTCCTCTCGAGCCACGATCTCATGCGCCCGAACATCTGCCGCACCGAGCGCGTTTCATGCGCCTGGATACCGCGCCGCCGCTGCGCCACGCCTTCCATCGCCAGCCCCATGGCGGCGGCATAGCGCGGCTGGCACACCACATCGGCAAGGCTGCCTTCATACTGCGGCGCGCCAATGCGCACCGGCATGTGGAACACCTCCTCGCCCAGTTCGGCCATGCCGCGCATGACCGACGAACCGCCGGTGAGCACGATGCCCGACGACAGCAGTTCCTCGTAACCGCTGCGGCGCAGTTCTGCCTGCACCAGTTCAAACAGCTCGGACGCGCGCGGCTCGATCACGTCGGCCAGCGCCTGGCGCGACAGTCTGCGCGACGGCCGGTCACCCACGCCGGGCACCTCGATCATTTCTTCCGCATCCGCCATCTGGTGCATCGCCACCCCCTGGCGGATCTTGATTTCCTCCGCCTCCGCCGTCGGCGTGCGCAGGGCCATCGCAATATCGTTGGTCACCTGGTCGCCCGCCACCGGCAGCACCGCGGTATGGCGGATCGCGCCCTGGGTGAACACGGCGAGATCCGTGGTGCCGCCACCGATGTCAACCAGGCACACGCCCAGATCCTTTTCGTCCTCGGTCAGCACGGCGTAACTGGAGGCAAGCGGCTGCAGGATCAGGTCGGTGACCTCCAGCCCACAGCGGCGCACGCACTTGATAACGTTCTGCGCCGCCGACACCGCGCCGGTGACGATGTGCACTTTCACTTCCAGTTTCACGCCGCTCATGCCGATCGGTTCGCGCACGCCGCCCTGGCCGTCGATGATGAACTCCTGGGTGAGAATGTGCAGAATCTGCTGCTCGGCCGGAATCGGGATCGCGCGCGCGACTTCGATCACACGCTCGACATCAAGCGGCGTCACCTCCTTGTCCTTGATCGCCGCCATGCCGTTGGCGTTAAGGCTCCGGATGTGGCTGCCAGCGATGCCGGTGTATACGTCGCGGATCTTGCATTCGGCCATCAGCTCGACCTCCTGGATCACGCGCGAGATCGCATCCACCGTGGCCTCGATGTTCACCACCACGCCGCGCTTGAGCCCGCTGGCCGGCTGGGTGCCGAGGCCGACCACGTTCAGCCGCCCGTCCGGGCGCAGTTCGGCCACCAGACAGGTGATCTTGGAGGTGCCAATATCGAGGCCGACGATCAGGTCCTTGTATTCCTTGCTCATTGCTTGCCCTTGGTTGCAATACCATCCACCGGCGTCAGCGCGAACCCGTTCGGGTAGCGCAGATCGGCCACCGCGACCCGGACGCCGATATCGTCCCGCACGCGCGGCCACGCGGCCACGAAGCGCGCCAGCCGCGTGGCCGGTGGCGCCTTGTCCTGCTCGCGTCCGAGCAGGATCACCAGTCCATCATCCAGCTTCAGCTGCCAGGCTTCGCGCGCCGAAAGCATCAACCCGGCCAGCCGCGCGCCCAGCGGGCGCAGCACTTCAGAAAACTCGGCGTGACGCGCCAGCAGCCAGCCTGCCGATCCCTGCGGGCCGGAAAAACGCGGCATCGCCGCATCGCTTTCGCCCGCGAACACTTCGCCCTGGCTGTTAAGCAGCCCCGCCGCACCGCCTTCCGGCTCCGCCCAGTACGCCACCGCCTGCTGTTCCTCGATACGCAGTTCGATGCCATCGGGCCAGCGCCGCCGCACCTCGGCATGCCGCACCCATGGCACGCCCTCGAACGCCCTGCGCGCCGCCTCCAGGTCGACAGTGAAAAAATTGCCGCGCACGGCGGTGCGCGCCACATATTCGAGCTGCGCCGGCGCTACCTGCGCGGGCTGGCTCGTCAGGATCACTTCGCGCAGCGGAAACAGCGGGCGCGATACAAACCACGCCACCAGCGCCCAGCCCAGCCCGACGACGGCGAACAGGGTCAGCAGATCGGAAATCAGGTTGAGCAGCGCGGGGCGGTGCCACAGCCCGGTTTCCTCGCGTGCACGCGCCGCAGCGCCCCGCCGCCGCATCCGCACGGCGGACGGCGCAACGGTTGCGGCGGCGGGGCGCGCTTCAGCCAAGGCGCGCCTCCGCGAGAATCTTCACGCACAGGGCTTCGAACGGCAGTCCGGCCACCCGCGCCGACATCGGCACGAGGGAATGGCTGGTCATGCCGGGCGCGGTATTCATTTCCAGCAGGTACGGACGTCCGTCAGGCGTCAGGATCAGGTCGCCCCGCCCCCAGCCGCGGCAGCCGAGCACCCGCGCGCTTTTCATCACCAGATCCTGCAATGCCCGTTCCTGTTCCGGTGGCAGCCCGCAGGGGCAGTCGTAGCGGGTTTCATCGGTGAAATATTTGTTGTGATAGTCATAGTTGCCGCCCGGCGCGGTGATGCGCACCAGCGGCAGGGCGCGACCGGCGACGAAGGGCGCGGTCAGTTCCATGCCGTCGATGAATTCTTCGGCGATCACCAGTTCGTCGTAATGCACGGCCCGTTCCCATGCGGCGCGCAAGGCGCCCGCTTCGGTCACTTTGGTCGCGCCCATGCTGGAGCCTTCACGCACCGGCTTGACGAAAAGCGGCAGGCCCAGATCACGCGCCACCGCATCCCAGTCGCTTGCGGCATCGAGCATGGCGTAGCGCGGCGTGGGCAGGCCGTTGGCGAGCCACAGCATTTTCGTGCGCCATTTGTCCATCGCCAGCGCGGACGCCATGACGCCGCTGCCAGTGTAGGGAATGCCCATCGTTTCCAGCGCGCCCTGCACCGTGCCATCTTCACCGCCACGGCCATGCAGGGCGATGAAGGCGCGCGCGAAGCCTTCCTTTTTCAGGTCGTGCAGGTCGCGTTCCGCCGGATCGAACGCATGCGCATCCACACCCCCGGCGCGCAGCGCGGCCAGCACCGCCGCGCCGGACATGAGCGAGACATCGCGTTCCGCCGAGGTTCCGCCGAACAGCACCGCCACCTTGCCCACGATGTTGTTTTCCTCCTGACTCATGCCTGTTCTCCGCTGCTGGCGAGCTGGCCCGGCACCGCGCCGATGCTGCCCGCACCCATCGTAATCACCACATCGCCATCGCGCGCGCTGGCGGCGATGGTCGCGGCCATATCGCCGATCTCTTCGACGAACACCGGCTCCACCTTGCCCGCCACCCGCAGCGCGCGCGCCAGCGAACGCCCGTCGGCGGCGACGAGCGGCGCTTCACCGGCGGCGTAGACTTCGGCGAGCAGGAGCGCGTCGACCGTGCCCAGCACGCGCACGAAATCCTCGAAACAGTCGCGCGTGCGCGTGTAGCGGTGCGGCTGGAAAGCCAGCACGAGGCGGCGGTCCGGGAAAGCGCCGCGCGCGGCGGCGATGGTCGCGGCCATTTCCACCGGATGGTGGCCGTAGTCATCCACCAGCGTAAAAGCGCCGCCGCCCGGCAACGCAATTTCGCCGTAGCGCTGGAAGCGGCGGTCCACGCCGCGGAATTCGGCCAGCGCCTTGACGATGGCGTCATCCGCTACCTGAACCTCGGTCGCCACCGCAATGGCGGCAAGCGCATTCTGCACGTTGTGCAGGCCGGGCAGGTTCAGTTCGACCGGCAGCCGCGTGGTGGTGCCGTTTTCGCGCACGGCGTCGAAAATCATCCTTCCGCCCCCGGCGCGGATGTTCTCGGCGCGGATATTGGCCTCAGGCGACAAGCCGTAGCGCACCACCTGTTTCGATACCGTCGGCATGATCGCGCGCACGTGCGGATCGTCCTCGCACAGCACCGCCACGCCGTAGAACGGCAGGCGCTGAAGAAAATCGGTAAACGCCTGCTGGAGACGGGAAAAATCATGCCTGTAGGTATCCATGTGATCGGCGTCGATATTGGTGACGACCGAGATCACCGGCGAGAGCATCAGGAAGGAGGCGTCCGATTCGTCCGCTTCCGCGACGAGATAATCCCCCTTGCCCAGACGCGCGTTCGCCCCGGCCGCGTTGAGCCGCCCGCCGATGACGAAGGTCGGGTCCATCGCCCCTTCGGCGAGGATGCTGGCGACCAGCGAAGTCGTCGTCGTCTTGCCGTGCGTGCCGGCGATGGCGATGCCCTGCTTGAAGCGCATCAGCTCGGCCAGCATCTGCGCGCGCGGCACCAGCGGAATATGGCGCTCGCGCGCGGCGACGACTTCCGGGTTGTCGTCCTTCACTGCGGTGGAAATCACCAGCGCGTCCGCCCCGGCGATATGGGCCGCGTCGTGCCCCAGCACCACCCGCGCACCCATCGCGCGCAGCCGCCGCACCGTGGCGCTGTCGCTCAGGTCGGAACCGCTCACGGTGAACCCCTGGTTCACCAGCACCTCGGCAATGCCGCTCATGCCGGAACCGCCGATACCCACGAAATGGATGTGCCTGACCTTGTGTTTCATGCTTTTCCGTACTTCATCCGTTCTTGCCGCCCGCCCGCGCCCCGGCGGCATTTTCTCCGGCGGGCGTCATGCCCCCGGCCAGTTCTTCACACACGCACGCCACCTCCGCGGCCGCCTGCGGCCGGGCCAGCGCACGGGCATTTTCAGCCATGCGCAGCAGGCGCTGGCGGTCTACGCTGGCCAGAATCCCGGCCAGCCGTCCGGCATCGAATTCGTGTTGCGGCAGCAGGTAGGCCGCGCCGCGATCGGCAAGAAAGCAGGCATTGCCAGTCTGGTGGTCATCCACCGCGTGCGGAAACGGCACCAGCAGGCTGGCCGCGCCCGCAGCGGCCAGTTCGGCCACGGTGAGCGCCCCGGCGCGGCAGATCACCAGATCCGCTCCGGCATAGGCGCTCGCCATATCGTCGATGAACGGGCGCAGATCGCCTTCGACGCCAGCGGCCGCATACGCGGCGCGCAGCGCCCCGATCTGACGTTCTCCAGCCTGATGCAGCACCTGCGGCCGCGCCTCCGCCGCCATGCGCGCCAGCGCCTGCGGCACGGTGTCGTTCAGCACCGCCGCGCCGAGGCTGCCACCCACCACCAGCAGGCGCAACGGCCCTTCCCGCCCGGCGAAACGCGCCGACGGCGGCGCCACGGCGGCGATATCCGCGCGCACCGGATTACCTGCCCAGCGGGCGCGTTTCAGCACCTGCGGAAAGCCGCACAGCACCCGGTCGGCAACGATGGAAAGCACGCGGTTGGCCAGCCCGGCGACGGAATTCTGTTCGTGCAGCACCAGCGGACAGCCGAGCAGCGCTGCCATCATGCCGCCAGGAAAAGTGATGTAGCCGCCCATGCCAAGCACCACGTCAGGTTTCACCCGGCGCAGTTCGCGCAGCGCCTGCCAGAAACCGGAAAGCAGGTTCAGCGGCAGCATGAGCTTGCGCGCCAGACCCTTGCCGCGCAGCGCGCCGAAACGCACCCAGGACGTTTCGAAGCCGCACGCCGGAACAATGCGCGCTTCCATGCCGTCGGGGTTGCCCATCCACACGATGCGCCACCCTTTGGCGCGCAGCGCCTCGGCGACCGCGATGCCGGGGAAAATATGCCCACCGGTGCCTCCGGCCATGACGAGCAGCGTCTTCATGTCCGCCCCCGCAGGGCCTGACGGTTTTCCCAGTCGATGCGCAGCAGGATCGCCAGCGCCAGACAGTTGGCGACGATGCCGGAGCCGCCGAAGCTCATCAGCGGCAACGTCAGCCCCTTGGTGGGCAGCAGCCCCATGTTGACGCCCATGTTGATGAACGACTGCACGCCGATCCACAGGCCGATGCCCTGCGCCACCAGTGCGGGAAAATAGCGTTCGAGCCGCGCCGCCGCGCGGCCGATGGCGAAGGCGCGCTGCACCATGACCGCGAACAGCACGATCACCGTCAGCACACCGGCGAAGCCAAGTTCCTCCGCGATCACGGCCAGAAGAAAGTCGGTATGCGCCTCAGGCAGGTAGAACAGTTTTTCCACACTGCCGCCCAGGCCCACGCCGAACCATTCTCCGCGCCCGAAAGCGATCAGCGCATGCGAAAGCTGGTAGCCCTTGCCGAAGGCGTCCTGCCACGGGTCCATGAAGCCGAAGATGCGCTCGCGCCGGTAGGGCGAAGTCCAGATCAGGAGAACAAAGCCGATCACCGCGACGATCGCCAGCAGGGCGAACACGCGCACGTTCACACCGCCGAGGAAGAGCACACCGAAGGCGATCACGGTGATGACGACGAAAGCGCCGAAATCCGGCTCGCGCAGCAGCAGGAAACCTACGAACAGGATCACCGCCATCATCGGCAGGAAACCGCGCCTGAAGCTGTCCATGGCGTCGAGCTTGCGCGTGGTGTAGTCGGCCGCATAAAGCGCGGCGAATACCTTCATCAGCTCCGACGGCTGCAGGTTGGCCACGCCGAACGACAGCCAGCGCTGCGCGCCGTTAACCTCGCGCCCCACGCCCGGGATCAGCACCACGACGAGCAGCACTACCCCGGCGACGAACAGCGGCAGGGCCCCGCGCTGCCAGCGCTCCAGCGGAACCTGGAAAGCCAGCAGGCCCGCGCCCGCGCCCACGGCAAGAAAAACCGCATGCCGCATCAGAAAATAGTGCGCCTGGTTGCCGGTGAAACGGCTGCCTTCGGCAAGCGCGATCGAGGCCGAATACACCATCACCAGCCCCAGCAGCAGCGCGCCGATGGCAGACCAGATCAGCAGCAGATCGAGTTCCCGCACCGCAGCTCCAGGACGCATCAGACGGCCGACCGCGCGGGCAGTTTCTGCATCAGCGCGCGCATTACGGGAAGCGGAACGGGAAGCGGAAAGGCCGGAAAACAGGCCGGAAAGCGTCGCGGCGATCTTCATTGCGCCTCCTTCACCCGCGGCAGCCGCCGCACGGCGGCGATGAACACTTCCGCTCGGTGGGCATAGTTGCGGAACATGTCGAGACTGGCGCAGGCCGGCGACAGCAGCACGGCGTCGCCCGGCTGCGCCAGCGCATCGGCGCGCGTCACGGCGGCATCGAGACTGTCCGCATACTCCAGCGGCACGCCGCTGCCCGCCACCGCCGCTCCGATCAGCCCGGCATCGCGCCCGATCAGCACCGCCGCCCGCACATGGTGGGCGAACACCGCCGCGAGCGGGGCGAAATCCTGCCCCTTGCCATCGCCACCCGCGATCAGCACCACCTTGCGCCCCAGCCCTTCCAGCGCAGCGGCCGTGGCGCCGACGTTGGTACCCTTGGAGTCGTCGTAATAGCGCACGCCATCGGCGCGCTCCGCCACCAGCTCAACCCGGTGCGGCAAGCCGCGAAATGTGTGCAGCGCCGCCGCCAGGGCCTGCGGCGCCAGCCCCAGCCCGGCTTCGCACAGCGCCAGCGCGGCCAGCGCGTTGGCGGCATTGTGCAGACCGGCAAGCGGCAGTTCCGCCAGTGGCAGCAGCGCCTGCGCGCCACGCGCGAGCCAGCGTTCGCCACCCTGTTCGACAATGCCGAAATCATTGTCGCCACGCGGCGTACCGGTGCCGAAGAACACCACCCTCCGCCCCGCCAGCGCCATTGCCGCGACACGCGCGTCGTCGCGGTTGAGCACCTGCGCGCCGCCGCCCTGGAACAGCCGCGCCTTGGTCGCGGCATACTCGTCGACGCTGGCATAGCGGTCCAGATGATCATCGCTGACGTTGAGCACGGTCGCCGCCCCGGCATCGAAACCCGCGAGCGTCTCGATCTGGAAGCTGGACAGTTCCAATACCCAGCACGCAGGCAGCGCGTCACCGCGGTTGAGGCGCTCCATCAGCACGTCCAGCGCCGAAGGGCTGATGTTGCCCGCCGCCACCGCATCCACCCCAGCGGCGCGCGCCAGCGCGGCGGCAAGCGCGGTCGTGGTGGTTTTGCCGTTGGTGCCGGTGATGGCGAGGATGCGGGTCGTCGCACGCGCGCCAAGTTCATCCAGCGCGGCGGCGAAGAGGCTCATCTCCCCGGTCACGGTCAAACCACGGCGGCGCGCTTCGGCAATGACGCCGGTGCGCGGATCAAGGCCAGGGCTGACGGCGATCAGGTCGATGCCGTCCAGCACGGCGTTACCGCTGCTCCCCGCGATTATCTCCGCATCCGGCACGGCGGCGCGCAGCGCGTCCAGTCCCGGCGGTTGCGCGCGGCTGTCGGCAACGCGCAGGCGCGCGCCCTGGCGCGCGCACCAGCGCGCCATCGCCAGACCCGATTCACCGAGTCCGAGCACGAGAACGTGTTTGCCGGCCAGCGCGCTCTTTTTCATCTCACGCTCACCTCAGCTTCAGCGTCGACAGGCCGAACAGCACCAGCATGATGGTGATGATCCAGAACCGGACCACGACCTGCGTTTCCTTCCAGCCAGACAGTTCGTAATGGTGATGCAGCGGCGCCATGCGGAAGATGCGCTTGCCGCCCGTGGCCTTGAAGTACAGCACCTGCAGCATCACCGACAGGGTTTCAGCCACGAACAGGCCGCCCATGATGAACAGCACGATTTCCTGGCGCACAATCACCGCGACGGTGCCCAGCGCCGCGCCCAGCGCCAGCGCGCCAACGTCGCCCATGAACACTTCCGCCGGATAGGCGTTGAACCACAGGAAACCCAGGCCCGCGCCGCAGATCGCGCCGCAGAACACGGCCAGTTCGCCGGCGCCGGCGATGTAGGGCACGCCGAGGTACTTGGAAAAACCGGCATGCCCCGCGACGTAGGCGAAGATCGCCAGTGCGCCGGCCACCATCACCGTGGGCATGATCGCCAGCCCGTCGAGCCCGTCGGTAAGTTTGACCGCGTGACTGGTGCCGTTGATGACGAAATAGCTCAGCGCGATGAAACCGAAAACGCCCAGCGGGTAGGCCACGGCCTTGAAAAAGGGCACGATCAGCTCGGTATGGGCTGGCGTCCCCGCGCTGACGCCAAGAAAAACCGCCGCAGCGAGCGCGATCAGCGAAGTCCACAGGTACTTCCAGCGGCTCGGCAGCCCTTTCGGATCGCGGTGCACCACTTTGCGCCAGTCATCCACCCAGCCCACCGCGCCGAAACCGAGCGTAACGAACAACGTCACCCACACGTAGGCATTACGCAGGTCGCCCCACAGCAGGGTGGTGATGCCGATCGAAATCAGGATCAGCGCGCCGCCCATGGTTGGCGTGCCCGCCTTGGTCAGATGCGACTTCGGCCCATCGTCGCGCACCGCCTGGCCGATTTTTTTCGCCGTCAGCCAGCGGATCACCGCCGGTCCGGCCATCAGCGAAATCGCCAGCGCGGTGAGCGCGCCCAGCACCGTGCGCAGCGTGATGTAGCTGAATACGTTGAAACCACGGATGCCCTGCCCAAGCCAGAGCGCGAGTTCGAGCAGCATGTTATGCGTCAGTTCCTTCCTTGCGGGCCGCATCGGGCAAATCGGCGAGCCGCTCCACGACCCGTTCCATGCGCATGAAGCGCGAACCTTTCACCAGCACCACGCTGGCGGCGTCGAGCTGCCCGGCGAGCATGTCCGACAGAATGTCGGGCGAATCAAAATGGCAGCCGCCATCCCCGAAGTTACGCACCGCCTGCACGCTCATCTCGCCCAGCGCGTACAGCCGGTCCACGCCCATGCTTTTGGCGTAGCCGCCGATTTCGTCGTGAAGCTGGGCGCTGGCCTCGCCAATCTCGCCCATGTCGCCCAGCACGAGAATCCTGCGCCCCGGCGCGGCCACGAGCACGTCGATGGCCGCGCGCACGGAATCGGGATTGGCGTTGTAGGTGTCATCCAGAATCAGCGAACCGGACGGCCCGGCCCGGCGCTGCAGCCGCCCCTTCGCGCCGGAAAACGCCGCCAGCCCTTCCGCGACCGCATCGGGCGACGCACCGGCGGCAAGACACGCGGCGGCGGCAGCGGCGGCGTTGCGCGCGTTATGCAGCCCGGGAACCTGGAGTTCCACCGCGATACCGCCCTGCGGCGTATCGAGTTCGAGCCGCGACCCCAGCCCGCGAAGCGTACAGCGCCCACGCACATCAGCCGTATGGTCGATACCGAACGTTACCGTTTTCCGTCCGGCGTTGAGCGCGCTCCAGCTGCTGGCGCTGACATCGTCGGCGTTGATCACGGCAACGCCGTTTTCGCCCAGCGCCCCGTAAATCTCGCCCTTGGCCCGCGCCACCTCGGCCAGCGACCCCAGACCCAGCAGATGGGCGCGCTGGGCGTTGGTGACGACGGCGACCGTGGGCCGCGCGAGCCGGGCCAGATACGCGATTTCTCCGGGGCGGTTCATGCCCATTTCAATGACCGCGCCGCGATGTTCGCCGCGCAGTTCGAGCAGGGTCAGCGGCAGGCCGATATCGTTGTTCAGATTGCCGCGCGTGGCCAGCACCGCGTCTTCGCCGCCGTGGCCGTCCCGGCGCGCCTGCGCGCGCAGGATGGCGGCGCACATTTCCTTTACCGTGGTTTTGCCGTTGCTGCCGGTTATGCCGACCAGGGGCAGGGAAAAGCGCGCGCGCCACGCCCCGGCGAGCGTGCCAAGCGCCAGTCGGGTGTCATCCACGATGATGAGCGGCAGCGCAATGGCCTGCGGCTGGGGCCCCACCCAGCGCATATCGACCAGCGCGGCGGCCGCGCCCGCGACCCCCGCCTGGGCGACAAAGTCGTGCCCGTCGAAACGTTCGCCGCGCAGCGCGACGAACAGCTGACCGCTTTCCACCGTCCGGCTATCGGTTCCCACGCAGCAGAAGCGGGCGGTTCCGGTTGCGCGCGCGCCATGCGCGGCCAGCGCGCTAACAGCTTCCTGTACGGTCATCATGCTGCGGACTCCCTGCGGTTCCATGCCAGCAGCGCCGCGCGGGCCTGCTCCAGATCTGAAAACGGCAGCCGTCTGCCCTGGATTTCCTGATACGGCTCATGCCCCTTGCCAGCGATAACAACAACGTCATCCGCCGCCGCCTCGCCGATGGCGGCGCGGATCGCTTCGGCGCGGTCAGGCATGCGCTCGGCGTGCGCCCCGGCCCCGGCGGCAATGGCTTCGATAATCGCAGCGGGATTTTCGCCACGCGGGTTGTCGCTGGTGATAACAGCGCGGTCGGCCAGCCGGGCGGCGGCCTCGCCCATCAGCGGGCGCTTGCCCGCATCACGCCCGCCGCCGCAGCCGAACACGCATACCAGACGGCCGCCGCGCGCGCGCGCGGTATCGCGCACGGCTTCGAGCGCCTTGGCGAGCGCATCCGGCGTATGCGCGTAATCGATCACCACCAGCGGCTCGCCGATGCCGCCGACAAGCTGCATCCGTCCCTGCGGCGGCGTCAGGCGCGACACCACGGCCAGCGCGGCTTCCAGATCCACGCCGCGCGCGAGCAGGGCCGCGATGACGGCGAGCAGGTTGGAAACGTTGAACGGGGCGACCACATTGACCTGCACGTCATGCGTCCGCCCTTCCCAGCGCAGATCGAAACGCAGCCCGGCGACCACGCTGCGCACCTGTTCCGCAACGAGCAGCCGCACCCCCGGCAGCGCGGGAACGCTGTCCGCCCGCTGTGTATAGCCGGTTACAGGCATGCCCGCCGCAGCCAGCCGCCGCGCCAGCGTCACGCCGAATCCGTCATCGACGTTGAGCACCGCCTGGCCCACATCAGGAGCGTCAAACAGCCGCGCCTTGGCTGCCGCATAGGCGTCCATCGAGCCGTGGTAGTCGAGGTGGTCGCGCGTGAGATTGGTCAACACCGCCACATCGAAGCGCGCGCCATTGACGCGCCCCTGGTCAAGGCCGATGGAAGACACCTCCATCGCCGCCGCCGCCGCCCCACTGGCGAGAAACTCCGCCAGCGTGCGGTGCAGCGCGGGCGCGTCCGGCGTGGTGTTGGCGGCCTCCGCCAGTTCGCCGGGGAAACCGTTGCCCAGCGTGCCGATCACGCCGCAGCGCGTATCCAGTTCATTCAGCGCGCGCGCCAGCCACTGGCTGACGGTGGTTTTGCCGTTGGTGCCCGTTACACCGGCCAGCCACAGGCGGGCCGAGGGACGGCCGTAAATTTCATCGGCAAGGTAACCGGCGACATCGCGCAGCCCCCGCACCGGCAGGAACGGCGTGCTGACCGGCGCAGCACCCGGCAGCTGGAAGCCGTCACCGCTTTCCCACAGCACGGCTGCTGCGCCGCGCGCGATGGCGTCGTCAATATAACGTCGCCCATCGGTGCTCTGTCCCGGGCAGGCGGCAAACACCTCGCCGGGGGCGATCCGGCGCGAATCGACGCTGATGCCCGCGGGCGTCACCCCCTGCGCGCGCAGGCGCTCAAGCAGGGCCAGCGCCACGGTGCTCACATATCCTCCCGGCGCGCCAGCGGAACGGTCGGCGGCGCGGCGGGAGCGCGCGCAACCTGCAGCGGTGAGGCATCGGGGGCAACGCCGAGCGTGCGCAGCGAGCCTTCCATGATGCGCGCGAACACCGGCGCGGCCACCGCGCCCGCGTAATAGACGCCTGCGCCCGGCTCGTCGATCATCACCGCGACAATCAGGCGCGGGTTGGAAGCCGGCGCGAAACCGACGAAGGACGACACGTATTTCTTCGTATATACGCCACCTTCGAGCTTGAGCGCCGTGCCGGTCTTGCCGCCGACACGGTAGCCGGGAATATGCGCTTTGGTTGCGGTGCCGCCCGCCTCGGTCACCGTTTCCAGCATCGCCCGCATCTGCTTGACCGTCTGCGGCGAAAACACGCGCTTGCCGCTGGACGGGGGCAGGCCTTCAACGCGGGTCAGGGACAGCGGCAGCAGGTCGCCGTCGCGGGCGAACACCAGATAGGCGCGCGCCATCTGGATCAGGCTGACGGAGATGCCGTGCCCATAGGCCATCGTCGCCTGTTCGATCGGCCGCCAGGTTTTCGCCGGACGCAGCCGCCCGCCCGCCTCGCCGGGAAAGCCAAGATTGAGCGGCGCGCCAAAGCCGAGCTGGTGGAACATCTGCCACATTTCCTCAGGCGGAAACTGCAGCCCGATTTTCGCGGTGCCAATGTTGGATGATTTCTGGATGACTTCAGCCACGGTCAGCGGGCCGCTACGGTGAGAGTCGGAGATCGTCGCCGGGCCGATGGTCATTTTTCCCGCACTGGTGTCGATCACCGTGGTGGGTTTGACCTTGCCGCGGTCGAGCGCGAGGCTGACGATGAACGGTTTCATCACCGACCCGGGCTCGAAGCTGTCAGTGAACACGCGGTTGCGCAGCTGCGCGCCGGTCAGTTTCGCGCGGTTGTTCGGGTTGTAGGTTGGCGCGTTGGCCAGCGCGAGGATCTCGCCGGTGCGCACGTCGAGCACCACCGCCGCGCCCGCCTTGGCCTTGTGCTGCTGCATCGCGTCGCGCAGCGCGGAATAGGCCAGGTACTGGATCTTGCTGTCCATTGCCAGCGCAATGTCCTCGCCATCGCGCGGCGGGCGGATGGATTCCACGTCCTCCACGATCTGGCCACGGCGGTCCTTGATGACGCGGCGCGAACCGGGCGCGCCGGCAAGAAATTTTTCGTAGGCGAGTTCGATGCCTTCCTGTCCGGCATCTTCCACGCCGGTAAAGCCGAGCATATGGGCCATTACCTCGCCGCCGGGGTAATAGCGGCGGTATTCCTGCTGCTGGTGAATGCCGGGCAGTTTCAGATCCGCGACACGGTCGGCGACCTCGGGCGGCAGCTGCCGCTTCAGATAGGTGAAATCGTGCCCGCTGGAAAGACGGCTGTTCAGTTCGGCGACATCCATGCCCAGCAGGCCCGCGAGCTTGCGCACATCACCCGGCGCAAACCGGGCATCGGAAGGAATCGCCCACACCGAACGCACCGGCGTGCTCACCGCCAGCATGTCGCCGTTGCGGTCGGTAATCCGCCCGCGGGTAGCCGGCATTTCGATCACCCGCGCGTAACGCGATTCGCCCTTGGCCTGCAGAAAAGCGTTATTGACGCCCTGCAGATAAAGCGCCCGCCCGGCCAGCAGGAGCGAGCAGCCGAGCAGCCCGAGCAGCATCCAGAACGCCCGCCGCGGCGGCAGCGCATGCCCCAGCAGCGGGTTATGGTTGAAAGTGACCGTCCGCTGCGTGCTCATGGTTGCGGCTCCGCCACGATCATCTGCGCGGACGCAGGCGAGCGCATACCGAGTTTTTCCCGCGCGAGTTTTTCGATCCGCGCATGCGCCGCCCAGGTGCTCTGCTCCAGCTGCAGCTGCCCCCACTCCACTTCCAGCGCATGGGCGCGCGTCTGCTCGCGCTCGACTTCCGCAAACAGCTTGCGCGCCTGGTGCTGCGCCGCCACCACACCCAGTCCGCTGGCGACCGCAAGGGCGACGAGCAGCGCGTCGACGCGGATCATGCCGCCTCCGCGACGCGTTCAGCCACCCGCATGACCGCGCTGCGCGCGCGCGGGTTGGCGGCAATTTCGGTTTCGGAGGGCCGCACCGGACGTCCGGCCAGCTTCAGCCGCGGCGGCGGCAGATCGGCCGCGCGCACCGGCAGGCGCGCCGGAAGAACGGGAGGACGGGATTCGTCGCGCATGAAACGTTTGACGATGCGGTCTTCGAGCGAATGAAAGCTGATCACCACCAGCCGGCCGCCGCCGCGCAGACGGGCCGCGCACGCGGGCAGCACGCGGGTCAGCTCTTCGAGCTCCTGGTTAATGAAAATCCGTAAAGCCTGAAAGCTCCGCGTCGCCGGGTGCTGCCCCGGCTCGCGTGTACGGACCGCTTTTTCCACGATCGCGGCAAGCTGTCCAGTGGTTGCAACAGCCCCCCCTGCCCGAGCAGCAACAACCGCCTTTGCAATCGCATGAGCAAACCGTTCTTCCCCATAATCCCTGAGCACCTCCGCAATCTGGCCGACGGACGCTTCCGCCAGCCATTGCGCCGCGGTCTGGCCGCGGCTTGTATCCATACGCATATCCAGCGGGGCGTCGAAGCGGAAGCTCATCCCCCGCGCCGCATCGTCGAGCTGGGGCGAAGAAACCCCCAGATCCAGCAGGACGCCGTCCACCTGCCCGACTCCCAGCCCGTCCAGCACCTCATCCAGCGCGCTGAACGGCGTGTGCACCAATGTCAGCCGCTTATCGGCCAATGCCGCTCCGGCGGCAATCGCGGCAGGATCGCGGTCGAATGCAATCAGCCGCCCCTGCGGCCCCAGCCGCGCCAGCACCTCGCGGCTATGTCCGCCACGCCCAAACGTACCGTCCACATAAACGCCATCCGCCCTGACCGCCAGCGCCTGCACCGCCTCCACGGCCAGAACGCTCACGTGCGCTCCTGCCGTGCTCACAGTGCAAGGCTCTCAAACCCGGGGGGCAGGCCGGTACCGGCAAGCGCCAGCATGTCCGCCAGCTGCGCCTGCCAGCCCGCATCCGACCACAGCTCGAAATGCGATCCCTGCCCGACAAGCCAGACCTGTTTTTCAAGCTTCGCAAACTGGCGCAACGACGGCGCGACCAGCACCCGGCCCGCGCCATCCAGACTTTCTTCCTGCGCAAAACCAACCAGCAACCGCTTCAACTGGGCGGATACGGGATCAAGGCCGGGCGCCTTCAGCACCTCGTCGCGGATCGGCGCCCAGGCTGGCGCGGAATAAACCAGCAGGCAGCGGTGCGGATGAGCAGTGATAACCAGCGGACCGCCGTCGACAGCCAGCGCCTCACGATGCCGCGCGGGAATCGCGAGACGACCCTTGGCATCGAGACTGAGCGCCGTAGCCCCCTGAAACATCCTCACCCCTGACCGGTTTTACTGAAGCGTGCCCACGCACCCAAGGACACTTTAACCCACTTTAACCCACCAGACCCCACTCTAGAACAAAGACTGTCGCTCAGTCAAGAATGCAATGTGATTTTTCCCCTTCCTGCACAATGGGTTACATATCCATGGAAAATCATGGGGAAACCCGCGCGCGCCAAGGGAAAACGGCGTGCGTGATGCGAAATTCCACCTCTGGCGTCATGCCGGGCGGCAATCGTGGGGAAAAGTGGGGGGATGTCCGCGAGAAGCCCGGACAAACGGCCTGCATCGCCGTGGCGCATGCGCCAGCAGCCAGGCCGGAAACGGGGGATGGGGAATGGGGAATGGGGAATGGGGAATGGGGAATGGGAAGTCCGCCGATAAGCCGGGTTCTGTCGGGTGCCTCCGGCGAGCCGGAAACACCGGGCAGTCATTCCTCTGGGCGGCGCGTCACCGCGCCGCTCTAGCAGCCTACCCGGGAGCGGCGCGGGCCACGCCGATGCTCCCCTATTTGGCCTTGCCCCGGATGGGGTTTACCGTGCCGGAGCCGTTGCCGGCTCCGCGGTGGGCTCTTACCCGCCGGGACCTGCGCCCCGGCCAGAACCACAGACGTGGTTCCGCGCCGTTTCACCCTTGCCTGATCCGTCCCCTTGCGGGGAACGGCCATCGGCGGTCTGCTCTCTGTTGCACTTTCCGTCGCCTCACGGCGCCCGGCTGTTAGCCGGCATCCTGCCCTGCGGGGCCCGGACTTTCCTCCACACGCGCCATGCGCGCGCAGCGACTGCCTGGCGGACTTCCCGCCGGGGATTATACGCGGGCTTCCGGCTCTTCTTTTACTTTCCCGCTGCGGCAGGCGCGGCGGGAACGGGAGTAAACACCACCGCACCCTCCTGCAGGCGGAAGCTGCCTGCCAGCGCGCCCGGCGGTTTGTTGCCGGGGTTGTCCCAGTCCTGCACCAGGCAGCGCTGGGTGCTGGCGAGATACCAGCGTGCGCCCTGCTGCAGCGCCCAGAGCTGGTCGCCCGCGGCATAGACGGCCATTTCGGCCATGTCCGTCGCGCCCGGGTGGATGGCGACGCGCTTCTGGCAGTGCGGCAGACGCGAGGCGATAAGCGCCTGGTTGACGCTGTCATCCCAGAAATAGGGCTGTTCCCGCACGAGAATCAGCGCGTGCTGGTTTCCTTCGATGGAATACGCGGTCGCGCTGTTCTCGCAGCCCGCGAGAACCAGCAGCAGGGCGGGCGCGGCAAGGCAGCGCAGCAGGCGAAATGGCATGACAGGCTCCTTCACGGGTTACGTCCGGTTCGCTCCGGATCAGACATCCAGCCGCCAGGCGACCGGTTCGCCAGCCCGCAGCGGCACCAGCGGGTCGCCCGCCAGGTACTCATAGGTTTCCGGCACGGTCCATGCCTCGCGCCGCAGCGTGATGGTAGCGGCGTTGGGGGGCAGGCCGTAGAACGCGGGGCCGTTGAGGCTGGCGAAGGCTTCAAGACGCTCCGGCACGCCTGCCGCATCGAACACTTCCGCATAAAGCTCGATACCGGCATCCGACGTATAGCAGCCCGCGCAGCCGCAGGCCGCTTCCTTGGTGCTGCGGGAATGCGGCGCGGAGTCGGTACCGAGGAAAAAGCGCGGGTTGCCGGACGTTGCCGCTTCGACCAGCACCTGGCGGTGCGCCTCCCGCTTGAGCACCGGCAGACAGTAACGGTGCGGGCGAACGCCGCCGGAAAAAATGGCGTTGCGGTTGAGCAGCAGGTGATGCGCGGTCAGGGTGGCGGCGACGTTGCTGCCCGCCGCGCGCACGAACTGCGCCGCCTCGGCGGTGGTGATGTGCTCAAACACCACTTTCAGCCCCGGGAAACGGCGCACCAGCGGCGACAGCACACGCTCGATAAAGACCCGCTCGCGGTCGAACACGTCAACATCGTCGCCGGTCGCCTCGCCATGCACGCACAGCACCAGCCCGCGCGCTTCCATGCGCTCCAGCACCGGCCAGATTTTGTCGACCGCGGTCACGCCCGCGTCGGAATTGGTCGTGGCCCCGGCGGGATAGAGTTTGGCCGCGATGACATGGCCGCATGCGCGCGCGCGGTCGATCTCGTCCGGCGGCGTATTGTCGGTGAGATAAAGACTCATCAGCGGCTCGAACTGGCGTCCGGCGGGCACGGCGGCCAGAATGCGCTCGCGGTACGCCAAAGCCTGCGCTGCGGTGGTTACCGGCGGGCGCAGGTTGGGCATGACCAGGGCGCGCCCGAAGCAGCGCGCGGCATGCGCCACCGTCGTCGCCAGGGCGGGGCCGTCGCGCAGGTGCAGGTGCCAGTCGTCGGGGCGGATCAGGGTGATGGAGTCCATGCGGAAATCTCGTCGTCAATGGGCCGGATTATAGGCGGGGATCGCCCCCTTTCAGCTCCAGCGCCCGCGCATAGAGCGCATTCTTCGGCGCGCCGGTGATCGAGGCCGCCAGCCGCGCCGCCGTCTTCAGCGGCAACTCCTCAAGCAGCAGCGCGAGCACGCGCCCGGCCTCTGCATCCAGCCCTTCCGCTTCCGGCGCGCCGCTCACCGCCAGAACAAACTCTCCGCGCACATGGTCGGCATTGCCATCGAACCATGCCGGGGCCTGCCCCAGCGGCAGGCGGACGGTTTCCTCGTACAGTTTGGTCATTTCCCGCGCCACCAGCAGATCGCGCTCCGGCCCGAATACGGCGACAAGATCGTCGACGCATTCACGCACGCGGTGCGGCGCTTCGTAGAACACCAGCGCCGCCGTTTCCTCTCGCAGCGTGGTGAGCGCGGCGCGGCGGGCGGCGGATTTCGGCGGCAGGAAACCGGCGAAACGGAAGCCGCCTTCAGAAAATCCCGCCACCGACAGCGCCGCCACCGCCGCGCACGGCCCCGGCACCGGCACCACGGGGTAGCCCGCCGCCCGCACCCGCGCCACCACGCGCGCGCCCGGATCGGACACCGCCGGCGTGCCCGCATCGCTGACCAGCGCGATCCGCTGCCCCGCGGCAAGCCTTTCGACAAGCCGCGCGGCGGCGGCTTCCTCGTTGTGCTCATGCGCGGCCAGCAGCGGCGCGCGGATACCGTAAGCATCGAGCAGGCGCTGGCTGTGGCGCGTATCCTCGGCCGCGATCATGTCTACCCCGCGCAGCACGGCCAGCGCCCGCAGCGTGATGTCGCGCAGGTTACCGAGCGGCGTGGCCACCACATACAATGCTGGCGTTGCGGGCAGCGGCGTATCGGCGGCGGATGGATCGATCATGAACATATTCCGGAAGAGGCGGCAATCCGCGATTGTCAGCGCCGGACAGAGCCCGGCGCAAGCCCGCGGGCAGGCCGCCGAGGAACTGGCCGCCGCGCATCTGGCCGCCCGTGGCCTGCGCATCATCGCCCGCAACGCACGCTGCCGCGGCGGCGAGGTGGATCTGGTCTGTCTCGACGGCGCAACCGTGGTTTTCGTCGAAGTCCGCCTGCGCGGCAACGGCCGCTTCGCCAGCGCGGCGGAAAGCATCACCACGCACAAACAGCGCCGCATCGTACTGGCCGCCCGTCACTGGCTCCACGGCGCAGGGCGGGCTTACGCCGCCAGCCCGTGCCGCTTCGACGCCGTGCTGCTCGACAGCCCCGACCCCGCCGCCGTCACCTGGCTGCGCGCCGCGTTCGACGCGGACTGAAGCGCGGGTTGAACGCAATATCCTGAAACAGAAAGGAAACAGCGCGCCAGCCGCCATCGCGCCCCATGCTAGACTGCGCACCCGGCTTTTTTGCATGCCAGCCCTTTTCGCAGCCCCTTTTGCAATGCCCTCCGACATGGACCTGATCAACCGCATCTCCCGCCAGTTTCAGGACAGCGCCCAGACCAAGCTCGACGCCGCCGCAGCGCTGGCCACGCCAGTCGCCCGCGCCGTGGAGGCCATGACGGGCTGCCTGCTCGGCAACGGCAAGATTCTTTCCTGCGGCAACGGCGGCTCGGCGGCGGACGCACAGCACTTTGCCGCCGAACTGGTGAACCGTTTCGAGATGGAACGCCCGCCGCTGGCGGCCGTGGCGCTCACGACCGATTCCTCGGCGCTGACCGCCATCGCCAACGATTACGACTTTACCCAGGTGTTTTCCAAACAGGTGCGCGCGCTCGGCCAGCCCGGCGACGTGCTGCTCGCCATCTCGACCAGCGGCGGCTCGCCCAACGTCGCAGCCGCCATCGAAGCCGCGCACGAGCGGGAAATGCGCATCGTCGCGCTGACCGGCAAGGGCGGCGGGCGCATTGGCGAACTGCTTGGGACGGACGACATTCACATCTGCGTGCCATCCGCCCGCACCGCGCGCATCCAGGAAGTACATCTGCTTGTTCTGCACTGCCTGTGCGACGGCATCGACAGCCTGCTACTCGGAGGAGAAAACGAATGAACCCGGAAACACACATCCGCAGCGGCCGCGCCCTGCTCCTGGCCCTGCTGGCCGCCGCGCCCGCCCTGCTGCTGCAGGGCTGCATTCCGGTCGCGGCGGGCGGGGCGGCCGTGGCGGGCGCCGTAATGGTCACCGACCGCCGCACCAGCGGCACCTACGTCGAGGACGAAGGCATCGAGTGGAAGGTTTCCAGCCACATCAAGGACCGCTTCGGCGACGCTACCCACGTCAACGTCACCTCCTACAACCGCAACGTGCTCCTGACGGGCGAGACACCGGACGAGCGCACGCGGAACGAACTCAGCGCCATCGCCAGCAAGGTCGAAAACGTGCGCGGCATCGTCAATGAAGCCGTCGTGGGCCCCATCTCGTCGCTGAGCGCGCGCGGCAACGATTCGCTGATCACCTCCAACGTCAAGGCCCGCTTCGTCGACGCCAACCGCTTTTCGGCCAACCACGTCAAGGTTGTCACCGAAGCCAACGTGGTCTTCCTGCTCGGCCTCGTCACCCGCGCCGAAGCCGATGCGGCAACGGAAGTCGCCCGCACCAGCCAGGGCGTGCGCAAGGTTGTCCGGGTGTTCGAATACATCAACGACGCGGAAGCGCGCCGTATCGACAGCGGAGCCTCCTCCAGCCAGCCAGCCGCACAACCCGCGTCCGGAATCGCGACCCAGCCCGCCGCGCAGGCGATTCCGGTGCAGTAACAGCCTGGACCGCGCCCGCGTCAGCCCGCCGCAGCCAGCGCGGCCAGCAGCTTCTGGTGTACGCCGCCGAAGCCGCCGTTGCTCATCACCAGCACGTGGTCGCCCGCGCGGGCGGCGGCGGCCACACCGGCCACCAGAGCTTCCAGGTCTTCATGGCAGCGCGCCCTGCCGCCCAGCGGAGCCAGCGCGGCGGCGACATCCCAGCCCAGACCGGCGGTGTAGCAATACACTTCGTCCGCCAGCGCCAGGCTGCCAGGCAACTGCGCCTTCATCACGCCAAGCTTCATCGTGTTCGAGCGCGGCTCCAGCACCGCCAGAATGCGCCCGGCCGGTTCGCGCCGGCGCAGCCCTTCCACGGTAAGCGCGATGGCCGTCGGATGGTGGGCGAAATCGTCGTAAACGGCGACGCCCCCCGCGCTGCCGCGCAGTTCCAGCCGCCGCCGGATGCCCTCGAAACGCACAAGACCCGCAATTGCCTGCGCGGGCGTCACGCCCACATGGCGCGCGGCGGCGATGGCGGCCAGCGCGTTCTCACGGTTATGGCTGCCCGCCAGTTGCAATGCCACGCGGCCACACTCCTGGCCGCCGAGGCGGAAGACCGCTTCGGCATCATCGCCGCCAGCCGCCGCCGACCAGCCCGCCGCATCGTTGAACCATTCCTGCTCCGACCAGCAGCCGCGCGCCAGCACGCGCCGCAGGCTGTCCTCGCGGGCGTTGGCGATGATGCGCCCGCCCGCGGGCATCGTGCGGACAAGGTGATGAAACTGGGTTTCGATCGCCCCGAGATCGGCGAAGATGTCGGCGTGGTCGAATTCAAGATTGTTCAGGATCGCCGTGCGCGGGCGGTAATGCACAAACTTTGAACGCTTGTCGCAGAAGGCGGTGTCGTACTCGTCCGCCTCGATCACGAAAAAGGGCGAATCCGTCAGCCGCGCCGACACGCCGAAATTCTTCGGCACGCCGCCCACGAGAAAACCGGGATTCAGCCCCGCATCCTCCAGCATCCAGGCCAGCAGCGAAGTAGTTGTGGTTTTTCCGTGCGTGCCCGCCACCGCCAGCACCCAGCGCCCGGCGAGAACGTGTTCAGCCAGCCACTGCGGCCCGGACACATACGGCAGCCCGCGCTCCAGAATCGCCTCCAGCAGCGGGTTGCCGCGCGAAATCGCGTTGCCGACGACGTACACATCCGCCCCCGCATCGAGCTGCGCCGGATCGTAGCCTTCGGCAAGACCGATCCCCTGCTCCGCAAGCTGGGTGCTCATCGGCGGATAGACGTTGGCGTCGCAGCCGGTCACGGTGTGCCCCGCGGCACGGGCAAGCAGCGCGACCCCGCCCATGAACGTGCCGCAGATGCCGAGGATATGGATATGCATGGATGCCGCTCCGGCAGGGCGTCGGCCATTCGCCACCCGCCCATGTAAAATGCCCGGCATTCTACCCGACCGCCCTGCGCCCGGACCGTGGCGCGGCCCCGTTCCCGCCATGCCCACCCGCTCCCCCTCCCGCTCCGGCAGCCTGCGCCGCGAGATCGCCGCGCTGGCCGCGCGCATGATGGCCGAGGACGGCATCAGCGACTTCGGCTTCGCCAAACGCAAGGCCGCGCGCCAGTGCGGCGCGGGCGAAAGCGACGCCCTGCCGACCAACGCCGAAATCGAAACGGAGCTGCGCGCCTGGCTGGCGCTTTACCAGGACGAAGAACAGCCCCTGCGCCTGCAGCGGATGCGCCATGCGGCGGTGGAAGTCATGCGCCTGCTCGCGCCGTTTCGTCCCTACCTCACCGGCGGCGCGCTGGACGGCGCGGCGGGCCGTTATTCGGAAGTGGAAATCGACGCCTACCCGGAAAGCGCCAAAGAGGTGGAAATTTTCTTTCTTAACCAGAACTTCCCCTACGAACACCGCGAGCCGCGCCGTGCGCTCTCGCCCGCGCCCGAAGCGGTGCTGGTATTTGACTGGGACGACGTGCCGGTGCGGCTCTCCCTGTTCCCCCCCTCCATCGAGCGCAACAGCCGCCGCGGCCAGGAACGCGCCCGCCTCGCCCAGGTCGAAGCGCTGCTGCAACCCGCGCCAGCACAGGAAGAACCGGAATGAAACAAGGCATGCGCTACGCACTGGCCGCCGCCGTCGCCCTCACCGCCGCGACGGCGGGACATCTCACCGCGCGCGCGCTGGCTCCGGAAAGCCCCCCGCAGGACGCGGCCCCAAACCACCCAGGCCAGAAAGAGGCCCTCGCCACCCTGCTCGCCCTCACCCTGCCGGACAGCGCGGGCTCACCCCAAGCGCTGGCGCAATGGCGGGGGAAAACGCTCGTCCTCAACTTCTGGGCGACCTGGTGCCCGCCCTGCCGCGATGAAATCCCCGATTTCGCCGCCGCCAGCCGCCGCCTGGCGGGCGAACCGGTCCAGTTCATCGGCCTGAGCATGGATTCGGCGGAAAACGTGCGCGCCTTCACGCAGGATGTCGACGTGCCCTACCCGCTGCTGATCGCGTCCTCCGATGTTCTCGGCCTCGCCGCCGCCTTCGGCAACCCCTCCCGCGCCCTGCCCTTCACCCTCATCATCGGCCCTGGCGGCGATGTCCGGCACACCCGGCTGGGGCCGCTGAATGCGGTTGAACTGGAAGGGAAAATCCGCCCGCTGCTGGCGTCGCGGGATACCGCCGACACCACCCCGCGCTAGACAGATTGTTACCAATTACGGCAAACTCGCCGACATGACGCACTCAAAACGCAGCAAAAAAGCGGACGCAGAGTTGCCGCCACAGGGACGGATACTGGTGCTTCACGGCCCGAACCTGAATCTGCTGGGCACGCGGGAGCCTGAAATTTACGGGCGCACGTCGCTGGCGGACGTGCATGCGGCCATGGAAGCCCGCGCCCGCGCCGACGGCGTGTTCATCGAATCCTTCCAGAGCAACCACGAAGGCCAGCTCATCGACCGCGCGCAGGCCGCCGCGGCCGAAGGCATCGGCTACATCATCATCAACCCGGCGGGCTACACCCATACCAGCGTGGCGCTGCGCGATGCGCTGGCGGCGGTGGATATTCCCTACGTGGAAGTCCATCTCTCCAACATCCACGCCCGCGAGCCTTTCCGCCACCACTCGTATTTTTCCGATCGCGCCCTCGGCGTGATCTGCGGCCTTGGCGCTTACGGCTATCTGGCCGCGCTCGAATTCATTCTCGCCCGCCTGCGAGAAACGGAAAACTGATCATCCCACCATGGCGGGCCTCCCATACCGATGGCGCTGTCCCGCCCGGAGAACAGCATGGATCTGCGTAAACTGAAAAAACTGATCGACCTCGTACAGGAATCGGGCATTTCCGAACTGGAAGTGACCGAAGGCGAGGAAAAAGTCCGTATCGCCAAATATCCCGCCCAGGCCCAGCCCGCTGCCGCGTGGGCGCCACCAGCGCTTTCCGTGCCCCTGCCCGCTGCCGCCGCGCCCGCTGCCGATGAATCGGCCGCCAGCGCCCTGCCGGCGGGCCACATCGTCAAATCACCGATGGTCGGCACCTTCTACCGTTCCTCCGCGCCGGGGGCGAAGCCGTATGCCGAGCTTGGCCAGTCCGTCGCCTCCGGCGACACGCTGTGCATCATCGAGGCGATGAAGCTGATGAACGAGATCGAGTCCGACGCCAGCGGCACGGTGAAGGCGATCCTGGTCGAAAACGGCCAGCCGGTCGAATACGGCCAGCCGCTGTTCGTCGTCGGCTGACGCGCGCCATGTTCGAAAAAATACTGATCGCGAACCGGGGCGAAATCGCGCTGCGCATCCTGCGCGCCTGCCGCGAACTGGACATCAAGACTGTCGCCGTACATTCGGTGGCCGACACCGAGGCCAAATACGTCAAGCTCGCCGATGAATCGGTGTGCATCGGCCCGGCATCCTCGGGGCAGAGCTATCTCAACGTGCCGGCGATCATCTCCGCCGCCGAGGTGACCGACGCGGAGGCGATCCACCCGGGCTACGGTTTTCTGTCTGAAAACGCCGATTTCGCTGAGCGGGTGGAGCAGTCCGGCTTCGTCTTCATCGGTCCGCGCCCGGACACCATCCGCCTGATGGGCGACAAGGTGTCGGCCAAGGATGCGATGAAAGCCGCCGGCGTGCCCTGCGTGCCAGGCTCGGACGGCGCATTGCCGGAAGAGCCGAAGGAGATCGTGAAGATCGCCCGCGCCATTGGCTATCCGGTCATCATCAAGGCCGCGGGCGGCGGCGGCGGGCGCGGCATGCGTATCGTGCATACCGAGGCGGCGCTGCTCAACGCCGTGACCATGACCCGCACCGAAGCGGGCGCGGCGTTCGGCAATCCGACCGTTTACATGGAAAAATTCCTCGAAAACCCGCGCCACATTGAAATCCAGATAATGGCGGACGAACACGGCAACGCCGTGTATCTGGGCGAACGCGACTGCTCGATGCAGCGCCGCCACCAGAAAGTGATCGAGGAAGCGCCCGCGCCCGGCATCGACCGCAAGCACATCGCAAAAACCGGCGAGAGCTGCGCCGAAGCCTGCCGCAAGATCGGCTACCGCGGCGCGGGCACTTTCGAATTTCTGTATGAAAACGGCGAGTTCTATTTCATCGAGATGAACACCCGCGTCCAGGTCGAACACCCGGTCACGGAAATGATTACCGGCATCGACATCGTGCAGGCGCAGATCCGCGTGGCCGCAGGCGAAAAGCTGTGGTTCGGACAGCGCGACATTCAGCTGCGCGGCCATTCCATCGAATGCCGCATCAACGCCGAGGATCCGTTCAGGTTCACCCCCTCGCCCGGGCAGATCACCCACTGGCACACGCCCGGCGGCCCCGGCGTGCGCGTCGACTCCCACGTTTATAACGGCTACACCGTGCCGCCGCATTACGATTCGATGATCGGCAAACTCATTTCCTACGGCGACACGCGCGAACAGGCCATCCGCCGCATGCGCATCGCCCTGTCTGAAATGGCCGTGGCCGGGATAAAAACCAACGTCCCGCTGCACCAGGAGCTGATGCAGGACGCCCGCTTCATCGAAGGCGGCACCAGCATCCACTACCTGGAGCACAAGCTGGCCGCCCGCAACGAAGTCAAGAAAAGCTGACCGCGGGGACGCGCCATGTGGATCTCGGTGACGCTGCAGGCCGACGCGGCCAGGGCTGAAGCGCTTTCCGACGCGCTGATGGAAAACGGCGCGCTGTCGGTCAGCATCGAGGATGCGGACGCCGGAACCGACGCGGAACGGCCCCAGTTTGGCGAACCAGGCCATCTGCCCGCCAGCCTGTGGGACCATAGCCGCGTCGCCGCGCTGTTCGACGCCAATGCCGATCTGCCCGCGCGGCTCGCCGCCGCCGCCCGCACAGCCGGGCTCGCCGCCGTGCCGCCGTTCACCACGGAAGAAGTCGCGGAACAGAACTGGGTGGCGCTCACGCAAAGCCAGTTCGACCCCATCCGCATCACGGACCGCCTGTGGATCGTCCCGTCCTGGCACGAAGCGCCGGACCGCGCCGCAATCAACATTGAACTCGATCCCGGCATGGCCTTCGGCACCGGCTCGCACCCCACCACCCGGCTATGCCTCGAATGGCTGTGCGATGCAGTGCGGCCGGGATGCAGCGTGCTCGACTACGGCTGCGGCTCGGGCATTCTCGGCATCGCCGCCGCGCGGCTCGGCGCGGGCGACGTGCTCGGCATCGACATCGACGACAAGGCCATCGAGGCCGCCGCCAGCAACGCCGCGCGCAACGCCGTGGCGCTGCGGCTGCAGCACTCCGCCGCGCCGCTCGACGCCGCCTTCGATCTCGTCGTCGCCAACATCCTCACCAATCCGCTGTGCGTACTCGCGCCGTCGATCGCGGCGCGCATCGCCCCCGGCGGGCGGGTCGCCCTTTCCGGCGTGCTCGAAACCCAGGCCGACCAGGTCATCACCGCCTGGGCGCCGCTGCTGCCGCTGCGCGTGGGCGCCCGCGCCGACGGCTGGGCGCGGCTGGAAGGATACAAACCACCGCGCGGGGAGGCCGCCGGGCCATGATGCTGACCCGCTGCCCCACCTGCCAGACAGCCTTCCGGCTCCATCCGGAACAGCTGCGCGCACGGCGCGGCGAAGTCCGCTGCGGCAGCTGCCTGACGCCGTTCAACGCGCTGGAGCATCTCACTGAAGACGCCCGGACGCCCGCCAGCGCGGTTCCGCCGCCGCATACGGAAAGTGCCGACACCCCCGGAGCAGCCCCGGCCCCCTCCAGCGAAGCGCTCGCGGCGCCCACGGTATCCATCCCTCTCCCCCAGACAGAATCACCCGCCTTCCGCCCCCCCCCGAAAGCATTCCCGGAAAAGCACCAGACCAGCGCCGCCAAAACCTTTCAGCCTCTTCGCACCGGCAGCGCCGCAAGCGGACAGACTGCGCCCGTTGCGCGTAAATCACCGCTCCCCTCCCATCATGGCCCGTCACCCATCCCGCCCCCACCGGACACGACGGCGCCTGCCCTCTCCTCTCCTGCGGACAGAGAACACGAAGCCGCTGAAGAAAACCTGCCGGAACCGCCCCGGCCGCTTTCCACGCATGACGAAGCGGCCATATCCGGTCCCGTCATCGCCCCCGACACAGATGAGCTTGACCGGCTGAACACCGCCTACGGCGCGCCCGCGCCCAGCCGCGGCCTCCGTATCGCATGGGGGCTGGCCGTTCTGCTGCTCGCCGTTCTCCTGGCGGCGCAAACGGTCTATCTGTTCCGCCAGGACATCGCCCGCGAACTCCCCGGCCTGCGTCCGCTACTTGAAAAAGCCTGCGCCTACGCCGGCTGCGCCCTGCCGCTGCCGCGCGATGCCGGCCTGATCGACATTCCCAGTTCAGACCTCCAGTCAGAACCAGGCAAGGCGGGGCGATACGTGCTGTACGCCACCGTCAGAAACCGCGCCAGCTACGCACAAACCTGGCCGCATCTTGAGCTGACCCTCACCGACGCGGGCGACCGCCCCCTTTCCCGCCGCATCCTTGAGCCGCAGGACTGGGTCACGCCTGAAAAACTCGCCGACAGCTTCCCCGCGCGCGGCGATACCGCCGTCCGCCTCGCGTTCGACGCCTCCGGCCTCACTCCCACCGGTTACCGTATCTACGTTTTCTACCCCTGACTTTTCTGCCCCTGGCTCCACACGGGCACCGCCACACGGACAACGCAATGACTCCGGATACTCCACCGCCCGGCATCCATCCGGACAAAGGGAAGACAGGGCTCCGCCGCATCTGGAACGCCTTCCGTTATTCGCTCGCGGGGCTCGGTGCGGCCTTCCGCAACGAAAGCGCGTTCCGCCAGGAATGCCTGCTTGCCGCAATCCTCATCCCGCTGGCCTGCTTCACGTCCGCCAGCGGCCCCGGCAAGGCGCTGCTCATCGGCAGCGTACTGCTCGTGCTTGTCGCCGAACTGGTGAATTCCGCCATTGAGGCCGTGGTGGACAGGGTGTCGCTGGAACGTCATCCGCTGGCGAAACGCGCCAAGGACATCGGCAGCGCGGCGGTACTGGTTGCGCTGGTCAATCTTGCCGCAACCTGGCCGCTGGTGCTGTGGGGATAAATAACATCCTGCCACACACGCCAGCCCGCCGCGCGAAAACAGGCCGGTAGCGGAAACGGCGCTCAGTCCGCCCTGGGGAAAACGCCTTCCGGGGCGGATCCCGCAGCCCGACCCAGACCCGCCGCGATACCGCGCAGGATGCAGCGGCACTCCTGCGCCCGGTCCGGAGATCCGGCCAGATAAAACGGCAACCGCGCCAACATGCTGACGCCATTTTGCACTTTCCACCAGAAGGGTATGTAGCCGCGCCGGTAAAGCCATAGCGCATTCCGGTAGAAAAAATAATGCCGCTCCGGCGCATGGATATCCACATGGCGGCGCACCAGGGGAAGTCTTACCGCGGCATCCCCGATCCGGTGGTTCATACGCGCCGCGGGCGCGCCAACGCAGACATACCCCCCGGCCCTGGCCCGCAGGCACCATTCAATATCGACATAATCGATGAACAGGCTTTCATCCATCAGCCCCACGTCGCGCAACGCCTGCGCTGGAAGCAGGGAGCCGGAACTGATCAGGTGGTCAACCTGAAGCGGAGCCAGATCTCCAGCAGCAGGAATCTTCCGCCGGGGCCAGCCCGCGAGCCGGATGAAAGGCTGCATATTCCCCGTCTTGATATCGATGCAGGCCGGACCCAGCGCGGCGATCCGTGCAGACATACTCTCCCGCGCGCTTTTTTCGGCCGCAAGCAGCCGGGCGATCATGTCCGGCGCGGGCAGGCTGTCGTGGTCGAACAGCGCGATATGGCTTGCCCCCCGCGCCAGCGCCAGCCGGATGCCAACATTCTGGGCCGCCGCCACGCCAAGATTGGCGCCATTCAGGACCAGTTCCGTGCGCGGACCGTTCAGGGCTTCCAGCCACCCGCGCGCGCTGGCATCCGAGCCATTGTCGACCAGCAGGACGTGCGCGGCCTGCGGCAGCAGCGCATCGACCAGATGGCGAAGATTCTGCCGCTCCGGATTGAAGCAGACGACAACAGCGTAAACACAGGCGGCTTGCGCCCCGGAATGTTCCATGCACCCAAAATCCCGCAAAACTGCCCGATGCAGCAGGCGCTTCACACCTGCCCGCAGGCCAGGCGTGGCGGAGCGGCCAGCAACGCCTGAAATGGTCCGGGACGGGAAACGCCCTCAGCGCGCGACCCGGGTTACGTCCGCATCCCGCAGCACGCGCACACGCTCGCCCACGCCGAAGCGCTCACCCCCGTCTTCCTGCACCACGGCAAGATATTGCCCGCTATCGAGCAGAACAGTGACCTCAACGCCCGGCTTGCGCGTAACCCCTTCCTCGATCGCCGACCCCGCCAGGCCGCCCACTACCGCGCCCACCACCGCGCCGATTGCTGATCCACGGCTGCCGCTGCCGGCCGAACTGCCCGCGATGCCGCCAACCGCCGCGCCCGATACCGTTCCAACCGGTGTTTTCGTGCCTTCGATCTGGACCGGACGCACCGATTCGACGACACCGAACTGCACCACCATCGCGCGCCGGGCATCATCGCGGGAATACACGCCTCCCCCCTGCCCCGGCGCGCAGCCGGTCAGAACCAGCGCGGCGCACAGCGCCAGCGCGGCGCGGTTCGTGAGCAGATGCAACAGATGCTTCACCATGGAGTCTCCCCGAAAGCCGAACGGTAGCGCCCGGCGATTTCATCTTTCGACGGGCGGTGGTTCTGCCCGCCCCTGCAGGCAATCTTGATCGCCCCCATCACCGCGGCAAGACGGCCGCAGCGCTCCCAGTCCCAGCCCCGCGCCAGGCCATGCAGCAGACCCGCGCGATACGCATCGCCGCAGCCGGTCGGGTCCACCATGGATTCCGCCGCCACCGCCGGAATTTCATACACGGCGCTGCCGTGATGAATCCGCGAGCCCTGCCCGCCCAGCGTCACAACCAGCGTTCCGGCTTCGGTCACCAGCTGTTCGGGCGAGCGGCCTGTTTTTTCGCTGATAAGCCGGGCTTCATAATCATTGACCGTACAGCAGTGGGCCAGTTTCAGACAGCGCAGCAGGTCGTCGCCGGAAAAAAGCGGCAGCGCCTGCCCGGGATCGAACATGAACGGCACACCCGCCGCGGCGAAACCTTCAACATGCGCAAGCATGCCTTCGCGGCTGTCGGGCGCGACGATGCCGTAATGGGAACCTGGCGTCGCGGCTGCCGCCTCCGCGACGCGGTTCAGGTGCGAATGCATCATCGCGCCGGGATGGAAGGCGGTAATCTGGTTATCGTCCAGATCGGTGGTGATGAACGCCTGGGCGGTGTAACTGCCGGGCACATGGCGAACGAAATCCTGGCGCAGGCCAAGTTCCTCCAGGCGCGCGCGGTACGCCCCCGCATCGTCGCCAACCGTGGCCACGATAAACGGATCGTCACCCAGCAGCCGCAGGCTGTAGGCGATGTTGCCCGCGCAGCCGCCGAACTCGCGCCGCATGTCCGGCACGAGAAAAGAAACGTTCAGGATGTGGATCTGCTCGGGGAGGATGTGATTTCTGAAACGGTCGCGGAAAACCATGATCGAGTCATAAGCGACGGAACCACATACAAAAATGGACATAACAGGCCCTGCGTACAGAATGGCCGGATTATAGGCGCATCCACCCCTTTCCCGCCCCCCTTCCCGCCGGGTTCGCACAGCGGAAGCGGAAACCTCAGCCCCGCGCCTGGAACACCCTGCCGTCATCGAGACAGAAAGCGGTCAGCTTTCCGCCCCAGACACATCCGGAATCGAGAGCAATCACACCATCGCCGCAGTAAAACCCCAGCGCCGACCAGTGCCCGCAGACAACCGTGTGCGTGCGTGACAGACGTTGCGGCACGCGAAACCACGGCACGGCTCCCGCAGGCGGCTGATCCGGCGGCCCCTTGGCGCATAGCGCCATCCGTCCGTCCGGCGAGCAGAAACGCATGCGGGTGAAGGCGTTGACGATCGTGCGCAGGCGGTCCCATCCGGCCAGATCATCCGACCAGTATTCCGGCTGGTTCCCGGCGAGGCTGCGCAGAAAATCCTCCGCATCCGGCCCCGCCAGCGCCGCGCTGACTTCGCCAGCCAGCTCCCGCGCCCGCGCGAGCGTCCAGCCCGGCAGCAGCCCCGCGTGGAGCAGGGCGTATCCGCCTTCGACGTGCATCAGCGGCTGTTGCGCCAGCCAGGCGAGCAGGCCGTCGCGGTCGGGCGCGTCCAGCACCGGCGAAAGGGTGTCATCCCCATCGAGCCGCGCGCCGCCTGCCGCCGCCATCAGCAGATAGAGATCGTGATTACCGAGAACAACCGTGGCGGCATCGCCCAGATCGCGCAGAAACCGCAGCGCCTGCAGGGATTCCGGGCCACGGTTGACGATGTCGCCCACGATCCAGAGCCGGTCCGCGGCCGGGTCGAAGCGGCACTGTTCCAGCACGCGCAGCAGCGCCTGGTGGCAGCCCTGGATATCGCCGATCGCATAGATCGCCATTTATGCCGCCCACCCCGGAACGATACTGCCCGCCGCCCGTTCAGGCCCGCCTGGCCGCGCCGCCGTCGACTACCGTAAGCAGCGGACGGCGCAGCAGCGGCTGGTATTCCTCCACCCACTGCGACAGGGCGGTCTTCACCTCATCATCGGACAGCAGCCGGGTCTGCATCAGCCACGGCAGCACTGTTTCGAGGAAATTTGGCGGCGTTTCGCGCGCCCTGGCGACCCGCAGCTTCGGGTGCGGCGTTTTCCGCGTCTGCTCCTCATCGGCCAGCAGTTCTTCGTACAGTTTTTCGCCCGGGCGCAGGCCGGTGTATTCGATGCGGATATCGTCCTCGGTACAGCCTGAAAGACGGATCATGTTGCGGGCCAGATCGGCGATGCGGACGGGCTCGCCCATTTCCATGACGAAAATTTCTCCGCCCTCGCCCATCGTCGCCGCCTGCAGCACGAGCTGGGCCGCCTCACTGATCGACATGAAAGAGCGGGTGATCTCCGGATGGGTCACCGTCACCGGCCCGCCGTGCGCGATCTGTTCCTGAAAACGGGGAATGACGCTGCCGGTGCTGCCCAGCACGTTGCCGAAGCGCACCATTTCGAACTGGGTCCGCCCCGCTCCCGCATGCATGGCCTGGCAGACCATCTCCGCGAGGCGTTTGGTCGCCCCCATGACATTGGCGGGATTCACCGCCTTGTCGGTGGAAATCAGGACGAAGCGCTCGATCTCGAACTCGCACGCCACGCTGGCCAGCACGTAAGTGCCCAGCACGTTGTTGCGCACCGCCTGCCATGCGTTGTCAGCCTCCAGCATCGGCACATGCTTGTAGGCCGCGGCATGGAACACGATCTGGGGCCGGTACTGGCGGAATATCTCGCGCAGACGTTCGCGATCCTTCACATCGCCCAGCACCGGCACGACCGCCAGCCCCGGACGGTGCTCCCGGCACCACTGCTCGATCGAATACAGCGCGTATTCGCTCTGTTCCAGCAGAATGAGCCGGGCCGGCTGGAAGCGGGCAAGCTGCTGGCACAGTTCCGAGCCGATCGAGCCGCCCGCCCCGGTCACGACCACAACCTTTTCCTGGAGGAGCGCCTGCACGTGCGGCGTGTCGATCCACACCGGCTCGCGCCCGAGCAGGTCCTCAATTTCGACGCGGCGGACGTGGGATACGGTCACCAGCCCCGCCATCACGTCTTCCACCCGCGGCACCGTCAGCACCTCGACGCCGCCCTGGATCGCCAGTTCCGCCGCCACCCGGCGCGCCTCTCCGGAGGCGGAGGGAATCGCCAGGATCGCATGCCGGGCGCGATGGTTTTTCGCCACTTCGGGCAGGCCGCTCACCGGCCCGAGCACGCGGCATCCGCCGATGTCCCGCCCCCATTTCACGTGATCATCATCAAGCAGGGCGACCACGCGCCAGGAACGACTCTGGCTCAGCTCCCTGACCAGCATCGCCGCGGTCCGTCCGGCCCCGATCACCACCACCGGCCGTCCCTCGTCCATCAGGTTGCCGTGCAGATGCCCTTCTTTCCACAACCGGTAAATCACCCGTCCGCCCCCCATCAGCATGATGAGCGACATGGGATAAAGCGCGAACATTGATCTTGGCACCGCGGGATCCGGGCTGAACAGCACCACGAATACGGCCAGCCCGAGCACCGAACCGCCGATCGCGCGCAGCAGGCGCTTCATGTCGGGCAGGCTGGCGAACACCCACAGCCCGCGATACAGCCCGGCCCAGCGGCACAGCAGCGCATGCACGGGCAGCAGCCAGAGCGCGCCGAGCCAGAACGTGGTCGCGTATTCGGGCTGCCACGAGAAATTGAAGCGCAGCAAAAACCCGCCCAGCCATGCGGCAAAAGCGCAGGCGAGATCGAACGCAAAAACAAGAAACGAGCGGTTGATGACCATCATCCAGAATCCACTATTCCACTATGCGCGCGCAGCCGTCAGAAAGGGCAGGAATATTTCTTCGCGCCGGTTCCCGCCGGCTCCAGAAGAAAACCGCATCCGCGCGGCGGCATTCCGTTACCTTACCCATTCCGGACCGGCTGCCTCCTCTTTCATGAGTCCCGTGCCCCCCGGACATCAGCCCCTCTTCCAGGCCCGCCAGCGCCGGTCAGCCCACAAGCCTAACGCGAAAACCGCAGCAAAACAGCCAGCGATTGTAACCTGGCGCGGCATCCCATTTTCATGCAGGGCCAGCAGCGCCCCGCCCGCGCACAGCGCCATCGCCGCATACCAGGCAAACGCGGTCCGCACATGCCCGGCGCCGCTCTGCACCAGACGCTGGTAATAGTGGTCGCGGTGCGCCTCCCAGAAACGCTCCCGCCGCCAGATCCGGCGTCCGAGCGTTACCGACGCATCGGCGACGAACGGCGCAAACACCAGCACGGGAAACCACTCCGGCCACACGCCGCGCGCCCATCCCGCCACGCCCAGCGCACCAGCCATGAAGCCGCACGGAATCGAACCGGCATCGCCAAGGAAAACACGGGCGCGGGGAAAATTGAATCGCAGGAAACCCGTACCCGCTCCGGCGAAAGCAGCAGCGGCGGCGGCCAGGCCGCCCTCTCCCGCCAGCGCCGCGGCCAGCGCGTAGGCCCCGAATCCACTCACCGCCATGCCTCCGGCCATGCCGTTGGAACCATCCATGAAATTGAACAGATTGGTCCCCCACACCACTGCCAGCGCAACCCCCGCCAGCACCAGGAATGACGGCCACGCCAGCACACTGCCCACGCAGGCCACGGCCACCAGGCCATGCAGCGCCAGCCGCAGGAAAGAAGAAAGCCCTCGCCGATCGTCAAGCCAGGACACCGCCGCCAGCGCCAGCGCGCCCGCGCCCAGCCACGCACCGCCCCCCGCCCACGCGCCGCACAGCAGCGCCGCCGGAACCAGCCCCCAGCCGCCGATGCGCGGCACCGGATGCGCATGCAGCGAACGGTGATTCGGCTCATCCAGCGCGATGCGCTCCGCCCATCCCGAACGCAGCAGCCACGCGATAACCCCCGCGCACAACACGGCGGCGGCAGCGAAATGGAGCGCGAGTTCAGCCAGTCCGGTCAGCATCACGTTACGGCGCTCCTGTGCCGGCCAACATTTCCCGCAGCCCCGCCGCCAGATCGACGCGCGCCACCCAACCTGTTTCCCGGCTGAATTTTTCCGCCGAATACCAGGCGGAACCCAGCAGGCGGTCGTAGACCTCGCTCCCGAACGGCAGCCGTGCGCCGCTGATGCGTGTTGCAAAATCGCAACAATACGCCGCGCCGCGCAGGACTCCCCGTGGAATCCGCACCCGCGCTGGCGGCAGACCGAGTTCCGCGCGGATCGCATCGTAAACCGCCCGCCCCGAATGGGTTTCGGCATGCGCCACGATGTACGCCTCGCACCCGCCGGGCGCGCCGCCCTGCCCGCCCGCCAGAAGCAGCGCGCTCACCACATCGTCCACATGCACGAACGAGCGGCGGTTTCCCGTTTCCGGCAGCGGTGGAAACCTGCCGTGGCGGATCGCCTCCGCCATGCGCGGCAGATTTCCCCGCCCCCCCGCGCCATAAACCATCACCGGGCGCAGCGCCGCCGCGCGCATGCCCGTATCCCGGCAGATTCGCGCCAGCGCCGCTTCCCCCGCGCGCCTGGCGCGGCCGTAATCCGAATCGGGCGGCAGCGGCCAGGTTTCATCCACGCAAACGCCGCCGCCCGGCCCCATCGCTTTCACGCTCGAAAGCAGCACAAAGGCCGCCGCGCCCGCCCGCGCCGCCGCCGCGCCGACTGTTTGCACCGCATCGGCGTTCACCTCCTGGTGCAGCCGCGCCATCGTGCCGGACGGCATATTCATCGCGTGGGCGAAACCGGCGCAGTGATAAACCACCGCCACGCCCGCGCAGGCGCGCGCGGCGGCGGCGGGATCGCGGATATCGCCGGTCACCGTTTCCACGCCTTCGACCGGCCGCCGCGCGAACGCCCGCACCGCCTGCCCCGACGCCCGCAGCGACGCCAGCAGGCGGCCGCCGATGAACCCCGTGGCTCCGGTCACCAACGCCAGGCTCACCACAGCCTCCAGCCATGCGATGAAAAAAACCGCGCCGCGGAACGCACAAACAGCGCCACATGCCGCCAGCCCTTCGCGGCGGCCCCGCCGCCGTGATGCACGATGCGCACCCCCGGCGCACATGCGAGGCGGCCATGCCGGGCGGCGCGCAGGCTCAGGTCGAAATCCTCGAAATACAGGAAATAGCGCGGATCGAAGCCGCCCAGCCGTTGCAGCACCGGCGTTCTGAATAGCATGAAGCAGCCGCTCACCACGGGCGGATCCCACACCACGCCCGCTCCGGCATCGCGCATTTCGTAGCGATCGAGCATGCCCGCGAAGCGCCGCCGCACCCACGCCGGCATGAAGCCGCGCAGCAGCAGGACGGCGATCGTGGGATAGCGCTTGCACAGCGGCTGCGCCCGTCCGTCCGGCCAGGCCGCCGCGGGCGACAGCAGCACGCAGTCCGGATGGCGACGCAGGAAGGCCACGGCCTCGCACAGCGCATCGGGCGCAAGCTCGACATCCGGATTCAGCACCAGATGAAACGGCCCCGCCAGCGTGGGCAGCGCCAGATTGTGGCCGCGCCCGTACCCCACGTTGCCGTGCCCCTGGAGCAGGCGCGGCATGAACGTTCCGCGCAGCGCCGCCCGCGCGGCATCCGCCAGATCCGGCGTGGCGGCGGGGGAATTGTCGATCAGAAACAGCTCGCCGCCCGCGAGGCCCGCCCGCGAGGCCGCCTCCGCCAGCGTCGCCAGGGTGCGCCGCAGCAGCGCGATATCCGGCCGGTAAAGCACGATGCTGACCGAAAGCGCCTGCCCGGCCGCCCCAGCCTCAGTTCGCGCGGGTTCCAAACGCTTCTCCCGCCGCGCGGCCAGCCATTGCGCCTGTTTCGCCCATTTCACCCATTTCGCGCGCCGCATGCGCCCCACCGCGCGATCCACCCGGCCCCGGCCTTTCCAGCCCTGCTCCGTCCAGCCACAATCCGTCCGGCAATTCCCCGTTCCATCCCCTCATGCTAGATTCCTGTATTTTTCGCGCCGGGCGGTATCGCCCCACTTCCCGCGCAAGAGCATGATCCATGACGCTTTCCGGTAACGGCCTGCACCTTTACACCCGCAGCATCGACCCCGCGCGGCGCGGCTCCCTGTCCGTTATCGCCAGCCATATTCCACCCGCCGCGCGCGTTCTCGACCTCGGCACCGGCGCCGGCGCGCTCGGAAAATATCTCCAGGAGCAGCACAGCGGCTGCCTCATCGACGGCGTTACCTTCAACCGGGAAGAAGCCGCGCTGGCAGCCCCCTATTATCGCCGCATCGAAGTCGACAACCTGGAAACCTGCGAACTTTTTACCCTGTTCGCGCCAGAACGCTACGACCGCATCATCTGCGCCGACGTTCTGGAACACCTGCGCAACCCGGAACGCGTCCTCGCCGCCGCGCGGAAACTGCTCACTCCCGCTGGCCGCCTGCTCATCTCCGTGCCCAACGCCGCCTACTGCGGCCTTGTCGCCGAACTGCTCGGCGGCGATTTCCGCTACCGCGACGAGGGCCTGCTCGACCGCACCCACCTGCGTTTTTTCACCCGCCGCTCGCTGCTGCGCTTCCTCGCCGCGGAAAACTGGCATGCCGATACCCTTGAAACGGTCGAAACCGCCCTCGACGCCTCCGAATTCCGCACCCCTTTCGACGCGCTGCCCCCCAGCGTCGCGCGCTACCTGCTGGGCGCGCCCGACGCGCTCGCCTACCAGTTTATTGCCGTCGCGCGCGACAGCGCCCGGACAGCGGCGGAAAGCGCCGGGGCGGACGGCGGCAGCGATGAAACCGCGCCCCTGTCCGCCACGCAGGGCGCGGCCCTTTTCAGCGCCCAGCTTTACCGCGACGACGGCGACGGCTACACCGAAAGCGCCAAAACCGTCACCGCCGGAATCATCGGGCAGACGCGGCAAACGCTGCGCTTCCCCCTTCCCGCGCCCGCCCCCGCGCGGCTGCGCTTCGACCCGGCGGACCGCCCCGGATTCCTCCACCTCTACCGCCTGCGGCTAAACAGCGCCCACGGCGAAACCCTGTGGAACTGGGAAGCCGGGCCCGACGCGCTGGAAACACTCCGCGCCGCCGCGCATGGCGACATCGCCTTCAGCCTGCCGTGGTACGCAGCCTCGGCCGCCGTGCTGCTGCTGTACGGCGACGATCCGCGCATTGAACTCCCTATTCCGCCAAACGCTCTCGCAGCCTGCGCCGACGGCGCATTCGAGGCCGAACTGGGCTGGCCGATGTCCGCCGACTATCTGGCGCTTTCCGGCATTACAAATGATTACCTCCGCCAGCTCGGCGAGCGCGACACGCTGATTCACAAGCGCGATACGCAGATTCACGAACAGGAAGCGCAACTCCACCACGCCGGGCTGCGCGCGGAAGCGCTCACCGAAGCGCTGCGCCAGGCCCAGGCCGACGCCGCGCGCAACCGTGAAAACCTCGCGCACCGCAGCGCCGCCTTCCAGGCCCTGCTGGCGCGGCACCACGCCCTGCAACAGGAAAAAACCTCTGCCGAAACCCAGCGCGACGGCCTCGCCGCCTATGTGCGCGGCATCGAAAACTCCACCGTATTCCGCGCCACCCGCCCTCTGGTCCGACTCAAAATGTCCCTTGATCGCCTGTCCGGCAAACAGCCCCCCGCGCCCGCTCCGGACGCCCCGCCGCCGCGCCCGCCCGAAACCCCGGTGGACATCATCGTTCCGGTCTATCGCGGCCTCGGCGACACCCGCTGCTGCATCGAATCCGTGCTCGCCGCCTCCTGCCGCACCCCGTGGCGGCTCGTCGTCATCAACGACGCCAGCCCGGAACAGGAAGTCACCGATTATCTGCGCCAGCTGCAGGGCAGCGACGAACGGCTGCTGCTGCTCGAAAATGAACACAACCTCGGCTTCGTCGCCACCGTCAACCGCGGCATGGCGCTCGCGGGCGACCGCGACGTGGTCCTGCTCAACAGCGACGCCGAAGTCGCGAACGACTGGCTCGACCGCCTGCGCCGCGCCGCGTGGTCCGGCCACCGCATCGCCAGCGTCACTCCCTTCTCCAACAACGCCACCATCTGCAGCTACCCGCGCTTCTGCGCCGGCAACGAACTGCCGCCGGGCTGCGATACCGCCTCGCTCGACGCGCTGTTCGCCGCCACCGGCGCGGGCCAGGTCACGGACATTCCCACCGCCGTCGGCTTCTGCATGTACATCCGGCGCGACTGCCTCAACGCCATCGGCCTGTTCGACGTGGAAAGCTTCGGCAAGGGCTACGGCGAGGAAAACGACTTCTGCATGCGCGCGTACAAGGCGGGCTGGCGCAACCTGTTCGCGCTCGACACCTTCGTGCGCCACGCGGGCGGCGTCAGCTTCGGCGAAAGCAAAAGCCCCCGCGAGCGCGAAGCGGGCCAGATCCTGCTGCGGCTGCATCCGGATTACGACGCCCTCGTCCACGCCCACATCGCGCTGGACCCGGCCCGTGAGGTGCGCCTGGCGGTCGATATCGCCCGCGTCCGCGCCCGGGGCCGCCCGGTCATTCTTGCCATCACGCACCACCTCGGCGGCGGCACCGAACGCCACGTTACCGAACTCGCCGCGCACCTTGGCGACCACGCCGTCTTCCTCGCCCTGCGCCCCTCCGCCAACGGTGACACCCTGCTCCAGCTCCTCGGCCCCGGCGAAGCGTTTGAACTGCGCTTCCGCCTGCCCGAGGATTTCGACGATCTGCTCACCACGCTGCGCGGCATCGGCATCGCGCACGTCCATTACCACCACCTGCTCGGCCATCCCCCGCAGGTGCGCGACATCGCCAACCGCCTTGGCGTGGCGTTCGACTTCACCGCGCACGACTTTTACACGCTCTGTCCGCAGATAACGCTCACCGGGCACACCCACCGCTACTGCGGCGAACAAAGCCCGCAGCAGTGCCGCGACTGCCTGCGCCGCACGCCCCCGCCCGCCTGGGCGGACATCAGCCCTGGCGGCGCGGACATCGAAACCTGGCGCGCGGACTGGCGCGGCTGGCTCACCCGCGCCCGCTACGTTTTCGCCCCCAGCCACGACACCGCGCGCCGCATCGCCGCGCTCGCGCCGCAGGCCAACGTCGTCGCGCTGCCCCACCCGGATATTCTCGCGCCCGACGATCTGCCCGCGCCCGCGCCGCGCCGCATCGACCCCGCCCGGCCGCTGCGCGTCGCCGTTATCGGCGCGCT
>JAVBTY010000062.1:0-32887 GCA_031555955.1 Rhodocyclaceae bacterium | reverse complement strand
AAGTGTTCTACCTGCCCAGCTACAGCCCTGAACTCAATCCCGAAGAGCGCTTGAATGCCGATCTCAAGCACGTCATTGGGTGCAAGGCGCCAATGCGCACGAAGGCCAGGCTACGTGCTGCCGCAGAAGATCACATGCAGGTCGTGGCCAACGAGCCCGAACGCGTCAGAGCCTACTTCCAGGACCCTCGCGTCAAATATGCCGCTTAAAATTATTTGAGGGCCGGATCAATAACGGCGCGCTGGCCGGGAGAATGGTTCTCCCGGCTTTTTTCGTCCGCACCGCGGGGCGGCTTCAGATGACTCCCCGCTCCCTCAGGCGGCGCTGGTGCGCCGCGTCGATGCCAAGCGCGGAAAGAATTTCTTCGCTGTCCGCGCCAGCAGCGGGCGCGGGGCGGGGCGGGGGGAACTGGCAGCCGGAGAGTTTGACGGGCGGTGCGGGCTGGCGCAGGCCGTTTGCCGTGACCACCATGCCCCGCGCGGTGGTATGCGGATCCGCAAGGCTTTCTTCCAGTTTCAGCACCGGGGTGACGCAGCAGTCAACGCTGTCGAACAGCGCCGTCCATTCCGTCTGGCTGCGGCTGTGGAAAATTTCCGCCAGTTCGGCGCGGATGCGGGCGCCTTCAGCACCGGTGGCGAGGTGGCCGGGTTTAAGGTCGGGGCGTGCGAGCGTGTCGCAGACCAGGTTCCAGAATTTTTCTTCCAGCGCGCCCACGGCCATGTAGCGGCTGTCGGCGGTTTCATAGACGCCGTAGCAGGGTACGCCGCCGGTGAGCAGGTCTTCGCCGCGCGGTCTGACGCCGCCGTGGGCGAGCGCTTCGATGAAGGGGAAAATATTGTGCGCGAGCGCGGCGTCGGTCATGGCGACGTCGACATGGCGTCCCCTTCCGCTCGCGCGCGCGTCGATCAGGGCGATGAGCAGTCCGGTCAGCGCGGACAGCGTGCCGCCGAGCAGGTCGCCGATTTGCAGGTTTGAAATCGCGGGGGGGGCGCCTGCCACGCCGGTCTGGTCGAGGATACCGGCGTGGCCGGTGTAGTTGAGGTCGTGTCCGGCGCGCATTGCGTAGGGGCCGGTCTGGCCGTAGCCGGTGATGCTGCAATAGACCAGGCGCGGGTTGATCCTGGCCAGCGTGGCGTAATCCAGACCAAGTTTCGTCATGACGCCGGGGCGGAAGCCTTCGACGAGCGCGTCGGCCGTTTCCGCCAGGCGCAGGAACAGCGTGCGTCCCTCTTCGTGCTTGAGATCCAGCCGCAGGCTGCGTTTGTTGCGGTTGACCAGCCGGAACAGGTAGCTGTCGCCGCCTTCGTCCGGCGCGGGGCCCATCGTGCGCGCGTAATCGCCAGCGCCGGTGTCTTCGATCTTGATGACTTCCGCGCCGTAATCAGCCAGGTGCTGGGTGGCGAGCGGGCCGGGCAGCAGGCGGGTGAGGTCGAGCACGCGGATGCCGTGCAGAGGGAGGGCGTCCGGGGACGTATTCCGGGAGCTGTCAGGGGTTGTGTTCATTCGTAATGGCGCTGATCGTCGATGATTTTCCCGTCGTTGGCGAGGCTGCCCGGCATGCAGAAAATGGCGCTGCCGCGCAGTTTGGTCAGATCGCGGATGCTGGCGGCCACGGCACCGGCCAGGGCGTCGTCGCCCGCCGCCGTTTCGCAGTGCAGCGTCATGCGGTCGGCCAGACCGGGATTATCCACCACCAGACGTGCCCGCAGCACCTGCGGATGGCGGCGGACGATGTCGGCGATCTGGCTGGGGTGGACGAACATGCCTTTGATCTTGGTCGTCTGGTCCGCGCGCCCCATCCAGCCCCTGATGCGCGTATTGCTGCGCCCGCAGGGTGATGCGCCGGGCAGGATGGCCGACAGGTCGCCGGTGCCGAAACGGATCAGCGGGTAATCCGGGTTGAAGGTGGTGACCACGACTTCGCCAACCTCGCCCGGCGGCGCCAGGTCGCCCGTGCCGGGGCGGACGATTTCGAGCAGGATGTCTTCTTCCAGCACCAGCCCTTCGCGCGCCGCCGTTTCATAGGCGATGAGGCCGATGTCGGCGGTGGCATACACCTGGAACGCCTCGATGCCGCGCGCGCGGAAAGCGTCGCGCAGGCTGGGCGGAAAGACTTCGCCGGACACCAGGGCTTTTTCGAATGTGAGCGTTACGCCCATTTCATCCGCCTTGTCGAACAGGATGCGCAGAAAGGAAGGTGTGCCGGTGTAAGCGTTCGGGCGCAGGTCGGCGATGGCCGCGATCTGCTGTTCCGTCTGGCCGGTGCCTGCGGGGAACACCGTGCAGCCCAGCGCGTGGGCGGCGGTTTCCATCATCGAACCGGCGGGGGTGAAGTGGTAGGAAAAGGTGTTATGCACCAGATCGCCCGCGCGGAAACCGGCGGCGGACAGGGCGCGGGCAAGGCGGTAATAGTCCGGCCGCGCGCCTTCCGGTTCGTACAGCGGGCCGGGCGAGGCGAATACGCGGCGGCAGTCCGCGCCCCAGCGCACCGCGGCGAAACCGCCGAAGGGGCGCGCCGCCTGCTGCGCCTGCAGCAGTTCCGATTTGCGGATTACCGGCAGGCGCGCCAGCGCCGCGCGGTCCGTGATGGTTTGCGGGTCGATGCCCGCGAGCAGGCGCGCGAAGGCGGGCGCGTGCGCCTGGGCATGGGCGATCTGGCCAGGCAGACGGGCGAACAGATCGCGTTCGCGCCCGGCGGGGTCGCGGGTTTCTCTGGCGTCAAAGGCGTTCATGATGGTTTCCGTATGGCTGGACGGCGATGCGCGGCAAGACCCGCCGCGGCGCATGCCGATGGCGGAGACGGTTACGATCCGGGTGTGGCCGGGCTGGCGGCTACGACAGCCAGCGTTTGCGCCGGCGGTAGTGCTTGACGTCGCGGAAGCTCTTGCGCCCGTCGCCGGCAAGGCCGAGGTAGAACTCTTTCACGTCTTCGTTGCTGGCGAGGTCGTTCGCCGCGCCTTCCATGACGATGCGCCCGTTTTCCAGGATGTAGCCGAAGTCGGCGTAACGCAGCGCGACCATGGTGTTTTGCTCGGCGAGCAGGAAACTGACCTTTTCGCTGCTGTTGAGGTCTTTCACGATCTCGAAGATCTCCTCGACGATCTGCGGCGCGAGGCCCATCGACGGCTCGTCGAGCAGGATCATTTCAGGCTTCGCCATCAGCGCGCGGCCAATGGCGCACATCTGCTGCTCGCCGCCGGAGGTGTAGCCCGCCTGCGAGGTGCGGCGCTGTTTCAGACGCGGAAAGTAGTGGTACACCTTTTCCAGGCTGGTGCGGATTTCGCCGCGCGATGCGCTGCGGGTGTACGCGCCGGTGAGCAGGTTTTCCTCGATCGTCAGGTGGCCGAAGCAGTGGCGGCCTTCCATCACCTGGATGACGCCGCGTTTGACCAGCTCGGTGGGCGTCATCTGGTCGACGCGCGCCCCCCTGAATTCGACGCTGCCCTTGGTCACGTCGCCGCGTTCGGCGCGCAGCAGGTTGGAAATGGCTTTGAGCGTGGTCGATTTGCCCGCGCCGTTGGCGCCGAGCAGCGCGACGATGCCGCCCTGCGGCACGCGCAGGGACACGCCCTTGAGCACCAGAATGACGTGATCGTAAATCACCTCGATGTTGTTGATGTCGAGATAGGGCGCTGCGGCGTCCGGAGCGGCAGCGACTGCGGCGGCTGTGGCGGTCATTGGGCGATCCTCGTCCTGGTGGTGGCTGGATGCGGTTATGCGTGATGGTGATGCGTGAGCAAGGGAGGCAGCACAGGCAGGCGGCGCGGGCGGAAGCGGCGTTCGCCGCTGCTTCCGCCCACGGCCCGGTCTCCTGTTTACATTTCCTTCGAGCAGTCGCGCGGGGTGATGCCCTTTTCCTGCGCGTATTTGGCGGCGGAGCTTTCCGCCATGGCGCGCACCTGCGCCCGGTCGGATTCGATCCAGTCGGTTAGCGACACCCACTTCGAGCCATCCCACTGCTGGAACTTGATCTTGCCCGAGCCTTCGTGGTCGGCGCAGGTGACCTTCACGTCCGGCATCAGCCCGCTGGCGCCGATGGCGGCGAGGCGGCTTGCGTCGAGGGTCAGGTTTTCCAGGCCCCAGCGCATCTGCTCGCCGGTAATCGGCTTGCCCTTTCCGAACTTCTCCTGCGCGGTGCGGATGGCCTCGACGGTGACGATGCCGTGGACGATGCCGCGGTTGTACGTCACGCTGCCCACGCGCGCCTTGTCCTCCATGTTGCCCTTGTTCTTGGCGTAGACGTGTTTCTGCACCTCCTGGATCACCGGGAAGTCCGTGCCCACGCCGGTGAGGTTGGCGGAGATGTAGTTTTTGGCTCCGTCGCCCGCCGGCACCACGTCCTCCTCTGAGCCGGACCACCAGCCGCCGATGATCTTGTCACGCGGGAAACCGGTGCGCGCGGCGGTGCGGATCGCCGTCGAGTTCATCACGCCCCAGCCCCACAGAATGACGTAATCCGGTTTTTCCTGGCGCACCTGCAGCCACTGCGCCTGCTGCTCGTTGCCGGGGTGGGCGACGGCGATCTGGGTCAGCGTGAAGCCGTATTTGGCGGCGGACTGCTCCATCAGCGCGATGCCTTCCTTGCCGAAGGCGGAGTCATGGTAGAGATAGACGATCTTCTTGCCCTTGAGCTTGTCCATCCCGCCTTCTTTCTGCCCGATGTACTTGACGATGCCGGAAGCCTGCGACCAGTAGGTCGAGATCATCGGGAACACCCAGGGGAAGACCCGGCCGTCGATGGCGTCGGTGCGGCCGTAGCCGATCGTCACCAGCGGAATCTTGTCCTGCGCCACCTTGTCCAGTACCGAGTAGGTGATGCCGGTCGATACCGGCTGGAAGATGGTGTTGCCCGTCGCCCCCTTGTTCTTCAGGCGCTCGTAGCACTCCACGCCACGGGCGTTGTTGTATTCCGTTTCGCACTCTTCCCAGGTGAGTTTGACGCCGTTGATGCCGCCGTCGCGCTCGTTGATGAGCTGCATGTAATCGATCCAGCCGCCGAATACGCCGGAACCGCCAGCCGCGTAAGGGCCGACGCGGTAGCTTGGCAGACCGATGAATTGTTCCGCGGCGGCCGCGGCATAGCCGCTGGCGAGCAGACCGGCCACGGTGACGCTGGCGAGAACGGTGTTCTTCAGTTTCATGATGCCTCCTCCTGTGTGTATGTCGGGGTGCTGCGGGGTACAAAACGGGGTAAATAGGGGTGGGTTGTTCGCGGTGTGGGCCCGGCATCAGTGCGGGAAGGGCCACAGGCGCAGTTTTTCCTTGCCGAGCTGCCACAGCCGCGCGAGGCCGTGCGGTTCGACGATGAGGAAGAAGATGATCAGTCCGCCGAACACGACCAGCTGCAGGTTCGACGAGAAATTGGCGGGCGCCAGTCCGCCGAACAGGCCCGGAATCACGTTATCGAGAAAAATCGGCAGCAGCACGATGAAGGCGGCGCCAAGGAACGAGCCCATGATCGAGCCCACGCCGCCGATGATGACCATGAACAGGATCTTGAACGACATATCCAGGTTGAAGCCTTCCGGCTCCACCGTGCCAAGGTAGGTGTAGGCGTACAGCGCGCCCGCCACGCCGCAGTAGAACGACGATACGGCGAAGGCGGAAAGCTTGGCGCGCATCGGGCGGATGCCGATCACCTCGGCGGCCACGTCCATGTCGCGCACCGCCATCCACGCGCGGCCGGTGGTGCTGCGCACCAGATTTTTCGCCAGCAGCGCGAGCACGGCGACCACGGTGAGCGTGAGCAGGTATTGCTTCGCGGGCGTATCGAAGACGAAGCCGAGCATCGTCACCTTTTGCGTGGTGATGACGCCGGAGGACGAATGGTTGGAAAACCACGGGAACTTGGTCAGCACCCAGACGGTGAAGAACTGCGCCGCCAGCGTCGCCACCGCAAGGTAAAAACCCTTGATGCGCAGGGACGGCAGCCCGAAAGCCACGCCCACCGCCGCCGCGCACAGCCCGCCGCCGATGAGCGCGAGGGGGAAGGGCAGGCCGTCTATGCGCAGCATGAAGTTGTACGCGCCGAACGCGCCCACCGCCATGAATGCCGCCGAACCGAGCGAGAGCTGGCCCGCGTAGCCGGTGAGAATGTTCAGCCCGATGGCGGCGAGCGAGAAGATCAGCACCGGCGTCAGGATGGCCTGCAGCCAGTACTGGTCGGCGATGGCGGGCACCGCCAGAAAGAAGAAGGCAAGGATCGCGGCAAAGCCGATGCGGTCCTGGCGGATAGGGAAGATCTGCTGGTCTGCCTGGTAACTGGCCTTGAACTGGCCGGCTTCACGATAAAGCATGAGGCGCTCCTCTCGGACTGTGGTCGGTGTGCGGGGCGGGCGGCGCGCGCCGGCCCCGTCCGTGGATTGCGTTAAACCCGGTCGATGTGTTTTTCGCCGAACAGCCCTTCCGGCCTCACGAGGAGGAAGGCGAGCGCGAGCACGTAGGGGAACCAGCCTTCGATGCCGCCGCCCACGAAGGGGCCGACATAGACTTCCGCCAGTTTTTCCGAAGCGCCGATGATCAGTCCGCCGACGATGGCTCCCGGCACCGAGGTGAAGCCGCCGAGGATGAGCACCGGCAGCGCCTTGAGCGCGGTGAAGGTCAGCGCGAACTGGACGCCGTTGCGGGCACCCCAGATCATGCCCGCGACCAGGGCGACGAAACCGGCGACCGCCCATACGATGGCCCAGATGTGCCGCAGCGGAATGCCGATGGAAAGCGCGGCCTGGTGGTCGTCCGCCACCGCGCGCAGCGCCCGGCCGATGCGGGTGTACTGGAAGAACAGCGCCAGCGCCACGACCAGCGTTCCGGCGGCCCCGGCGGCGAAGACGTCGAACTTCGACACCAGGATGCCCGCGCTGTCCATAACCCATTCCACCGGCTCATCGACGATGCCCAGATCCAGCCCGCGCACGTTCGCGCCCCAGATGCCCTGGGCGATGCCTTCGATGAGGAAGGTCAGCCCGATGGTGGCCATGAACAGGGTGATGTGCGGCTGGTTCACCAGCGGGCGCAGCACGATCTTCTCGGTCAGGATGCCGAGCACCACCATCGAGGCCAGCGTCAGCGCGAAGGCGAGCCAGAACACCGCGCTGCCGCCCGCCGCCAGCCCGGTCCAGCCCGGCAGCACCTCCTGGAAGCCGACGAAGGTGAGCGCGGCGAAGAACACCATCGCGCCCTGGGCGAAGTTGAACACGCCCGATGCCTTGTAGATCAGCACAAAGCCCAGCGCTACCAGGGCGTAGAGCACCCCTGACAGCAGGCCGCCGATCAGCACTTCGAAAAAGAACTGCATCTTTGTCTCCTCGTACCGTTTCTGGCGGGCTTAGTGGGATGTGCCGAGGTAGGCGGCACTCACGTCGGGGTTGGCCTTCACTTCGTCGGGCGGGCCGTCGCCGATCTTCTTGCCGTAGTCGAGCACCACGACGCGGTCGGAAATATCCATGACCACGCCCATGTCGTGCTCGATGAGCACGATGGTGGTGCCGAACTGGTCATTCACGTCGAGGATAAAGCGGCACATGTCCTGCTTTTCCTCCACGTTCATGCCCGCCATCGGCTCATCGAGCAGCAGCAGGGATGGCTCGGCGGCCAGCGCCCGGGCCAGTTCCACGCGCTTCTGCAGGCCGTAGGGCAGCCGCCCGACCGGCGTTTTGCGGATGCTCTGGATTTCGAGGAAGTCGATCACCTCTTCCACCTTCATGCGGTGCTCGATTTCCTCGCGCCGCGCCTCGCCCCAGTGCAGCGCGTGCTGGAACAGGTTGCAGCGCATCTTCAGATTGCGGCCCGTCATGATGTTGTCGAGCACGCTCATGCCCTTGAACAGCGCGATGTTCTGGAACGTGCGGGCGATGCCCTGCGCCGCCGCCTGGTGCGGGTGCATCCGCTGGCGCGGCTCGCCGTGAAACAGGATGCGCCCTTCCTGCGGGTGATAGACGCCGTTCATCACGTTCAGCATTGAGCTTTTGCCCGCGCCGTTGGGGCCGATGATCGAGCGGATCTCGTGTTTGCGCACGTTGAAGCTGATGTTGGTGAGCGCCTTCACGCCGCCGAAAGAGAGCGAAATGTTCTGCAGGTCGAGGATCACCTCGCCGGTGCGGCGTCCGGCCGCCGCAATCTTTCCGCCGTCCGGGGAGGTGGCGGCCTGGCTGATGTCGTGCATGTTCATTCTCCGCTCCTCAGGCTGCCTGCTTCAGACCGGCGGGGGCCGCGGCCTTCGCCTCTTCGATACGCAGATCGGCGCGGACGCTGCCGCTGCGGCCATCCTCGTACTTGACCTGGGTTTCGATGAGCTGGCTGCGTTTGCCCTCGAACAGCGCTTCGATCAGCACGGCGTATTTTTCCGCGACAAAGTTGCGCCGCACCTTGCGCGTGCGGGTCAGCTCGCCGTCGTCCGCATCCAGTTCCTTGTGCAGCACAAGAAAGCGCCGGATCTGCGAACCGCTCATGCGCGCATCTGAAGCCAGATCGGTGTTGACCTGTTCGATGCAGTCGCGGATCAGCTCATACACCGCGGGCTGCGCCGCCAGATCGGTATAGCCGGAATAGGCCATGCCCTTGCGCTCGGCCCAGTTGCCCACCGCCTCGAAGTCGATGTTGATAAAGGCGGTGACGCAGTCGCGCTGGTTGCCGAACACGACCGCTTCCTTGATGTACTGGAAGAACTTGAGCTTGTTCTCGATGTAGTTGGGCGCGAACATCGAACCGTCGTTGAGTTTGCCGACATCCTTGGCGCGGTCGATGATCTTCAGGTGGCCTTCCTCGTCGAAGAAGCCCGCGTCGCCGGTCATGAAGTAGCCGTCGGCGTTGATCGATTCGGCGGTGGCGTCTGGCCGCTTGTAATACGTCTTGAGCAGCATCGGCCCCTTGACGAGGATTTCGCCGTTGTCGGCCAGCTTCACCTCGACCTGCGGCGCGGGCTTGCCCACCGAATCGAGCTTGATCTCGCCGTCCGGCTGCAGGCACACGTAAGCGCAGGTTTCCGTCTGGCCATAGAGCTGCTTCAGGTTGACGCCGATGGAGCGGTAAAAACGGAACAGGTCCGGCCCGATCGCCGCCCCGGCGGTGTAGGCGACGCGGATGCGGCTCAGGCCCAGCACGTTCTTCAGCGGGCCATACACCAGCAGATTGCCCAGCGCGTAACGCAGGCGGTCGCCGAAGGCGACGGATTTCCCGTCGAGCAGATCCGCGCCCGCCCGCCGCGCCACGGCCATGAAATGGTGGAACAGCCTGCGCTTGAGCCAGCCTGCGTCTTCCATGCGGATCATCACCTGAGTCAGCAGGTTCTCGAACACGCGCGGCGGAGCGAAGTAATACGTGGGGCCGATTTCGCGCAGGTCGGTCATCACCGTCTCGCCCGATTCCGGGCAGTTGATGGTGAAACCGGCCACCATCGCCTGGGCGAAGGAAAACAGGTGATCGCCCACCCAGGCCATTGGCAGGTAGGACAGGATGTCCTCCCGGTCGGAAAGGCGGTCGAAGCCGATGCCGCCCCGCGCCGCGGCAATGAACGCGCCGTGCGTCTGGCATACGCCCTTGGGCGTGCCGGTGGTGCCGGAGGTGTAGAGCATCACCGAAACGTCGTCGGACGAACCCTTGGCGATTTCCCCATCGAGAAAGCCGGGCTGCTCGCGCTCAAGCCGGCGCCCCTTGTCCAGCAGCGCATCCAGCCCCAGCAGCATGCGCTGGCTGTAGTGGCGCATGCCGCGGGCGTCGTCGTAGATCACGTGTTCCAGCAGCGGCGCATCCGGGGCGATTTCGAGCAGCTTGTCCACCTGCTCCTGGTCCTCGACCACGGCGAAGCGGATTTCCGCGTCTTTCAGCACGTAGACCATTTCCTGCGCCACGGCATCCTGGTACAGCATCACCGGAATGCCGCCAAGGCACTGGCACGCGGCCACTGACCAGTACAGGCGCGGGCGGTTGTCGCCGATCACCGCCAGGCGGTCGCCGCGCCGGAACCCCAGCGCGGCCAGCCCGCAGGCGATCGCCTGCACGTTTTCCGCCACCTGCGCCCAGGTGTATTCCTGCCAGATGCCGTATTCCTTCTCGCGCATCGCCGGTTGCCCGGGCCGCACCCGCGCATGCTCCAGCAGCAGGCGCGGAAAGGTGTCGAGCATGTCTGCGGCGGCGCTGCCCGCACTATCCTGTCCGGTCATGTCTCCTCCTTCGCTCCACCTTTGGCGTCCGCCGCCGGCGGACTGCCGGCGCACGAACGTTTTCTTTTCCGTCAGGCACAGTCTCGGAGGTCTTGTTTGCGCAACTGTTTGTGAAATGTAGTGAATTGTTACGGGGGCGGAATCCGGGCGGACTGGGGGGAGGGGTACGCGGGTTTGATGGTTTTTATAGCCTGCTGGTAATCATCGGCGCCCTGTCAAAGAACGTACAGGAGTGAACTGGATCGATAGTGGCCGAGCCTTGCGCAGGCGAACTGGGCGCTGATATTTCTTCCCGTCTTTATCAGCTAGGTGGGTTGGCCGCGCTGTCTGATTTCTGCTGCGATTAACCTGCCAGCTGTGTTCCGTACTTTGGCAACCGTGTGGGACCGTATCGTTGCATCGTGCTCGTTGTGGGCTTGTTTAACCAGATTTGAGAGCGTGAGATGGGCTGAGTCAGAAGGGTCAAACTGGGGCAGGCTGATGTGTTTGAAGATATCCCCCATGCTTGTTGCGATGTTATGGGCTTCAATCATTTCCTTGATGATTTCCGAATGCAGCAGCCCACACAGGAAGTAAGCGGGTTCAGGTTCTTCGAAATCGGCAAAATAAAGCTTGTGATCGGGGACGTACACTCGTAGGCCATATCCTGGTACTGCACCAGAAGTCACCACGGCTGCCGAAAAATTGCTCGTCATTTCGGCCCAGATAACCTTGTATGAGGCAAAGGTGTAGTCGCCAACGTTATAAATCGAAAAAAAAGGCGCCCCCTTCATCCGCGTCTTGAAAGTTGAACGGCCCCCTAAAAATTCCTTGTAGGCATTAAAAAAATTGAAGGTCTTGGGATTGGTGCGGGCGCTGTAGTTCGTTGCCGCCGTGTCAAGCGATGCCCGGTCGATTCCCTTGTTGGGAACGAATGCATACAGATTGTTTTCAGGCAGGAAATAGCAAGGGTGTAGATCGCCCGCTCCTTTGGCGAGCGGATACAGGCTTTGAGCCTCTACCCAGAAATCCCGTGGTTTGCCGAGATCAGTCTTCCCCTCTTGTGGCCGAGTGCGAATCTTGACGGTCTTCTCCGCCGCATTCGAGTCGATTGCCTCGACGAAATAGACACCGTTCAAGTCGGTAGTGATTCCCTTGCGACCATTAACCCATGTCGAAGCTCCGAAAAGTGGTTTGTACGCCGTAAAGTGGCCGGGTTTCATCACGGCCCATGGTGCGCCCTCCATCGTGTCCGATACCGGATTAGCCTCCATCTGGATTACGTCCACCAACCGGAGTACGTCTGGCCGATGAAGGCGAGGGTCGATAGCCTTCAGCCGCTGCGGCTGCCCGCTGCGCCCCTTTTTCTGGTTACCTGCGTTATCGGTCTTCGGCTTTCCGAACCAGGCGCGATAGTCGATCGGGTATGTGGTTCCGCCCTGAATTTTCTTGGCAAACATCACAACGGCTGTCTTGTTCGCCGCATCAGGGAAGGGCTTGAGTTCCTTCATATCATCGACTGACAGGGGCACAAGACGATCCGTCGCGTTGATGCGGAAGCGTCGGAATCCTTGCGACGACGGCGACTGGAAAACGGTCTGAGTGATGACGAACACCAGCCTTCCCTCTTCGATCAGCCACTTGTCAGCAGTCGTGTAGGTGATGATGGCCGAAATGTCCAACTCGTTGCCACCATGGAACTTCGTGTCAGAGAAGATCGCGTACTTCTCGCACGTTGGTTTGGCACGGTTGCGATAAGCCTCCGGCAGATTTGACCAGCGCACCCACGGCGGATTGCCCACGATGGCATCGAACTGGCCCGCCGTTGCTGACCAGAAGAAATTGCGCACGATTCTGAACCAGATGCCATTCCAGTGTTGCCGGTGCAACGCGAGTACCTGATCGTAAGTCTCCTTGAGGTGGTTTTGCCACTCGTCGGTCTGCGTCTTTGTGAGGACACCGGATTTGACCAGAGCCTTGGCAACGGCCGGATATTCGGTATCGTTCTCAACCTCTGTACCCATGAGCTGGAACACCTGATCCAGCAAGACACGATCGCGTACCAGCCCGGCGGGCAGCATAACTCTCAGGTTGGCGTGTTCGCTGCCGATGCTGTACTCAATCACCTTCTGGTCGCCGTCAGGATGTGGGGCTGGCGAATACACGGCATCTGCCAGCAGCACCGGAATCTCGACATCCTTGCCCTTGCATTGCTGCAACAGGTCGGCAATGGCGATCAGAAAATTAACGCGGGAAGACTGAACTGCCAGCGGATTGAGATCGAAGCCCCAGACAGTCGTAACTAGCATGTCCACAGTGCGACCCGCATCCCAGCCAGCCGCGAGTGCAGCGCGGCGTTTCTGCTCAATGGCTTCGAGCAGAAACGATCCTGAGCCGCAGGTCGGATCGAGTAAGCGTGCGGTAAGCCACTTGGCGTCGCCATAGCCGAGCTTGGCCACGGAGTGTTCCACCAGCCAGTCCGGTGTATAAAACTCGCCGAGGCTCTTGCGCAGTTCTTCTGGCACGAGGTCTTGATAGAAATCACGCAATACATCACGCGAACGCCCGGTTTTCCTGATTGTGTCGAAACGGTAGACAGACAGTTGCGCCAACAGGGTGCGGATTGCCAGACATAGCGACATGCGAAGCGATTTTTTATTGGCTGCGTCCAGGTACCAGCTGAAAATTACTTCTTCGACGAAACCATGCAGACCCACTGCGTTGAAGAATCCTCCGTTCTCTACGTCAACGCGTAACGCCTCAATTAATACCTCATCTTTGTCGATCGCCAGCAATTCATGGATCAGCGAAGTGCTGGATGCCATGCCGTGCGCGGCTACGATCTCAGCCGCAATCAGTTTCATTAGCAACGAGTGGAAGGTGTGAGTAACGAACAGCTTTGCAGGTAGATCGATACACGCTGGGCCGTTGAAGTCGAAACCCAGCGAGCCGTTGATTTTTTTGCGTTGCTGAATGCTGAGATCGGCAGCCTGCCCGTACAGGGCTGCCCACTCCTCGAAAAGCATCTTGATCTTGTGGTTTTCGGGTTTGTCGAGAGAATCTGCCAGAGCATTCGACAATTCCTGCATGAACCCCCGTCCTGTGACGGATAGATGACCAAAATCCTCGGTCAGGTTCTCGGATGTGATGGCCCGCCGGAAGTTGGCGCGCAGCGCATCGACAACCATCTGGAAGGAGGTGGTCGAGAAAGGCATCAAAGGCTGGTGAATGATCTTGCCATCCTGCACCTGCGCAAAAGCAACGTGGTCGCCGTCGATGGCGACGCCGATGTAAGCTTTCTCATCGAGACCTTGCTCAGCGGCTAATCGCTGGATGTACTTGAGCAGGCGGCCCTCGGTGGCCTCTTTGAACCTGGGGCTTGTCTCGCTGCCCTTGAACAGGCCTGGCCCCTTGAACTCGATGACGACGTTGTTGTAACTGGAATCGCGTTTGGCTCGCTCCGCATCAAGATCAGTCTGTAAAGCCTCTTCCAGTCCTTTCATCCACGCGTGGCGTATCTCTTCTTCATTCGCCCATTGCTTGCAGCGCCGGTTGATAAGGCCATAGCCCTTTTTCGTATTGGTATCCATTGCGGTCCTTTTTTCTGCCCGAGTGATTTTTATTTTATTGGGCTTTGTTCCCGGTAATTTTCATTGTCAACGGATTTCGCCGCCGTCAGGTTTCGTCGTCCGCGCCGGAACCGGCGGCGGCGCGTTCGAGGCGGTTGGCGATGGCGCGCCAGGCTTCGTCCGGCGGAGGCGTTTCGACGAGAATGAGGCGGGCGCCCGCGGCGTCGAGCGCGCGCAGGGCGGCGTACAGCGCCTGTGCGTAGGCGGCGGGGTCGTCCGGCGCAGCGTGCCAGATCAGAGGGCCACCGCCGTGCGCGGGCGCGGGTGAGCGCGCCAGCACGGCGATACGCTGGCCGTCGTGCGCGGCGGCGGCCTGGGTGATCTGCGCGGCGTTCGCCAGGCGCAGCGGGGTGCGCGGCGCGTAGTGCGCAGGCAGCGCGCCCGGAACGCGGGGGGGCGCGTGCGCGGGGGGGCGTCCGGTTTCTGTCTGGAGCGGGGAGGCAGGGGCGAGGGAGGCGGGGGTGATGACGCGGGCGAGATCGCTGGCGGTGACGGCGCCGGGACGGAGGATTTCCACCGCGCCGCGCGAGAGGTCGACAATGGTCGATTCGATGCCTACCGCACAGGGGCCGCCGTCGAGGATCAAGGCCACGGCCGCGCCGAGTTCTTCTTCCACGTGCGCAGCCGTGGTGGGGCTGATGCGGCCGAAACGGTTGGCGCTGGGCGCGGCGATGCCGGAGCCGAAAGCGTGCAGCAGATCGAGCGCGGCCGGATGCGCCGGTACGCGCAGGGCGACGGTGTCCTGCCCGCCGGTGATGAGGTCCGGAACCGTGGCCGCGCGGCGCAGGATCAGGGTGAGCGGGCCGGGCCAGAAGGCGCGGGCGAGCGCGGCGGCGCTATCCGGCACGGTTTCGGCCCAGCGCGGCAGATGGCTGGCGTCCGGCAGGTGCACGATCAGCGGATGGTCGGCGGGGCGGCCCTTGGCGGCGTAGATTTTTTTCACCGCCGCCGGGTTGAGCGCATCCGCGCCGAGGCCATATACCGTTTCGGTCGGCAGGCCGACGAGTTCGCCCGCGCGCAGCAGCGCGGCAGCGCGGGCGATGGCGGCGGGGGTGGGCGCGGTGATCATGGGAATGTGGTCAGTTTATGCCGATGGCGGCGCGGGCACGCTGCGCAAGTTCCGCCACCGTGGCGGGATCGTCGCCGATCACGGTGAAGTGGCCCATTTTCCGCCCGGGGCGGGCGTGGTGCTTGCCGTACAGATGCAGGCGCAGGCCCGGCGCCGCGTGCAGAAGGGACCAGTCCGGCTCGCGGCAGGGCGCGCCGGATTCGCCGCCGGGGTACCACAGTTCGCCCAGCAGGTTGACCATGGCCGCCGCCGAATGCTGGCGCGGTTCGCCCAGCGGCAGGCCGCACAGCGCCCGCACCTGCTGTTCGTACTGGCTGGTGACGCAGGCGTCGATCGTGTGGTGGCCGCTGTTGTGCGGGCGCGGGGCCATTTCGTTGACGAACAGCGCGCCGCCGCTGACGAAAAATTCCACCCCGAGCGTGCCAACGTAGCCAAGCCGGGCGGCGATGCGCGCGGCGATGTCTTCCGCGCTGGCGCGCAGTTCCGCGCCAAGGCGCGCGGGGGCGAGGGTAACGTCCAGAATGCCGTTGCGGTGGCTGTTTTCGACGCAGGGAAAGGCGCGTATCGCGCCGGACTGCTCGCGCGCGAGCACGACGGAGACTTCGCTATCGAGCGTAAGCAGCTTTTCCAGCATGCAGGCCTCGCCCCTGAACTGGCGGAAGGCGGCCAGCGCCTGGTCGCGGTTCGCGACCCGCGCCTGGCCTTTGCCGTCGTAACCGAAGCGGGCGATCTTGAGCACGGCGGGGAACAGGGCCGCATCCGCGCCGCGCAGATCGTTTTCGCTGTGGATGGCGGCGCAGGGGCCGTGCGGCAGGCCGTTTTCGGCCAGGAAGCGCTTTTCGGCGATGCGGTTCTGGCACACCGCCACCGCGGATGCGGCGGGGTGAACGGGGCGGTATTTCGCGAGGTAATCGAGTGTTGCGGCGGGCACGTTCTCGAATTCGGTCGTTACCGCCGCGCATTCCGCCGCGAGGCGGTCGAGCGCGGCGGCGTCCTCGTAGGCGGCGGCGAGGTGAAAATCCGCGATGCGCCCGGCGGGGCTGTGCGGATCGGGATCGAGCACCCAGACCTTGTAGCCCATTTCATGCGCGGCGGCGACGAAGAAGCGGCCAAGCTGGCCCCCGCCGAGCATGCCCAGCGTGGCGGGGGGCAGGATGGCGGAGGGAGAGCGGGAAGACGGCATGAAGGGCCCCGGCGGGAAAAGGTGGAGGTCTGGCGAAGGTGGGTGTCTGGCGCGGACGGCCTGCCCGCGCGGGCGGAGACGGCGGGCGGCAGTCAGTCCGGCGGCGGCAGTTCCATGGCAAGCACGGCGGCGGCCTGGCGGGCGCGGAAAGCTTCGAGCTTTTCCGCCAGCGCGGGATCCGTCCCCGCCAGCAAGGCGACGGCGAACAGGGCGGCGTTGGCCGCGCCTGCCTCGCCGATGGCGAAGGTGGCGACCGGAATGCCCTTGGGCATCTGCACGATGGAGAGCAGCGAATCCTGCCCCGACAGCGCTCTGGACTGCACCGGCACGCCCAGTACGGGAACGGTGGTTTTGGCCGCCACCATGCCCGGCAGATGGGCTGCGCCGCCCGCGCCCGCGATGATGGCCCGGAGCCCGCGCGCGCGCGCGCTTTCCGCGTATTCGAACATGAGGTCGGGCGTGCGGTGGGCGGAAACGACCCGCGCCTCATAAGCGACGCCGAATTCGCCGAGGATCTTCGCCGCGGCCTGCATCGTCGGCCAGTCGGAGTTCGATCCCATGATGATGCCGACGGCGGGCAGGGGGGCGTTCATGCCGTTTTCCCCCCGCTGGCCGCGCGTTCTGCGGCAATGACCGTGTTTTCCAGCAGCATGGTGATGGTCATCGGGCCGACGCCGCCGGGCACGGGCGTGATCCAGCCCGCAACGGCGGCGGCGGAGGCGAAATCCACGTCGCCGCACAGTTTTCCGGCATCGGGGCCGTCGGGAATGCGGTTGATGCCGACGTCGATCACCGTCGCGCCGGGTTTGAGCATGTCGCCGGTAACAAAGCGCGGTCTGCCGATCGCGGCGATCACGATATCCGCGCGGCGGGTGTGAAAGGCGAGGTCGCGTGTTTTCGAGTGGCACACGGTAACGGTCGCGCCCGCGCCGGTCAGCAGCATCGCCATCGGTTTGCCGACGATGTTGGAGCGGCCGATGATGACGGCTTCCGCGCCCTGGAGGGGAATGCCTTCGGATTCGAGCATTTTCATGACGCCGTGGGGCGTGCAGGGCAGGAAGGCTTCGCGGTTCTGCGACAGGCGGCCCACGTTTTCGGCATGGAAGCCGTCCACATCCTTGGCGACGCTGATGGCTTCGAGCACCGCGGTTTCATCGAACTGCGGCGGCAGCGGCAGCTGCACCAGAATGCCGTGAACGGAAGCGTCGGCATTGAGTCCGGCCAGTTTCGCCATGACCGTGGCGGGCGTGACGTCCTGCGGATAATCGAAGCGCAGGGAGCGGATGCCCGCCTTTTCGCACGCGGCGACCTTGTTGCGCACGTAAACCGAGGAGGCGGGGTTTTCACCCGCGAGAATCACGGCAAGACAGGGCTGCGCGCCACGGGCGGCGAGCGCGGCGGCGCGGGCGGCGATTTCGCCGCGCACGCGGGCGGCGAGCGCGTTGCCATCGATAATGCGAGCGGTCATGGAGAGCGCCTCGAAAAAACGGGAGATTTTATCGCAGCGCCGCCGGGCTGTGCGCGCCGCCCGGCGCGGGCGGACTGTTCAGCGGGCGGCGGCGGGGTCGGCAGGGCTGGCGGTGACGACGTGCTGCACCAGCTCGGCCAGGGTATTGACACCCATTTTTTCCATGACGCGGGCGCGGTGCACTTCGACCGTCTTGATGCTGATGCCGAGCACGTCGGCAACCTGCTTGTTGAGCTTGCCCGCGATGATGAGATCGAGCACCTCGCGTTCGCGCGGAGTCAGGTGTTCCAGGCGGCGCGCGGTGTCGGCATCGGTGCGCCGTTTGTCGCGGTTTTCTTTTTCGCGCGTCAGGCACTGCTCGATCAGGCGCAGCATGTCTTTGTCGCTGAAAGGTTTTTCGATGAAGTCCGCCGCGCCTTTCTTGAGCGCGGCGACCGCCATCGGCACGTCGCCGTGACCGGTGATGAAGATCACGGGCAGGGCGCAGTGGCGGCGGCCCAGTTCCTCGAACAGTTCCAGACCGCTCATGCCGGGCATGCGCACGTCCAGCACCACGCAACCCGCCATGCCCGGCTGCCACGCCTTGAGGAAGGATTCCGCGCTGTCATGGGAGGTGACGGCATGCCCGCTGGATTCGAGCATCCAGATCAGGGAATCGCGCAGGGCTTCGTCGTCGTCAACAATATGGATGCGCTGCTCAGGTGTCATGGCTGGTTTCTTGTTGTCCACTGGCGGCCTCGGTTGGCAGGGTGAATGCGAATATGGTACCGCCTTCCGGGTTGGTGTCGACAACCAGCCGTCCATCATGGAATTCGACGATGGTGCGGCAGATGTTCAGCCCCATCCCCATGCCTTCGGGTTTGGTGGTGTAAAAGGGCATGAAGAGGCGGGTGCGTTCTTCTTCGCCGATGCCGCAGCCGCGGTCGGCTACGGCCACTTCAACCGTATGCGCGCTGGTTGTCCGGGCCCGGACGGTGAGCACACGCTGCGCGGCGGGGGTGCTTTCCATGGCGTCGAGGCCGTTCCTGACGAGGTTCAGCACGACCTGCTCGATCATTACGCGGTCGGCGAAGACGGCGGGGAGCTCCGGCGCGGTCTCGGAAACGATGCGCGCGCCCAGGCGGCGGGCGTCGATTTCGGCGAAAGCCAGGGCGCTGTCGATGATGTCGGTAATACGGACCGCGCTGCGGTGCGGTTCGCTTTTTTTCACGAACTCGCGGATGTTGCGGATGATTTTCCCCGCCCGTTCGGCCTGCGCCTGCGCTTTCTGCATGGCGCCGGAAACGTCTTCCGGTTTCCATCCGGCGGACTGCATGCGGGTGATGCAGCCCGCGCAGTAGTTGGAAATGGCGGCCAGCGGCTGGTTCAGCTCATGGGCTAGCGTGGAGGCCATTTCTCCCATCGTCACCAGGCGCGCCGTGCGCTCCAGCTGTTCTTCCTGCTGGCGCGCGGTTTCTTCGGTCTGCTTGCGGGCGGTGATGTCGGTGGCGATGCCCATGCGCACCACGCGCCCGTCCACCCAGCGCGTGGCGTGTTCGCGCACGTAGTACCAGCGCCCGGACCGCAGGTGCTGCAGTTCGCCGTCGAACAGTTCCCGTGGCAGGTCGGCGGCGGAAAGCAGGCGGGGGTCGAAGCGGTAATCGGTGCGTTCCGGCTGCGGGGCCGCGACGCCGCGCACGGTGCGGCCGACCGCGTCGAAACCGTGGATGTACTTGAAGGTCCGGTTGGCGAACAGGATTTCGTCGGTGCGCGCATCGGCGACGAATACCGCGGAATCCAGGCCGTCTAGCACTGCTTCGAAGCGCTCGTGCGCCGCCTCTAGCGCGGCGCGCACCCGGCGCTGTTCGGTAACGTCCGTGACTGACGCCAGCCAGCCGGTCTGGCGGCCGTTCAGATCGATGAGCGGGGAAAGGTAAAAATGGGCCTCGATCCGTTCGCCGTTTTTGCGGCGGATGGGCATGTCGAAACCATCGGGCGGCGACTGGCCGGAAAGCGAAAGTTCAAGCGTGCTCCGGCAGGCATCCATCTCTTCCGGCGGCCAGTAGGGGAAGGGCGGCTCGATGCCGAGCAGTTCGCTTTCCTCGAAGCCGACCATGCGGCAGAACGCGGAGTTGACGTAGATGATGCGGCCGGTTTCGTCGATCGCGCGCAGGCCGGTGAGCACGGACTGCTCCATCGCCTTGCGAAAGGCCGATTCGGCCTGCAGCGCCTGCTCGGCCGCCTTGCGGGCGGTGATGTCGTGCGCGACGGCGTACACCCGTTCTTCCTGCTGGACGGGGTTGATGCTCCACACCAGCCAGCGGTGGGCGCCGTCCTGGCAGCGGCAGCGGTTCTCGAAACTGGCCGGTTCTCCTTCCGTCAGCCGGTACAGCTGCGCCAGGGTGGCGGCGGTATCGTCTTCATGCACGAGGTCGATCAGCGACTTGCCCGCGAGCTGTTCCGGCGGGTAGCCGAGGATGCGTTCGAAAGCCGGATTGCAGCGCAGGAATACCCCGTCCAGGCTGATGATGCACAGCATGTCGAGCGAGAGGTTGAACAGGCGGTCGCGCTCGCGCTCCACCTGTATCCGGCGCAGCAGGTGGGTGCGCAGCAGCCACAGGGTCCAGAACACGATCACCGACAGGCCGAGGATCAGCGCGACCGGCAGCGCCAGCGGAAAGTGGCCGCCGCCGTTCAGGGCCGCAGCCCGCAGGACCAGTCCGTTTCCGGGCGGGTCGAGCGGGATGTCGAAGGCGATGCCTTCGTCTTCCCCGCTCAGGGCCGAATTCACCGCCAGTGTTTCGCCCTGCGGGCCGCGCAGCGCCAGACGGTATTTTTCCGCGAACCAGGCGGGCACCAGATACTGCAGCATGCGTTCGACCGAATACACGCCGACGATCGCGCCGCGGAATTCATGCTGGTCCCGTACCGGCACATAGACTTCCAGCACCGTGTTTTCAGGCTGCGCCGCATGGATCTGGCCGTAGGCGGGCTGTCCCAGCGCCCCGGCGCGGCTGAAGGGCGGCAGCTGCCCTGCGGCCAGCGCCGCGCCCTCGGACCAGCCGTTGGCGCTGAAGGGCGCGGCCCAGCGCACGGTCTGATCCGGGCCGACCCAGGCGATGCTCACCAGCCCGCCATTGCTGGTGATGTACTGGCTGGCGCGCAGCCGGAAAACATCGAAATCGAGCGTGCCGGCGGCCAGTTCGCGCGCGAGCTGGGCAAGGAATTCTTCCGTGCCGCGCATGCGCATGCGCATCATCTGCTCCATCCACTGCACGTCGCGCGTGACCGCGCCGCGCTCGACGTTTTCTTCGCGCGCCTGCAGCAGCCATACCAGCGCCAGCATCACGATGGCGAACACCACCACCGCCGCGTAAGGGGCGGACCAGTACCAGCGGTTGCGAATGCGTTGCGCGGGATCGTGGCGGTCGGGCATGGGCGTCGTCAAACAATGCGCCGGAGCGGCGGGCGCAGTCCGTTCTGCGGAGCCTCCGCCCAGAGGCGGAAACAGTCTGGCGCCAGTCTACCCCCCTTCTGCCCCCGGCCGCGTGGAGGGTGGAAGGAAAACGCTACCGCGCGGGCGGCTCCTGGGATTCCGCCTGTTGCCCCGGAGAGGCCTCGCCGCCTTCCGGCACGTAAACCATGGAGCCGTCTTTCATGCGGTAGGCGACGCCGGCTTTTTCGCCGTCGCCGCCGCCAATGCTGCCGTTGGCCTTGTAGCGTTCGATTTTTTCGCCTTTCTTCACCACCATTTCCATGGACGGTTTGCCGGGATCGGTGATGACGGTCACATCCTGTTTGTTGAACGGGTTGATCAGCGGGTTTTGCGCCACGGTGATAAGCAGCGCGGCGATGATGACGAGGAAAATGTCGATCAGGTTGACCACCGACAGGATCGGATCCTCGGTTTCCGGTTCGTGCAGCAGTTTCAGGCTCATGCCGCCGCTCCTGCCGCCGCCGCGCGCGGCGCTACATCCGGGACCGCGTGCGGGATTTCGCGCGCCGTTTCGCGCGGCGCGGCGCGCAGGGCTTCGATTTCCAGCAGTTCCTCGGCCAGCCAGCGGCGGCGGATGTTGACCACCCAGTAGGTGATGGAGGCGGCGATCAGGGCGAGGATGACGGCGGAAAAGGCAACGGTGAGGTTGTCCGAGACCTTGGCGAGATTGCCGTCGGAGAGCGATTTGAGCGCCGGGCCCATGGGGATCATCGTCGCCACCAGACCGAGCATGGGGGTGACGCGGCTGGCGATGCGCGCGGCCTCAAGCTGTTTGTGCGCGATCACGTCGAGTTCGTCGGCGGAAAGGTGCGGCGCCTTGCGGTAGCAGGCGAGCAGGGGACGGCCGCCGCCGCTGCGGCGCAGCCAGGCGAGGATGGCGAATTCGCCGAGCACCCAGAAGGCGTAGAGGAAAAGGATTGCGATCAGCGCCAGCGTTGGCAGAAGGAATATCTGCGAAATCTGGTACATGGTGGTTTCGACGAGGCTGGACATGGGCTGTCTCCGTATGGCTATGACTGTGGCTGAATGGCTGGGGGCGGCCTGATGCGGGTTCCGGCTGGTGTGATGTGCGCCGTTTCAGACGCGGCGGCGCAGCGCCGGGCTGATGCCCGCGCGCGTCATGCCGCCGAGCGTGGCGAGCAGCAGCAGCGACAGGCCGAGCGTGGCGTACAGCGGCGCGGGCGCCTGGGTTTCCTGCACGCGCTCCAGCACCATGCCCTGCACGGGCGGGGCGGGGGGCGGCACGGGGGTGAGATCGGCGGCGCTGGGCGGGCGGGCCGGAGCCGGGGGCGCGGCGGGCGGCTGCGGCGTCCGCAGGCCGAATCCGGCGGCGGCTGTCGCGGCGGCGGGTGCGACGAAGGCGTCGAAGGCCTCGTTGCGGGTGCGCACGTCATGGCGCGCGGCGATTTCGCGGTAACGCGCCTTGAGTTCGGCCACGGTTTTCGCGTCGGCCTGCCAGTAGCCCTGGCGGGCGGCTTCGAGCATGCGCTCCATCGTTTGCGCCAGCGCGTGGGGATTGTTCTGCTCGAACCAGTCTTTGAGGCCAAGCTGGTGCTTGTCGCGCACGTAGACGTCGACGAATTCCTGCCACTGGTCGTCGCGCACGATTTCGCGCGCCACCGCCGTCCAGCCCCAGAAATTGTTCATCGAGTCGAGCACCTGCAGCGTGCCGGAGTAGCCTTCGGCCATCAGCCCCTTGATGTAGCCGGGGTGAAAGTTGCGCGTGGCCAGTTCTTTGGCGAGAAAGGCGTCCGCGCCTTCCACCTTGCCCGCGCCGCTGCCGCGCAGGTTGGAGATGAACAGTTCGGGCGCCTTGCCGTCGAGCTGGCGCACGGCCAGCGCGATGCCGCCGAGGTACTGGAAGGGATCGTCGGTGGTGAGCATGCCGTAGAGGTTGGAGGTGCGCGACAGCACCGCGCCTTCTGTGCCCTTCAGGTGTTCGGCGTAGAGGTTGATTTCCGGGTTGATTTCAGACGCGATGCCCGCGCCGTTGCCCGCGGATGCGTCCTCCGCGCCGGGAATGCCGCGTCTGCCCCAGTCGGCCTCGTCCGCGCCGTAGCCGAACTGCATGCGCGACAGGTAGAGCGCGGCCAGTTTGCGGTCGCCCTCGGCCTTGCCTTTCCAGGTGTCGGTGGCGAGCGCCGCGTCGTCCAGTCCGGTGCCGTAGCGGCCCGATTCAGAAGAAAAGATGCGCGTTTCGGAAGCCTTGCGCGCCGCCGTTTCCGGCACGCCCTGTTTCATCAGCCGCGCGGCAATGGCGCGGCTGTTGGCGTACATCGGGTTGTCGTCCTCGGCCGCGCGCGCGGCGAGTTCGACGGCGCGGGCGAGCTGGCGCATGGCGTTGGGAAAGTGGTCGCGGTACAGGCCGGTGGCGGAGAGAACGACGTCGACGCGCGGCCGCCCGAGCGTTTCGCGCGGCACGAGCTTTACGCTGGTGACGCGGCCGCCCGCGTCCCATACCGGTTCCACGCCCATCGCCCACAGCGCCTGCGCTTCAAGCAGCCCCTGGTGGCGCATGGTTTCGACCGACCAGAGTGAAAAGGCCAGTTTTTTGGGTGCGCGCCCGGTTTTGGTCCGGTGGGCGGCGATCAGCGCTTCGGCGGCTTCCTTGCCCGCTTCCCAGGCCTGTTTTGTGGGGACGCGCGAGGGATCGAAGCCGTACAGGTTGCGGCCGGTCGGCAGCGCGTCGGGGTTTTTTATCGGATCGCCGCCGTAGGAGGTCGGGCGGTAGCGTCCGGCAAGCGCCGCCAGCAGGCCAGCGGTTTCGCCGCCCGCGCCCAGTTCGGCGTACCAGCGTTTGCCTTGTTCGAGCTGCGCGGTGAGTTCGCCGTCCAGGCCTTCCGGCGGATTACCGGCGAGCCAGGCGGCGAGGAGTGCGAACGGAGCCGACCGGGTGAGTTTTTCGTAATCGCTGGCGAAGGTTTCGTCGAGCGCATCGGCCTGCACGCCCGCCGCGCGCGAGGCGGCTTCCCAATAAGGCTTGCCCAGCATCAGCAGTACGGTGCTCAGGCGGTGCTGTTCCTGCGGCGGCGTGCCGAAGGTGTGCAGACCGAGCGGCTGGGCGGTTTGCGCCAGTTCGTGCAGGTGGAGGTGCAGTTCGTCGAGAAAGCCGCGAAAGTCGCGCGCGATGCGCCCGTCGTCCCAGCCCATGTCGAGGCTGATGCGTTCTTTTTTTACCGCCGCGAGCAGGTCGGCGGCGATCCGGTCGCGCACCGCGCCTTCGTCCTGCGCCACCCAGGCGTGCAGCAGGTCGTGGATATTGACGGTTGCATCGTGCAGCCCGGCAGGGGCGAACGGCGGCGTCTGGTGGGTGACGATAACGGCGCGGCCGCGCCGTTTGGCCTGCAGCGCCTCGCCGATGTTGTCGACGATGTAGGGATAGACCACTGGCACGTCGCCGATGGCGAGCAGCGGCCAGTCGTACACCGATAGCCCGCGTTCCTTGCCAGGCAGCCATTCCTGCGTGCCGTGCGTGCCGTAGTGCACCAGCGCGTCAGCCCTGAACGCCTCGCGTACCCACAGGTAGTGCGCCATGTAGTAATGCGATGGAACGGCCTTGGTCGAGTGGTAAAGCGCCTTTTCCTTTTCTTCCCAGCGTTCGCCGCGCGGCGCCTGCGGGGTGAGGGCGATGTTTCCGGCGAGAAAGCGTGGGATGACGAAGAAGGCTTCGCCGCCTTCGCGGATAACCATCGACGATTTTTCCGGTTCGCCCCAGCGTTCGGTCAGCTCGCGCCGTACCGGTTCGGGCTGGCGCTCCAGCCAGGCGCGGTAGGCGCTCACGGGCAGCTTTTCGGCCAGACCATCGCGCAGCAGCGCTTCCAGTTCGCCGTCGCGGTAAAACGGGGCGAGCAGACGTTGCAGGCGGGCGGTGAGGGTGGCGTCGTCCTCGGGGCGGGTGTCGTATCCGGCGGCCTGCAGCGCATGCAGCGTGGCGCTGAGGCTGCGCGGCAGGTTGAGGTAGGAGGCGGAAAGGTTTTTTTCGCCCGACGGGTAATTCCAGAACAGCACCGCGACTTTCTTTTCCGCATCCGGCAGACGCTGCAGGCGCACCAGGCGCAGCGCCTTGGCGGTGATGGCGGTGGCCTGTTCGGGAATGGCGATGATCTGGTCGTCGTCCCTGCGCGTGCCGCCAGAGATGACCGCATCGATGATGCCGGCGTATTCGCCCTGGGCGAGGAAGAAGGGCACGTCCATCAGCGGCACGCCCTGCGGATCGGCGCGCCAGTCCGCTTCGTCGCCCTTGCGGTAGGACAGCGCCTGAACAACGGGCAGGCCGAGCGCCTCGAATTCTTTTTTCCGCCCTTCGGGGTTGAGGACGATCTGGGTGTTGATGACCGCGTCGGCGACCAGTCTGCCGTCGATCTGGAGCATTGCCGCCTGCGGCTCCATGACTGATACGTAGTAGGGCAGGGCGATGCCGCCGCCTGCTTCGGTGCGGGCGATCAGGTCGTCGATGAAACCCGTCTGCTCGCTGGCGATGTAGGTCTGGTGCAGCGCGATGGCGACGACGGGCGGGCGCTGCGCGGGGTCGATGCCGCGCCAGCGGAAGTAGGCGGCGGGATCGGGGAATACGAGCCCGGGCGCCTGCGGGTGGTAGATCGCCGCCCTGGGAAAGACGACTGGCGCGGGCACGCCGTCCAGCGGCTGTTTGTCGCGCCAGGCGGCGAGCGCGCGGAAGAAGTTTTCGAAGTTCGGGCGGCCGCCATTGACGTAGTACGCGTGCAGCCGTTCCGCGAGCGGGGCGGGAAAGCCTTGCGACGAAGGCTTGCTGTCGTGCATCCACAGATGCGGCGCGGCGAGGCCGGGCAGGGCCTTGCCAAGGCGGATGCGCACGAATTCTTCCAGATGGTCGCGCGGGGCGTCGAAAAACACCGCATCGAAGCCTTCGAACAGGCTGGCGTCCTGCTCGGCGGACAGGCGCTCGGCCTGACGATGTTCGATGCGGAAGCCCTGCGCCGCGGCAATCCCGGCGAGCTTCTGGAACTTGCCCGCCGGTACGGGGCTGGTGGAAATGAACAGCAGGGCATCGGCCCCCCATGCCGCGCCGCAGGGTGCGAGCAGCATGAGCGCGAGCAGCGCGGCCATGGCTCGCGGCAGGAATGCTGTGGGGCGGAAGCGGAAGGGGGACATGTTTTGCTGGAACGTTGCGGTTGAAGGATCAGAAATCGGCGCGCAGCGTGATGTACGCCGTGCGGCCGTATTCCGCGTAGCCGAAGCTGGACGACTCATCCGCCAGGCGCACGTCGGTCAGGTTTTTGATTCCGGCGCGGACGCTGAAGGTTTTGTCGATACGCTTGCCGACGCTGGCGTTCCACAGGAAGTAGCCGGGCAGATCCGCGCCCGCGCTGGTCTGCTCGCCGGTGTATTCGAAACCGGCGCGCGCGCTCCAGCCATCGCCGGTTTTCCAGTCCAGATGGGAGGAAACCGTGGCGTTGGGGCGGTCGTCGAGCTCGTCGCCGGTCGCCTTGTCTTCGGTTCTGAGCAGGGTGAAATCGGTGTTCCACGCCAGAGTGGGGGTCAGATTCCAGGTAAAACCGCCTTCAAAGCCACCGATGCGGGCTTCGTTGACGTTGTCGTAAAGATAGGTGCGGCGCACCGGCGGCCCCGGCTGGGTTTTGACCAGGCGGTAGGTAATGAGATCGTCGACCCGCGTGTAGAACAGCGTGCCGCGCAGTTCGAGCGGGCCGCTGTTCCAGGCCGCGCCGATTTCAACCGAATCGGATTTTTCGGGCTTGACGTCGGCGTTGCCCATAAAGGTGTGCGGCCCTTCCGCACCGATGTAGCTTGGGGAAATCTGCTTCAGCGTGGGGGCCTTGAAGGCGTGGCCGTAACCGCCCTTGACGACCAGCCCCGGCGCGGCTTCCCACACAAGGTAGGCGCGCGGGCTGGTTTCGGTGCCGAAGAATTCGTGGTCGTCCACGCGCACCCCGGCGGTCAGGGTGACGCTGCGGGCGAGGGACAGTTCATCCTGCACGAACAGGGCCTTGTGCGTGGCGTCGTCTTCGCCGCCGACCAGACCGGAGTTTTCAAGTTTCTCCTCGCGCCACTCGCCGCCAAACGTCAGCAGGTGGCCGTCCAGCGGCAGGGCGGCGAAGCCGTCGACGACCTGCTCGCGCAGGTTTTGCGGGCGCGTTGGCGCAACGCCGTTGGTGCGCTTGTTGGTAACGTCGATTTCGCTGCGGTAGGCGCGCAGCTGGCCGCGCCAGCCGTCGAAGTCGCCGCGCCAGGTGAGGTGGCCCTGCGAGCGTTCGATGAAGTAATGGTTTTCGTAGGGCTGTTTGGCGCCGGTCGTGGCGACGTCGTCGTAGAAGCGTTCCTCGTGGCCGTCGTTCCAGTTTGCTTCCAGCGTCTGCTGGTCCGTCAGCCTGAAGACGCCGCCGATGCCCACGTTGCGCGATTCGCTGCCTTCGATTTCTGAATAGCGTGGATCCTCTTTTTCCGGCACCGCCGCCGTGCGCGCGGTTTCGCCCAGCAGGCGCAGGGTCAGGCGGTCGCCCACCGGACCGGCGGCGAAGAAGGAAAGATCATGCCCGTCGCCGCCGTCTTCGCCATTGATCATGTTCGAGCCGGAAACCATCGCCGAGCCCATCCAGCCGTCCTTAGGTTCGCGGGTGATGATGTTGATGACGCCGCCCAGCGCTTCCGAACCGTATAGCGTGGACATCGGCCCGCGGATGATTTCGATGCGTTCGATACCCGCGATCGGCATCCAGCCGTACTGGTAGTCGGAATGGCCGATCACGTCGTCGGAAGGGGCGATGCGCCGCCCGTCAACCAGCGTCAGCGTGTGTTTGCCTTCGAGGCCGCGCAGCGCAATCGTTTTGCGCCCGCCCACCTGGCGCGGCGACAGGGTAATGCCCGGCGTGCCGCGCACGGCGTCGAGCAGATCGGTGGCGTTACGCGTTTCCAGCTCTTCGCGCGTGATGACGGTAACCGAAGCCGGGGCGGTGGCGGTGTCGTGTTCGGAGAGCGTGGCGGTAACCACGGTGTCGCCCAGCACCGGTTCGCTGGCTCCGGCGGCGTTGCAGGCCGCCGCGACGAGCAGGGCAAGCGTGTTTTTACGGAAGTTCATGGTCCAGCCTTCAAGAAATGATGTTGGATTTCCTGCTGGCTGGGTTTGCGCTGTTGCGCGCGCACCTGGCTGGCGATTGTCGGGGTGTGTCCGGAGCGGATGTCCGGTGGCGCGCGCTGTGCCGCGCCATATGGCGGGAGCTCAGTTCTCCGGCCGTTTTTCCGCGCCCTGGCGGCTACTTGGTCAGGATCAGCTTGTTTTCCCTGGTCAGGCGCAGGGTGTAGCGTTGTCCCGCATGGTCGATTTCGATGATGCGCCCGCCGTGCAGCAGTTCGCTGCTGTTGATTCGTGGAGTCGAACGTGGGGTGCGGGCTGGCTGCGGGGCGTGCCGTGTCGCCGCTGGCGGGGAAGAAGACATGAGGATAAGAACAGTAATCGATACAAATGATAACGCTTATCAATATATATTTGCTGCTATGTATCGTCAATAGCCTGCTGCGGGAAAAACGGGTTTCATAACGGAGCGGGTAAACGGAAAACCGCCCTGTTTCCCGTGAAAACAGGGCGGCTGGTGTTATGGCGGGGTTTCCGGGAAGCGTGCGCCTCCGGGATCAGGGCTTGACCGCTACCTTCAGCACGCCGTCGCGCTGGTTGCCGAACAGTTCGTAGGCGGCGACGATGTCATCAAGCTGATAGGTATGGGTGACGAGCGGGCTCAGATCCACGCGTCCCGAACCGACGATGTTGAGCAGGCGGCGCATGCGTTCCTTGCCGCCGGGGCAGAGCGAAGACACGATCTGCTTTTCCGCCAGGCCCGCGCCGTAGGCGTCCACCGGAATACGCAGGTCGGACGAATACACGCCCAGGCTCGACAGCGTGCCGCCGGGCTTGAGCACGCGCAGCGCGGCTTCAAAGGTGGTCTGCAGCCCGAGCGCCTCGATGGCGACATCGACGCCGCGCCCGCCGGTGAGGCGGAGGATTTCGTCCACGATATCCACCTTGCGGAAATTCACCGTTGCGTCCGCGCCCATCCGGCGTGAAATATCCAGACGCTGGTCGATGCCGTCGACCGCGATGATCATGCTGGCCCCGCGCAGCCGCGCGCCCGCGGTGGCGCACAGGCCGATCGGCCCCTGCGCGAACACGGCGACGATATCGCCGATCTTGATGTTGCCGGCTTCCGCCCCGGCGAAACCGGTGGACATGATGTCCGGACACATCAGCACCTGCTCGTCGGTCAGCCCGTCCGGCACTGGCGCGAGGTTGGCCTGCGCATCGGGCACCAGCACGTATTCGGCCTGCGTGCCATCGATGGTGTTGCCGAAACGCCAGCCGCCCATGGGCTTGTAGCCGTGCCCGGCGCAGCCGCCGTCCTGCGAGGGGTGGCCGTTCTGGCAGGCGTAGGAATGGAAACTGGGGCAGATCGCGCCAGCGATCACGCGCTGCCCTTCCTGGTAGCCCTGCACGCTGCTGCCGAGTTTTTCGATGATGCCAACCGGTTCGTGCCCGATGGTCAGGCCGGGCGCGACCGGGTATTCCCCTTTCAGAATGTGGATGTCGGTGCCGCAGATCGTGGTTGTGGTGATGCGTATCAGCGCATCGTTGGGGCCAACGTCCGGAACGGGCTTGTCGGCCAGTTCGATAACGCCGGGTTTGACGAATACCGCTGCCTTCATGGTTGCCATGTTTTTCTCCTGTTATGGGTTGAGCAACGCGCCAGGAATGCTTTTCTGTCCGTCTGGAGAAGAAAAATCCCCTGGCTTTTCTGGGCGATCTGCTGGACGAGTCTTGCCTGCGCCTGTGTGGATTGTAGGCCACCACCCATGAATTAAGCCGGATTAACGGCTGATGGAGGCTGATTTCGATGAAGCGGGTGGTGCCGCGCGCCCGCAACCGGGGGCGCTGCGGATTTTTTGAACCAGTATCAGCCCGTTCCTGAAGGGTGGACACGGAAATGCCGCCACGGGTTTCCTGCCGGGGAAACGGATCCTGTGTTGCCCGGTGATACGCAGACATCTCCTGATCCGGGGAGGGGCGGTAAAAATCTCTCAAGTTTTTCTGTGGTGAAGCCGTTGATCGGGGAAATGCTGCATTCAGTTTTTTCTATCAGGGGTTCCTTCGTCTGGACGGGGTATCCTGACAGGGTTGATTCGGGAGAATTTCATGAACGGCGGTTTCCGTAACTGGTCGATATCGACCAAGCTTAACGTGGTTCAGGCGGTGGCGATTCTTGGCCTTTTTGCGGCGGCGATTGTCGCGTTGAGCATCTGGCTGGGCGCGATCCTTGAAGATCAGGGCATCGATGAACTGAAACGGACCAACCAGCAGGCGGTCGATGCGGTCGAAACCGTGCGCGTGGCGCTTGAATCCGCCGCAACCCGGCTGGGGGGGGCGCTGAAAGGCGAATTTGGCGGAACCTTCGCCTTGCACACAGACGAGGTTGTTGACACGGGGGGGGCGAAAATCGCCGCCCTGACCATGGATGGCAAGGTGCTCAACGGGGACAACGCCCCGCTTGACCTGTTTACCTCGAGAGTAAACGCGGTAGCGACCGTGCTTGTCCGGCAGGGTGACGATTTTGTCCGCGCGGCCACGTCGCTGAAAAAGGAAGACGGAACCCGTTCCGTGGGCACTCCGCTTGGGGCGCAGCATCCCGCGCGTGCGCAGCTGCTTGCGGGAAAAACGTACGTGGGCAAGGCCCACCTGTTTGGGCGCGATTACATGACCAGCTATCAGCCTCTGCTTGATCCGGCGGGGAAGGTGATCGGTGCTCTTTTCATCGGGCTGGATTTCAGTAACCAGCTTGCAGAAATGAAGAAAAAACTGCTGGGTATCAAGCTGTTCCAGACAGGTTACATTTTTGGCCTGGATGGCAGCGCCAACAAGGGCGAACTGGTCATTCACCCTTCCAGCGAGGGAAAAAACCTCTGGGACTCAAAGGATGGCAGCGGCATGTACTATGTACGCGACATCATCGAAAAACAGAATGGCGTTCTTTACTACCACTTCCCCAAGCCTAATACAACGGCCGAAAGCGAGAAGATCGCCGTGTTCAACAGTATTCCGGACTGGGGCTGGGTTATCGCCTCCAGCGTGTATACCGACGAGTTCAGAACCAATGCCAATGCCGTGCGTGACCGGCTGATCCTTGGCGCAATCGCTCTGTGCATCCTGCTGTGCGCGATCGTGTTTTTCTCTTCGCGCCGCTGGGTGACGCGCCCGCTCGGTGAAGTGGTTGGGGCCATGCGGCGCATCGCGGGTGGCGATCTGACGGTGACCGTTGATCAGCGCAGCAACGACGAGGTTGGGCAGCTGCTCCAGGCGACCAATACAATGGTGAAAGATATGCGCGCCACGCTGGGCGATATCCAGACGGCGGCCTTCCAGCTTGCGGAAAGCGCAGGGCATCTCTCGGGTTCGGCCATGCAGGTGGCGACGCAGTCCGGGATGCAGAGCGATGCCGCCTCGACGATGGCCGCGAGCGTCGAGGAAATGAACGCGAATATTATTCATGTGGCCGAAAACGCCAGCCGGGCCAATACGGATTCGGTGGAATCCGGGCGGGTTTCCAGCCAGGGCGCGGAGGTGATCGGGCAGGCAGTCGACAGCATGACGCGCATTGCCGACACGGTGCGCACCGCTTCCACGGCGGTGACGACGCTGGGGCAGGAATCCAAGGCGATTTCGGCCATTGTCAGCGTGATCCGCGAGATCGCCGAGCAGACCAACCTGCTGGCGCTCAATGCCGCCATCGAGGCGGCCCGCGCGGGCGAGCAGGGGCGCGGTTTCGCGGTGGTGGCGGACGAGGTGAGAAAGCTTGCTGAACGTACCTCCGCATCGACGCAGGAAATCGGCACGCTGATCGGGCGGATCCTGCACGGCACCGAAGATGCGGTAACGAGTATGAACAGCGGCGTAAACCAGGTTGAGGAGGGCATGGTGTACGCCGAGCATGCGGGCACCAGTATCGCCAACATCCGCGAGAGCGCCAGTCAGGTGACCGTTGCGGTAACGAGCATTTCGCATGCGCTGGAAGAGCAGACCGTGGCGATCGCCGAAATCGCCCGGAATGTGGACAAGATCGCAGGCATGGCCGACGAGAGCAGTGTGCTGGCGAAGCAGTCCGCGGAGCATGCAGGCGATCTGGAAAAACTGGCCGAAAGCCTGCGCGCGCGGGTGGCGCACTTCACCATCTGATCCCTGCGCAGATCGCGTATTGCAGTATTGCAGGCAAGAAAATAAAACGGCCGGACGGGGATGCCCGTCCGGCCGTTTTTTCTGCCACGTTCCGTTCAGCGGCTGATCGGCTTGTAGCGGATGCGCCTGGGTTTCGCGCCTTCCTCGCCCAGCCGCTTCTTCTTGTCTTCCTCATATTCCTGGTAGTTGCCCGCGTAGAACGTCCATTGCGAATCGCCTTCGGCGGCGAGGATATGGGTACAGATGCGGTCCAGAAACCAGCGGTCGTGGCTGATGATGAGCGCGCAGCCGGCGAATTCGAGCAGGGCGTCTTCGAGTGCGCGGAGGGTTTCCACGTCGAGGTCGTTGGACGGCTCGTCGAGCAGAAGGACGTTGCCGCCGGCGATCAGCGTTTTTGCCAGATGCAACCGGCCGCGCTCGCCGCCGGACAGGTTGCCGACAATTTTCTGCTGGTCGCCACCCTTGAAATTGAAGCGGCCGATGTAGGCGCGGCTGGGCATCTCGAACCTGCCGACAGTGAGTATGTCGGCACCGTCCGAGATCGCCTCGAACACCGTCTTGTCGTCGGCCAGGCCTGCGCGCGACTGGTCCACCGCGGCGATCTTCACCGTCGGGCCGACCACGACCGCGCCGGAGTCGGGCGTTTCCTTGCCCTGAATCATTTTGAACAGTGTCGATTTACCGGCACCGTTGGGTCCGATGATGCCGACGATGGCGC
>JAVBTY010000028.1:0-76207 GCA_031555955.1 Rhodocyclaceae bacterium | reverse complement strand
TCCTCAATATGCTCCGGCAAGACACGAGATGGCCCAAGACCAGCCTACGGGGGCGTCGCAAGATGGCAGGCTGGGATGACGATGAGCGCATGCGGGTGCTTGGGATTAGATCGCTATGAAGGATAAGTGCGGTTGCCCTGGATGCTGCCCCACTCCATGCCGCTGCTGATCATGGAAAGCACGACCCGAACCAGAAACCATAAGCAGACCAGTCCGCACGCTAGCGAGACGTACCTTCTCAGTTTCTCCACGGCGCTCCCCGGCAACCTGACGTAAAGCTGAGGGATGCCGCGCTTTTGCAGCGTTCCTCTCGAACGGCGGTTCAAATTCTTTGTTCAACGTCATTTTTTCCAGCGTTTGTGGTGAATTTCAATCGCACAATAACCAGCAAGTAAAAAACCAAACACCATCAAAAAGAAACCGCTGTCTTTGTTTACTTGCCACGGCCCCTTACCTGTCAGAGCCGTTGATAACTCTCCGAGTGTAATTGGAAAGCCGACGGTCGCCCACAATCCAGCACCGATGATAAAAAAGATAAGGCCAATGAGAAACAAAAGTTGATAAATCAGCTTCATGCTTTGTTTTATATCTAACGTCAGATATCCGCTTCCACCGTGTCGCCCTTGTCTTCCATCCATGCACGCCGGCCGGCGGCTTCGCCCTTGCCCATCAGCAGGTTGAACATGCGCAGCGTGTCGTCGAATGCGCCGGGGCGGACCTGCACCGGCAGCACGCGTCGGGTGGCCGGGTCCATCGTCGTTTCGCGCAATTGGTCCGGATTCATTTCGCCCAGGCCCTTGAAGCGGCCGATCTCGATCTGTTCGGGCTTGAAGCCTTCCTGCTTCATGCGGTCGCGGATCGCCGCCAGTTCGCCGTCGTCGAGCGCGTACAGACGGCGCGCAGGACGTTTCTTGCCCTGGGCCGGCACATCCACGCGGTACAGCGGTGGCTGCGCCACATAGACGTGCCCGCGTTCGATCAGGCGGGGAAAGTGGCGGAAGAACAGCGTCAGCAGCAGGGTCTGGATATGGGAGCCGTCCACGTCGGCGTCGGACATGATGACGATCTTGCCGTAGCGCAGGCCGCCGAGATCGGGGTCGCTGTCGGCGCGGTGAGCGTCCACGCCCAGCGCCACCGCGATATCGTGGATTTCGGCGTTGGCGAGCAGGCGGTCGGGGTCGATTTCCCAGGCATTCTGCACTTTGCCGCGTAGCGGCAGGATGGCCTGTGTTTCCTTGTTGCGCGCCATTTTCGCCGAGCCGCCGGCGGAGTCGCCTTCGACGAGGAAGAGTTCGTTCGCGGCGATGTCGCCGGATTCGCAGTCGGAGAGCTTGCCCGGCAGCACGGCCACGCCGGAGGCTTTTTTCCGTTCGACTTTTTGCGCGCTTTTTTGTCGCGCCAGCGCCTGCTTGATCGACAGTTCGGCGATCGCGCGGCCGGCTTCGACGTGGTTGTTGAGCCAGATCTCGAAGGGGTCCCGAATCTGGCTGGAAACGAGCTTCACCGCTTCGCGGGAGTTCAGTTTTTCCTTCACCTGGCCCTGGAACTGGGGATCGAGCAGGCGGACGGAAAGAACGAAGCTCATCCGCCCGCAGACGTCTTCCTGCTGGAGCTTGAGGCCGCGCGGCAGTAGTGCGTGGTGTTCGACGAAGGATTTCACCGCGTCGAACACACCGGTGCGCAGTCCCGATTCATGGGTGCCGCCGGCCACGGTGGGAATCAGGTTCACATACGATTCGCTCGGCACCGCCGATTCGAACCAGGCGATGGTCCACGCCGCGCCTTCGCCGGCGGCAAAGCTGGCGTCGTCCGCGCCGGCGTATTTTTCCGCTGTGTAGATCGGCGCGGCCGGTTCGAGGCCACCGGCGAGTTCCTTCAGGTAGCCGGTCAGCCCTTCCGGGTAGGTCCAGGTTTTGGTCAGCGCCGGTCCGGCGGCTTGTTCGATGTCGAGCCGTACCGCCACGCCCGACAGCAGCACGGCCTTGCTGCGCAGCAGGCGTTCGAGTTCGCCGAGCGGCACGCGCGGGCTGTCGAAGTAGCGGGCGTCCGGCCAGACGCGCACGCGGGTGCCGCTCTGACGCCCGCATTCGCCTTCGACGCGCAGCGTACCGATGTGCTCGCCGCCGTCGCTGAATTCGATGCGGTGCAGTTTGCCGTCGCGTTTGATTTCCACCTCGATCCGTGTCGACAGCGCATTCGTTACGGACACGCCGACGCCGTGCAGTCCGCCGGAAAAGGCGTAGGCGCTGTTGCCCTGGCGTTTGTCGAATTTGCCGCCGGCGTGCAGCCGGGTATAGGCCAGCACGATGACCGGCACGCCTTCTTCCGGATGCAGCCCGACCGGGATGCCGCGGCCGTCGTCGGCGACGGTGACGGAGCCGTCCAGGTGCAGGACGACATGGATTTTTTTTGCGAAGCCAGCCAGTGCTTCATCGGCGGCGTTGTCGATCACTTCCTGGATGATGTGGGCCGGCGAATCGGTGCGGGTGTACATGCCCGGACGCTCGCGTACCGGCTCCAGTCCTTTCAGGACGCGGAAGGAGGATTCGTCGTACTGCTGTCTGGTCGTCATACTTGGCGCACTGCGGGAAAACGGGCGCCAGAATAACAGACTGACAGCGGGCGGACGGCTGAATGCGTCCGCCGAAGGGGATCAGGCGCTGCCGAGGATGCGCCCTCCGCCGGTGGGACGGGCCTGCCCGGCGGCATCGTACAGCTGGGGATGATTGGCGGCGGCGAGCAGTACGGAGAGCGCGGCCTGGTTGTTCTGCATGCGTTCGGTGATGAGCCTGCCGTTGGTTTCGTTACGGCCTTTGGCGTCGCGGGCGAGTTCGAGCACTTCGTCCCAGCGCGCCAGCACGCGCGGCAGGGTATTGCACACCTGGCGGATCACCGTATCGGAATGCGCCAGACCGAGCCTGCCCAGCAGCAGCGCGCGGTCGTCGTGCAGGCGCTGCAGGCGGCGGTAGCGCTCGGTCTTGTCGTGCGTGAGCGCGAGCAGGCTGTCCACCTCGCTGGCGATCAGCAGTTCCGTTTCGCGCTCCAGCACCACGATGAATTCGCGCAGCTGGATCGCCTCCGCTTCAATCAGCAGGGCGAGGCGCTGGAGTTCCGCTGGCGTGGGCTGGCGCATCGGGGTGGCCGGAAGCGGGCAGGCCGGGCTTACGAGCCCTGGCTGACCAGCATCTGCCGCACGCTGTCGATCAGGCTGTCGGCGATGCGGCTGGCGTCGACCTTGAAACGGCCTTCGCTGATGGCCTGGCGGATTTCTTCCACCCGGTTTTTATCCACCACCGGCGTATCGGCCATGCGCGCTTCCGCCTTCTGGAGATTGGCGGAAAAGGCCGAAATCTGGACCTTTTCGCCGCTGGCGGCGGGGCGCGCGGCCGAACTGGCGCGGCTTTGCGGGCTGGTTGTCTGGATGCTGGAGGCTATGCTGCCTCTGGAGTCGATTTTCATGATGGTTGTCCCTGCACAAGTTCCCTGTCCGGTATTACGGCCCCAGGTAAAAAAACTTTAGTCATTTAATGCGGTGATTATTGTCACGGATTCAGAATGAAAGCTCGACCGCGCCATCGGTCCGCGCCGTTCCGGTGACGACCTGGCCGTTTGGCATGCGCACCCGGGCGGTTTCCCCCGGCGCTGCATTATTCAGTGCGCGCCCCTCGCTGGCAACGTGGAAGCCCGTCCCCGTGCTGATGACCTGCACGTTCTGCCCCTGCCGCACCGCATTGGGAATGCGCACCGCATTGCCGCGCAGGGCGCTGCCCGCGGCGATGGCGTGGCGGGTGTGGCGGCCCACGGCCTGCGCGGGATCGGTCAGCGTGTCATCGGGCTGCGCGGCCAGGTCGCCGCGGCGGCGGGCGATATCGCCTGTTCCGATGATCTGCCCGGCGCGCAGGGGCTGTGCGGCGACGAGGTAATCGGCGGTAACGCGGATGCGCGCCGGGAGGTAAATGTTCCACGCCACCGGCGAATCGCAGCGGATGCCGAGGCTGACCTGGCCCCATGCGCGCGTCTGCGCGGGCAGGAATGCGCTGAGCGCGGCGCAGGGCGGGAGCTGGTTCGTATCCACCGCGCCCAGTTCGATGGCGACCTCGCCTGGCAGACCCTGGGTGGCCTGCTCAAGGAAGGTGCGCGCGGTGCGGTGCACCGGTTCGGTCGGCTGCTGGGCGGCAGCCGTGGAGACGGCGAGAACGCAGACGGTGGGAAGGGCGGTCAGCCACGGCAGGCGGCTGGCAGGAATATTCATGGCGTGAATTGCATCACGCGCTTCGTTTCGAGGCAACAGGCCGGGAGAATTTTCCGGCAAGTTTTGCCGCCGGACGGCAGATGGAGGCGGCAAATGCCGGTTGGCAAGCGGCGGAATTGGCCGTGCTTTCCCGCGCTTATCAGGCCAAGACGGTTGTGGCGGCGGCACTATCATGGCTGGCATGGAAGGTGCGATGGGACAGGCAGTCCGTGCACCGGCAATTTCCGGCGGCAACGGAAAAGGAACGAGGTGAAGCGATGAAAACCCTGCTAGACAACCAGTTGCAGTTTCACCAGACGGCGCTCAACGTGCAGGCGTACCGGCAGCAGCTGCTGTCGTCGAACATCGCCAACGCCGATACGCCGCATTACAAAGCCAGGGATATTGATTTCCGCTCCATTCTCAGCGGTGTGGCGAACCGCCGTGACGCGCTGGCGCTGTCGCGGACGCAGACGCGCCATATCGGCAGCGGCGAGGTCAACCCGCTTCAGGCGGAAACGCTGTACCGCACGGAGCAGCAGTCGAGCGTTGATGGCAACACCGTCAATATGGACGTGGAACGGGCGGCGTTCGCGGAAAACTCCGTGCATTACGAAGCCAGCCTGGTATTCATCAACGGCCTGCTGCGCTCGATGCAGAGCGCCATCAGCGGCCAGTAACGGAGCGGGAGACGGGCGATGAGCATGCTGAATGTTCTGCAGGTGGCCGGATCGGCGCTCAATGCGCAGTCCGTGCGGCTGAACACCACGGCTTCCAACCTTGCCAACGCCGACAGCGTGGTGAACGAAAACGGCCAGCCATACCGGGCCAAGCAGGTGGTGTTTGCCGCGCGGGCGATGACGGACGACAAAAGCGCCGTCGGCGTGCAGGTGACCCAGCTCGTTGAAAGCGCGGCGCCGATGCGCATGCAGTACGAGCCGGACAATCCGGCGGCGAATGCCGAGGGTTACGTGGAAATGCCGAATGTGAACGTGGTGGAAGAGATGGTGAACATGATTTCCGCGTCGCGTTCCTATCAGAACAACGCGGAAGTAATGAACACGGCACGAACATTGCTACAGCGTACATTACAGATAGGCCAGTAAGTTCTGGCTTTTGATTGAAGCAGGGCCCGGCGGACCGGGCCGCCCCGCAGGAGAAAGTAATGAGCACAACCGTGGATCCGGCCAAAAGCGCACAGGAAATTCTTGCAAAACTGGGACGGAGTGCGGAGAGCAAAAAAGAGGGCGCGGAACAGATCCGCTTCCTCACGCTGCTGACAACCCAGCTGCGTAACCAGGATCCGATGAATCCCATGGAAAACGCCGAGCTCACTTCACAGCTGGCGCAGATGAGCACGGTGGATGGCGTTGAGCGGCTGAACAAGATGTTCGAGCAGCTGCTCGACTCGCAGAATTCTTCCGACAGCCTGCAGGCGGCCGCGCTGGTCGGGCACGGCGTGCTGGTGCCGGGCAAGGGCATGACCCTGACCGACGCGGGCGCGGTGGGCGGTTTCGATCTCCCGGCCGGTGCGGACAAGATCACGGTTTCCATCAAGGATGCCAGCGGGGCTGAAGTGGCTCAGCTAACGTTTGAGGAGCTCGCCGCCGGCAGCCACAACTTCGTCTGGGACGGCGCCGCGCTGGATGGCTCGAAGGCCGCCGCCGGGGCCTACACCATGACGGTGAGCGCTACCAGCGGCGATGGCGCGGAAGTGAAGGCGGAGCCGCTTTCCTTCGGCCTTGTCTCCAGCATCATCCGCGGCGCGGCGGGCACCGATCTTCAGGTGGGCGCGCTGGGCGTGTTCAAGATTGACGACATCAAACAGATTCTCTGATCCGGAGCGGCAAAAATGGCTTTCCAGCAAGGTTTGAGCGGACTCAACACATCGTCGAAAGCAATCGACGTGGTGAGCAACAACATTGCCAACGCCAGCACGGTGGGTTTCAAGGCAGGTAACGCCCGGTTCGCGGATATCTACGCGGCCAGCGTGAATGGCGCCGCGAGCAGCATCCAGGTGGGGATTGGCGGTTTCATCGATTCGGTGTTCCAGACCTTTACCCAGGGCAACCCGACCATTACCAGCAACCCGCTGGACATGGCTATCAACGGCAACGGGTTTTTCCGCATCCAGCGCAACGATGGCTCGATTGCCTACACACGCAACGGCCAGTTCGACGCGGACAAAAACGGCAACATCATTACCGCCGCCGGTGATTTTCTGAGCGGTTTCGCGGTGTCTTCAACCGTCAATGGCACGACCCTGTATGAGGGCGTGCCCTCGCCGATCCGTGTCGATACAGCGCCAATGGATCCGCGCGCCACCCAGGGCAGCAGCGGAGCCGCGGTGGTGGCGAATCTCGATTCGCGCCAGGAGCCGCCGCTGCTGCCGTTTGACCCGACCGCCGATCCCATTCCCGTTGAAAGCTACAACAACACGACCTCAATGACGGTTTATGACAGCCTGGGCAATCCGCACCAGCTGTCCTATTACTTCGTCCGCAACGCTCCGGCCACTGATCGCCAGTGGACGGTATGGACTGGCCTTGACGGCGCGGAGCCGACCGAGCTGACCGCTGGCGCGCCGCTCGAATTTACCGATCTGGGCCTGATTGCTGACCCGGCCGCGGCCAAGTTCGCCTTTTCCCGCACGGCGGCGGAGCTGGGCAACGGCGCGGCCGATCTCGATTTCGAGATCGATCTGACCAAGATAACCCAGTTCGGCGAACCCTTCGCCGTGACCGCAATCCCGCAGAACGGCTATGGCCCCGGCCAGCTCACCGGCATGACCGTGACCAAGGACGGCATCGTTCAGGGTACCTACAGCAACGGGCAGACGCGCAATATCGCCAAACTGGCGCTGGCGAATTTCGCCAGCCCGAACGGGCTGATTTCGCTGGGCGCGAACCTGTGGGCGGAATCGTCCGAATCCGGCCAGCCCATTCTCGGCGCGCCGGGCACCGGGGTGCTGGGCGTGGTGACCTCGGGGCAGGTCGAGGAATCCAACGTCGATCTCACCGCCGAACTGGTCAACCTGATCATCCAGCAGCGCAACTACCAGGCCAACGCCCAGTCGATCCGCACGCAGGACCAGATCCTGCAGACGCTGGTCAATCTGAGGTAAGCGGCGGCGGAGAAAAACAATGGATCGCGTTATCTACACCGCAATGACCGGGGCGAAATACACGCTGGAGCAGCAGGGCGCGGTGGCGCACAACCTGGCCAACGCGACATCCACCGGCTTCCGCACCGAAATGCACCGGCTGCGCGCGGTCGAAATACAGACCGAGGCGCTGCGCAGCCGCTCCTTCACGGTGGATGCCAGCATCGCCACCAACTTTGCGCCCGGGCCGCTGCAGTTCACCGGCCGACCGCTCGATGTGGCGGTGGAAGGCAAGGGCTGGCTGGCGGTGCAGGCGGCGGACGGCAGCGAGGCGTATACCCGCGACGGCAGTCTGGAGGTCAATGCGAACGGTGTTTTGCAGACCCGCAACGGCCTGCCGGTGCTCGGCAGCGGCGGCGGGCCGGTAACCCTGCCGCCGGACAGCGAGATCGTCATCGGGCGCGATGGCACCATTTCCGCCATTCCAACCACGATCGGGCAGCAGAACGTGGTGAATGTCATCGACCAGCTCAAGCTGGTCAATCCGCCCGAACCGGAACTGGTGCGCGGCGGCGATGGCCTTTTCCGTCTTTCTGGCGGTGGTGCGGCGACCGCGGATGAAAATGTGAAGGTTTCCGGCGGCTATCTCGAAAGCAGCAACGTGAATGTGGTCGAACAGATGGTGACGATGATCTCGCTCTCGCGCCAGTTCGAAATGCAGACGCGCATGCTGCAGACGGCGGAGCAGAACGACCGCGCGGCCGCCCAGGTGCTTTCCGTCGGCGGCTAGGAAAGACGCGGAGAAAGCCTGCGCGCGGATCTGCGCGGTTTTTGCCGCGCTTATCGGCGGATTGGCCCACCCGCGGCAGGCTTAAGCTGTTACCGGAAAAGCGTGAAACAGGCGCGGCGCGGACTGCGCGGCGCGTGGCTTCACACCCCTGTTCATCGAACATACCCAGGAGTCCATCATGATCCGTTCGCTGTGGATCGCCCGCACCGGGCTGGATGCCCAGCAGACCTCGCTGGACGTCATTTCCAACAACCTCGCAAACGTCTCCACCAACGGTTTCAAGCGCCAGCGCCCGGTTTTCGAGGATCTGCTGTACCAGACGATGCGCCAGCCCGGCGCGCAGTCGACGCAGCAGACGCAGGTCGGCTCCGGCCTGCAGATGGGCACGGGCGTGCGTCCGGTGGCGACCGAGCGCATCCTGACCCAGGGCAACCTGCAGCAGACCGGCAACGCGCTCGATATCGCCATCCAGGGCGAAGGCTATCTGCAGATCGCCCTGCCGGACGGCACGACCGCCTACACCCGCGACGGCGCGCTGCAGAAAGACAACCAGGGCAACGTGATTACCGCCAGCGGCTACCTGCTGGCCGACAACATCAACATTCCCGCTGATGCGCTCACAGTCACCATCGGCAAGGACGGCACGGTGAGCGTGGTCCAGGCGGGGCAGGTCAATCCGGTGCAGATCGGCAACATCCAGCTTGCCACCTTCATCAACCCGGGCGGCCTGCAGAGCGTGGGCGAAAACCTGTTCCTCGAAACCGGCTCCAGCGGCGTGGCCACGCCCAACCAGCCGGGCTCGAACGGCGCGGGCGTGCTCAACCAGGGCTATGTCGAAACCAGTAACGTCAACGTGGCGGAAGAACTGGTGAACATGATCGTGACCCAGCGCGCCTACGAGATGAATTCCCGCGCAGTGCAGACTTCCGACCAGATGCTCGGCAGGCTGACCCAGCTCTGAACGGGGTAACGGCCATGATGCTTCCCGCCAGATTTTCCGCCAGGCTTTCCGTCATTGCCGCGCTGCTGGCGTCCGCGCTGGTTTCCGGATGCGCGTCGGTTTACTCCACGCCGCCGACGGCGGTGCACCAGCCGATGAGCGTGCGTCCGGAAAACCGGCCGCAAGCCATTCCCGCCAACGGCGCCATCTACCAGGCGGGGCAGGCGCGTCCCCTGTTCGAGGATCGCCGCGCGCGCAACGTTGGCGACATCATCACCATCAATCTGGTCGAGCGGAACACCGCGCAGAAAAGCGCCAATGCCAGCGCCGCGCGGGATTCATCGCTCACCGGCGGCATTACCGCCGCCTCAAAGGTGCCGCTGTCCGGGCTGGCCGGGCTGAACGCCGAGGCGGGCATTACGTCCGATTTTTCCGGCAAGGGCGCGGCGGCGGCCAACAACGCGTTCAACGGCACGATCACCGTGACCGTGATCGATCTTTACCCGAACGGCAATCTGCTGGTGTCGGGCGAAAAGCAGATTTCGATCAATCAGGGCAACGAGTTCATCCGTTTCTCCGGCGTGGTCAATCCCTACACCGTAACCGGCGCGAATACCGTGCAGTCGACGCAGGTTGCCGACGCGCGCATCGAATACCGCGGCAGCGGCTTTATCGACGAATCGAACACCATGGGCTGGCTGCAGCGTTTCTTCGAAAACGTGCTGCCGTTCTGAGGGAGGAAGGCATGACAACGTCCGGAAAACGCTTCGCCGCCTGCCTGCTGGCGCTGGCGGCGTGGGTGTTTTCGCCGTTCGCGGCGGCGGAGCGGATCAAGGATCTCGCCTCGGTCGCCGGGGTGCGCGACAACCAGCTGGTGGGTTACGGGCTGGTCGTCGGCCTGGACGGCAGCGGCGACCAGACCACGCAAACGCCCTTTACCGTGCAGAGCATAGCCAACATGCTCGGCAACATGGGCGTGACCCTGCCGCCCGGCACCAACCTGCAGCTGAAAAACGTGGCCGCGGTGATGGTAACGGCCACGCTGCCGCCCTTTGCCCGCCAGGGGCAGCGGATTGATGTGACGGTGTCTTCCATCGGCAACGCCAAAAGCCTGCGCGGGGGCACGCTGGTGATGGTGCCGCTCAAGGGCGCGGACGGGCAGATTTACGCCATCGCCCAGGGCAACATGATCGTTGGCGGCGCGGGCGCGCAGGCGGGCGGCGGGGCCTCGCAGGTGATCAACCATCTGTCCGCCGGACGGATTCCCGCTGGCGCCACGGTGGAACGGACTGTTGTCGCCGAACTGGGGCAGGGCGAATTCGTGATGTTCGAGCTGAACCAGACCGATTTCGGCACCGTGCGCCGCGTTGTTGATGCCATCAACCTGTCCGTGCCGGGCAGCGCCGAGGCGATTGACGGGCGCAGCGTCCGCGTGCGCGCGCCGCAGGATTCCACCGCCCGCGTCGCCTTCCTCGGGCAAGTGGAAAATCTGGCCGTTACCCCGGTGGCGCAGGCGGCGAAAGTCATCGTCAATTCGCGCACGGGTTCCGTGGTGATGAACCAGCGCGTCACCATCGATCATTGCGCGGTCGCCCATGGCAGCCTCACCGTGACGGTGGGCAACACGACGCAGATCAGCCAGCCCGCGCCGCTCTCGGGCGGGCAGACGGTGGCGGCGCAGACGGGACAGGTCGATATCCAGCAGCCCACCAGCCCGCTGTTCGAGGTCAAGTCAGGCGCTAATCTTGCTGACGTGCTGAAAGCGCTCAATGCGCTGGGGGCGAAGCCGATCGATCTCGTCAGCATCCTGCAGGCGATGAAGTCGGCGGGCGCGTTGCGGGCGGAACTGGAGGTAATCTGACATGAATGCTGGCGCGCAGCTGAACGTGCTTGATCCGAAATCCATGTCGGATCTCAAGCGGCTGGCGCGCAGCGAGCCCGGCTCGCCGCAGACGCTGCGCGCCGCCTCGAAGCAGTTCGAGGCGATGTTCCTGCAGATGGTGCTGAAATCGATGCGCGACGCCACCCCGGCCAACAGCATGTTCGACAGCGACCAGACGCGGATGTACCAGGGGCTGCTCGACCAGCAGCTTGCGCTCAATCTGGCGCAGGGGCGCGGCACGGGGCTGGCCGATGTGATTTACCGCCAGCTTGGCGGCAAGCCGGAAACGTTTGACCCGGCGGGTGCGCTTGCCGGAAACAGCGGCGCGGCGGGGAAGGGCGGCGGCTTTGATGTCGCCACCATCATTACCGGGGCGGCAAATACTGCCGTCAGACTGCGGCAGGCGGAAAGCGCTGCCGCCAGACTTGCCGCCACGGGCGATGAAGTCAGCGCCAGCGGCGGCGATGCGGAGGCCGAGGCCGTTGCGCTGGCCGCCCGGCTCGATGAAACCATCCGCGCCGTCCGCGAAACGGGCGGGGCCGTGTCGCAGCGGGTTCAGGCTTTTGTCGACGATATCTGGCCGCATGCGGTTGAAGCCAGCCGTAAAACCGGCATCCCGCCGCAATTCATGGTCGCCCAGGCCGCGCTTGAAACTGGCTGGGGCGAAAAGGTTTTGCGCCGCGACGACGGTTCTTCCAGCTACAACCTGTTCAACATCAAGGCTGGCGCCAGCTGGAATGGCGACACCGTGGGCCGGTCGGTGACGGAATACGCCGGAACCCGCCCCTATGCCGAGAATGCGCGCTTCCGTAGCTATAACTCCTATGCGGAAGCCTTCCGCGATTACGCCGGACTGCTGGCGAACAGCCCCCGCTACGCGGCGGTGATGGGCCAGACCGATGCGGCAGGATTTGCCCGCGGCCTGCAGCAGGCGGGTTATGCCACCGATCCCATGTACGCCGACAAGCTCACGCGCATTATCGGCGGTTCGACCTTGCGTGGGGCGCTAACAGGCTGATTTTTCAGCATTGCTTCAGGGCATATGCCTGAGGTCGAGCCTGCTTCCGGGCGAAGAAAATAAAACTGGCAAGCGTTTTGCTTTGATCTGTTCATAAAAGGTAGCGGATCGAGGGAAACAACATGGCTGGCCTGCTCAACATCGGACTCACAGGGCTCAACGCCGCACAGGGCGGGCTGGTGACGACCGGTCACAACATCAGCAACGCGCAGACCGACGGCTATCACCGCCAGATCGTCACACAGGCCAATAACGAGCCGTTTTTCGGCGGTGTCGGCTTCTTCGGCCGGGGCACGCATATTTCCGCGATCAGCCGTTCCTACAGCCAGTTCCTGGAAGGACAGGTGCTGACTTCGGCCACCCGCCTGTCCCAGTACAGCACCTATAACGCCCAGATCAGCCAGATCGACAACCTGCTGGCCGATTCCACCTCGGGTGTTTCCCCCGCGATGCAGCAGTTTTTTGCCGGTGTGCAGGAAGTTGCCGCCAACCCGACAAGTATTGCCGCCCGCCAGTCGATGATCTCTAACGCCCAGGCGATGGTGGCCAGCTTCAGCACGACCAACGCGCGGTTGACCGAAATCCGCCAGGCGGTGGAAGGCGAAATCGGCTCCACCGTCGACCAGATCAACAGCTATGCGAAATCCATCGCCGACATCAACCAGCGCATTCTGGTGGTGCAGGTCGCGGGTTCCAGCGTGCCGGCCAACGATCTGCTCGACCAGCGCGACCAGCTCGTCGCCGAACTGAACGAGCTGGTGAAGGTCACCACCGTCGAGGAAAAGGACGGCTCGCTCAACGTGTTCATCGGTTCTGGCCAGAGCCTGGTGCAGGGCTCGATCGCCAGCCGCATGGCTACCGTACAGGACCAGCGCGACCCGACCCGCTCCTCAATCGCGCTGGTCGCGCCCAACAACAAGGAAGTTATCCTGCCGGACCGCCTGATTACGGGCGGGCAGCTTGCAGGGCTGCTCACGTTCCGCAACGAAGCGCTTGACCCCGTGCAGAACCAGCTTGGTCTGGTCGCGCTGGGGCTGATGGACGCCTTCAACAGCCAGCACAAACTCGGGCAGGATCTGGACGGCGCGCTCGGGCAGGATTTCTTTACCGTGCCCGCCCCGTTCGTCGCGCCGGACGGAGCGGCTTCCGTCGTGATCGACCCGGCAAAAATCGGCCTGCTCACCGGCAGCGATTACCAGATCATCAATGACGGCGCGTCGTATTCGCTGCTGCGCGTGTCCGACAACAAGCTGTTCGCGCCCACCACCACCGTGCCCGGCGTGACGTTCGATGTGGATGGACTGGATATTTCCGGTATCACCCTGGCCGCGGGCGAAACGGCCCTGATCCAGCCGACGCGCTACGTTGCGCGCGATATGGCGGTGGCGATCACCGATACGCGCAAGGTTGCCGCCGGAAACCCGGTTTCAGTCGCCGCGCCGCTTTCCAACAGCGGTAACGGACGGGTGGAAAACATTGTCACCCTCAACACCACGGGCATGGTCAGCGGCACGGTTCCCGACTTCGCCAGCATCCAGCTTACCTACAGCGGCGGCGCTTTTACCCTGCCGCCGGGTTACACCCTGTCGCCGGATGCGAGCTTCAACCCCGGCACGGACAGCGTGGGCAAGGATTTCACACTCACCTCGCCAGCTGGATTCGAGTTTTCCTTCAAGGTCGCGGGCACGCCGGTCGATGGTGACCAGTTCGTGTTTTCCCCGACCCAGAAGGGCGTGGCGGACAGCCGCAACGCGATGTTGCTTGGCGCGCTGCAAACGACCAGAATCCTGTTTGACTCCGGCAACGGGCCCACGGCCACCGCTGGCTCCGCTTACGCCCAGATCGTTTCCACCGTGGGCAACAAGACGCACGAAGTACGCGTCGCCGTCGCCTCGCAGGAAGCGCTGCTGGCTCAGGCGCAGGATGCGCGCGACAGCCTCTCCGCCGTCAATCTGGACGAAGAGGCGGCCAACCTGCTGCGCTACCAGCAGGCGTACCAGGCTTCCGCACGGGTCATGACGGTGGCCCAGACCCTTTTCGACGAAATGCTGTCGATCGCGCGATAGGAGGACGGATCATGCGCGTTACCACCAACATGATTTACAACAAGGGCGTCGGTTCCATCCAGGACCAGATGGCGAAGCTTCTGCACACCCAGACGCAGGCAGCTTCCGGACGCCGTGTCCTCACCCCCGCTGACGATCCCATCGCCTCCGCGCGGGCGCTCGAAGTCAGCCAGGCGAAAGCGGTCAACGTCCAGTTCGCCTCCAACCGCGGCTACGCTGGCGACAACCTGAAGCTGCTCGAAAGCCGCCTGGTCGGCGTGGGCGATGTGCTGCACCACATCCGCGCCCGCGCCGTGCAGGCTGGCGATGGTGCGTTGAAGCAGGAAGACCTGCGCGCCATCGGCATGGACATGCAGAGCCAGTTCGACGCGCTGGTGGCGCTGGGCAACAGCCAGGACGGCAATGGCGAATATATCTTTTCCGGTTACATGGCGCAGGTGAAGCCGTTCGAGGGCAATCTTTCCGGCATCACCTACGAGGGTGACCAGGGCATCCGCACCATCCAGGCCTCCACCTCGCGCTACATGCCGGTGAGCCTGCCCGGCTCCGACGTGTTCGAAAACACCCGCACCGTGGAAGGCTCGCTGTATGGCGTGCCCGATGCGGATAACAAGGGCACCGGCGCGCTCGCGGTAACGTACAGCACGACCCCGCCCGCGCTGACCGACATGGGCCGCCGTTACGACATCAAATACGATGCGGCCACTACCAGCTACAGCGTGATCGAACACCAGGCGGGCAACCCTGTTCCAGTTCCGGTCGCGGCCACGCTCAGCGGCACGACCCTGAGCTTCAACGGGCTGAACGTGGATATTTCCGGCGCGCCCGCCGATGGCGATGATTTCGAAGTGTTCGCCGCTTCGAAGAACGTGTTCCAGAACCTCGCCATGTTCGTCGATGCGCTGGAGCGCCCGGGCGCCAGCGGCATGGAAGGCGCGGTCGCCTTCACGCTCGACAGCATGGACGCCGGTCTTGAAAACATCCTGCGCGTGCGCTCCACGGTCGGCTCCCAGCTGCTTGAACTGGATAACCTCGAAAGCGTGGGCAGCGATCTCGACCTGCAATACGCCAGCCGCCTGTCGCAGCTGCAGGATGTGGATTACGCCAAGGCGATTACCGACCTGACGCTGCAATCCACCTACCTGCAGGCGGCGCAGCAGTCTTTCATGAAGGTTTCCAACCTGTCGCTGTTCAACTACCTGAGCTGAATCATGCGCCTGCGCCGTTTTCTTCTTCCGCTTCTCGCGCTGCCGCTGGCGGTGGGGTGCGCCTCGGTCAAGGAGCAGTACGAACGGATCTTCACCGAAGAAAATACGGAAATATTCGTGCGCGACTACAGCGCCGCGGCGGCGGGCACGCTGGGCGCGGTGCTGGAGGCGAGCGAACTGGGCTATTTCGAACCGGAATATATTGCCGGAGCGCTGATCGCCTATTCGATCTATGACCCCTTCGCGCCCACATGGCAGGTGCGGGTGACGCAGCTCGATGAAGAGCGCCGCCAGCTTGACCTGCGCATGAAGCTGCTCGTGACTGGCGGCGAAGGCGAGGCGCGCCAGGTTTTCCTGCGCAGCGCGCAGAAGATGGCGCGGGATGGCGGCTACGTCAGCTTCGACATCGTCCGCTACGAAGAAGGCATGGAACCGTCCCGCCCCTTTGCGCGGCGGGTGGCGAACGGCGAAATCCGCCTCGTCAGGTCGCGCCTTTTCCCCGGGCTGTAACGCGCCTCCCGCGTAGCCCATTTCTGGCCGTGGCGATAGCGGCCCCTGCGGAAAGACGCTGAAGCGCTACCATAATGCGGATAGCGCCACGGCGGCCATTGCGCCGCCGCCCCGGGTTGCGCCAATTTTCAGCACAGGAGTTTCCGTCATGTTGCAACTGAATGATCCCGGTCTGCTGCGCCAGGCCGGTTATATCGACGGCCAGTGGATCAACGCGGCCGATGGCGCGACGCTCGTCGTCACCGATCCCGCTAGTGGTGCGATCATTGCCCGCGTTCCCTGCTGTGGCGTTACAGAAACCCGGCATGCGATCGACGCAGCCGCGCGCGCGCTGGCGGGCTGGCGTGGGCAAACCGCCGCCGCGCGGGCGCGCATCCTGCGCCGCTGGTACGAACTGATGCTGGAAAACCAGGACGATCTTGCCCGCATCATGACTGCCGAACAGGGCAAGCCGCTGGCCGAGGCGCGGGGCGAAATCGTCTATGCCGCGTCCTTTCTGGAATGGTTCGCCGAGGAAGCCCGGCGCGCTTACGGCGAGGTGATTCCCTCGCCGTGGACAGACCGGCAACTGATTGTTACCAGGGAACCGGTGGGTGTTTGCGCCGCGATCACGCCGTGGAATTTCCCTTCGGCCATGATTACGCGCAAGGCGGGGCCCGCGCTCGCCGCCGGCTGCACGATGGTGCTCAAGCCCGCCGAGCAGACGCCGCTTTCGGCGCTGGCGCTGGCGGAACTGGCGCAGCGCGCGGGCGTGCCCGCGGGTGTGTTCAACGTGGTGACCGGCGATCCGGTCGCCATTGGCGGCGAACTTACCGCCAGCCCGGTGGTGCGCAAGCTCAGCTTCACCGGCTCCACCGAAACGGGGCGGCTGCTGATGCGCCAGTGCGCGCCCACGATCAAGAAACTGTCGCTGGAGCTGGGCGGCAATGCGCCCTTCATCGTGTTTGACGATGCCGATATCGATGCGGCGGTGGCGGGGGCCATCGCCTCGAAATACCGCAACGCCGGGCAAACCTGCGTGTGCAGCAACCGCCTGCTGGTGCAGGACGGTATCTACGATGCGTTCGCCGAACGGTTCGCCCGCGCGGTAGCCGGGCTGAAGGTGGGCAACGGCATGGAGGAGGGCGTTACCCAGGGGCCGCTGATCGACGAGGCCGCCGTGATCAAGGTTGAAAATCTCGTCGCCGATGCCGTTGCGCACGGCGCGCGCATCGTCGCGGGCGGAAAACGCCATGCGCTGGGCGGAACGTGGTTCGAACCGACGGTGCTGGCGGAAATGACGCCCGCAATGGCGATGGCGAAGGAAGAAATCTTCGGCCCGGTCGCGCCGCTGTTCCGCTTCGGCAGCGAGGAAGAGGCGGTGCGCATGGCCAACGATACGCAGTACGGACTCGCCGCCTATTTTTACTCGCGCGACATTGGGCGGGCCTGGCGTGTGGCCGGGCGGCTCGAATACGGGATGATCGGGATCAATACGGGGCTGATTTCCACGGAAGTCGCGCCTTTCGGCGGCGTCAAACAGTCCGGCCTCGGGCGCGAAGGCTCCCGCCACGGGCTGGACGAGTACATGGAAATCAAATATCTCGCCATGGGCGGGCTGTAAAAACCGCCCGCCCGGCGCGCTGCCGGAAAGGAGCGCTCAGACGATGCGGGCCGCCTCGTCGAAAGCCAGACGCGGCCCGCGCGGGTAGTTGCCCGCCGGGTCGCCGTAGCCGAGATTGACGAGAAAGTTGGCCCGGTAGCGGCCGTCGGGGAAAAATTCCGCGTTGAGGCTGTCCGCGTCAAAACCGCTCATCGGCCCGCAGTCCAGCCCCAGCATGCGGGCGGCGATGATCAGGTACGCACCCTGCAGGCTGCTGTTACGGAACGCCGTGCCTTCGGCCAGGGCGGCATTGCCCGCGAACAGATCGCGCGCGTTGGCGATGGCCGGAAACTGCGTGGGCAGATGTTCGTAAAAACGGGTATCGAGCGCCACGATCGCGGTGACCGGCGCAGCCATCGTTTTTTCCACGTTTCCCGGCGACAGCGCCGGTTTGAGCCGGGCCTTCGCCTCGGGGCTTCTGACGAAAACGTAACGCGCCGGCTGGCAGTTCATCGACGTCGGCCCCCATCTGAGCAGATCGTAAAGCTGGTGCAAGGCTTCGTCCGGAACCGGGCGGGCGGTAAAGCGGTTGATGCTGCGGGCGGAACGGAAAACAGGGTCGAACAGGGTGTCGGCGGCGGTCATGGCGCTTTCCTGCTGAATTGGAGGGGCTGGCGATTATGGTGCGGGCGCGGGCGTTCGCGCCAGTCCGCCAGGCGGTATCGCACGCCCTGACGGGATTCTGCGTGCGCCTTCCGCATAAGTTTTCCGCATGGATTTACGCGCTGCGCAGCCGGGCGAGGCGCGTAAATCCGATGGCGGCCAGCGGCAGCAGCAGCGCGAGCACGATAACGGTGACGAGCAGCGGACCGAGTTCGCTGTAATCCGCCGCGGTGGCGACCGCGCCGCTGGCGTCCCGGACTTCGCGGCTGACGGTGTAGATCTGGTTCAGGTATTTGCTGCCCAGCTGCGAGGTGGATAGCGCCAGATTGGTGAACGAGGCCATGACCGCGAAGAATGTCGCCTTGAGCCGCGGCGGCGCGGAACTGGCGATCCACGCCAGCATCGGCACCATCGAAACCTGGCCCAGCGGCGATTCGAGCGCGGTGCTGGCGATGGCGATGAAGCGCGCATCGACCATGCCGCCGCTGTGCGCCGCCGTCCATTCATGCAGCCCGTGATACATGGCGAGCGTGGGCAGTGACAGCGCTGTTCCGGCCAGGGTGAGAAACACGACGATGTAAGCGATGGAGCGTTCCGCCATGAAACGGCGGAACAGGAACAGCCCGGCCAGCGTCAGGCCGCTGGTGATCAGGTCGAGCCGGGAAAGAAAGGCCTGGTCGAAGCCGAGCCGGTCGATCATCCACCAGGTAACGCCCGCGCCCGGCGAAGGCATGGCGCGGAAAACGAAGATGATGATGGCGGTGCCGATCAGGGTGCGCCGCGCTTCGGGGGAGAGTTCCCGCAGCAGCTTCGCCATCATGAAGCCGATGATGCTGAAAGAGCCGAGCAGGATCGCTTCCTGGGCGTATGCGAAATCCGACAGGCCGATGCCGAGCGTTACCGCGACGAACACCGCGCTGCCGCCAAGAATCCAGCGGTTCGGCGTAACCTTTTCCTCTGGTTCGCCATGCAGCGCGCGGGCGATGTCCCCGACGCCATGACCAAACGCGGCCAGCCGCCGCGCCTCGCGCCGTTTCAGCACACCCGCCAGCAGCACGCCGCTGACCGACAGCAGGGGGACGAGCAGGGCCAGTTCGTAGATGCGCACATAAATCGCGGCCTTTTCCGCCTGGGCGAGGTTTTCCGTGCCTTCGAACATGGCGACGTTGACCAGCGATACCAGTACGCCGCCGCCGATGATGGCGATGCGTCCGAGCGTCTGCATCGTCGTGTGCATCAGGCGCACCTGCGTTTCGTCATAAGGCTGGCCGCTGGCGTCGTAGCGCGGCACGGCTTCCACCGTCATGGCGTCGGCCACCGCGTCCTGCATCACGTAGCCCAGCGGCGCGAGCAGCGTGGACAGCACAAACCAGGTTTCCGCCGGCAGGATCGCCCGCATGGCTGCGGGGTTGCCGATGAGGCCAATCATGATCAGCAGGCTGGCTGCGATCAGCGATGCGCCCAGATAAACCAGCCCGGCCTTGTGACGCCACAGCAGATCGACCAGATGCCCGAGCGGAATTTTCAGCGCCCACGGAATACCGGCCCAGAAGCCGAGGGCGGCGAGAAAGGCCGCCGAAAGATCGAGGTAATCCTTGATGAAAAACGTGCCGACGATGCCTGTCAGCATTGAAATGCCGTAGGCGCAGTACACCATCAGCGGCGGCAGATAGGCCAGCCGCATTTCGCGGCCGAGTTCAAGAATGTTGCGGTCGAACCAGCGGGAAAACGGAAAAACCATGGGCTCTCCAGATGATGTCAGGCGGCGGGCCGTCAATGCAGCCGTATTGTGTCCCGGATCGCGCCACCATATTTCTTATGGCGCGATAAATTAAGCGGGGCACGCCAATCCGCAGGAACGGTGAGATAATCGGGGGTGTTGCGAAATTTTTGTCCGGACAAAATCATTGAAGGAGCACAGCGTTGAAGATTCTTGTTCCCGTCAAACGTGTGGTTGATTACAACGTCAAGGTCCGCGTCAAGGCGGATGGCAGCGGGGTTGATGTCACGAACGTGAAAATGAGCATGAACCCGTTCGATGAAATCGCGGTGGAAGAAGCCGTCCGCCTCAAGGAAGCGGGGCAGGTGACCGAGATCGTGGCGGTGACGTGCGGCGTGGCGGGCTGCCAGGAAACGCTGCGCGCGGCCATGGCGATTGGCGCCGACCGCGGCATTCTGGTCGAAACGGACGACGAACTGCAGCCGCTGGCGGTGGCGAAACTGCTGAAGGCGGTGATCGGCCGCGAAGCGCCGCAACTGGTCATCTGCGGCAAGCAGGCGATCGACGATGACGCGAACCAGACCGGGCAGATGCTTTCCGCGTTGCTGGGATGGCCGCAGGCTACTTTCGCCTCCAAGCTTGTGCTGGGCGAAGAAGGAAAGCGGGCGACGGTGACGCGCGAAATCGACGGCGGACTGGAAACGGTTTCGGTTCCGCTGCCCGCGCTGGTCACCACCGACCTGCGGCTGAACGAGCCGCGTTATGCGACGCTGCCCAACATCATGAAGGCGAAGAAGAAACCGCTGGACACGGTAAAACCGGCCGATCTGGGCGTCGATACCGCTTCCCGCCTGACGGTGCTGAAAGTGGCGGAACCGCCGAAGCGCAGCGCGGGCGTGCGGGTGGCCGATGTGGCCCAGCTCGTCGAAAAGCTCAGAAACGAAGCCAAGGTTCTGTAAAACCCGTTCTGGCCGGACGTCCGCATTCCGTTGCGGCCTTTCGCCCGGCCTGTCTTTTTCCAGGATGAAGGAATTCTGAATATGTCGATTCTGGTTATTGCCGAACATGACAACCAGTCGCTCAAGGCCGCGACGCTGAACGCGGTGACCGCCGCGGCGCAGATCGGCGGCGACGTTCACCTGCTGGTCGCGGGCGCGGGCTGCGGCGCGGCGGCGTCCGCCGCGGCGAAAATCAGCGGTGTCAAGAAAGTGCTGGTGGCCGATGCGCCGCACTATGAAAGCCAGCTTGCCGAAAATCTGGCCGAACTGGTCAGGACCATTGCCGCCGGTTACACCCATATCCTCGCCGCCGCCACCAGCGCGGGCAAAAACGTCCTGCCGCGTGTTGCGGCCCTGCTGGACGTGGCGCAGATCAGCGAAATCACCGGTGTTGAATCGGCGGATACGTTTGTGCGTCCGATCTACGCGGGCAATGCGCTGGCCACGGTGAAGAGCGCGGATGCGGTGAAAGTGATCACCGTGCGCACCACGGCGTTCGCCGCAGCGGCGGAAGGCGGAGCGGCGGAAACCGGGACGGTTCCCGCCGCGGCCGATCTGGGCCTGTCCACCCTGGTGAACCGGGAGCTGACCAAAAGCGCCCGTCCTGAACTGGGTGCCGCGAAAATCATCGTTTCTGGCGGGCGCGGCCTTGGCAGTGGCGAAAACTACCACAAGCTGCTTGAGCCGCTGGCCGATGCGCTTGGCGCCGGTCTTGGCGCTTCGCGCGCCGCCGTGGACGCGGGCTATGTGCCGAACGACTACCAGGTTGGGCAGACGGGCAAGATCGTCGCGCCGCAGCTTTACGTCGCCATCGGCATCTCTGGCGCGATCCAGCATCTGGCGGGCATGAAGGATTCAAAAGTGATCGTGGCGATCAACAAGGATCCGGAAGCGCCCATTTTCCAGGTGGCCGATTACGGGCTGGTTGCGGATCTTTTCGAAGCCGTGCCGGCGCTGACCGCGGCGGTTGGCTGAGGAAAACGCCAGGCGGGTTGCGGAATCCGCCCCATGGATCTGACGGCGCCGCTTTTCCCGGCGTCGTGGCACTGGGGAATGACTCTGCTATCCGTCATTGCGCTCTGGCGCGCGGTCCGCCGCGCGCCGTGGCGCAGCCTGCTGGAGCCCTCGTCGGTCCGGCTCAATCTGGCGGCGGGGTTTGCAGTCGGTCTCATGCTGCTGTGGAGCCTCAGGGTTGGAATTGAGCCGGTGGCGGATCTTCACATGCTGGGCGCAATGGCGGCGACGCTGGCGCTGGGGCCACATCTGGCCCTGTTCGCGCTTGGTGTTACGCTGACCGGCGTCATGCTTAACGGCACGGGAGAATGGCTGGCCTGGCCGGCCAGTTTTGTTCTGATGGTGATTGTTCCCGTTTATGTCGCAACACTCATTCAGCATGCCGTTGAACGCTGGCTGCCAGCGCATCTTTTCATTTTCATTTTTGCGGCGGCCTTTCTGGGGGCTGCATTGACGGTAATGGCCCAGGGCATTTCCGTATCCCTTGTACTGATGTTGTCCGGCGCGTATAGCGCCGGTTTTCTGTTCGGCGATTATCTGCCGCCTTTCCTCCTGCTCGGGTTTGCCGAGGCATGGATTAGCGGAGCCGTCATAACGCTGATGGTGGTTTACCGCCCCGGCTGGGTGGAGGCTTTTGACGATCGCCGTTATCTGCTGGGCAAGTAGCAAGTAAAGCGGCCGGTTTCCGGCCAGATGCAATCATCAACATGGAGTGATCCCAAATGAGCAACTACACCGCACCGATCCGTGACATGCAGTTCGCGATGCGCGAGCTGGCCATGCTGGAAGACGTCGTCCGCCTGCCGGGGAACGAGGAAGTTTCCTCGGATCTGGTGGATGCGATCCTGGATGAGGCCGGCAAATTCGCGGGTGGAGTGCTTGCGCCCCTGAACCGGAGCGGCGACCAGGAAGGCGCCAGGTGGGATAACGGAAATGTGAAAACCGCTACCGGCTGGAAGGGTGCTTACCGCCAGTTTGTGGATGCGGGCTGGAATGCCGTGGCGGGCGACCCGCAATACGGTGGTCAGGGGCTGCCGAAGCTTGTTTCGACTGCGGTCATGGAAATGTGGAAGTCGGCCAACATGGCGTTTTCCCTGTGTCCGATGCTGACCAGCGGCGCGATTGAGGCGCTGATGCTGCGTGGCACCGATGAGCAGAAAAAAACCTTTCTGCCGAAGATGGTGAGCGGCGAATGGACCGGCACCATGAATCTGACCGAGCCGCAGGCCGGTTCGGATCTGGCCGCGGTCCGCACGCGTGCCGAGCCGCAGGGCGATGGCACCTACAAGATTTTCGGCCAGAAAATTTTCATCACCTATGGCGAGCATGACCTTACCGACAACATCGTTCATCTGGTGCTGGCCCGCCTGCCGGATGCGCCCGAGGGGGTGAAGGGGATTTCCCTGTTCGTTGTGCCCAAGTTTCTCGTCAATGCCGATGGCAGCCTGGGCGCGCGCAACGACGTCCACTGCGTTTCCATCGAGCACAAGCTGGGCATCCACGCCAGCCCGACCTGCGTCCTTGCCTTTGGTGACAAGGGCGGCGCGATCGGCACCCTGGTGGGTGAGCTGAACCGCGGCCTTGAGTACATGTTCATCATGATGAACGCGGCCCGCTTCGCGGTCGGGATGGAAGGTCTGGCGCTGTCCGAACGTGCCTACCAGCACGCGCTTGCGTACGCGAAAGACCGTATCCAGGGCACGGAGGCGGGTGTGCGCGGCGGCCCGAAGGTGGCGATTCTCCGCCATGCGGACGTGCGCAGGATGCTGATGTCGATGAAGAGCCAGACTGAAGCGATGCGCGCGCTCGCCTACGTGGTCGGCGCGGCTACGGACACGGCTCACGATCATCCGGATGAAGGCACGCGGGCGCGCAACCAGGCGTTTGTGGATCTGATGATTCCGGTCGTGAAGGGCTGGTTTACCGAAAACTCGATCGATATCGCCTCGACCGGTGTGCAGGTGCATGGCGGCATGGGCTTCATCGAGGAAACCGGCGCGGCGCAGCATCTGCGCGATGCGCGTATTACCGCGATTTATGAAGGGACGACGGCTATCCAGGCCAATGATCTGATCGGGCGCAAGATCGCGCGCGACAATGGCGTTACGGTCATGGGCGTGCTGGCGCAGATGCGCGAAACCGAAACCCGGCTGGGCAACCAGGCGGACGGCGCTTTCGCCGCGATGCGCCAGTCCCTCGGCAAGGGCATTGTTGCGGTGGAAGAGGCGGTGGCCTATATCCTTGCTACCTACGACAAGGATATCAAGGCGGCGTCCGTCGGTTCGGTTCCCTTCCTCAAGCTGCTCGGCATCGTCGCTGGCGGATGGCTGATGGCGCGTTCCGCCCTGATCGCGCAGGAGAAACTGAAAGCAGGTGGCGGTGATGCCGCGTTCTATCAGGCGAAAATCACCACGGCCCGCTTCTATGCGGATCACGTCCTGTCCCAGGCTTCGGGGCTTTCCTACGCGGTGACGCATGGCGCGGCGGGAGCGCTGGATATGGCTGACGATTCCTTCTGATCCAGACTCCACGGCTGAAAAAACAAAGGCCGGAGGAACCCCTGAGGTTCCTCCGGCCTTTTTACATGAAGCCGGAAAACGTGATTTTAGTGCGCGTTACTGCACCTTGGCTTTTTCGCGCAGCTCGGTCAGGTGCTTTTCGATTCTCTGCTGCTGCAGGCGCTGCTGCAGCTGCGGCTTGACCTCTTCAAATGCAGGCGCTTTCAGGTCGCGGATGTCTTCAAGCAGGATAACGTGATAGCCGAAATCGCTCTTCACTGGCGTCGTGGTGAATTTGCCTTTTTCGAGCGTAACCATGGCGTCGGAAAACGGTTTTACGAACATCTTGGGGTTGCTCCAGCCGAGATCGCCCCCTTTGTCCTTTGAGCCTGGATCGCGGGATTCCTTCGCCACCTCGTCGAAGGACGTTCCCGCCTGCAGTTTTGCAATGACCGCCTTGGCCTGGTCTTCGGTTTCAACCAGAACGTGGCGCGGCTTATATTCTTTCTGCCCCATGCTCTCCTTGATCGAGTCGTACTCTTTCTTCAGCTCGTCGTCGGTAACCGGGTGGGTTTTCATGTAATCCTGCAGATAGGCGCGGATCAGGATCGCCTGCCTGGCCATGTCCATCTGCGCCTGAACGTCGGACTTCTTGTCGATTCCTTTTTTGGTTGCGGCCTGGCTCAGCATTTCGCGGCGGATCAGTTCCTCGCGGATGGCAGCCTGCAGTTCCGGGCTGTCCTGCGCGCCCTGTGCGTGCTGCTCGGCAAGCATGGCTTCAGCGCGGACGGCCGGAATGGCTACGCCATTGACCGTGGCCACCGGCGCGGCGGCCAGCACGGACTGGGTTAAGAAAGCAGCAACCAGGCTGACAGCCAGACGGCTCGGAAAGCGTTTCATCGATACTCCTTCAGGGGGCAGGTTTTATGATGGCCTCTTCGGCCGTTTGAGCGCAAATGGCGAGAGCATGAATTTCCGCTTTCATCATTTCACCAAGCGCGCGGTAAATCATCCGGTGACGGTGGACCGTGTTTTTTCCGGAAAATGCGGGGGAGACAATTTTCAGCCGGTAATGGCCACCGCCGGACCGTGCTCCCGCATGGCCTGCGTGCAGGGCGCTTTCATCGTCGATTTCGACGGACTGCGGTTCCAGTACGGCGAGCCGTTCCCGGATCATGCGTATAACGCTCATGACCGCATTCCGGGAGCAAGATGCGCATCGCTCAGGAATTCCAGACTGGCCAGGCATGGGGGCATGCTTCCGGAGCGCCTGCTCTGGCCACTGCTGACGATGGAAATGTCAGGCATCGTGCGGTTCCTTTTCCAGATATTTTGACAGGAAAAATCCCTGTCCCAGCGCAAATGCCAGCATCAGGCCCATGCCGCCAAACATTTTGAAGTCGACCCATGTCTCTTCGGAAAAGCGGTAGGCAACATAAAGATTCATCAGCCCCATCACGGCGAAAAAACACACCCATGCCAGGTTGAGCCTGGACCAGATGGTTTCGGGGAGAACAATTCCGGCATCCGCCATCATCGTTCTGATCAGGTTGCGCCGGAAGAAAACAGCGGAGACGAAAAGAACCGTGCCGAACAGCCAGTACAGAATCGTGGGCTTCCACTTGATGAAGACCGGATTATGAAAAAACAGTGTGGCGCCGCCAAAAACAAGGATGAGAACCAGACTGATCCACATCATGTAGCCGATTTTCTGCTTTTTCAGCCTGAGAAGGGCAATCTGGGTGACCGTAGCCGCGATTGTAACCGCGGTGGCGAGCAGGATTGGCGCCTGCGCGGCGGTGATATCCGGCCCCAGCCAGCGGCTGGCGAGGGGGAGCGATCCATCCCAGAGGCGGGCGATTTTGTACGTCGCAAAAAAAAGGGCGACAGGAAAAAGGTCGAAGAGAAATTTCATGCGCGTGGATTATAGCGATTTATCAGATTTGCCTCTCTGGGGAAAGTAATCCGGCTGAATGGTTCCCGTGTTGGCACAGCTTTTCGCCGGGTATACGGCAGCGGGCGGCGGGTGCGCGATGGCCGCTGGCCTGGATGGGGGTTAATGGAGGAGCGGACCCCGCCCGTTCTCCGTAAGCCGGAGAGCGGGCGAAAGCGGGGCCGGGTCAGTCCTGCAGCGGCAAAACGCCGAGCTTGACGGTGTTGTCGTCCGGATCGTTGGAGAGCACAAAGCCAAGGCTTTGTACGAACTTGAGCATGCGCTCGTTGTTGGCCAGGAAAACGCCGTTCATGTAGGCGATGCCGCGGCTGCGCGCGGTATCGATCAGCACGCCCATGAGCCGGCGGGCGAGGCCGCGGTGCTGCCATTCGTCGGCGACGACAACAGCGAACTCGCACGATTCGCCATCGGGGTTGACCGCGTAGCGGCACACGCCGATTTCCTTTTCCGCGCCTTCGACCATGATGGTGGCGATAAAGGCCATTTCCCGGTCGTAGTCGATCTGGGTCAGGCGCGCGACCATGGCGGGCGGCAGTTCGCGCAGCGAATTCATGAAGCGGTAATACTTTGTTTCAGCCGAGAGGCCGAGGACGAATTCCACTTCCAGATCGGCGTCTTCCGGCTTGATCGGCCGCACGGTGATTTCCACGCCGTCGGGCATGATCCAGCGGGTGATGAGGTGTGACGGATAGGGGTGGATCGCCATGTGATCGTAACGGTCGGCCGCGGGCGAGACGTTGTCGGCGACGATGCGCGCATCAACGGCTACCGCGCCCTGTTCGTCGACGATCAGCGGGTTGATCTCCAGGCTGGTGATCCATGGCAGTTCGCAGACCATTTCAGAAACGCGCAGCAGCACCAGTTCAAGCGCTTCCATCCTGATTGCGGGCATGTTGCGGAATTCGCCCAGCAGCGGATAGACGCGGGTCGAGCGGATCAGGTCGTGCACCAGGTAATTGTTCAGCGGCGGCAGCGCGATGGCGAGATCGCGGTTCGCCTCGACACGGTTGCCGCCCTCGCCGAAGGCGATCACCGGGCCGAATACCGGATCGCGCCGGACGCTGACGACCAGTTCCCGCCCGTGGCGCTTGAGAACCATCGGTTCGATCGCCACGCCGTTGATGGTGGCGTCGGGCCGGTTTTTGCGGACTTCGTCGAGAATTTCCTGGTAGGCGGAACGTACCGCGGCGAGGCTGCCAAGGTTCAGGCGCACGCCGCCGGAATCGGACTTGTGGATGATCGACGGTGAGTCGATCTTCATCACCACGGGGAGGCCGATTTCTTCGGCCAGCACCATCGCCTCGGTGGCCGAACGGGCAATCACCGTCTGCGCGATGGGGATGCGGAAGGCGGCCAGCAGCGCCTTGGATTCCATTTCGTTAAGCGACTTGCGCCGTTCGGCCAGCGCGGTTTCGATCACCAGGCGGGCGCTTTCGATCGATGGCGGCGACAGGTGCGACAGCGACGACGGCGTCTGCATCAGCAGCTTCTGGTTGCGGTAGTAGGCGGAAATGTGGCTGAACAGTTCCACCGCCGGTTCCGGCGTGCGCAGCGTGGGGATGCCGGCGTCGATAAAGGCGCGGCGTGCGCTCATGATCTGTTCCGCGCCCATCCAGCAGGTGAGAACGGGTTTGTCGGCGTTTTCCTCCAGCTCGATCACCGCCGCGGCGACGCCATCCGGATCGCTCATCGCCTGCGGCGTCAGCATCACCAGCGCGCCGTCGACGTTATCGTCTTCCAGCACCGCCGCCAGCGCCTTGCGGTATTGCTCCGCGCCGCCGTCGCCCAGGATATCTACCGGATTGCCGTGGGACCAGCCCGCTGGCAGCGCGGCATTGAGCTTTTCGATGGTGCTTTCGGAAAACGTGGCCATCGGAATGCCGAGATCGGCCGCGCGGTCGGCCGCCATGACACCCGGCCCGCCGCCGTTGGTAATGATCGCCAGACGGTTGCCGCGCGGGCGGAAATGGGAGAACAGCGCATTGGCGGCGGAAAAAAGCTGCGCCATGTTGTACAGGCGGATCACGCCTGCGCGGCGCAGCGCGGCATCGAATACCGCGTCGTCGCCCACCTTGGCGCCGGAATGCGACAGGATCGCCTGCGAAACGTCCGGGTGCCGTCCGGCCTTGATCAGCAGCACGGGTTTGACCCGCGCCGCGCCGCGCAGCGCGCTCATGAAACGGCGCGCGTCGCGGATGCCTTCCACATAGAGGAAGATGCTTTCAGTGCGCGGGTCGGAAATCATGTACTCCAGCACTTCGCCGAAATCGATATCGGACGAGGCGCCGAGCGAAACCACGGTGGAAAAGCCAACGTTGTTCGGTTTGGCCCAGTCGAGAATCGCCGCGCACAGCGCGCCGGACTGGGAGATGAGGCCGATCGTGCCTTTGCCCGCGCTGGCCTGGGCGAATGTGGCGTTCAGACCGAGTTCGGGGCGCATGATGCCGATACAGTTGGGGCCGAGCAGGCGGATGCGGTGCCGCCGCGCGGCCTCGATCACCTTGCGTTCGAGCATGGCGCCGCGCGGGCCGGTTTCAGAAAAGCCCGACGAGAGCACGATAACAGCCTTCACCCCGGCCCGGCCGCAGCCATCGATCGCGGCGGGAACCCGGTCTGCACGGATGGCGATCACGGCCAGATCAAGACGGTGGGGCACGTCTTCCACCGTCTTGTAACAGGGCAGGCCCAGTACCGATTCGTGCCCCGGATTGATTGCGAACAGGCGCCCCTTGTAACCGGCGTCGAGCATGTTGCGGATGAGGACGTTTCCAAGGGAGGCGTCCCGCTCGCTGGCGCCGATGATGGCGACGGACTGGGGTTCGAGCAGGGGGGAAAGGTAGTGTTTTTCTTTCATTGCAGGAAAGATCCGAAGAGTCCGGGCTGGTGCCGTGAGGGGGACGCCGGTGAGGCAATCCGTCTGGAGGATAGTAAGAGGATGATACTGCAGTGCACAATCAATTGCACGGTCTCAAAATAACCCCGGCATCAGGGATCAGTTCCCGAGAGTAAAGCAGAAACGGGCGCCGTCGCCCGGGTTCGAGTACGCCCAGATCATGCCGCCGTGGCGCTGGATGATGCGTTGCACGGTCGCAAGGCCGATGCCGGTGCCGGAAAATTCCGATGCGCTGTGCAGGCGGTGGAAAGGGCGGAACAGGTTGGCGGCGAAAGCCATGTCAAAACCGGCGCCGTTGTCCTCGATGCAGAACACGCGCTGCCCGTTTTCGCGCCCGGCGCGGAAAGTGATGCGGGTGACCGGCTCGCGGGCGGAAAATTTCCAGGCGTTGTGCAGCAGGTTTTCAAGCAGTACAAGGACCAGCACGCGGTCGGCGGTGACCATCAGGCCCTGGCCGATTTCGAGCTCAACCACACGGGCGGGTTCCCCGGCGCGCAGTTCGTCCATGATCTGCACCGCCATTGCGGACAGGTCGAAGGTTTCTTTGCGCAGCGGTTCGCGGGTGAGACGGGCCAGTTCGATCAGCGCGTCGGTCAGATGCGCCATGCGCTGGGTGGCCTTGCGGATGCGGTTGATATGTCCGCGCGAATCGTCGTCGAGCCGGTCCGCCAGCTCCTCTTCCAGAATACGGGCAAAACCGTCGATGGCGCGCAGCGGCGCGCGCAGGTCATGGGAAACGGAATAGGAGAAAGCTTCCAGCTCCTGGTTGGAGGCTTCCAGTTCGGCGGTACGCTGGTGGACGCGGGCCTCCAGATCCTGATTCACATTCTTCAGCGTCAGCTCGGCCACCTTGCGCGAGGAAATGTCGGACAGGGTGCCGGCAATGCCCAAAGGCGCTTCATCCACGTCCACGATGGGACGCCCGGCAGCCTCGATCCAGCGGATTTCGCCTTTCCGGGTGCGCAGCCGCAGCTCACAGCGGCATTCCGGCTGCCTGCCGGCAATAACATCGGCGAAGTGCGCCTGTGCGCTGGCGCAGTCGTCCGGATGCAGAAAGCTGGCAAGGGACTTGCCCAGAGCCTGGTCAACCCGGTATCCGCTCACTGTCCGCCAGAAACTGTTAAGAAAAGTCAGCCGTCCTTCCGTGTCGGAGCGGAAAATGACTTCGTTCACCGATTCGACCATTTCCGAGTAACGCTGCTGGCTTTTATGCAGGGCGCGGGCGGTGGTGACCTGTTCGGTAATGTCGCGCCCGATGCCGTGGTAGCCGGCGAACAGGCCATTGCGCAGCAACGGTTGCCCGATCAGCTCAAAATGGCGGATGTGCCCATCCGCACCGCGCAGGGGAAAGGTATGGGTGATTTTTTCCTGTTCTTTCAGGCTGGCGCGGTAGGGCTCCCAGTCGACGGATTCGGTTGCGGGCCCGGCCAGATCCCAGGGGGAGCGGCCTATGAGGGTGGCCGGATCAAGACCGGTGCAGCCATGAAAGCCCCTGCTGATCGCAAGATAGCGATGGTTGTGGTCCGTGCGCCACGTCCAGTCCGACGCAAGATCAATGAGGGAGGCGCGCATGTGCGCCCGCTTCGCCTGTGTGTCCTGCTGGCGCTTTGTGCGGAGATGGCCGATCCGGTAGCCGATGGCTGCCGCCAGTGCGGCCGAGAGCGCCGCTACAAGGACGAGCGCCAGCGGTGAGGCGCCGTCGGCGGCAGGCGCCGCCGCTGATGCGGCCAGCGGCGCGCAGGCGGAAAGCAGCAGCCCGGCCAGGAGGAACCGCCGGAAGGGGGGCAGGGCGGAAGGCTGGACAAACAGTCGCCAGAGGCAGGATTTATCCATGGTGCATGGAATGGCGCGTTGCTGCGAAAGTGCTGCTTCTCTATACCATAGTTTTGTGGCTTTAATGCCCAGATGCCGCTTTCTGAAGGCTGAACGTTTTCCAGGTCGCCGGGTCCGCCTGAAACCGGACCGGCTGTGCGGGTTCCGGGGTTACCGTGGCAGCCGTGGTCATGCTTCGGTCCATGAGCCAGCCATGCCGTTTTCTTTTTTATGAACAATGCCATGCCCAGACAAAAAACCGGCTTCCCTTTTCAGTTCGCCCTGCTGGTATTGATTGCGGGCATTCCGGACGCAGTGTTATCGGCGCCGGTCCAGGCGCAGACCGTGATCCGTAGCGAAACAGGCGCAGTTCGCGTTACCGAAATCGTCTGCGGGCTGGAGCATCCGTGGGCGCTGGCCTTTCTGCCGGAGAATCGTCTGCTGGTTACGGAACGGCCGGGGCGCATGCGTATCCTGAGCATGGCTGGCGCATCATCGGCGGCCAGTGTGTCGGCTCCCCTCGCAGGCGTGCCTGAAGTGTATGCGCGCGGGCAGGGCGGGCTGCTCGACGTAGCGCTTGCCCCCGATTTTGAGACCAGCGGCGCTATCTTTTTTTCCTATGCGGAACCCACGGCAAAGGGGGCGCGTACCGCAGTGGCGCGCGCGACGCTGGATGCCGGTAGTCTGCGGCTGCGTGATGTGCGGCGTATTTTCGCCCAGCGTGATGATCCCCCGGGCGGCAATCACTGGGGGGCGCGCCTGGTGTTCGATGCCGGTGGCAGGCTGTTCGTGACCCTCGGTGACCGCTACGATCATCGCGACAAGGCGCAGGACCTCGGCAGCCACCTGGGCAAGATCGTCCGCATCGAAGCTGGCGGCGGCGCGGCGGCGGAGAATCCTTTCATTGGCCGTCCCGGCGCTCTGCCGGAAATCTGGTCCTACGGACATCGCAACGTGCAGGGCGCGGCGCTTGATCCAGCCAACGGAGAACTGTGGATCAGCGAACATGGGCCGCAGGGCGGTGACGAGGTGAACCGTGTACTGCCCGGGCGCAACTACGGCTGGCCGGTGATTACCTACGGGCGCGAATACGTTACCGGCTTCAGGATCGGCGAGGGCAGCGAACGGGCTGACGTGGAGTCGCCGCTGCTGCAATGGGCGCCGTCAATCGCGCCTTCTGGCATGGCTTTCTACACTGGGGACGTGTATCCGGGCTGGAAAGGAAGCGTTTTCGCCGGTGCGCTCAAGGCGCAGATGCTGGTGCGTCTGCAGCGGGAAGGCGGCAGGATCGTACGTGAAGAACGTTTCAGCCTGGGAAAACGCATCCGCGATGTGCGCCAGGGGCCGGACGGCAGGCTGTGGCTGCTCGATGATAGCGATGGCTGCGTGCTGCGGCTCGATCCGGCATAAAGGAGCCTGGCTGCTTGCTAGAATACGCGCGCCGGATGTCCGTCCGGGAGGAGCCGTCACCAGGGAAGTTGGGCCTATGCGAAACGTACTATTTATGCTCCTGGCGCTAGTGATGGTCGGCTGCGATTCTGGCGGCGGTATTGCAGGTGCAAGCTGGGATTCCAGGAAAAACATTGCAGAGATCGAAAATTATCAAGGCTATATCTCGCCGCAACTTTCTGAGGAAGTAACAGAAAACCAGTGCCGCGGCAGGTCAAAGGAAACGTGGGCGGGAATATCGCAACATTTCGAAGACATTTTTCGTTCGTTCCACTTCCATCTCGACCGGCTCGAAGGAAGAGCTTCTAAAATTCCGGACCTGGGGCTCGACGTATCTTTTAAAGAACGGGAGTTCATGGCGAAGAAAGACGGTACGCCAACCATCCAGGAAAAACTGCCATCCGTGTTTGTGATGCACCCCATGCGGCTTGGGGTCGACAAGCTTGGCAGTGATCCCGTAATCATGGTTGTGAATAAATCCCGGGCCTCGACAGGACGCTACTTTGTGGCGATCTACGCTCAGGACGGAACACCCTTGTACAGAAATGTTCTTGCTACCTGGCAAGTCTGGGACATCGAACGAACTGCAAACGACATCAATATTCTGGGCTGCAGTGAAACACGTCGGATCAGCTGGAAAAAACCGGGCTGACAAGCGCGTGGCGCCGGGCTTGCTACGTCGGCGCTCGCCGCCCACGCGCCCCTGTGGTCAGTGGAGACTACGGAAATATGACTGAACCTGGCGGGCAACCCGTACCGTCGCCGTGGGTGGTGCGTTTCGCACCCCTGATCGCGCCTGGCGGCGAGGTGCTTGATTACGCCTGCGGCGCAGGGCGGCACGCACGGTGGCTGGCGCGGCGTGGTTTTCGTGTCGAGGCGGTGGATCGTGACGCCGCCACGCTTGATCTGCTGCGCGATGCGCCAGGGGTGAAGCCGTTCCGGGCCGATCTGGAAAGCGGCCCGTGGCCTTATGGGGGGCGCTGTTTCGATGCCGTGGTGGTGACCAGTTATCTGTTTCGCCCCCGGCTCGATGCGCTGTTTGGCCTGCCTGGTCCGGGAGGGGTGCTGATCTATGAAACCTTCATGGAGGGCAACGAACGTTTCGGCCGACCCGCCAGCCCGGATTTTCTGCTGGCCCCGGACGAACTGCTCCAGCGCCTGCCGCCGGACTGGACTGTGGTCGCCTTTGAACAGGGCGAGATCGCCGCCCCGCGCGCGGCAGTGGTGCAACGCCTGTGCGCCGTCCGGGGGCGCGTGACGCCCCGTTTGCCCTGAACGGTTCTGGCGCGTGTGCGGCGGCGGTCAGCCCTGCGTGAGAATGCGGCGGGCGAGGTCTTCTACCGCGACGGGTGAAAGATCGTCCGCGACAAGGCGCGGCGCGGCGGCGAACTGGCGGTAATTGCCGCCGTGTGAGCGGCGGTAAAGCGGGTCGTAGTGCAGATCAACCAGTTCCCCGAGTAGCGGCTTCAGTTTGCCCGCGTTAGCCCATTCACGCCAGCGGGCCAGCGTTTCATTGCTTTGCAGCCCCTGGAGGCGGTCGAGATTTTCCTGCAGGGCGGTGATGTCGTCGCCAATCCAGGCGTAATCGCGCAAGAGAAAATCACACCGCGCATTGCGCCCGGCGTCGATGACGATGCAGGGAGCCGCGCGCATTGCCGCCAGCAAGGGCTCGGGCACCTGCAGGCGGCCGATCTTGCGGCTTTCCGCTTCGATGAATACGGGCCGGGCCGGGTCGAGCTGGCGCAGGCGTTCGTGCAGCAGGGTTTCGAACGCTTTTTGCGATGGCTGCGGGCGTTCGGGCATTGCGCCCAGCACCGAGCCCCGGTGCGCCGCCAGCGCTTCAAGGTCGAGCGTCTGTGCGCCCTGCGCGGCGAGCGCTTCGAGAATCCGCGTCTTGCCGCTGCCGGTGGGGCCGCACAGCACGCGCAAGGCAAGGCGGGCGGGGAGCTGCCCCAGTTCGCTGATAACGTGGTTGCGGAATGCCTTGTAGCCACCTTCGAGCTGGCAGGCGTCCCAGCCCACCATGCGCAGGCAGGTGACGAGCGCGCCGCTGCGCATGCCGCCGCGCCAGCAATAGACCAGCGGACGCCAGTTTTTTGGTTTGTCGTGAAAGTGCCCGGCAAGGTGGCGGGCGATGTTTTCCGCCGCCATCGCCGCGCCGATGCGCCGCGCCTCGAAGGCCGAACGTTGTTTATAGGCCGTGCCAACGGCGATGCGCTGCGCGTCGTCCAGCGTTGGCAGGCTGATTGCGCCGGGCAGGCGGTCTTCCGCGAATTCTGCCGGTGTGCGCGCGTCGATGATCTCGTCAAAGGTCGCCAGCTGTGCTACGGTCGCAACGCCCCTGCGTATTTCCATGATGCTGTCTCTTTCGGGGCCTGCCGCCTTGCCCGTTTTCCCTGGTCATTGATGAATACGATCAAACTCACCCAATTTTCTCATGGTGGCGGATGCGGCTGCAAAATCGCGCCCGCCGTGCTTGCTGATCTGCTCGCGCGCGTGCCGGCGGGCATTGTGCCGACAGATCTGCTGGTCGGCGCCGATACCGCCGATGATGCCGCCGTATATCGTCTTAACGATCGCCAGGCGGTGGTCGTCACCACGGATTTCTTTACCCCGATCGTCGATGATCCCGCCGACTTCGGCCGCATCGCCGCCACCAATGCCCTGTCCGACGTCTACGCGATGGGTGGCGCGCCTATCCTCGCTCTGGCGCTGGTTGGCATGCCGCTGGACAAACTGCCGCCGGAGGTGATCGGGCGCATTCTCGAAGGCGGCGCGTCGGTGTGCCGCGAAGCCGGTATTCCGCTTGCGGGCGGCCATTCCATCGATGTCCTGGAGCCGATTTACGGTCTCGTCGGCGTCGGCATTGTTGATCCGGCGCGGGTGCGCACCAATGCGGGCGCGCATGCTGGCGATGTGCTGCTGCTCACCAAGCCGCTAGGCATTGGCATGCTGTCCGCCGCGTTGAAAAAGGGACGGCTGTCGCCCGCCGGTTATGGGGAAATGCTGCGCTGGACGACGCTGCTGAATCGCGCTGGCATCGCGCTTGCCGCCATTGATGGCGTGCATGCGATGACGGACGTGACTGGCTTCGGCCTTGCCGGGCACCTGCTGGAAATGTGCCGTGGCGCGGGTTTGACGGCGCGGCTGCGTTTCGGCGATCTGCCGTTGATCGATGAGGCGGCTGGTATTGCGCGCGAGGGCATCGCCACCGGCGCATCCGCGCGCAACTGGGCGAGCTACGGTGAAGCGGTGGCGCTGGCGGAAACGGTGCAGCCGTGGCAGCGCGCGCTACTCACCGATCCGCAGACATCCGGCGGTCTGCTCATTGCCTGCGCGCCGCATGCGCTGGATGAGGCGCAGGCCGCTATCGCCGCCGCGCAGGGCGTGGAGGGCCGCGTGATCGGATGTATGGCGGCGGGGCCGGGCAGGGTGGAAGTTGAGTGAAAAACCATGCGGGGCCGGGCGGACGAGGGGCCCGGCGCGGCCGCATCAGGGCTGCAGCAGTGGCGTCAGTTCCTTCCAGACGGTATCAAGAATCAGCGGCTGTGCCGCCGCGGTGGGGTGAATGCCGTCGGACTGGAACAGGGCGGGTTTGTCGGCGAAGCCATCGAACAGGAAAGGCACCAGCGGCACCTTGTCCGCCTGCGCCACGTCGGTGAAACTCTGTTCAAAACGGGCTGTATAGACCGGGCCGTAATTGGGGGGCATGCGCATGCCGATCAGCAGCACGCGCGCGCCAGCGGTACGGGCGGCGCCCACCATCGTCTTGAGATTGTCGGTGAGCAGGGTCGGCCTGAGTCCGCGCAGGCCGTCGTTGGCGCCGAGTTCGAGGATCAGGATGTCCGGTTTATGCTGTTCCAGCGCGGCGGGCAGCCGGGAACGACCGCCTGCCGATGTCTCGCCGGAAACGCTACCATTGACCACGGTGTGGCGGAACCCCTCGTTTGTCAGGCGCGTCTGCAGGAGAGTGGGCCAGGCTTCTGAGGGCTTCAGGCCGTAGCCGGCGGAGAGGCTGTCGCCCCACACCAGAATCGTCGTTGCATGCGCGGTGCCGGAACACAGGATGACAAACAGGATCGGGAAGAGGGTGAGGATGGATCGTAGCGGCATGGTATCTCCCATTCCGGTCGTCGAGGCGGCCGGGCTTGGCAAGTGGGTCGCCATGGCCGATGGCCGGGGCGATCTGCATATTCTGCACGACATCGGTTTTACCGTCGGCGCGGGTGAGTCGGTGGCTATCGTCGGCGCATCCGGTTCGGGCAAATCGACACTGCTCGGACTGCTCGCCGGGCTTGATGTTCCCAGCGCTGGCACGGTGCGCATTCAGGGCGCCGATCTGTTCCACCTTGACGAAGATGCGCGCGCGGCCCTGCGCGGCGCATCAATCGGCTTTGTTTTTCAGTCCTTCCAGCTGTTGCCCGCACTGACCGCGCTGGAAAACGTCATGCTGCCGCTGGAACTGGCCGGTGCGGGCGATGCCCGTGCGGTTGCCGCGCGCTGGCTGGCGCGAGTGGGGCTTGGCGACCGGCTTGGACACTATCCGAAACATCTTTCCGGCGGTGAGCAGCAGCGCGTGGCGCTGGCGCGCGCGTTTGCGCCGGATCCTGGCCTGCTGCTGGCCGACGAACCCACCGGCAATCTCGATGCCGAAACCGGCCGCACGGTCATCGAACTGATGTTCAGCCTCAACCGCGAGGCGGGTACAACGCTTGTTCTTGTTACTCACGATGAGGCGCTGGCGCGGCGCTGCGGGCGCGTGCTACGCATGCGGGAAGGGCAGCTGGCGGAAGAGCCCGCAACCCTGGTTTGAGGGGCTGTTCTGAAAACAGAGCCGTTTTTCCAGCGTCAGGATTCATAAGTCAAATCCTTTTTTGCGTTACTGGCTGCATGGGGGCACTTTACGCTGACTGCTCCGGGAAACCTGGCGCGTCTGGCGGTCGACGATCCGCACGGTAGCAGGGTAAAGTTCCTTGACCGATGCGGCGGACAGGCTGCGGGATTTTTGTGACAGGGAAAAAAACAATGCCAGGCCCGATTGACATGAACCGCTTCGAACAGATCAAGGCTTCCGGAGATCTGCCTTCGCCGCGCGGCGTTGCGCTGGCGGTGATTCGTCTGACCCGGGACGACGATGTTTCCATGTCTGAGCTGACGCAGGTCATCAAAAGCGATCCAGCATTCGTTGGCCGTCTGATCAAGGCGGCCAACGGCACGGTGAGGCTCAGCGGACGTGCGATCGTATCGGTGCCGGAGGCGCTGGTGGTGCTTGGTCTGCCCGCGGTGCGGACGATGGCGCTGGGGTTTTCGCTGCTCTCCAGCTACCGCAAGGGAGTCTGTCCAGGATTCGACTACGTGCGATTCTGGTCTTCCTCCCTGCTGATGGCGTTGTCAATGCAGGTAATCGCCCTGCGGGTACGGGCTATCGCCGCGGATGAGGCTTTCAGTATCGGTCTGCTTGCCCGGATCGGCGAGCTGGCCCTTGCGACCCTGTATCCGGCCGGGTACGGGCGGCTTCTGCTGGAGGCGCAGCGCACCCCGAAGGTGAAACTGGCGGAACTTGAACAGCAGGCTTTCGCCATGAATCACCACGAACTGGGCGCGGCGATGCTGGCGGACTGGGGCGTTCCGCCCGTTTTTACCGGAGCGGTGCTGTATTTCGGACAGGCGGAAGAATCGAATTTTGACGGAGAATCACGCACCGCAATATTGATGCAGAGCCTGGTGCTGTCGCGCGCTATTGCCGAAATCTGCCTTGCTCCGGAAATTGAACAGGCCGGGCTGATGCCAGCGGTGCTCAGGCTTGGCACCCGGCTTGGTCTGAGCCGGGAAGATTTCGCCGCCGCCTGCGAATGTATCGGGCGGGAATGGGTGGAGTGGGGAAAACTGCTGCAGCTTGAAACGAACGATCCACCGTCCTTCAGCGAACTGATCCGCCAGAACGATGAAAAACCTCTTGCGGGCACAGCTCGGCCAGATCTGCCGGGAAACGGAACTGCTACGGTCCCCGGCGCTGACGGCATGCGTGTGCTTGTTGCCGATGACGAAGCCGCGGTGCGAAAGCTGCTGCGCAACGTCCTGGAAGAGGCGGGGCATGCGGTGCTGGAAGCTGAAACTGGCCAGCAATGCATGGAACTGGCGCTCGAAACCCAGCCGCACATGATGGTGATCGACTGGAGCATGAAAGGCATGGAGGGGCTGCACCTGGTGCGCGCCTTGCGTGCAACCAGAGTGGGGCGTGGAATCTACATTCTTCTGGTGACGCACGGAGAGGATGACGAACGTCTGATCGAGGCTTTTGAAACCGGGGTGGATGATTTCCTGGTCAAGCCCGTGAAGCCAAAAATTTTTGGCGCCCGTCTGCGCGCGGGGCAACGCACGGTCCGCCTGCAACAGGAGCTGGAGCATGAACGCGAGGAACTGCGCCATTTCGCCGCGGAACTGGCGATTACAAACCGGCGCCTGCAGGAGGCGGCATTAACGGATGCGCTGACCGGATTCCCCAACCGCCGGTATGCGATCGACCGCATCGGCCAGGAATGGACGGCGACAACGCGAAACCGGCACCCCATGTCCTGCATGATCATTGATCTGGACGGTTTCAAGCAGATCAACGATACCTGGGGGCATGATATCGGCGATAGCGTGCTGCGCCAGGTTTCAGCTGCCCTGCGTACGGCATTGCGCGGCCATGATGTGATCTGCCGGACCGGCGGAGACGAGTTTCTTGTTATCTGCCCGGATACCGCGCTGGAGGCCGCGCTGGTTTGTGGCGAACGTCTCCGGTGTGCGGTCGAAAACTTTGTGATCAATACGGGCGATCTGCAGTTGCAATTGACAATCAGCGTTGGTGTGGCCACGCGCGACGGCACAATGGAAGATTTTGATGCGCTGATCAAGCGTGCCGACCAGGGGGCTTATGCTGCGAAAGGCCGTGGGCGTAACCGCGTGGCCTCTGTTCAGTAAACAGAAAGGTCGCTGTCTGTTGTAGCAGGTCAGGAAGGCAGCCAGGAGGTGCGTTCAGCGCTGTTGGCATAGGCTCTGGCATAGACCCATTCCCGCAGACACGTCTGGACGAAACGTTCAGCCTTGCCGTTGGTTTGCGGCCGATAAAGTTGGTGCCTGATGCCGGGTACCCGACAGGCACGGGCAAAGGGCTTTAAGCGATAGGCGCTGCCGTTGTCCGTCAGCACGCGCTGGATGCGACCCACCACAGCCGCGTAGTGAGCTACGGCGGCTTTCAGGAAACCGACGGCGAAAGTCTTCGGCTCATCGGCAGGGGGAATGTCCTGGAAAACTCGGGGCAATTCAGAAAGCGCGCCTGATCATCCCGCGCGTGAGTCTGACGCTGGATGGCGATTTCAGCTGGATCGGCGACGAAGAAGCCGCGCTGTCGCTCGGAGGCAAGGCGCTCTACGTGCCGGAGCTGGCGACCGATGATGACTACAGCGGATTCGCGCGCGTGAGCCTGCTCTGACCGTGATAAGGCCGGGCGCGTCAGCGCCCGATCAGGGCGATCAGGAACAGCATCAGCGCGAATGGAGCAAGGAAAAGCCCGCCCACCATGACCACCTGGGCGACCAGAAAGAAAGGGTTGAAACCGTAGATGCCGCCCGCCACGAAAAGGGCGGCAACAACGGCATAAAACCACGGTGATTGCAAGACCCTGGCGCGAGCGCCAGGAGATAGCACCATCAAGAGCGAAAGGGAAAACCCGCCCGCCAGGATCACATGGGCGACCAGGATGAAAGGATTCAGATCGTAGACGCGGGCCGTCCCGAAAAGGGTGACAACAACGGCATAAAACAATGGTGATTTCCAGATCCCGGAGAGCGCGGCAGGAGATTTTGCAGACATGGCAGGCAGCACCATCAAGACCGAATGCCTCATTACAGCCCAGACCGCGGGCGAAAACAAGATCGCCGCGCTGGCCGGAGAGGTCGAAAAGCTGGCCGAACACGCGGGCGACGCCGCGCCGGAGTTCGCCGCGCTGGCGGCAGAACTGCGCACCCTGGACAAACAGCAGAGCCTGATCGAGCAGTTCGCGCGGCTGAAAAAAGAAACACAGGACTACGGCGACAGCCTGCAGGCGGTGCAGGCGCGCGTTGCGGGCGCCGCCCGCGCGCTGCGCGAACAGAAAGCCGCGCTGGAAGGCATGGCGACGGCGGAGCGCGCCACTGAGGTATTTGCGCGGAAAATCATCAACCTGAAATCAGGTGGCGCACTTCAAACTTGAAGCAGCCGGGGGATTACCCGGGGACTTCAGTTTGCTGCAGAGCCCGTAAAATCGCATGGACGATTCTGGCTGGACAGAAATTTCATCTGGGTAGCGGAGAATAATCACGGCAGCTGGATCTGTAATATCCGATACTGAAAGGCGCGCTACCTGAGCGTTTATATGAACATTCTCATTGTTGATGACACTGAACTTAATCTTGTCCTGATGGAGAAGCTTGCTGCCCGCACGCCTGGGCGGCGGATTCACACGTTTTCGCATCCGGTCGAGGGGCTGGCCTGGTGTGCGCGTAATGAACCGGATCTGATTATTGTTGATTACATGATGCCGGAGATTGACGGGCTGGAGTTTATCCGGCGTGTGCGTTCATGGCATAGTCATGATGATGTCCCGGTGCTGATGGTAACGGCCAACCATGAGCGCAAGGTACGCTACCAGGCGCTTGAGTCGGGCGCCAATGACTTCCTTAACAAACCCGTTGACATCCACGAATTTGAGCCGCGTGTGCGCAACATGCTCAGACTGCGGGAAGGGCATCTTGCCACCCGGATTCGTGCCGAGGCTTTGGCGGGGGCGGTGCGTGAGGCGACAGCGGAAATTCTGGCGCGCGAACGGGAGACGATCATGCGTCTGGCGCGTGCGGCGGAATTCCGCGACGCGGAAACGGGAGCCCATATCCAGCGCATGTCTCATTATTCGGCCCTGATTGCCCGGCGGCTGGGGTGCGGAGAAGACTATGTCGAAAAGGTATTTCTTGCCGCGCCGATGCATGATGTGGGCAAACTCGGCATTCCAGACCATATTCTGCTGAAAGAAGGGCCGCTTACACCCGGGGAGCAGGCGATCATGCAGCGCCACCCCATTATTGGGCACGATATCCTGAAAGAATCGTCATCCAGCGTCATCCAGCTTGGTGCAACGATCGCGTTGACGCATCATGAGAAATTCGATGGCAGCGGTTACCCCCGGCAGCTTGCTGCGGATGCGATTCCGCTTGCAGGCCGGATTGTCGCGGCAGCCGACGTATTTGACGCACTGACCTCGGGGCGCACTTACAAGTCAGCCTGGTCGCTGGAAGATGCCGCCACATTTATGCAGGGCGGCAGCGGTGTTCATTTCGATCCGGACTGTGTCAGCGCTCTTCTGGGTGAATGGGAGGCGCTCGTCGCTATTCGTGAGCGTTTTATGAAACTGCCCGAAACTGATTGCCCTGATCCGGAGAGATAAGGGCTGATGGGGTGACAGAAAGCGTTGTCGCCATGACTGCACGCGGATGCCGGTTACAGGGGCTGGCCGTTATTTCTGTCAGCGCATGGAAAGCGTCTCTCTGGCTCTGGTAAATGGGCGAGCGCAGGCGCGGCTGCTTCGGCGTTCTGAAGCCGATTTTTTAAAAGCCGCGAGAAAAACAGGAACCCGCCGACGGCCTATTCGCCAGACTTTCCCCCGGGATGTTGTGAGCGACATCTACAACGGTTATGGCTGCATCCCTTTTGGAAGCAGCACCCACAACCGGCCCTGCTGGCGCATGCGGCCGGCCTGGGTTCCGGCCTCGGCGCCGAAGCCCCAGAAAAAATCGGCGCGCACGCGGCCCTTGATGGCGCCACCGGTATCCTGCGCGAGCATAAGGCGGTTGAGCGGGCGTTCGCTGCGCGGATAGGTGGTCGAGAGAAATACGGGAGCGCCGAGTGGAATGGAGGCCGGATCGACGGCGAGGCTGCGTTCTGCGGTAATGGGGATGCCCAGGGCGCCGGTCGGGCCGCCTTCCGCGGACAGTTCGCGGAAAAAAACGTAGCTGGGATTGGCGTTGAGCAGTTCATGCAGCCGCGCGGGGTGTTTCTGCGCCCAGAGGCGGATGCCTTCCATAGAGGCCTGTTCCAGCGGGAGTTCGCCTTGTGAAACCAGCCAGCGCCCGATCGACTGGTAGGGGTGGCCGTTCTGGTCGGCGTAGCCGATGCGCGCCCGCGAGCCGTCTGGCAGTCGCAGCTGGCCGGAGCCCTGCACCTGGAGAAAGAAGAGGTCGATCGGATCGGCGGCCCAGAACAGAATGTCGGCGGGCAGCGCGCCGCCGCGCTGCTCCAGCTCGCTGCGTGACCAGTAGGGAACGATCCTGTTGCCGACGATGCGTCCGCGCAGGCGCATGCTTTTAAGGCTGGGATACAGATCGCCGAGTTCAACGGTAAGCATGTCGGAGGGAACGCCGTGCACTGGCCAGGCGTAACGCTCCGAGCGCGTCCGGCTGGCGGCGATAAGCGGTTCGTAGTAGCCGGTGATCAGTCCTTCCCGGCTGCCGTCGGGGTTGACGAGCTGCCACGGCTCGAAATGCGCCTCGAAAAACTGCCGTGCGCCTGCGGGTGAGGGCGTTTCGCCCAGCCGTGCGGACATTTCGCACACGGACTGCCAGCCGGGTTTGCGCGCCAGAACGGAGCAGGATTTGCGCAGCGCCGGCCATGCGGCGGCCGGATTGTCGTCCTGCCAGCCGCTGAGGGCGGTCCAGGAGGAAAGCTGCAGCGGGCTGGCGGGCGGCGCGGCGCTTTCCGCCGTATCCGGCGCGGCCGGGCAGACGGGGCAGGCCGGGCAGGGTGTTGCCGTCTGGCAGGCCGGAATTTGCGATGGCTGCGGCGGTGTGCCCGCGCAGCCCGCGAGAAGTGCAAACAGGAAGAGCGCTGCGGGCAGGGCGTGGCGATGGAAAGGCGGCATCATGAAAAGGATCGGTTAGACTCGGAGAACACAGCCCCGCAGTATACCGGGCATGCCGTTTTGCCCTGGAGACCGCCATGTGGGTGATTTTTCTGGAAGCCGGCGTCGCGCTCGCCCTGCTGCTCATTATTGTGTGGGCGACATGGCCGCGGCGGCGGCGGGATTGCGCGGATACCGACGATGAATGAGCTGATGCAGCTGATGAGCCGCGCCGAGCGGGTGCTTGACCGGCTGGAAAACCTTTTGCCGGGCCCGGCCGCCGCGCCGGACTGGAATGCGGCGGCGGCTTTCCGCTGGCGCCGTCGCCACGGCCGCGCCAGCCTGCAGCCGGTGGCCGCGCCGCATGCGATCCGGCTGGAGGATCTGCGCGATATCGATGAGCAGAAAGAGCGCATCGACCGCAATACGCGGCAGTTTCTGGCGGGCAGGCGCGCCAACAATGTGCTGCTGACCGGCGCGCGCGGCACCGGAAAATCCTCGCTGATCAAGGCGCTGCTCAATGCCTATGCCGGAGAGGGGCTGCGTGTGATCGAGGTGGACAAGACCGATCTGATCGATCTGCCGGAAATCGTCGATCTGGTGTCGGGGCGGCCCGAGCGCTTCATCCTGTACTGCGACGATCTTTCCTTTGAGGAAGGCGAGGATGCGTACAAGGCGCTCAAAAGCGTGCTCGATGGCTCCGTGTCGGCGGTTTCGGACAACATCCTCGTGTACGCCACCTCGAACCGGCGGCACCTGATGCCGGAATATCACGACGAAAACCTGCAGGTGCGCCACGTTGATGGCGAAATCCATCCGGGCGAGGCGGTGGAGGAAAAAATTTCCCTCTCCGAGCGTTTTGGCTTGTGGATTTCCTTTTATCCGTTCAGCCAGGATGAGTACCTCGACATTGTCGCCCACTGGCTGGCCGTGTTCCGGGTGCCGAAACGGGCCGCCAGCCAGGCGCGCGCGGAGGCCCTGCAATGGGCGCTGATGCGCGGATCGCGCTCCGGCCGGGTAGCCTGGCAGTTCGCCCGCGACTACGCCGGACGGCTGGAGCGCTGAGCGGTGACGCGCAGGCTGGTTGATGTGGCGGCGGGCGTGATGGTGCGCGGCGATGGCCGTTTTCTGCTCGGGCAGCGGGCGCCGGATGCCGTTTATGCCGGCTACTGGGAATTTCCCGGCGGCAAGGTGGAAGCGGGTGAATCGCCCGCGCAGGCCCTGTGCCGCGAGCTGGAAGAAGAGCTCGGCGTCCGGGTGCGCCATCTGCGCCCATGGCTGCGGCGGGAACATCTTTATGAACATGCCCATGTGCGCCTGCATTTTTTCGAGGTGACGGCATGGGATGGTGAAGTGAACGACCACGTTCACAGTGCGCTGCGCTGGCAGGCGGTGGACGGCCCGCCGCCGGAACCGATGCTGCCGGCCAATGGCCCGATCATGAAAGCGCTGCGCCTGCCGCGCATGATGGGCATTACCCGCGCGGCAGCGGTGGGGGTTGAACGCCAGCTGGCGGAGCTTGATGCGGCGCTGGCGGCCGGGCTGAAGCTGGTCCAGATACGCGAACCGGGGCTGGCGTGGGAAGCGCGGCGGGATTTTGCCGCCGAAGCGGTGCGCCGCGCCCATGCCGCAGGAGCGCTGGCGCTGGTCAATGACGATGTGGAGCTGGCGCGGGAGACCGGCGCGGACGGCGTGCACCTGCCCGCTTCCCGCCTCGCCGGGCTGGATGCGCGGCCGGATTTTCCCTGGGTGGGCGCTTCATGCCATCTGCGTGAAGAGCTTGAGCGCGCGGCGGAACTGGGGCTCGATTACGCGCTGCTGGGCGCGGTCAGGGATACGCCGACCCATCCCGGCGCGCCGCCCCTGGGCTGGGAGCGCTTTGCCGCGCTGGCGGCGGGGCTGCCGCTGCCGGTGCTGGCGCTGGGCGGGCTGACAGCGGCGGACATGGAAACCGCGCGCGATGCGGGTGCGCATGGTGTTGCCGCAATCCGGGGCGCGTGGGCGCGGGATCAGGAGGGATCGGCGGCTTCGTCCGCGGAGTCGGGCGCGGCGGCTGGCACGCGGTAGCTTTCCGAAGCCCACGCGCCGAGGTCGATCTGTTTGCAGCGTTCCGAGCAGAAGGGGCGGAAGCGGTTTTCAGGGTTCCATGGCGCCGGTTTGCCGCAGCCGGGGCATTTCACCGTGCGGGGATGGGCTGCGCCGCTCATTACAGGCTGCAGAAGGTCAGTTCGAAAGGAACGTCGCGCTCGGCCACGCGGGGGCGGACGGTGGTTTCGGGCAGCATGAAGCGGATGTTGAGCGCGTACTTGTTGGCGCTGATTTCGGGCACCACCGCTTCCGTGCGCGGAATGCGGACCCGCAGCATCAGCGCGGTGCGCCCGGCCATGGTCAGCTGGTAGGTGCCGGCGTGGGCCTGCTGGTTTTCCGGCCGTCCGCTGCCGCGCAGCAGACGCAGCACGATGTCGATGCCGCTGCGGATTGGCAGCACCGGCTGCACCCAGCGTTCCAGATCGCAGCGCCGCGCGGCAACGTCCTGGTTCAGCCAGAAGTGGTAGGAGGGCAGGTCGAACTGGCAGGCGCCGCCGGGAATGGCCATGCGTCCGCGGATGGTCATCAGCCATTCGTTGTCACGCAGATGCTGACCGATCTTGCCCGCCATGCCGAGCAGGCCGGCGGAGGCCTGTTCGATTTCGTACAGCGCGCCGGAAAGCGCTTCCTCTGAAATGTCCGGGTTGTTCCGGTAAGCCATCAGGGTATGGCGCTGGCGTTCGAGCTCCTGGAGCAGGTCGACCTTGAGATCCGCGCGGCTGGCGACTTCCAGCACTTCGAACAGGGTCAGGAGAACCGTGTGGTGATCCTGCGGAGTGTCGTTGGCGGTGAAATAGGTGGTCTTGCGGAACAGATCCTCCAGGCGCAAAAGGGTGCGGATGCGCTCGTTAAGGGGATATTCGTAACTGATCACCGCGCCGTGTCCGCAAATCTGGAAGGTTCTGGAAATGTCGGGCGATGATAGCACAGCGGTTTTGCATGGGGCCGCGCCATGGCGCAATCCCTGACCATCTACGGGCAGGCGGACGCCATGCCGCGTGTGATATCGCTGTAAAGGCGGTGCAGCGCATCCACCTGGGCGTGGAGCTCTTCCAGCATGCCGCTGTTGTCGATGATGTCGTCAGCGGCGGCGAGGCGTTCCGCGCGGCTGGCCTGGGTGGCCATGATGGCGCGGATCTGCGCTTCGTCGAGTCCGCTGCGGCTGCGCACCCGCTCGATCTGCAGCGCCTCGGAGCAGTCGACCACGCAGATACGGGCGCAGCGCGAGCGGTAGCCGCCCGATTCAACCAGTAGCGGCACGGCAAGGATGACGTAGGGGCCGCGTGCGGCCAGGCACAGGCGTTCGCTTTCGGCGCGGATCATGGGGTGCAGGATGGCTTCAAGCTCGTGCCGGGCGGCAGGGCGGGAGAAAACCAGTGCGCGCATGGCTGCGCGGTCCAGACTGCCGTCGGAGGCGATCAGCGCCGTGCCGAAGGTATCGCGGAGAGCGGAAATCGCGCTGCCGCCGGGGGCGGTGAGTGCGCGGGCGATGGCGTCGGTATCGACGATGCTGGCGCCGTTCGCGGCGAAGCGCTCCGCCGCCGCGCTCTTGCCGCTGCCGATACCGCCGGTGAGGCCGATGATGGGAGCGGAGGGCTGGCTGCCGTCGCGGGAAGAAGGCGGATTTGCCGCGCTCACGGCAGGCAGACGGCGCGGTGCTGCGTGCCGTTGCCTTCGGCTGCGGCGATACGCGCGGGCGGCGCGGTGACTTCAATCCGGTACTGGGGCGCGCTGCGCATTTCAACGTCGGCCGAGCGCACGCCGCGCGTGCGCAGCTGGGCCAGCTGCTGGTTCGCGGCGGCCTCGGTTCTGAAGATGCCGAGAGAAACGGCAAACTGGCTGGGCCCGGCTTCCTGGACGATGAACAGGTCGGTGACGCCGAGCGCGCGCAGTTCCTTCGCCTTGCGTTCGGCCCCATCGCGGCTGCCTTGCGGCGGAATGCGCACCCACCAGGTAGCGCCGGGCGTTTCGGTGCTGCTGCGGCGGGGAGAGAGTCCGGCTTCGGCAAGACGGCTGGCAAGTTTGTCTGCTTCGTCGGCGGACAGGCCGGACCAGGCGGCGCAGACGGCGTTCTCCGGTGCGGCGGCGGGCGCGGGCGTTTCCTGCGTGGCGGCGGATGCGGGCGTTTCGCGGCTGCTGCGCGCGGCCAGCCGGATGCGTTCAGGGTTGAGCTGGTTGAGGATGCGGTCCGGTTCGCCGTGCGGCGGCGGCCTCAGCTCCAGCCATCCACCGGTGGCGGCGAAGGCGAGTCCGTTGAGAATGAGCAGGAGGATGAAGAGGAAGCGCAGCGTCGACATGCGGAAAGCTTACCCGATCCGGCGGCGGCGGATAAGCGGGCGGGGGCAGGGTGAAAGCGCGGAAAAGATAAAAAGCCTGGGGAAAAAGCGCGGGAAGAGGCTTGGCCCCTTCCCGCGCCACGGGATGCTCAGCCGAATTTCGGCAGATGCTGCAGCGAGGTGCGCACCGCTTCGGCCGGGTAGTCGTAGTCTTCCAGCTTGCCGGAGAAGTAGCGTTCGTAGGAGCTCATGTCGAAATGGCCATGCCCGGTAAGGTTGAACAGGATGGTTTTGGGTTCGCCGCTGGCCTTGCAGGCGAGCGCCTCATCGATGGCGGCGCGGATGGCGTGGTTCGATTCCGGCGCGGGGATGATGCCTTCCGCGCGGGCGAACTGGACGCCCGCCTCGAACGTGGCGAGCTGGGGCGCTGCCTGCGCCTCGATCAGATTTTCGTGGAACAGCTGCGATACCAGCGGCGAAGCGCCGTGGTAACGCAGGCCGCCCGCGTGGATGCCGGGCGGGGTGAAATCGTGGCCGAGGGTGTACATCTTCATCAGCGGGGTGAAGCCGGAGGCATCGCCGAAGTCGTAGGCATACGCGCCCCTGGTCAGCGTCGGGCACGAGGTGGGTTCGACGGCCACGCAGCGCAGGTTCTGCGCGCGTCTGTCGCCCGCCGCGCGGTCGGCCAGGAAGGGGAAGGCGATGCCGCCGAAGCTGGAACCGCCGCCGCAGGGGCCGAAGATCACGTCCGGATAAAGGCCGATTTTCTCGAACTGCTTCTTCGCCTCCTGGCCGATGATGGTCTGATGCAGCAGCACATGGTTGAGCACCGAGCCCAGCGTGTAATTGGTGTCGGCGCGGCCGGCGGCTTCTTCCACCGCTTCCGAGATGGCGAGGCCGAGAGAGCCGGGGTTGTCCGGATCGGCCGCAAGCACCCGGCGTCCGGTTTCGGTGATCTGCGACGGGCTGGCGAACACCTCGGCCCCCCAGGTCTGCATCATCAGGCGGCGGTAGGGTTTCTGCTCGTAGCTCACCTTGACCATGTACACGCGCACCTCAAGGCCGAACATCTGCCCGGCGAAGGCGATGGACGAGCCCCATTGCCCGGCCCCGGTTTCGGTGGTGAGACGTCTGATGCCCGCCTGGCGGTTGTAGAACGCCTGCGGCACGGCGGAGTTGGGTTTGTGCGAACCGGCGGGCGAACCCCCTTCGTACTTGTAGAAAATGCGCGCCGGGGTGCCCAGCGCCTGTTCCAGCCGCGTGGCGCGCACCAGCGGGCTGGGTCGCCACAGGCGGTAGATTTCGCGTACCTCGTCGGGAATGGCGATCCAGCGCTCGGCGCTCATTTCCTGTTCGAGGATCGCGCCGGGGAAAATTGCGCCCATCTGCTCCGGCGTGGCCGGTTTGCCGTCCGGCCCCAGCGGCGGCGCGGGCGGGCTGGGCAGATCGGCGGCGATGTTGTACCAGTGGGTGGGAATCTCGTCGGCTTCGAGAAAAACCCGGGTGATGTCGCTCATGTTTTTTCCTCCTTGGGTGATCTTATGGCGGGGATGATGCGGCAGGGGCCTGCGCCATAACGGCGAGCCCGTGCAGGACGAGGTTGTCGACGCGCCGCAGCGGAATGCCGAGCAGCCCGGCGAAACTGTCCGCGCCGCCGCCGCCGAGCAGGCAGCAGGCGCGCGGCGCGGCGGCGATGCGGGCGAACATGCGCTCCACCGCGCCCGCCTGGGCGTGCAGGCAGCCGGAGTGGATCGCGTCGGCGGTGTTGCGCGGGGTTTCGGCGAAGCGCCCTTCCGTGAAAGGCAGCTGGGCCGTGCGGGTGGAGAGCGCGCGGCGCATCAGATCCACGCCGGGCAGGATCAGGCCGCCGGAAAAATGGCCGTCGCCGTCGAGCAGATCGACCGTGGTGGCGGTGCCCGAGGTCACGACCAGGCAGGCGTGCGGGTGAAGCTGGCGCGCGCCGATCAGCGCGGCCCAGCGGTCCGCGCCGAGACAGGCGGGATCGTCGTAGCCGTTGCGAACCCCGCACCGGGCGGCGCTGGCGGTGATCCATTCCGGTTGCAGCCCGGCCGCCGCGGCGTGGGTTTCGATGCGCGCGGCGAGCGCCGCGCCCGCGACGTTGACGCCGACAACGCGGCGGATGGCCGGGTGGTGCGCGAGAACGGCAGCGAGATCGTCGGCTGACTCATGGGCGAGCGCGCCTTCGCCGCGCACGGCGTCACCGGCGCAGAGCCGCCATTTGATGCGGGTATTGCCGGCGTCGATGAGCAGGATCACGTCGCCGCCCGCAGTGAAAGCTCGCCCGAGAGAATGCGCTGCACGCCGTCGCCGGTATCGAGCAGCAGGGCGCCGTCGTCGTCCACGCCCACGCAGAGGCCGGTGAGGTGGGTGTTTTCGCCGTCGATGCGCACCGGCAGGCCCGCGAAGGCGTTGCGCTGCTGCCAGGCGCCGCGCAGCGCGGGGAAACCGGCGGCGGCATAGGTGGCGAGCAGATGGCGAAGTTCGCGCAGGATCGCGGCCAGCAGCGCGGGGCGGGTGACGTCGCGGCCCAGTTCGCGGTAAAGATCGGTCACGGCGGACTGGCCGGGAATGGCGGCGTCCGCAGGCAGGCGCAGATTGACGCCGATGCCGATAACCGCCGCCGGTACGCGCCCGCGCCCGGGGAGCAGTTCGATAAGAATCCCGGCGATCTTGCCGCCGTGAATCAGCACATCATTGGGCCACTTGAGCTGCACGCCCTCCGCACCCAGATTTTCCAGCGCGCGCGCAAGCGCCAGCCCTGCGGCCAGTGAAAGGCCCGCCGGGGCGGGCGCGCCGTCGGCGAAACGCCACAGGGCGGAAAAGGCGAGGCTGCCTTCCGGCCAGGAACACCACTGCCGTCCGCGCCGCCCGCGCCCGGCGGTCTGATGATCGGCGACCAGCACGGGTATGCGGCCGCCGTCCGCCGGGATGTGCTCCACCAGCATGCTGTTGGTGGAGGCGCAGCGATCCACCCGGCGCAGGTCGAAGGCGTCGGCGTGTTCGCCAAGGGCGGCGATGAAATCGGCGGGGGACAGTGTCGCGGAAGAAACCACGGGTGTTCGGTACAAAGCACAAGGGCGGCATTATCCATCAAGCGCGCTGCCGCGTGGGAAGCAGCGGGAGGATGCGCATGGCGCGCGCGGACGCCGCTTCCGGGTGGTTTTCCGCCCGTATCCAGAGCGGGCGGGGATGGCGGGAAGCTTCGTGTCCGGAGATCGAAACAGAGACAGCCCGGATCTTTTTCGGACGGGCGCAGCCTTTGGGCGGCATGCTGAAAGTCAATGCATCAGGGCAAGATCAATCCACCACGGCGCAGGCCCGTTTCCCCGATAGTGTTTGCCGTCGTAGCGGAGCAGGTAATGCTTGCTGCCGGTATCGACATGGTCCGCGGCTTCACCATTCGTGTTTACGGTGATCGCCGCCGTAACCCGTAAATCACGAAAACCGTTGGTTCTGGTGGCGGCCATGGCCAGGGTAAGGTCGGCATCCAGCCGGATGGCAGTCGGGTCCTGCACGCCAAGGCACCCCTGGAGCGATTTCTGGACATACCTGTTCAGGCTCAATACAGGCTTCAGGGTACTCTTTTCCGGGATGAACAATGTCAGTTCGTCACCCCAGCGAGCCTCGCCACAACTGGGCCATCTTGCCGCACTGATGAAGCGTATGCCGAATGCGCGGATGTTATCCGTGAGCTGATACCGCGCCGTATCGAGTTGCAGGCTGCCACTGCCGGTTTCGACGAGCGCATCCTCGGCAATTTCTGTTCTATAGCTACTGACGACGCGGTTTTTCTTGCTGTCGATGACCGCGACAACGAGGCTTTTCTGGGATTCGACACCGGCATCGTAGGCAATTGCCGCCAGCGTAAGGTCGGGTTTGTAGGGCCAGGTCTTGCAGGATTCCGCAACGATGTTTCCCTCCTCGCTTCCCGGGGTGAGTTTCCCGGTCCCCATGTCGTGGCTGACGATCGCATGGATGTCCTCTGTGCATTGAGCCGTTGCGGCATCTGCAATTGCGCAGGTCACCAGGAGTGCACCCAGATACGCAAGCGGCTTTGTCAGTCTGATCACTCGAAACCGGTTCCTGTGTTTTGGTTTTTAAGGCGCCCGTGGATTCAGCATGTTTTATGCGGGCGTGTGAATCTCAGGCTTCGTGGTTGCCTGTGGCGACGGTGTCCGGCCGGGTTTCACCGTCCAGGCCAAGTTCATGCATTTTGCGCGTGATCGTGTTGCGACCGATGCCGAGCAGTTGCGCGGCATCGGCGCGGCGGCCGCCCGTGGCCGCAAGGGCGCGGCGGATCAGCGTGGCTTCGAATTCATGCATGAGGCGGGCGAAGACCTTGCCCGGCGCGGCGGTGATGAGGCGGTCTGTTTCGTGGGCGAGGCTGGCGGTCCAGTTTGCGGTGGCCTCCCGTACAGATTCTCCACGCATTTCAGGCGGCAGGTCGGCGATGTCGACGGTTTGTCCTGGCGCCATCACCGTTAGCCAGTGGCACAGGTTTTCGAGCTGGCGGACGTTGCCCGGGAAGGGGTGCGTCTGGAGGTGCGCGAGCGCGCCTGCGGAAAGGCGCTTGCTGTCGACGTTCAGTTTCTGTGCGCTGCGTTGCAGAAAGTGGCGCACAAGCAGCGGAATGTCTTCGTGGCGTTCGCGCAGCGGCGGCAGGCGCAGGCGGATGACGTTGAGGCGGTGGAACAGGTCTTCGCGGAACAGGCCGAGACGCACGCGCTCCTCCAGATCCTGGTGCGTGGCGGCGATGATGCGTACGTTGGCCTTGATTGGCTGGTGACCCCCGACGCGGTAAAAGTGCCCGTCCGACAGCACGCGCAGCAGACGTGTCTGCAGTTCGGCGGGCATGTCGCCGATTTCATCGAGAAACAGCGTGCCGCTTTCGGCCTGTTCAAAGCGGCCGTGGCGTTGCGCGGCGGCGCCGGTGAAGGCTCCGCGTTCGTGGCCGAACAGTTCGGATTCGAGCAGCTCGCGCGGGATGGCGGCGGTGTTGATGGCGATGAAGGGGGCATCGCGTCGCGGGCTGTGGCGATGCAGCGCGTGCGCCACGAGTTCCTTGCCGCTGCCCGACTCGCCGTTGATGAGCACTGTGGCGTGTGACTGCGAGAGCCGGCCGATGGCGCGGAACACTTCCTGCATGGCCGGGGCCTGGCCGATAATTTCTGGGGCGACGGGGAAGGTATCCCCGGATTTTTCCTGTTCCGCGTGCTGGTCGAGTGCGCGACGCACCAGCGTGATGGCCTGGTTGACGTCGAACGGTTTGGGCAGGTATTCGAACGCGCCGCCCTGGAAAGCGGCGACGGCGCTTTCGAGATCGGAATAGGCGGTCATGATGATGACCGGCAGTTGCGGGTGCGTTTCCCTGATCCGTTGCAGCAGCGTCAGCCCGCTTTCACCAGGCATGCGGATGTCGCACAGCAGTACCCCCGGTGGTCCGGCTGCTTCGGCCAGCCCGTCGAGTGCGGCGCGGGTTGAGGCGAAACTGCGGTGGGGGATGTTTTCGCGGGCAAGCGCTTTTTCCAGCACCCAGCGGATGGAGCGGTCGTCGTCGATGATCCAGGCAGCGTTCATGAGGGTGTGCGCCATTCTGGTGCGCCGGGCGGCGTGGTGGAGAGGGAGCGCTGCGTAACGGGTAGCAGGATCGTGAAGCAGGTGCGCCCGGGGCGGCTGTCGACCTCGATCATGCCCTGGTGCTGCTCAATGAAGCGTTGCGCCAGCGACAGTCCCAGCCCGCTGCCGCCGTCGCGCCCCGAAACCAGCGGATAGAAGATTTTGTCGAGAATTTCCTCCGGCACGCCAGGCCCGTTGTCGATGATCTGCAGTTCCAGCGCCAGCTTATGCCGCCGTTTCGCCAGCGTCACCTGGCGGGCGATGCGCGTGCGCAGCCGGATTTCACCGTGCCCGTCGAGCGCCTGGGCGGCGTTGCGCACCACGTTGAGGGCGGCCTGGATGAGCTGTTCGCCGTCGGCGGTCAGTTCCGGCAGGCTGGTGTCGTAATCGCGGTGGAGGGTGAGAGCAGGAAATTCGGCGAGGATCAGGTGGAGCACCCGTTCGAGCACATCGTGAATGTTGATCCGCGCCAGGTGCATTGCGCAGTGCGCGGTGAGCAGGCGGGTCATCAGATCCTGCAGCCGGTCCGCCTCTGCGATGATGACACCGGTGTATTCGCGCAGCTGCGGATCCTTCAGTTCGCGCTCAAGCAGTTGCGCCGAGCCGCGTATGCCGCCGAGCGGGTTCCGGATTTCGTGTGCGAGGTTGCGGATCAGTTCATGGCTCGCCTGCTGCTGTTGCAGCAGCTGTTCTTCACGGGCGACGCGCAGTTGCGCATCGATAGGACGGAATTCGAGCAGCAGCCGCGCGCCGACGGTGTCGATGGGGCTTATGGTGCAGTCGAGATTGAGCGTTTCGGCGTCGTGGCGGGTAATTCTGAGATTCTGCCCGGTGTAGCTCCAGCTGGAATGGAGCGCATCATCCAGTGCGGCAGCGAGCCCGGGCGGCATTCCCAGCAGGCGCGCCAGCGGCGCGCCGGTGAGCCTGCGCTGGCTGATGGAAAAAAGATTTTCCGCAGCGGGGTTGAGGTAGCGGATGCACAGCGCCTCGTCCGCCAGCACAATCGCGGAAGAAAGCAGCTCCAGCCCCGCAAAGGGGCCGGGTGCGCAAGGGGGCGGACCGGGAGGCATGAGAGGCGCCGGTTGCCTGTGCCGCCCCGCGGGAGGCGTGCCGACCTTTCAGCGCAGGCCGGACAGTTCCCGCTTCAGCGCCTCGATGTTGCGCTGATGCAGTTCAACCTTGTCCTTGAACGGCTGCAGGCGGTCGAGCACGCGCTGGTAATTGCGCTCGTCGCCCATGCGGACCGCCTCCTGGTCGGTCAGCGCCTTCTGCGCTTCAGCCAGCGATTGCTCTTCCGTAGACAGTTCGGACTCCAGTACCTGGCGGCGGCTGTCGTCGCGGGCGCGCTGGGCGTCGGGCGTAACCTGCGGGAAGCCGGGCTGGCCTGCGCCCTGCGCCCCCGTGGTGGAGCGTGGAACCACAGCCGGAACGGTGGAAACGCCGTGGCTCTGGTCGAGCACCTTGCAGCCGCGGGAAAGGGCGCGATCGTTGGTATAGACGGTCCGGCCGTCGGCGTCTGTGCATTTGAATACTTCTGCCTGGGCCAAGGGCGTGCCGCCGAGCATGAGCAGAAACGGGAGGAAGTGAGATAGTTTCATGGTTTGGTCTGGGGAGAGTCCCCCGTGTCTCCATGGGAGGGCAGGAGCAGCGTCTGGATGCGTAATGCCGGTGAATTAAACCTCATATGCAAAGGATGGGCAACGTCTATCCCCAATGGCACTGGCCGTGCACCTGTTTACAGACTGTAGCGCATGCCGGACATCACCGGATACGTGGTGATGCGCAGTGGCCCGCTTCCTCCGCCTTTTAGAGCCGGATACGGATTACCTGACGGGCTCAGGAAATACGCCTTGGCGTGGCCGCTTTCCGGCAGGTAATGCAGGGGATGTGGATCGGGGCCAGGCGGCTGCACAAACGGGCCTGCCCGGTGAGCGCTTCGCGGTGCGACCTCAAACGCGTGCAGAAGCTGGGGCGGTGGGCGTGGCGTTGCTGTTGAGCGTACGGGCACGGCTGATGCCGCCGCCGATATATGACGTAATGGTTTTCATGGAGGTTGTTATTTCATGGGGTAAATAAAAATTTTTGTATTCCGTCATGTTTTGGGTAGAATCGCCGGGCAAGCCAGTCAGCCTAGATATTGCCAGCTAGCCAGCGCCATCACCAAATCCGGTGAGGGCAACCGTTCAAAACCGGTTGGCTGACTGATGCAACTGCACGATTCCCGTACCCCGTACCCCGTACCCCGTACCCCGTACCCCGTACCCCGCTTCGCACCCTGCCGCTCTGGGCCAGGGCAGCGTCTTTTCGTCATCACAAAAAACTACCTGACCGTTTCGGTGGCATGTTTTTTATTACTGGGCTATTCGAAAGCCTTTGCGGACGAGCGACGGGAATCGGATTCGCCGTTCAGGATCGAGGATTTCGCCCCAAAGAAGGGGCGCTATACCCTGAATGCAGGAGTCGGCTACGCCGTAGCCGACTCAAAGAACGTCAGCGTTTCAATTGTCGCCATACCTCTTTCGTACGGCTATTCACTTCTGCTCCCTGATGTAACGCTTGATAACCGGCGGCGCGACTCAGTGTTTACATGGCTGGGCATGCGCTATGCGCTGGGCGACGGATTAAATGTGAATGTCGGTTTCAAGGCTGACGCGGGCCGTAGCGTTGTGCGCGATAACAGCACGGCCCGGACAGAATACGACTCTGGCTGGCGCAGTGTCACGGCAGGGGTCGACTACCAGATATCCTCGCCGTTTGACCATCCATTTGTTCTGGCTTTCGCAGAGATCGCGCTTGCTGAAAACAATGGTGGAGGGGCTCTTCACGGCAAGGCAGCCACTGTCGGCCTTTCCAGTCACTGGGCCTTTGATCCCGTCATCCTCTCATTGACAGGAACTTACAGTTATCTGGGGATGCGCCAGGATGAGGGGAAAAACCATGACCCAGGCGACGTACTGGGTTTTGCGGCATCGTTCGGAATCGCGATAAACCCGGAAATCACTCTTCGCGCGGGGCTTGCCCAAAGCTTCAGCACCGGTGACAGAACTGGCAACGCAAGCAGTGAATGGGGGAGCAATACGTCCTTTACGCTCGGTTATACCCAGCGGCTGTCATCTGCGCTCGTAATGAATATTGGCGCTCAGGCCGGAGTGGCAGGGAGTGATACCGCCCGGATATTGGCTGATTTTACCTGGCGTCCGTGAGGACTTCAGAAATTATCTGGTTCCATAACGCTTGAACAAGGAGGTTCGCATGAATACCAGCCCAAAGATTCGCATATTTCCGGCGCTGCTTTCCATCTTGATGCTGGGAGTTTCCCAGCCGGTAATGCCGATGCAGCTGGAGGCAGCGCATTCATCGGTGACTGCCCAATCACTGACGCGGGATGAGATGGCGTTCTTGATGGGAGATGCTCATCGAAACCATGGCGATCATGCCGGGCTCTCGTATCTGAGTCAGAAAGAGATGTTGGAAACGGAGGGTAAGGCAGCACCTGCTGTTGTGGCTGGTGCTGCCGTGGTGGCGGCTGGTGTAATTGGCACGGGAGGTTCTGTGTTGAACGACATAAAGAATGGAAATTCAGTGAATTGGCAAAATGCGGCCTCAAACGGTGTCGCGGCAGCATGGGGTACCGGAGCGGCGATTTTGGCGACACTTTCAGGTGTTGGTCTTGTCGGCAGCACCGCAATAGGCGGTATGGCGGGAAGTATGTCCATGATGAGTTGCAGTGGATGCCATTCTTCGAAATAGAGACCCCCTGTATTGCTGGACTTGGGCTGATCCTGCTGTTCGGGGTGGTACTACAGCGGGGGGTAGCCCAAAACACCTGGCTCCTTCCGCTAGCTTTCGCCTTGGCAGCAATCATCCGGGCTTGGTGGTACGGAACTGCCTGGGATGCGTTTTGCCTGTTCCCTGTGTGGTCGCTGCTGCTCTTATTTCTTGCCTCTGAGCTGATTGAGAGGTTGTGCAGGAGGCAGGGTCTTCAGGGTACGGGTGTTGCAAACTATTGGATTACCACATTTCTGCTTATTGTTATGAAAACTACATTCGTGTGATTTAGGATCGCCCATTTCTTCTGTTTAGATATTTATGGATATTTTTTCAGATGCCCTGATGGATTCTGGAATGAGCTGATTTTTAGGCTGAAAATGCATCCAAAAAATATATATTTCGCGACAGTTTTTATTTTTGCAGGATGGAGTGCCCTGTCTTCAGGAGCTGAAATCAATACCTTTGAGCGATTTGTCGATTCAATGCCGGTACAGTCCTGGGTAGAGCGTCGGGACGCCGGTATGGCGAAACAGCAATTCGATTACTCCTGCGGCGCAGCATCCCTGGTTAGCGTATTGACGCACTATTATGGCGTTGCCACCGATGAGCTCGAAATTGTCGATAGAATTGGGCTGAAAGGGGCGTTTTCCATGGCAGACCTTGCGCGAGTGGCGGAAGAGTACGGGTTCAAACCGGTTGGCCTTGCGCTTGATTATGAAACACTGATGCGTTTTCGTCGGCCGGTGATCGTCTATCTCGATTATTGGGATGACGGACATTTTTCCGTATTGCGCGCCATTGATCGAAATGGCGTATGGCTTGCTGATCCGGCGTGGGGAAACACCCGGATGCGTCGCGAACGTTTCGAGCAGTTCTGGCGAACCCGGGATAACCCTGAAACACCGGGTCGTGCGCTCGTTCTGTTGCCACGCTCCGGGACAGAGGTATCGCTTAACGATGTTTTTATGGCCCCCCTGGATGAAGGTGCGGGGATGGTATTGCCGCATACTGGAGGCTATTAACATTGTTGAAAACAATAAATTTTAGAGCGATCAGCCGGTTTTTAATGCTGTTTGCCATTTTCCTTTCAATACCAGCAACGGCAGATAGTGGGCGTATTCGTGAAGACCCTTTGCCAGGCGAAGCGATAAGCGAAGCAGGGTTTATGGCTCGTCTTGAAAGTGCTGACGTAGTGATTCTCGGGGAAATACATGATGATCATTCCTGCCATTGGATGCAGGCTGACATCATCAGAAATCTGATCAATGGAGGGCGAGCGCCGGTTCTCTATTTTGAGATGCTGACCGATCAGGAGGAAGTTGCCCATGAAGATTTTTTGCGAACGTGGGCAGATAATCTGAATGGCTCATCGATCATCAAAGACGCAGCCAGAGGAAGAATTCTGGCATGGGAAAAACGCGGCTGGCCTGTCTGGGAGGCTTATGCCCCAATATTTCAGCTATCCGATCAGTACGGGCTGCCTGTCAGGCATGCTGATCCTTCACCAGAGTTGATGCGCAACGTAAGGCGATTTGGTTTGCTTGCAATCCCTAAACAATTACGTATTCGCCTGTTTGAAAACCTAAAGGAAGGCGAAATTAGCGAACTATCAGGTCGCTTGACTCGGACGATAGCCGATGCGCACCGGCAGGAACCAGATTCACCCGGGCAAGCCGGTCTGATCCAGGCCCAGATGACACGGGATGCTTACATGGCGCTCAGGCTTTCCCAGGCGGAACGTCCGGCAGTCCTGATTGCAGGTATGGAGCATGCGCGAAAGGACCACGGCGTTCCGTTTCATCTTGGGCTCAGGGCTTCTCACCTGAATGTCGTTGCTATTGCGCCATGTGGGGCATTGGCGACAAGCCATGAACCTGTATCACCAGGGCTGCGGACGTTTGATTTCTATCGGGCTGCCGGTTCCGCTGAGTGGCGACACCTTGACCATGACGAAAAGCTTCCAATATTGAAGGAGTAGCACCATGAGGGTTTCAGGCGCAGTTTCAGTTGTTTCTGTTCTGATAAACGGACTCCTGATGATGGCGGGTTTATTTTGTCTGAATGTCCATGCAGGCGAATTCACGCCGCAAGCGCTGATAGAAAAATCCGGGATGGGCGTCCATCTCGATTTCATGCCAAGAAGCCTGAAAATCGCGGTGGGGCATGCCATGAAAAACGGTGCGCTGAAACTTTCAGTCGAACAGATCCGTAACGTTCACGCGGCTTTCGATCATGCGTATGCCCCCCCGAAGCTGAGGATGATGATTGCCGAACGTATTCCTGGCAGAGTTTCCGCGGAGCAGGGGGGCCGGATGATCGCTTTTCTGGAATCTCCTCTTGGAAGGCGTATCGTCGAGCGTGAGAGCAGATTGGCGCAGCCAAAGATTCAGGCCGAGATTGAGGAGAATTCCTCAAGGATCATTGCCGATGCGGGCGCAAACTCGACCCGGCTGGCCCTTTATTCGGCGCTTGATCAGGCCATGGGTTCAACCCAGCGTGCGGTAAAGACCTATATGGGATCATCGCTGGCCGTTAATGCGGCTATTCTGGCAGTCATGCCGGATACTCCGGACAGGCCATCGCTGGAGGAAATAAAGAAAACGCTGGATTCCCAGAGGCTCGCCATTACGGGCGCGATGTCGCAGGCAGTTCTGGGAAATTCTGCGTACGCATACCAGGATCTTTCTGAAGAGGAATTGAACAGCTATCTCCAGTTTGTGCTTTCACCCGAAGGGAAAGCCTATTCGCTTGAGTTTGGCGATATCGTTGCAGAAGTCATGGTGGAATGCGCTTTCGACGCGGGGATGATTTCTGGGTCACGGAAACCGGCTCCGATCTGACGTCGCGCTAATCGCGCATGCCACACTACATGTTTGTATGAAAGATTTCGGGCTCCGTCATGTTTTTATAATGGAGAGCATTGGCGCCCGGTCTGAAAAGTGAAAAAGGCGGCCTCAGGCCGCCCTTTGTCTGGCTGCGCGCCGGCTTACAGGCTGTAGTACATGTCGAATTCCACCGGGTGCGTGGTGATGCGCATGCGGTCGACTTCCTCCATCTTCAGCGCCAGATAGGCATCGATGAAGTCGCTGGAGAACACGCCGCCGCGGGTGAGGAATTCGCGGTCGCGGTCGAGGTATTCCAGCGCCTGTTCGAGGCTCGTGCACACGGTCGGGATTTTCGCGTCTTCTTCCGGCGGCAGATCGTAAAGATTCTTGTCGGCCGGATCGCCCGGGTGGAGCTTGTTCTGGATGCCGTCCAGGCCCGCCATCATCAGCGCGGAGAAGCACAGGTAGGGATTCGCCAGCGGGTCCGGGAAGCGCGCCTCGATACGGCGGCCTTTCGGGCTGGCGACGTAGGGGATGCGGATCGAGGCCGAGCGGTTGCGCGCGGAGTAGGCCAGTTTGGTGGGCGCTTCGTAGTGCGGCACCAGGCGCTTGTAGGAGTTGGTGCCGGGGTTGGTGATGGCGTTGAGCGCGCGGGCGTGCTTGATGATGCCGCCGATGTAGTACAGCGCCATGTCGGACAGGCCGGCGTAGCCGTTGCCCGCGAACAGGTTCTGGCCGTCTTTCCAGATGGACTGGTGTACGTGCATGCCTGAGCCGTTGTCGCCGACGATGGGCTTGGGCATGAAGGTGGCGGTTTTGCCGTACTGGTGGGCGACGTTGTGCACGATGTATTTGAGCACCTGCGTCCAGTCGGCGCGTTTTGTCAGCGTGCTGAAGCGGGTGCCGATTTCGCATTGCCCGGCGTTGGCGACTTCGTGATGATGCACTTCGACCGGCACGCCGCAGGCTTCGAGCGCGATCACCATGGCGGCGCGCACGTCGTTCAGGCTGTCGACCGGCGGTACGGGGAAGTAGCCACCCTTGACGCGCGGGCGGTGGCCGGTGTTGCCACCCTCGAACTTGTCGGCGGTGGACCAGGCTGCTTCCTCGGAAATGATCTTGCTGTAGACGCCGGACATGTCGATGGACCATTCGACCGCGTCGAAAATGAAGAACTCGGGTTCCGGGCCGAAGTAGGCGGTGTCGCCGATGCCGGTGCTCTTCAGATAGGCCTCGGCGCGTTTGGCCATGGAGCGGGGGTCGCGGTCGTAGCCTTTGCCATCGGACGGTTCGATGACATCGCAGGTGAGCACCAGCGTGGTTTCATCGAAAAACGGGTCGATGTAGGCTGATCCGGGTTCCGGCATCAGGATCATGTCGGAAGCCTGGATGCCCTTCCAGCCCGCGATCGACGAGCCGTCGAACGGGTGGCCGTGTTCGAAGTGATCTTCCTCGAAGGCGGAAACCGGCAGCCCGACGTGGTGTTCCTTGCCGCGGGTATCGGTAAAGCGCAGGTCGACGAAGCGGACTTCGTTTTCCTGGACCATTTTCATCACTTCCTGGGCGTCCATGTTTGCTCCTGGGCTGAGACGGAATTCGTGTTACGGCGGTGTTTGTTGGGATAAAGCAGAAACTGTTCCAGGCCATGCGCGGCTGTTGCGGCATTGTGCCACGGGATGCTGCTGCGCAGCAGCCGGTATGGATGCACTGATCTGGTGCGAAAACGGCCGTGTGTGCGCCGCTACGGTGCGATCCGCACAAAAAAGGACAATGCCTCCGGCTGCGGGTTCTGCCGCTGCCAGGCGCGTACACGCTCGCGGAGCGTTTCCGGATCTTCCGCAAGTGTTCCGGCGGGGAGAAAAACCTCTATTTCCATGCCCTTGCCGATGTAATGGATCTGGATGCGCTCCGGCGGCGCGGCGGCGGGGCCGAGCAGATCGCGCACGAGGGCGCTGATCTCATCCCGGCCGGGAAGCGGGGCGGGCGGGCCCGTCCGGGGCTGTCTGTCGTTCTCGGGGTCGATGTGCACCAGCACTTCCTGCACGTCCGGATGGGCCGTGCGCACGCGGGTGTAAACATCGTCGGAGATGTGGTGCCCTTCCGAAACGGTGATGCGCGGGTCCACCTGGACGTGGGCATCGCACAGTACGCGGTTGGCCATGCGGCGCGTGCGCAGGTCATGCAGGCCGGTTACGCCCGGCGTATCGTCGATGGTGCGGCGCAGGCGGGCGGTTTCTTCTTCCGGCAGGCCGGTGTCGATCAGCTCGCCCATGGCCTTCCATCCCAGCAGGAGCCCCATGCGCAGGATGAGGAAGCCGACCAGCGCCGCGCCCAGCGGCTCAAGAAAAGGGTAACCCGCGAGGCTGCCGCCGATGCCCGCGGCCACGACCAGAGACGAAGCCGCGTCCGAGCGCGCATGCCAGGCGTTGGCTTCCAGCAGCGGCGCTTTCAGGCGGCGGCTGGCGGCGAGGATGTAGCGGAACAGCAGTTCCTTGGCGGCCAGCGTGAACAGCGCCATGAACAGGGCGGCCGGGTGCAGCGCTGGCAGGGCGTCGATGTGCTGCAGGCGGACGCCGGAACTCCACAGGAAACCCGCGCCCGCCGCCGTCAGCATCGCGCCCAGCAGCAGCGATACGGCGGTTTCGATACGGGCGTGGCCGTAAGGGTGGTTGGCGTCGGCGGGGGTGGCGCTGTGGCGGCCCGCGGCGAGCACGAACAGATCGGCGACGAGGTCGGAAAACGTGTGCGCGGCATCGGCGACAAGGCTGAATGCATTGGCCAGCAGGCCGATCACGGTCTGGCTCACGGCCAGCACCGCATTGGTGGCGATCGCGACCCATGCGGCGCGCTGGATGCCGCGGCTGCGGCGGGTGTCCGCATCATCCGCCGGATGCGGTTGGGGGGGGGGGGGGGGGGCGGTCGGGGGGCAGGGGGGGGTGGAAGGGGTATCCTTGAGCGTCCGTCATTCTAGCCGACCGCATTATGGGAACCCTGTCCGATCTGCTTGCTCTCGCCCGGGAGCGGGCCACGAGCATGAACCTGCCCTACCAGGGCGCGCTGACGCCCGCCGAAGCCTGCCAGGTGTGGCAGCTTGCGCCTGGCGCGCAACTGGTGGATGTACGCACCCGGGCCGAATGGGACTGGGTGGGGCATATCCCCGGCACGGTCCAGATTGAATGGCTGCGCTGGCCGGGCAACCAGCCCAACCCCGGATTTCTCGCGCAGCTTCAGGCCGAGGTCGATCCGCAGGCGCTGGTCATGTTCCTGTGCCGCTCGGGCGCACGTTCGGACGCGGCGACGCGCGCCGCCTGCGCCGCCGGATACGGCAACTGCTATAACGTGCTTGAAGGCTTCGAGGGCGACCGCGACGTTAACGGCCAGCGCAACCGTATCGGCGGCTGGCGTCACGCCGGGCTGCCCTGGCAGCAGGGCTGAGGACTGCGGGCGGGGTTCCGGTCTTGCATTCCGGCCCTTCCGCCCCGATCTTCCAGACCTAACGCGCTCATCCCGCTTTCCCCTTTTCAGACCCGGATTCCTATCGAACCATGCAAGCCGCAACGATCAGCTTCGACCGTTTCAATGTTTTGCCGGACGGGGAGGCGCAGGAGCGCATCCGCGCCGCCCGCGCCCGCCTCGGCAAGCAGGCGGTGCTGTTGTGCCACCACTACCAGCGCGCCGACGTTTACCAGCACGCCGATCTCACGGGTGATTCGCTCAAACTGGCGCGGCTGGCCTCGCAGACCGATGCGGATTACATCGTTTTCTGCGGCGTGCATTTCATGGCCGAAGTCGCCGACATCATGTCCAGGCCCAGCCAGACCGCCATCCTGCCGGACCTTGCCGCTGGCTGTTCGATGGCCGACATGGCCAGCCTCGCCAAGGTGGAGCGCTGCTGGCGCGAACTGGCCGAAGTGCTGGACGCGCCGCCGGACGAACTCGTCACGCCGGTCACCTACATCAATTCCGCCGCTGATCTGAAAGCCTTCTGCGGTGAGCACGGCGGTATCGTATGCACCTCCACCAACGCCCCGGTGATTCTCGACTGGGCCTTTGCCCGGCGTGAAAAAGTGCTGTTTTTCCCCGACCAGCACCTGGGCCGCTGGACGGGGTACAAAAAAGGCATCGCGCTGGAACAGATGGCGGTGTGGGATCCAGACCTTGAATACGGCGGGCTTACGCCGGAGCAGATCCGCAACGCCAGAATCCTGCTGTGGAAGGGGCACTGCTCGGTGCACCAGATGTTCCAGGAAAGCCATATCCGCCGCTGGCGCGCACAGCATCCGGAGGGGCGGGTGATTTCGCATCCGGAATGCAGTCTGGATGTATGCGTCAATTCCGACTTCGTCGGCTCCACCGAATACATCGTCAACACCATTACCCAGGCGCAGCCCGGCACGCGCTGGCTGGTCGGCACCGAGCTGAACCTGGTGAACCGGCTGGCGGAAGAAATGAAACCGGCGGGCAAAACCATCCAGTTCATGGCGCCCACCGTGTGCATGTGCTCCACCATGCAGCGCATCGACCCGCAGCATCTGGCGTGGACGCTGGAAAACCTGGCCGACGGCAACGTGGTCAACCGCATCCACGTTCCCGCGCACGAGGCCGGGCTGGCCCGCGTGGCGCTGGACCGCATGCTGGCGGTGTCCTGACCGGCGGGGAGGGCGTGGCATGCGGCGCGCGGCGGGGGTAGCGGCGAAGGGGCTGGCGAAAGCCGCGCAGGGCGTCGCACGCAGAATCGCGGCGCGCGCCCCCACGCAAACCCTGCCCGCCGCCCCGCCCCGGGCTGCGGATTGTCTGCGCATCTGCACCTACAACATTCACAAGGGCTTTTCCCAGTTCAACCGCCGCATGGTGGTGCACGATCTGCGGGAGCGCCTGCGCGGCCTTGGCGGTGTTGATCTGGTATTCCTGCAGGAAGTGCAGGGCCTGCATCTGGGGCATGCGCGGCGTCATGCCGACTGGCCGCAGGGCGCGCAGCATGAATTTCTCGCCCGCGACGTGTGGAGCCAGACGGCCTATGGCGGCAACGCGGTATACAGCCACGGGCACCACGGCAACGCGATCCTGAGCCAGCATACGATCCTGTCCACGGACAACCAGGACGTGTCCGACCACCGCTTCGAGCGCCGTGGCCTGCTGCACTGCGAAATAGCATGGCCCGGGCTGGCGGGGCCGCTGCACTGCGTGTGCGTGCACCTTGGCCTGATGGCGGGCAGCCGGAGGCGGCAGATGGAAGCGCTGGCCGAGCGCATGGAACGGCTCGCCCCGGAGGGCGCGCCGCTCATCATCGCCGGTGATTTCAACGACTGGCGCAATCATGCCGACGATCTGCTGTGCCGCCGCCTCGGGCTGGTGGAAGCCTTTGGCGGCAGCCACGACACCCCCGCCACGCCCGCGCGCAGCTTTCCCAGCATGCTGCCGCTGTTCCGCCTCGACCGCATTTACGTGCGCGGCTTCCACGTCCGCATGTCGCGGGTGCATTTCGGCCCGGGGTGGTCGCGAATATCCGACCACGCCGCGCTCACGGCGGAACTGGAGCCCCTGCATTGAGCGGCTTTACCGGCGGCAATGCGATCACGCTGCTGGAAAATGGCACGCAGTATTTCCCCGAGCTGGAAGCCGCGATCGATGCCGCGGCGAACGAGATTTTTCTCGAAACCTACATCTTCAGCGCCGACATCACCGGGCGGCGCATCGCCGCCGCGCTGTGCCGCGCCGCCGCGCGCGGCGTGGCGGTGCACCTGCTGGTGGACGGGTTCGGCGGGCGCGAATTCGTGCGCACGCAGATGGACGGGTTGGCCGCCGCGGGCGTGGCGGTGCTGATCTACCGGCGTGAGCTGAAGCTGCTTTCGCTGCGCCGCCACCGCCTGCGGCGCATGCACCGCAAGCTGGCGGTGATCGACGCGCGCGTGGCTTTCGTTGGCGGCATCAACGTTGTCGACGATTTCGACCCCGGCGGCCCGCCGCACCCGCGCTACGACTATGCGGTGCGGGTGGAAGGCCCGCTGCTCGCCCCCATCGCCGCCGCCGTGCACGGGCTGTGGCGGCTGGTTTCCTGGGCGAGTTTCCGCCGCCGCCTGAACGAGCCGCTGCGGGCGCCGTTGTGCGGGCGGCTGGCCGGGGCGCGGCGCGCGTCGTTCCTGATCCGCGACAGCCTGCGGCACCGCCGCGACATTGAAGAGGCTTATCTGGGTGCGATCCAGTCCGCCGCTACGGAAGTGGTGATTGCCTGCGCCTACTTTTTTCCCGGGCGGCGCTTCCGCCAGGCGCTGGTGGAGGCGGCGCGGCGCGGCGTGCGCGTCACCCTGCTGCTGCAGGGGCTGGCGGATCATCCCGTACAGGCTTACGCCACCCGCGCGCTGTACCCTCTTTTCCTCGACAGCGGCATCCGGCTGTTTGAATATCACCGCAGCTATCTGCACGCCAAGGTGGCGGTGGTGGATGGCCGCTGGGCCACCGTCGGTTCAAGCAATATCGACCCCTTCAGTCTGCTGCTGGCGCGAGAGGCGAATGTGGTGGTGGAGGACGGCGAATTCGCCTCCGCCCTGCGCGGCAGCCTGCGCCGGGCCATGGCGGAAGGCGCGGCCGAACTGCGCGCGGAAGACTGGCGCAGGCTGCCGCTGCCGCGTCGGGCGGCAAGCTGGCTGGCCTATCAGGCGGTGCGGCTGGCCATCGGCCTGGCCGGGCACGGCGGGCAGCACTGAGGGGGCGCGTCAGCCCTTGCGCGGCAGCGGCGCGGGGCGTTTCGCCGAAATCACGCCGGTATTCACTCCGGCGAAGTTGAGTCCGCCGAACAGGCGCGCGTATTCGATCTTCACGCAGCGGTCCATCACCACGTCGAGCCCGGCGGCTTCCGCCCGCGCGGCGGCTTCCGGCGCGATCACGCCCAGCTGCAGCCACAGGCAGCGCGCGCCGATCGCGATCGCGTCCTCCGCCACCGGTGGCGCATCGGCGGGTTTGCGGAACACATCCACCATGTCGACCCCAATCGGGATGTCGCGCAGGCTGGGGTAGCAGGTTTCCCCTAGGATGGCGTCGCAGGATGGATTGACCGGAATGATGGTGTAGCCGCGTTCCTGCATGTATTTGGCGGCGAAATAGCTCGGACGGCTCGGGTTGGCGGACAGGCCCACCACGGCGATGGTGCGGGTGTCCTGCAGTACGCGGCGCAGGCCGGCGATGTCGTCGATCATCGGATCATCCTCAGGAAAGATCGGGGGCGGGCGCGTGGCGGCGGCGCGGCGCGGCGTCCAGCCGCCAGTTGCCGCGCGCCCAGCGCCAGATTTCCGCCAGCGGCGCGCCGGTGAGCGCGGCAGGCGGATTCTGGCCGAGAAAACGTAGCGCCGCCAGCAGCGCGCCGGAGGGCGGCAGGGTGTCGATGGCGCGGGCGAGCGTCTGCTTGGAGAGTTTTTCGCCCGCCGTATTGGCGGCTACCGGCAGATGGGCGTAAGCCGGGACTGGCAGCCCGAGGCAATGCTGCAAATGAATCTGCCGTCCGGTGGAGTCGAGCAGGTCGGCCCCGCGCACCACATGGGTAACGCCGGATGCGGCATCGTCGATAACGACCGCGAGCTGGTACGCATGGACGCCGTCGGCGCGCAGCACCACGTAATCGCCCGCGTCGCGGGCGAGATCCTCCTCCTGCGCGCCCTGAAGAGCGTCATCGAAACGGATCACGCCTTCCGCCCGCACCCGCCACGCACGCGCGGCGCGGCCAGGCGGGAGACCGTTGCGGCAGGTTCCGGGATAGCGCCGCGAGCCGTCGCGGGCCAGCGCGGAGTCAGCCATTTCGCGCCGCGTGCAGGCGCAGGGAAACACATGGCCGCCCGCGCGCAGGCGCTCCAGCGCCTCCGCATAGGCGTCGCCGCGGCGGCTTTGCCAGACGACGGCATCGTCCCATTCGAAGCCGAAGCGTTCCAGCGTGGCGAGAATCGCATCCGCCGCGCCGGGGACGATGCGCGGGGTATCGACGTCCTCCATCCGCACCAGCCAGCGCCCGCCGCGCGCCCGCGCTTCCAGATAGCTGCCTGCGGCGGCGATCAGCGAGCCGATATGCAGCGGTCCGGTAGGCGAGGGGGCGAAACGGCCGGTGTAGCGGGAGCCGTTGTGGTGAAAAGGCGTGGTCATGATGGAGAAAACGGATGCTGCGGGAAGATCTTCCCCGGGAAAAAGCGGTGTCAATTGACGTTTACCTGAATGGGGCGGCACCATTCTGCCTGCAATTCATGATGTTCTATTCCCATTCCATTCTGGAGGTACTACATGAAATTTCTCAAAACGTTTGTCGCCGCCGGTTCCCTGCTGTGCAGCCTGGGCGCGGCTGCGGGCCCGAACTACCAGGACTGGTGGTGGGATGCGTCGAAGGATGGCATGGGATTCAACATCGGGCACCAGGGGGGCGTGGTCATGGTGTCCTGGTACCACTTCGGCGCGGACGGCAAGGCGAGTTACGTGCTGTTCGCAGGGGCGCTGGATGCGAACGGGACGCTTGTGAGCGATCTCACCCAGGCATCGGGCCCCGCTCCCAGCCCCGCGTACAACCCCGCCAGCGTCCAGCGCACGGTTGCCGGAACCGGGAAACTGCGCTTCGTTTCCGAAAACAGCGCCACGTTTGAATACACGCTCAACGGCGTCAGCAGCTCAATGAACCTCACGCGCTTTTCTGCTGCGAGTCTTGCTCCGGAGGGGAAATACAAATTTTCGGGTGAGTACCGTATGAGCAACTGCACTGTGGCGAGCAACAACACAACGACGAATCCCAAGACATTCATGGGAAGCGGGCAGATTAGCAGCAATAGCGGCGGTGTTTATGTCATAAGCATGGGCGGCTGCGATTACACGGTCAATCTGACGCAAACGGGTTCCGTCCTGTCTGGTCAGGGTACTTTCACATGTGGAGCGTCGGAAACCGGAACGGTTGTATTTGACCGGATCCGGCCGATTGAAGGTCATCTGAATGTCGATTACACGGCCCAGTACAACGCTGCAATCGGCTGCACGGAAAAAGGGACTGCGGGCGCGATCAGGTCGGATAGTCCCAATGTGATGCAGTTCTGAAGGTTTCCCGCCGTGGACATTCCGGCAGTGCCTGACCTGCCGGAATGACTCCGGATGTAATGCAATGCGCGGAGCTTGTGGCCGTCGCAGCTGTCCACATCCAGTGGAAGTACCGCCCCGCGCGGGCGTACGCAGTCCGCGCGGAGTAAAATTCCCGCCCTCACCCACACACAGATTCGCCGGAGTGCCGTCATGCCCCAATACCGTTCCCGTACCTCCACCGCCGGCCGCAACATGGCGGGTGCCCGCGCGCTGTGGCGCGCCACCGGGATGAAGGACGGCGATTTCGAAAAACCCATCATCGCCGTCGTCAACAGCTTCACCCAGTTCGTGCCCGGCCACGTGCACCTGAAAGACCTTGGCCAGCTGGTGGCGCGCGAAATCGAAGCCGCCGGCGGCGTCGCGAAGGAATTCAACACCATCGCGGTGGACGACGGTATCGCCATGGGCCACGGCGGCATGCTGTACTCGCTGCCCTCGCGCGATCTCATCGCCGACAGCGTGGAATACATGGCTAACGCCCACACCGCCGATGCGCTGGTGTGCATCTCGAACTGCGACAAGATCACCCCGGGCATGCTCATGGCGGCGCTGCGCCTGAACATTCCCGCCATCTTCGTTTCCGGCGGGCCGATGGAGGCGGGCAAGGTGAAGTGGGAGGCGAAGGTGATTTCGCTCGATCTCGTCGATGCAATGGTGAAAGCCGCCGACAAGAACTGTTCGGATGAAGAAGTGGACGCCATCGAGCGTTCCGCCTGTCCCACCTGCGGTTCCTGCTCCGGCATGTTCACCGCCAACTCCATGAACTGCCTCACCGAGGCGCTGGGCCTCGCGCTGCCGGGCAACGGCACGCTGCTCGCCACGCATGCCGACCGCGAAAAACTGTTCCATGAAGCGGGCCGCCGCATTGTCGAACTGGCGCGCCGCTATTACGAGCGCGACGATGCCTCCGTGCTGCCGCGCGCCATCGCCACCCGCGCCGCGTTCGAAATCGCCATGAGCCTCGACGTGGCGATGGGCGGTTCCACCAACACCGTGCTGCACCTGCTCGCCGCCGCGCGCGAAGCGGGCGTCGACTTCACCATGAAAGACATCGACCGCATTTCGCGCCGCGTGCCCTGCCTGTGCAAGGTGGCTCCGGCGGTGGCGGATGTGCACATCGAGGATGTGCACCGCGCCGGCGGCATCATGGGCATTCTCGGCGAGCTGGACCGCGCCGGACTCATCCAGCGCGACGTGCCCACGGTGCACAGCAAAACGCTGGGCGAAGCGCTGTCGCGCTGGGACATCATGCAGGCGCACGACAAGGCGGTGTTCGATCTCTTCCTCGCCGCCCCCGGCGGTGTGCCGACCCAGACCGCGTTCAGCCAGGACCGGCGCTGGACGGAACTGGACATGGACCGCTCCCGGGGCGTGATCCGCAACAAGGCCGACGCCTTCAGTCAGGACGGCGGCCTGGCCGTGCTTTACGGCAACATCGCCGAGCGCGGCTGTATTGTCAAAACAGCCGGGGTGGATGAGTCGATCTGGACTTTCTCGGGCCGCGCGCGCGTGTTCGAAAGCCAGGAAGACGCCGTGGCTGGCATCCTGGATGAAAACGGGGTGCAGGCTGGCGACGTGGTCGTGATCCGCTACGAAGGCCCCAAGGGTGGCCCCGGCATGCAGGAAATGCTCTATCCCACCTCCTACCTGAAGAGCCGCGGGCTGGGCGCGGAATGCGCGCTGCTGACCGACGGGCGCTTCTCCGGCGGCACCTCGGGGCTTTCCATCGGCCATGCCTCGCCGGAAGCGGCAATGGGCGGCGCGATCGCGCTGGTGGAAGAAGGCGACACCATCGAGATCGACATTCCCAACCGCCGCATCCATCTCGCCATATCCGGCGAAGAACTCGCCCGCCGCCGCGCCGCGATGGAAGCCAGGGGCGCCCGCGCCTGGCGCCCCGCGCAACGCGAACGCACCGTATCCGCCGCGCTGCAGGCTTACGCCGCGCTCACCACCTCCGCCGATACTGGCGCGGTGCGCGACGTGAGCCAGATTCAACGCTGAGAAAATGGGCGGGGCGGAAACGGCCGGGGCTACGATAAACGGGCACGGCAACTGCCGGGAGCGCCATCTCCTGGCAGTTGCCGAAACCGGCGCTCCACGGGAACGCCCCCTCGACCAGGCCACGATTCCGTCATGACCTGTAAGCCAGTACGCTCCCTTTTCCTGACCATTGCCCTTCTCTTATCCCAAGCAAGTATTGCCGCCTCTTCGAATGAACCATCGGCTGGAGGCCGGGAAGAACAAATCTGTAATTCTTCAACGCTACACATCATCGGGAAATTTTTAGGCATCGAAGATTCTCGCCTCGCATCGAGCAACGATGCTCCAGGCATCGTCAAAGCCGCCGCGTGCAAGAAAAATCCGGCGAATCCGGGAATAACCATCGCGGCTCTCGCATACGAAAACGGCAAGGAAGATGCAAATACAACCCTGATTGCGCTTGTCGACGAATCGGAGCGGAAACAGGGACCTCCTGATCACCGCCACCCAATCGTACGACGACGGGACAAAGGCAAATAAAAAACCATTCCGCTACAAGGTCCGCTATGACGGACATGAATACCCCAGCCAAGGGCTCATGGAGAACCTTGGAAAATGGGGCCTCTATGGGCCTTGGAACTTGTTTACGATCTTTTGGGCAGAAGGACAAGGAAGGCGAGGTGGATGAACTGCAAGCTGGTGTTGAGCTTTCTTTCGCAGTTTTTCCATAGGCGGCGGCATTTCTCGATCCAGGCGACGGATCGCTCGACGGCCTAGCGCTGGGGCATGGCGGTAAAGGTGCCATTGAGCGCATTCCACTGACAGCCGGTGCGCAGCACGAACAGGACTGCCGTCATCGCCGCCCGGTTCTCCACCCGGCGACGGTGGCATCCCAATGGATGGCGCTTGCTCGGCGCAGCCGGCAGCAACGGCTTGATTTGCTCCCACAATGCTTCGGATAACGCCCACTGCGCTGACATCATCCTGCGCTCCGGCTGATTGCGTGGGATTACGGAATGATGCTGTGGTGCGAGGGAAGAGACTCGAACTCTCACGCCTTTCGGCGCTGGAACCTAAATCCAGTGCGTCTACCAATTCCGCCACCCTCGCGATGCAGCATTCTCCGGCAGAGGGGCCGGATTATAGCGGCATGGCGGAGCTGGGGCCGGATAATGTCTCGCCGGTGAGACGTTCGTAAGCCTCACGGTATTTTCCCGCGGTGTGGGCGATGACGTCGGCGGGCAGCGTTGGGCCGGGTGCGGTTTTGTTCCAGTCCAGCGTTTCGAGGTAATCGCGTACGTACTGTTTGTCGTAGGAGGGCGGGCTGATGCCTTCGCGGTAGCCGTCGGCGGGCCAGAAGCGGGAGGAGTCGGGGGTTAGCGCTTCGTCGATGAGGTGGAGTGTTCCGCTGGCGTCGATGCCGAATTCGAACTTGGTGTCAGCGATGATGATGCCGCGTTCCAGCGCGTAGCGGGCGGCTTCGGTGTAGAGCGCGAGGGCTGCGTCGCGGGCCTGGGTGGCGAGATCGGCGCCGTTTTTTCCAGTGCCGGTGAGCGCTTTGGCGAGAACCTGTTCGCAATGCGTCTGGGCCTGCGCGAAGGAAATGTTTTCGTCGTGCTCGCCGGCTTCGGCCTTGGATGCCGGGGTAAAGATCGGGGCGGGCAGCCTGGCGGCCTGTTTCAGCCCGGGGGGCAAGGCAATGCCGCAGATGGCGCCGGTCTGCTGGTAGTCCTTCCAGCCTGAGCCGATGATGTAGCCGCGCACCACCGCTTCGATGGGGAGCGGCTGCAGGCGTTTGACGACCAGCGCGCGGCCGCGCACCTGTTCGCGTTCGTCCGGGGCGACGACTGTTTCCGGATCAGTGCCGGTGAGCTGGTTGGGAATGATGTGGCCGAGGCGGGCGAACCAGAAGTTCGCCATTGCGGTGAGCACACGGCCCTTGTCCGGGATTGGATCGGGCAGGATGACGTCGAAGGCGGAGAGCCGGTCGCTGGTGACGATCAGCAGGCGGTCGGCGTCGATGGCGTAGATGTCGCGCACCTTGCCGCGGCCAAGCAGCGGCAGGCTGCGCAGGGTGGATTCGAAAAGCGGTGAGGCCACGGTTCGTCCCTTTGGGTAAAACGCGATTATAGGGCCGTGGCCCCCGTTCCGCCGCAGCAAAGGCTTTCCGGTTCTCCGGGAGGGATTCCGGTTTATTCCTTGATCGCCTCGATGGCGATGCTGATTACTACGTCATCATCAACGGCGGGGACGTTCTTGCCCATGTTGAAGTTGCTGCGCCTGACGCCTGTAACGGCGTTGGCGCCGATCGCGTCTTTTTTCAGCATGGGATGAGGCGCGGCGTGGAAGGAGGTGATTTCCAGTGTGACCGGCCTGGTGATGCCTTTTATGGTCAGATTTCCTTCTACCGCAGCCGGTTTGCCGTCCTCGAAACGCACCGCGGTGGATTTGAAGGTGGCGGTTGGGTGTTGGGCGGTGTCGAAGAAATCGCTTCCCTGAATGTGTTTGTTGAACAGCTCGGAGCCGGTGTCGACCGAGCGGGTGTCAATCGTTATATCCACCGCACCGGTTTTTGCTTCCTGGTCGAAGGTGACGGTGCCGGTGGTTTTGTTGAAGCGCGACATCTGGATGGAAAAGCCCAGATGGCCGTAAGAAAAGCGCGGAAAGGTGTGATTGCCGTCGATAACGTAGGTTTCGGGAGCTGCCCACGCCGGGGTTGCGGCAATGGTGGCGAGTGCGAATGTGAGAAGCGTCTTTTTCATGGAAACTCTCCTTGCGGTGGACAGTGGATAGCGCTGTGCGGAAAGTGGAGCGGAAAACGCTACGGGCGTGCCTCGATGTGAATCCTGAGGGTGATTTCATTGGCGACGATGCTGTAATCGGCCCATTCCCCTTCGCCAATGCCGAAGTCTCCGCGCCGGATGGCGAGGGTGGCGTCGAACGCGCCGCCCCCTGCCTGCGGGACAAACGTGAAAGGCGCGCTGATCTGGCGGCTGCGGCCCTTGATCGTGAGCGTGCCTTCAGCCTCGTAGTGGTTGCCTCCCCGGGCGGTGACCTTTTGTGATCTGAATGACGCCCTGGGGTGACTGGCGGCGTCGAACCACGGTTTGCCGGCGGCCTCAGCGGTGGCATCGGGTGAGCCGGCGTCGATGCTGGCTACGTCGATATCCACTGCGGCGCTACTGTTTTCTGGCCGGGCGGGATCGAAAACGAGCTGAAAATCCACCTTGCCGAAATGGCCCTCCATCGGTACGCCCATCTGCCGGTAGGTGAAACCGACCTTGCTGGCAGCCGCATCGACGCGCGCCAGCCCTGCCGCCGCGGCGCTGAGTGACAGCAGAAGCAGTGCGGTGGGTAGCACGACGCGGTGGATTTTGAGGGGAATGATCATGGGGGCTCTCCTCCTGGTCTGGAATCAGGACTTGTCCGCACCGGGGAGCATGCGGCGGAGGATGTCGTCCCGGTCGATAAAGTGATGTTTGAGCGCGGCGGCGATGTGAAGGATGACGAGCGCGGCAAGTATCCAGTTAAGGCCCGCGTGCAGCGTTAGCAGGCGGTTGCCGAGGCTTTCATTTTTCGCCACCAGATCGGGTAGCGGTATGAGGCCGAACCACACGGTCTGAAATCCTTTGGCCGAACTCATCAGCCAGCCCGATAGCGGAATGGCGAACATCAGCAGATAAAGCAGTCCGTGTGTTGCGCTCGCGGCCAGGCGCAGCAGCGGCGCCATGCTGGCGGGCAGAGGGGGAGGGGAGTGGGCCAGCCGCCAGGCAAAACGGACGGCGATAAGCAGAAATACGGTAACGCCCGCCCATTTGTGCCACGAATAGAGCTTCAGCTTTGTGGGAGAAAGGGGTAGCCCCGCCATGTAAAAGCCGAAACAGAACAGAACGAAAATGGCCGTGGCGACAAGCCAGTGCAAAGCGATCGCGGTCGACGTATAGCGGTTTGCGCCCATGCCCTCGCAGCCTCCCGGGGGGTATGAGGCCAGGCGCGGTAACGCCTTGCCTTGTAGCCGGACGGGGGTTCGATACCGGATGGGCGAAGCAGTTCCGTATGGAAACGGAAAAGGCGGCCGGGCAGGATGCTTATGCGGTTAACCCCATAAGGGCTACCCGTGAGAGGCGGGCATCCCGGAGACCGGCTGCCTTACACCGCCGCTGCCTGGGTTTGCCATGCGGCGATGAGCGCATCGCGATGCTGCGCAAGGCTGGCGATAGCGACTTCGATGACCGGCCCGCTCAGCGTCTGGCCCGCGAATTCCGCCAGCATGCGGACGGCGTTGCCGGCCGCGATCACCTCGACCGGCCCCTGTTTGGGCTGCAGGCGCTGCTGCCGGTCGCGTTCGCCCACCAGCACATTACCGTTGGTGAGATTGAGCTTGCCAGCCAGTTCGGCCGTTGCGCCAGAGGTCAGCCGGGCGTTAATGGCGCACGGCACCGTGCGGTATTCGTTCACCATCGCCAGCGCCTGGCGGCGCAGGAAAACCCGCCGCTCGTCATCGCCGTCGGGCAGCTTCGCAACAGCACGGCGGGCGAGCTGGATGAGTTCGTCGTTGGTCAGATGAGGCGCGGCGGCGATCAGCAGTTCCCGGTCCAGAGCGGGGGCGGTGAGATTGCTTGCATCCAGATGATGATGGTGAGCAAGAATGCTGCCGCCTACCTGGGAAAGACGTTTGGCGGTGACGGTTGGCATGCCCTGAAACACCATGGGGCCGAGCAGATCATTCAGGCGGCGGCACAAGGCAGCGTGATCCGCATCCAGCAGCGTTTCGGGGAGGGCAAGATCGAAGCTGAAGGTGATGCTCAGTTTTACATTGGCTTTGGACGACATTTTTTTCTCTGCGGGAGTTCAGCCCGTTTCCCGGGCGTTATGCCGGATGCTGTTCTGGCGCGCTGTTCCTGAGCATAAACAAAAAAACACGCCGTGCGGCGTGTTTTTTTGTACGGCCGCGGCTTAGCGCACGATCTGGGACAGCTCGCCCGCCTTGTAGCGTGCCGCGATTTTTTCCAGAGAAACTGGTTTGATCCTGCTTGCCTGTCCGGCGCAGCCGAAGGCCTGGAAGCGTGCTTCACACACTTTTTTTGCGGCTTCGCGCGCGGGCTTGAGGTATTCGCGCGGATCGAATTTTGAAGGGTTTTCGACCATGAATTTGCGGATCGCGCCGGTCATCGCCAGGCGGATGTCGGTGTCGATATTGATCTTGCGTACGCCGTACTTGATGCCCTGGACGATTTCCTCGACCGGCACGCCGTAGGTTTCCTTCATGTCGCCGCCGTACTGGC
>JAVBTY010000076.1:0-12082 GCA_031555955.1 Rhodocyclaceae bacterium | reverse complement strand
AAGAATTTGTGGACCGACCGTGGCGCGGGCGAGCCGATTCGCGTGTTCGAGGCTTTCGCCGATACCGACGAGGCGCGCTGGATCGTGGAGGAAATCCAGTCGCTGGTGCGCGACGGCGGCACGCGCGCGGAAATGGCCCTGCTGTACCGCTCCAACGCTCAATCGCGGGTGCTGGAACACCAGTTGTTTACCGCCGGCATTCCCTACCGCGTGTATGGCGGGCTGCGCTTTTTCGAGCGCCAGGAAATCAGGCACGCGCTCGCTTACCTGCGCCTGATCGTCAATGCGGACGACGATTCCGCCTTTGCCCGCGTGGTCAATTTTCCTACCCGTGGCATCGGCGCGCGTTCCCTCGAGGCCTTGCAGGACGCCGCGCGTACCTTCAATACCAGCCTGTACGCCACCGTGCCGCACCTGTCGGGCAAGCCGGGAACAGCGCTGGCGCAGTTCGTGCGGCTGGTCGAAGGGCTACGCCAGGATACCGCCGCGCTGCCGCTGCCGGAGCTGATCGACCACGTATTGCATATGAGCGGCCTGCGCGAGCACTACCAGAACGAGAAGGAAGGCAGCGAGCGGCTGGAGAACCTGGACGAACTCCTGAACGCCGCGGCCGGCTTCGTCGCCGAATCAACCATTCCCGGCGCCGAGCCGCACGCCCAGTTGGCGGACTTTCTCGCTCACGCCTCGCTCGAAGCCGGCGACCACCAGGCGGAACAGGGCGCGGACGCGGTGCAGTTGATGACGGTGCACGCGGCGAAGGGGCTGGAATTCAGCGCTGTGTTCCTTTCCGGCCTGGAGGAAGGGCTGTTTCCCCACGAAAACAGTATTCTCGAAGCCGCCGGGCTGGAGGAAGAACGCCGCCTGATGTACGTGGCGGTGACGCGGGCACGCCAGCGTCTTTACCTTTCATGCGCGCAAAGCCGCATGCTGCACGGGCAGACCCGCTATAACCTGCGCTCGCGCTTTCTCGAGGAAATTCCCGCCGAACTGCTCAAGCCGCTCACGCCGCCGCGCCCGGCCGCAGCCGCTTTCACGCCGCAGTCCCGGCACTTTGCCGCGGCCGGACCCGCGCTGCGCCACCCCGCGCCGCGCCCCGCGCCCAGCGGACGGGCGGAAACCGGCGGCCTGCGCATCGGCCAGACAGTTTCCCACGCCCGCTTCGGCCGGGGCGTCATCATCGCCGCCGAAGGCAGCGGCGGCGATGCCCGGGTGCAGATCAACTTCACGGATGCCGGGGCGAAATGGCTGCTGCTGTCGGTGGCGAAGCTGGATCCGGCATGAACGCGTTTCTCAGCGCCTCTTTCGCTCCGCAACCACCTCTGCCATAAAGCCCCTCTGCTATAATCCGCCCCCATGCGTCACGCCCTCGCCGTCCTCCTGCTGGTGCTGCTTCCGCTACAGGCCATCTGGGCCGCGTGCGCGCCGTACTGCCAGCATGAACAGGGCGCGGCCGCCCTGCATCCGGGCCACCACGCGCACGAGCACGAAGCCTCCGGGCCGGACGGAGACACGGCCAGTCTCACGGACTCCCTCCCCGGCATGGACGACCGCGACTGCCACGCCTGCCACGGCGCCTGCGCGGCCCTCGTTCCGGCCATCGCGCCCGCTGCCGCGGCTTTCGCCGGGCCTGAACCCGGCGCGGATGCGCGCCCCGCCCTGCCCGCACCCCCGCTGTTCCGTCCCGAACGCCCCAAATGGCGCGCCCTCGCCTGAGCGGCGGGGCGGAGCGGGTTCTCCCTTCCTGACGATACCGGCCCCCTGCGGGCCATGATGGACGCTTTCCAGGCGTCCGCCGGATCGTGCCTCGCCGGTTCCCCCGTGTTTTTTCAACGGAGAAGAATCGGATGCAGCAGAAACAGCGTTTCCCACGTTTTCGGAAACATATCAGTGCATGGCGCACGGCAGCGTTCGGACTGGCCGCGCTGACCCTCAGCGCCGCCTGGGCGCAAACCCCGGCGGATTCTGGAATTACGGCGGAAACCGCCGCACCGCCCCCAACGCTCGGCGAGATGTTTGAATCCGCGTGGGCGCTTCAGCCCGAGGCGCGGGGCGAAACGGCGCGGCGCGATGCCGCTGGTGCGGCGCGCGCGGCGGCGCAGAGCTGGACCGCCGAAGCGCCCGCCCTTGAACTGCGCGCGGAATCAGACCGCCCCGGATCGGACGACGGCGCGCGGGAATACGAATACGGCCTTGCCCTGCCGCTGTGGCTGCCCGGAGAGCGTGCGCGCGCGGCGGAACTGGCCGATGCCACACTGGCCGCGCTGGACAGCCGCCGCCTCGCCGCCAGGCTCCGTGTGGCCGCGGAGGTGCGCGACGCCTGGTGGGCCTGGCAGCGCGCATCGGGCGAAGCCGCCCTGGCCGCCGACCGTACCAATAATGCGCGGGCGCTGGCGGCGGACGTCGCCCGGCGGGCGCAGGCCGGAGAACTGGCCCGCGCTGACCAGCACCAGGCCGACGGCGCGCTCGCCCAGGCCGAATCCCTCGCCGCCGAGGCCACGGGCGCGCGGGACGCCGCGTGGCAAACCCTGCGCGCCCTTGCGGGACTGGATGGCTTTTCGTCCGCGCCGGAGCCTGCGCCCGAATTGACGTCCGAAGCGCTTACGCCGGAACTGAAGAATGGCGATCCCGCCAGCCACCCCGCGCTCGCGCAATGGCTGGACCGCCTTGCGCTGGCGCGGCGGGCGGCGAGCCTGGAGGCGGTGCGGACGCGCCCCAACCCCGAACTGGCCCTGAGCGCCACGCGCATCCGGGAACGGTCCGGCGAGTCCTTCGACCAGACCTTCACGCTCGCCCTGCGCATTCCGTTCGGCGCTTCCGCGCGCCACCAGGCGCGCCTCGCCGAAGCGAAGGCGGACGAAAGCGAAGCCGAAGCGCAGGCGGATACGGCGCGCCGCCAGATCGCGGCGGAAACCGCCGCCGCGCGCATCCGCCTGCGGGCGGCGCAGGCGCGCTCGGACGCGGCGGAAAAGCGCGCGCGGCTGGCGCTCGAATCGCGCGCCTTTTTCGACAAATCCTTCCGCCTCGGTGAAACGGACCTGCCCACGCGCCTGCGCATCGAGCTTGAAGCGCTCGAAGCCGGGCGCGACGCCGCGCGCGCGCGCATCGACGCCGCCGCCGCCGTTTCCGCCCTCCGGCAGGCGCTCGGCCTGCTGCCCCGGTAAACGGAACATGAACACCACAAGGAATCACGTTCTCATGAAACCGCAACGACACATCGCGCCGCCTGCGCTCGCCGCCGCCGCGTTCGCGGTCCTCCTGGCCGCATCACAACCCGCCCGGGCGGACGACGGCCACGGGCACGATCATGACGCGCCGCCATCCGCCACCGCCGCCGCGCTGCCGCGCTTTGCCACCGCCTCTGAAGCCTTCGAGTTGGTCGGCGTGCTCGACGGCAAAAAGCTGGCCCTGTACCTCGACCACGCCGCGACGAACGAGCCGGTGCAAAACGCCCGGCTGGAACTGGAAATCGGCAGCGAAAAAGTCGCGCCTGAAGCCGTGGCCGCGGGGGAATTCCAGGCCGTGCTCAGCCGCGAACCCGGCGACGGTGTGACGCCGGTGACGGCGACAATCGCCGCAGACGACGAATCGGACCTGCTGGCGGGGGAGCTGGACATTCACCATGACGCCCCCGCCGCGCCGGATGGCGCTGGCGCGCGGAACGGAAGCAGGCTCACCGGCTGGCCCATGTGGTGCGGCATTGGCCTGATCCTGCTTGCGTTGCTGTTCGCCGCCGTGCGCTCCGGCGCGGCGCGGCGGGGAGGCGCGGCATGAAACGGCTTCCACGGATTTTTGCGGCGGCCGCCATGGCGGCGGCGCTTGCCCCCTGGCCGGTTGCGGCGGGAGACGGACACGACCACGGCGATGCGCCGCCCGCCACAACGGGCGATGGCCCAGGGCGGCAGCCCGATGGCAGCGTTTTTCTGCCCAAGCCCGCGCAGCGGCAACTGTCGCTGCGCACCCTGCCCGTCGCGGAGGCCGAATTGCCCGCGACGTTCGAACTCGCGGGCCGGGCGGTGATGGACCCGAACGCGGGCGGCAGCGTGCAGGCCGCGCTCGGGGGGCGGCTGGAAGCCGGGCCGCGCGGCTTTCCGGCGCTGGGGCAGCGCGTGCGCAAGGGCGAAGTGCTCGCTTATGTAACGCCGGTCGCGGGCGCGCTGGAGCAGTCCGGGCAGGCCGCGCAGCTGGCGGAACTGGAGGCCGCGCGGGCGCTTGCCCGCCTCCGCCTGGCGCGGCTGGAAGAGCTGGCGGACACCGTGCCCCGGAAGGAGATCGAGGCCGCCGGAGCCGAACTCGCCAGCCTCGGCGGGCGCATCGCCGCGCTGCGCGCCGGGCTGTCCCGCCGCGATGCGCTGGCCGCGCCGGTAACGGGCGTGATCGCCTCGGCCCGCGCCGTCGCCGGACAGATGGTCGACGCCCGCGAACAGGTGTTCGAGGTGGTCGATCCGTCGCGGCTGCATATCGAGGCGCTGGCCTACGATACCGCGCAGGCGCGGGACGTGGCTTCGGCCAGCCTCGCGCTGGAGGACGGACAGCAGGCGGCGCTGCGCTTCATCGGCGCGGCGCACAGCCTGCGCGGGCAGGCGCTGCCGCTCATGTTCGCGGGCGAGTCGGACGCGCTCGCCGGGCTGGCGCTGGGGCAGCCGGTGCGGGTGTTCGTCCGCCAGGCGCGCAAGATCCGGGGCATTCCGGTTCCCGTGGCGGCGCTGCTGAAGAACCCGTCCGGGCAGAGCATCGTCTGGGTCAAGGAAGCGCCCGAACGTTTCGAACCGCGCGTGGTGACTTATGAGCCGCTCGATGGCGCTTCGGCCATGATCACGTCGGGCCTGCCCCCCGGCGAACGGGTGGTGACGCAGGGCGCAAGCCTGCTGAACCAGATCCGCTGAGGAGGCCCCATGTTCCGATGGCTACTCGACCGCAGTCTGGAAAACCGGCTGCTGGTTCTCATCGCCAGCGTGGCGGTGATGGTTTACGGCGCGTTCACCCTGTCGCGCACGCCGGTGGACGTTTTCCCCGACCTGAACAAACCCACGGTTACTGTCATGACCGAGGCGGGCGGCATGGCGGCGGAAGAGGTGGAGCAGCTGCTTACCTTTCCGCTGGAAACGGCCATGAACGGCCTGCCGGGCGTGGAGGGCGTGCGTTCCACCTCCAGCGCCGGACTGTCGTTCATCTACGTGACTTTTTCCTGGGATACGGAAATTTTCCGCGCCCGGCAGATGGTCGCGGAGCGCCTGTCCGCGCTGGAGGAGGCGCTGCCCGGCGGCGTCACGCCACGCATGGGGCCGGTCAGCTCCGTGATGGGCGAGATCATGCAGATCGCCATTCCGGTCGACCCCGCCGCAACCTCGGCGATGGCGGTGCGCGAATACGCGGACTGGGTGCTGCGTCCGCGCCTGATGGCGGTTTCCGGTGTCGCCCAGGTGATTCCCATCGGCGGCGAGGTGCGCCAGTTCCAGGTGCAGCCCGACACCGCGCGCATGGCGGATCTCGGCATTACGCACGACGGGCTGAAAGCAGCGCTGGATGGTTTTTCTTCCAACACCTCGGGCGGGTTTCTGGAGCTGAACGGGCGCGAATATCTCATCCGCCACCTCGGGCGCACCGCGCGGCTGGAAGACCTGGAAAATCTCGCGCTCACCGCCCGCGACGGCCAGCCGGTACTGCTGCGCCAGGTGGCCAGCGTGGCCTTCGCCGCCGCGCCCAGGCGGGGCGACGCGGGTTTCGAGGGTAGGTCGGCGGTGATCCTGGGGATACAGAAACAGCCGACGGCGGACACGATCGGCGTTACGCGCGCCATCGAGGCGGCGCTGTCCGGCCTCGGCAAAACGCTGCCCGCGGGCATGGAAGCGCCGCGCGTCACCTTCCGCCAGGCCAGCTTCATCGAAGCCTCCATCGGCACGCTGCAGGGCAAGCTCATTGGCGCATCACTGTTCGTCGCCGCCATCCTGTTCCTGTTTCTCGGCACGCTGCGCCCGACGCTGATCGCGCTTACCGCCATTCCGGTATCAATCTGCATCACGGCGCTGGTATTCCGGCACTTCGGCATGTCCATCAACACCATGACCCTGGGCGGGCTGGCCATCGCGATCGGCGGGCTGGTGGACGATGCGGTGGTCGGGGTGGAAAACGTGCTGCGCCGCCTCAGGGCCGACCGGGAGAAGCATCCGCGCGGGCATCTGCATCCGCTGGAACTGGTGAAAATGGCGACGATGGAAGTGCGCTCGGCCATTCTTTACGCCACCGTGATCATCGTGCTGGTGTTCCTGCCGCTGTTCGCGCTGCCGGGCATGGAGGGGCGGCTGTTCGTGCCGCTGGGCGTGGCGTTCATCGTGTCGACGCTGGCCTCGCTGGTGGTGTCGGTCACGGTCACGCCCGTGCTGGCGTTCTACCTGCTGCCGCGCATGAAATCGCTGGCGCATGGCGAAACGCGCTTTCTGCGCTGGCTCCGCAACCGCTACCGGAAAGCGCTGCAGGCGGTGCTGGAGCGCCCGCGCGCCGCGCTGGCCGCGGGCGCTGTCGCCGTGGCCGCCGCTGCCGCGGCCGTGCCGTTTTTCCCCACCACGTTCCTGCCGCCGTTCAACGAAGGCACGCTGCTGGTCGGGCTGCGGCTCAACCCCGGCGCAACGCTGGCGGAATCGGCGGCGGTGGCCCGCCAGGCGGAGGTGCTGGTGCGCGAGGTGCCGGAAGTCACCCACGTGGGGCGGCGCAGCGGCCGGGCGGAACTCGATGAGCATGCCGAGGGCGTGCATGTGAGCGAACTGGACGTGGGGCTGGTTCCGGCGGCGGCGCTGACGCGCGGCATGGATGAGATCCGGGCCGACATCCGCTCGCGTCTGGTGAACCTGCCCGCCGCCATCGGCATCGGCCAGCCGATCTCGCACCGCATCGATCACATGCTGTCCGGCGTGCGCTCGCAGATCGCCATCAAGCTGTTCGGCGACGATCTGGATACCCTGCGCGGCCAGGCCGAGGTGCTGCGGGCGCGGCTGGCGGCGGTTCCGGGGCTGGCCGATCTGGAAACGGAAAAACAGGTGCTGGCGCCGCAGATCACGGTGCGGATCGACCCCGCCGCCGCCGCGCGCTACGGCGTGCCCGCGCCGCAAATACTGGCGACGCTGCAAAGCCTGGTCGAAGGGGAAAAGATCACGCAGATCGTCGAAGGCGGGCGGCGCTTCGCGCTGGTGCTGCGCCTGCCGGAAAGCGCGCGCGCCCCCGAAGGGCTGGGGCGGATCATGATGGAAACGCCGCTGGGGGCGGTTCCGCTCTCGAAGCTGGCGCGGATAGAGGAAAGCGACGGGCCGAACCAGATCAGCCGCGACGACGGCAAACGGCGCATCGTGCTTTCAGCCAACGCCCAGGGGCGGCCCCTGTCCGACGTGGTGGCCGACATCCGCGCGGCGGTCGATGCCGTGACGCTGCCCGAAGGCTGCTTCGTCACCCTGGGCGGGCAGTTCCAGGCGCAGGAGGAGGCGAGCCGCCTCGTGGGCCTGCTCTCCATCGCATCCCTGGCGCTGATGTTCGTGGTGCTTTACAGCCGCTACCGCTCCGTCACCCTGTCGGCGCTGGTCATGGTCAACATTCCCCTGGCGCTGGTGGGGGCGGTGGCGGGGCTGTGGCTGTCCGGCCAGCCGCTTTCCGTCGCGGCGCTGATCGGCTTCATCACCCTGGCGGGCATCTCGGTGCGCAACGGCATCCTCAAGGTGAGCCACTACCTGAACCTGATGCGCGAGGAAGGCGAAAAGTTCGACCACGCCATGATCCTGCGCGGCTCGCTCGAACGGCTCAGCCCCGTGCTGATGACGGCGCTGGTGACGGCGTTCGCGCTCGCGCCGCTGCTGTTCGAGGCGGAACGGCCCGGCACGGAAATCCTGCATCCCGTCGCCGTGGTGATTTTTTCCGGCCTCATCAGTTCCACCCTGCTCGATACGTTCCTGACGCCCGCAATGTTCTGGCTCTTCGGCCGGAATGCCGCCGCGCGACTGCTCGATGACAGGAATACCGACGCTTTCTGATCCACTTTCCGAACCACAACCTGTTATTCAAAGGAGATTTTTCATGCAATCCTTCATGCGATCCATCCCGGGGAAAACCCTCGCCATGCTGGCCCTGCTGGCTGCTCTCGGCAGCGGCGCGGCATTTGCCGCGGGCGGCCACGAACACGCGCACGGCCATGCGCACGAACACACGCCGCTGCATGGCGGAATCGTGGCCGAGGCGGGCGATATTGATTTCGAACTCACCATCGGAGCGGCGCTGACGGAGCTGTACGTCAGGGATCACGGCAAGCCGCTGGATACCGCCGGCGCGTCCGCGAAGCTGACGCTGCTCGATGGCGCGGGAAAAACAGAACTCGTGCTGACCCCGGCGGCGGGAGGAAAGTTCGAGGCCCCAGGCCGCGCCAGCCCCGCTCCTGGAACCAAAGCCGTCGCGCTCGTGACCCTGCCGGGGCGCAAGCCGGTCAATGTCCGCTTTGCGTGGAAATAACTTCCGGGCTAACCGGCCTGCGCGGCTTTTCGCACTGGGCCGGTGCAATGAGGGCCATGCGGCAAGAGGAATCCCGCATTGTGCGGTTAGTGGCCAGGAACCGAAATAATCTGGCCCTGGCGGTTGAGCCTGGCCCGGTCCCCGGGGTCCGTTGAGAAGACCTGAAAGTAGGCGGCGAAGGGAATGCCCTCTCCAGGCCGTTCGCACTTTCTGAACCAGACCCAGACCTGCAATCCGGGCTTCAGTTCTGAAAGAGGCCCATCGCCACCGTAGATACTGTAAATCCCGCTGATGTCCGCAACAGAGATCTGCTCAGGTTTCCGGGTTCTTCCGTTCCTGACGGTTACCAGAGGAAGATCAACCCGCACGATATCCCCGAAGAGATTTTCCTTCGACGGAACATAGCCCTCATCCCCACCATCGGGAACAGGCAGGCGGCAGGCGGCAGGCGATGAGAGCGGGACGAGAAACAGCCCGGCGCAAAAACAGATGGAAAGCCTGTTGAGTGTCGCCACGATGAGCCACGGGATGATGGGTTGCCGCATAACCGTTGAATAAGGCGGGCCGGGCGCGGCCACCCCCTGCGGCGGGAGCGCCCTTCTGACGCCATCCCCGCCATGCCGCCGGGGGGATGGCGGGGTGTTTGTCCCCGGAACGGGTTTTTCAGCCGAACTGTTCGCGTCGCTCCGCCACTTCCGCCATGGCGCGGGCGACAAATTCGCCCGTCGACTGCGCGCCTTCGGCCGCGACGGACTGTTCCACCATCGTATAGGCCAGCCCCAGCAGGCCGCGCATCTTGTCGAAGGCCAGCGGATTTTCGCTGCGTATCAGTTCATCGCCGCGCAGCACCGCATCGGCCATGCCGGGATCGCGCAGGCGGATGCCGCACAGCTGGGCGAGCGTAGCCAGCTCCATGATGATTTCCTCGAAGTCCTGGCTGAAATGGGGAATACCGGTCATAAAAAGACTCCGTGGGAAAAAGTGAACAGACAGAAAAAGCGGGACGGAAACACCCGCAGCCCCTCCGACCGGGCCCGCGCAGCGCGGTTCCCGCAGCTGGCCGCGAACCGCCCCTGTTCCGGCACCCACTGCTCAGGGGGCAAGACGGCGGTAGGCTCCCCCATGATAGACCAGCGGCGGACGGTCTTTACGGTCGAACGCGATCACCTCGCTCACGAACAGGATGTGATCGCCGCCCGGATAGCGCGCCGTGTTGCGGCACTCGAAACGCGCGCAGCAGTCGCGCAGCAGCGGTGCGCCGTCCATGCCCCGGTCCGTTTCCAGCCCGTGGAATTTATCTGCGGCGCGGCTGGCGAACAGGCGCGACAGCGCCTCCTGGTCTTCGGCCAGCACGTTGATCGCGTAGTATTCGCACGACTCCAGCAGCGCGCGCGAGGGCTGTTCGCTGGCCAGGCTCCACACGACCAGCGGCGGCGCGAGCGAAACCGAGTTGAAGGAATTGATCGTGAGCCCGATGCGCTGGCCGTCCGGCGCGCGCGCCGTGACAACGGCAATGCCGGTGGCGAACATGCCGAGCGCATTGCGGAAGCGGCGCGTGAACGCCTCATCGACCGGGCTGGAAAGGGGCATGGACGAAAATCCGTCTGGTTGCGGAAACATCCGGCTGAAAGCGCCGGAAATCATGGAACAGCGCACAAAGTGACGGCAGATTATCACTGTGAAAACGGCAGGCGTCGACCCTGCCCGGGGCATCGCCCGTGAGCGCCTTCGCCCGCGATCTCATCCGCTGGCAGCGCGTCCACGGCCGCCACGGCCTGCCGTGGCAGGGCGGCCGCGATCCCTACCGCATCTGGCTGGCGGAAATCATGCTGCAGCAGACGCAGGTGGAAACGGTCATTCCCTATTACGGGCGTTTTCTCGCCCGCTTTCCCACGCTGGCCGGACTCGCCGCCGCGCCGCTGGAACAGGTGATGCCACTGTGGAGCGGCCTGGGCTACTACGCCCGCGCGCGCAACCTGCACCGCGCCGCGCGGCAGGTGATGGAGACGCACGGCGGGCATTTTCCCCGCAGCGCGGACGAAATCGCCCGGCTGCCCGGCATCGGCCGCTCCACCGCCGCCGCCATCGCCGCGTTCGCTTACGATGAGCGCGGTGCGATTCTCGACGGCAACGTCCGGCGGGTACTGTGCCGCGTATTCGGCATCGAGGGGTTTCCCGGCGTAAAAGCGGTGGAAAACCGCCTGTGGGAACTGGCTGAATCGTTGCTGCCAGAAAGCGCGGAAGGAGTGGAAAGCGATATCGCCGTTTACACCCAGGCGCAGATGGACCTGGGCGCCACTGTCTGCACCCGTTCCCGGCCTGCCTGCGGGCAGTGTCCGCTGGCGGCGGACTGCATCGCCCGGTGCGACGGACGCACCAGCGAGCTTCCCGCCGCCCGCCCCAGAAAAGCCGCGCCGCGCCGTCAAACCTGGGTGGCGGTAATCGTGCGCGATGGCGCGGTTCTGCTCGAACGCCGCCCGCCCGCCGGGCTGTGGGGCGGATTGCTGGCCCTGCCGGAAATCCCCGCCAGCGCTGGCGGGGAGGCTGCCGCCGGAAAGATCGCGGGCCTTGCCGCGTGGTCGCGGGAAACACTGGGCCTGCTTACCAGCGGTGCGTCCGCGCTTGCGCCGTTAAACCACGCGTTCACCCATTTCACGCTGGAAATCCGGCCGCTGCGGCTGGAGGCGCGGCCGGACGGCGGCAGGGTCATGGAAATGGCCGCATACGCCTGGCAGCCGCTTTCCACAATAGCGAACGCCGCCCTGCCCGCGCCGGTGCGGCGGATTCTGGAGGCGCTGGCAGAGGCAGCGGAGAAAACGCGGGGGTAGCCGGAACCACCTGCCGCGCCTGGACGGGCGCCCGTCAGCCGTCAGCGCGGGTTGCGGCAGATTCCGCGGCAGGCGTCTCGTCGCGGAACTGCATCGCATGCAGGCGTGCGTAGTGGCCGTTGGCGGCGAGCAACCCGGCATGGTTGCCGCGCTCGATGATCCGTCCTTGCTCCATGACCATGATGATGTCGGCCTTTTCGATGGTGGACAGGCGGTGGGCGATCACCAGCGTGGTGCGGCCGCTGGTGACGTGATCCAGCGCGGCCTGGATGTGGCGTTCCGATTCGGTGTCGAGCGCGGAGGTGGCTTCGTCGAGGATCAGGACCGGCGCATCCTTCAATAGTGCGCGGGCGATCGCCAGGCGCTGGCGCTGGCCGCCGGAGAGCATCACGCCGTTCTCGCCGATGAGGGTGTCGAAGCCCTGCTCCAGGCGGTCGATGAATTCCTTTGCGCAAGCGGCCTCGGCGGCGCGTTCGATTGCCTCGCGCGGCGCGCCGGCCAGATCGCCGTAGGCAATGTTGTTCGCCACCGTGTCGTTGAACAGCGTCACTTGTTGCGTGACCAGTGCGATGTGGCGGCGCAGGTTCTTCAGCGTGTAGTCCTGAACCTCCACGCCGTCGACCAGGATTTGTCCCTGCTCGTGGGCGTAGAAGCGCGGCACGAGATTCGCCAGCGTGGATTTGCCGCTGCCGGAGCGGCCCACCAGGGCGACCATCTGTCCCGGTTCGACGGTGAAATCCAGGCCGTCGAGCACGGTGCGCTCGGTGTCG
>JAVBTY010000029.1:0-11572 GCA_031555955.1 Rhodocyclaceae bacterium | reverse complement strand
CCAGATACGCTGGGCGCCCGGATTGGCGAGTTCGTATTCGAGGTCTTCACGGTCAGTTTCGATCTCATCCAGGCCGTAGACACTGACCTCAAGGCCGCGCAGGGCCTTCTGGAACGACTCCTGGAAGGTGCGTCCCATCGCCATCACCTCGCCCACCGACTTCATCTGCGTGGTGAGGCGGTCGTTGGCCTGGGGGAACTTCTCGAACGCAAAGCGCGGAATCTTGGTGACGACGTAGTCGATGGACGGCTCGAACGAGGCCGGCGTGGCGCCGCCGGTAATATCGTTCTTCAGTTCGTCGAGCGTGTAGCCGACCGCCAGCTTGGCCGCCACCTTGGCAATGGGGAAGCCAGTGGCTTTCGAGGCCAGCGCGGATGAACGCGACACCCGCGGATTCATCTCGATGACGATCATGCGTCCGTCTTTCGGGTTGATCGCGAACTGCACGTTGGAGCCGCCGGTATCCACGCCGATTTCACGCAGCACCGCAATCGAGGCGTTGCGCAGGATCTGGTATTCCCGGTCGGTCAGCGTCTGGCTGGGCGCGACGGTGATCGAATCGCCGGTATGCACCCCCATCGGATCGAGGTTTTCGATGGAGCAGACGATGATGCAGTTGTCCGCGCGGTCGCGGACGACTTCCATCTCGAACTCTTTCCAGCCGATCAGCGATTCCTCGATCAGCAGCTCGTTCGTCGGGCTGGCCTCCAGGCCGCGCCTGCAGATGTCGACGAACTCTTCCATGTTGTAGGCAATGCCGCCGCCAGTGCCGCCGAGCGTAAAGCTCGGCCGGATGATCGCCGGGAAGCCGATGCCGCCCTGCACCTGCAGGGCTTCTTCCATGCTGTGGGCGATGCTGGAACGGGCGGACTCCAGCCCGATACGGGTCATCGCATCCTTGAACTTGAGACGGTCCTCGGCCTTGTCGATCGCCTCGCGCGATGCGCCGATCAGTTCGACGCCGAATTTCTCCAGCACGCCGTTACGCGCCAGATCAAGCGCGCAGTTGAGCGCGGTCTGCCCGCCCATGGTCGGCAGCAGGGCGTTGGGGCGTTCCTTTTCGATGATGCGTTCCACCGCCTGCCAGGTGATCGGCTCGATGTAGGTCACGTCGGCCGTGCCCGGATCGGTCATGATCGTGGCCGGGTTGGAATTGACCAGGACGACCCTGTAGCCCTCTTCGCGCAGCGCCTTGCAGGCCTGCGCGCCGGAGTAGTCGAATTCGCACGCCTGGCCGATGATGATCGGACCCGCGCCAATGATCAGGATGCTTTGTATGTCGGTACGTTTCGGCATTGCATTGCCCCGGTGATTCCTGAACGGCGGGCGGACGCCCGCCGGATTGCGTTTCTGGCGCGCCGCCGCGCATCGGCCTGGCGGCGCTGTTTCCGTTTACCGTGTCCGCTCTTGCCCGGCGGCTTCCATGAGCCGGATGAAGCGGTCGAACAGCATGCCCACGTCGTGCGGCCCGGGCCCGGCTTCCGGATGCCCCTGGAAGGAGAAGGCGGGCGCGTCGGTGCGGGCCAGCCCCTGGTTGGAGCCATCGAACAGCGATACGTGCGTCACCCGCAGCGTTGCCGGCAGCGTTGCCGGATCGACCGCGAAGCCGTGATTCTGGCTGGTGATGAGGACGTGCCCGCTATCGACGTCGCGCACCGGATGGTTCGCGCCGTGGTGGCCGAATTTCATCTTCATCGTTTTCGCCCCGGAGGCGAGCGCGAGCAGCTGATGGCCGAGACAGATGCCGAAAACCGGCACGCGCGCGGCGACGATCTCGCGGATGGCTGCAATGGCGTAGCCGCACGGTTCCGGATCACCCGGACCGTTGGACAGGAACACGCCGTCGGGCCTGAGCGCCAGCACCTTCTGCGCCGGTGTCTGCGCCGGCACCACGGTCAGACGGCAGCCGCGCGCCACCAGCATGCGCAGGATATTGCGCTTGACGCCGAAATCGTAGGCAACAACGTGGAAACGGGTTTCGTCCGGGGCCACATACCCCTTTCCGAGCGCCCATTCGCCCTCGGTCCACCCATAGGGCTGGGGCGTGCTCACGGTCCGCGCCAGATCCATGCCCGCCAGACCGGCGAAGTCGCGGGCTGCGGCCACTGCGGCGGCGGCATCGGGCGCGGCGCCATCGGCGGCGGTGACGATACAGCCGGCCTGCGCGCCTTTTTCACGCAGGATGCGGGTCAGCCTGCGCGTATCGAACCCGGCGGCGGCAACGACGTTTTCCGCCTTGAGCCAGGCGTCCAGCCGCTGTTCCATGCGGAAATTTGACGGCAGGATGGGCAGGTCGCGGATGATCAGTCCGGCCGCATGGGCGCGCCCCGACTCCACATCCTCGCGATTGACGCCGGTATTGCCAATATGCGGGTAGGTCAGCGTGACAATCTGGCGGGCATAGCTCGGGTCGGTCAGGATTTCCTGATAGCCCGACATCGAGGTATTGAAAACGACTTCGCCGACAGCGCTGCCGGCCGCGCCGATACCTTTGCCGTGAAACACCGTCCCATCGGCGAGCGCGAGAAGGGCGGGCGGGGAAAAAGTCACAGGAAGCTCCTGAATTCAAACTAAAAACCGGGAGCGGAATCAACGCCCACAGCATGAAATGCGCACGAAAAAACGGGACGGCACACTCGCCGGTCCCGCTCTTAAAGCCGGGGAATTTTAAGGTTTTCGCTGCTCCAAGGCAATGCGGCCGCGCCGGATCAGGGTTTTCGCAGGCTTTCCCGCAGCACAGTCCCCAGCACGCCCATTTCGTGCTGCAGCAGTTCCAGCAGCGCGCCGCAGGCCGCCGGATCAGCCGCCCTGGCAGCGGTTTCGATCTGTCTGGCCGCATCGGTGACGCGCCGGGCGCCAAAAAGCCCCACCGATCCCTTGATCGAATGGGCGATTTCGGCCAGGCAGGGAAAATCCTTTTCCGCTCCTGCGAGACGCAGTTTTTCCCGCGTTCTGTCAAAGTCGCGGAAAAAGGCGTTCAGCAGCTGCTGGATGACCTCTTCATCTCCCCCGAACATTTCACGCGCCTCACCCAGATCCGCCACATCGCTGGTATCGGCGCCGCCGAAAAACGCACCATCGGCCTCCCAGTTTTCGCTCTCTTCCCTCCTGCCGCACGCGCGCTCCAGCGCGGCGAACAGCTCGGCGGGGCGGACGGGCTTGGAGATGTAGTCATCCATTCCCGCCTCCAGACAGCGGGCCCGGTCCTCGTCCATCGCATAGGCCGTCATCGCCACCACCGGCACCGGCCGCCAGCCGCCCTGCGCCGCCCAGCTGCGGCGGACTTCACGCGCGCGGATCGCCTGCGTGGCGTCAATGCCGCCAAGAACGGGCATCTGGATATCCATCAGGATCACATCGAAGCCGCCGCCATCGGAGGCGTCGACCGCCTCCTGGCCATTGTTCACCACCACCACCCGGTGCCCCGCACGCTCCAGTATCCGCACCGCCACGGTCTGGTTGACCGGATTGTCCTCGGCCAGCAGGATGTTCAGATCCGTGACCCGCTGCGGATTTCCGTCAAGCATGCCGGTCAGCGACCACTCGGGATCGAATCCGGGCTCCTCCATCATGACGCAGCCTTCCGCCGTTCCCCGCAGCGCCATCAGCAGCACCTCCCGCAGATCATCGGCGGAAAACGGTTTGGACAGCCTGGACCCCAGCCCGATCTGGCGGCAGCGCTCCAGATCGCCAGGCCGGGAATGGCTGGGCAGCAGCATCACGATACGGTCCAGCCACGGCGTATCCGCGCAGAAATGCTGCGCAAGGCCAAATCCGCCCGGATCAGGCATGTCGGCATCAACGAGGATGAAACTGAAAGGCTCATCGCCGCATGCGGCATCATCCAGCACGGCCAGTGCCGCACCCCCGTCAGGAACCTCCACGGGAAGCAGCCCCTCGCCAGCCAGCAACCCGGCAAGATGGCGGCGGAATGCTCCGTTGCGGGCCACGACCAGCGCCCGCATGCCCTGCAGGGCCCCGCCGCTTTCGTTGCGAGCCTCCTCAACGATACCCAGCGGCACGGAAAAACTGAATGTACTGCCCGCCCCCGGCTCGCTGACAACCTCCATGCTCCCTTCCATCAGCTCAGCCATGTGACGGCAGATCGCCAGCCCGAGGCCGGTTCCCCCGTATTTTCTCGTTGTCGAACTGTCCGCCTGGGTGAACGCGCCGAAAATACTTTTCTGCCTGCCGGGCGCGATGCCGATACCGGTATCGCGCACAGCCATGCGCACCATGGCCGTATTCCCGTCGCGGGCGTCCACGGTGACGAAAATCTCTATTTCGCCGCTTTCTGTGAACTTGATCGCGTTGCCAACAAGATTGACCAGCACCTGACGCAGCCGCAGCGGATCCCCCCTGAGCACGGACGGCACAGCGGGATCGATCGCGTAAAAAAACTCCAGCCCCCGCTGGTGCGCCCGCAGGGCGAGCGAACGGGCGGTTTCGCCGACAAGCTCGGCAACCGGAAATTCAATCTGCTCCAGATCCAGCCGCCCGGCCTCGATACGCGAAAAGTCGAGAATGTCGTTGATGATGGTGAGCAGGGATTCCGCCGACGATCTGACCGTGTGCAGGTACTCGCGCTGCCCGGGCGCCAGCGGCGAATCGAGCAGCAGTTCGGTCATGCCGAGGATGCCGTTCATCGGCGTGCGCAGTTCGTGACTCATGTTGGCGAGAAAATCGCCCTTGGCGCGGCTGGCCGCCTCGGCCGCCTCCTTGGCCTGCAGCAGTTCGAATTCATGCAGGCGGCGCTCGGTAACGTCCTTGTAAATACCCGTGATGCAACGCCTGCGCCCGCCGTGCTGCGCGCGCTCACCGCCGCGCATGCCGATCCAGCGCCAGGAGCCGTTTGCCGCGCGCACGCGGAATTCACCTTCGAAAACAGGCGTCAGCCCGCATGCGTGGTCACACAGCTTTTGCCGCATCGCGGTCCGGTCATCCTCCTGCACCAGCGAAAACCAGCCGCTGCCAGGATTCTTCCCTTCCCCCGCCGCATACCCCAGCCACGAGCGCAGACTGTCATCAAGAACGGGGGCCTCTTCGCCCAGATCCCATTCCCACCAGCCCGACCGTGTATTGCGCACCACCAGATCGAGCCGTTCCTGCAGCGCGGCCAGCTCGCGCCGCAAGGCGGCGGTATCGTCAGGCTGTCCGGATGCCTCCGGTGACCCGTTCATGGCCGATGCGCTCAACGCAGCCCGAGCACGTCCTGCATGTCGAACAGACCCGACGCGCGCCCGGAAAGAAAACGCGCCGCGCGCAGCGCGCCCAGCGCATACGGCATGCGGCTGCCGGATTTGTGCGTGATCTCGATGCGTTCGCCAATGCCCGCGAACAGCACGGTGTGGTCACCGACCACATCGCCGCCGCGAATAGTGGAAAAGCCGATGGTTTCCGCCCTGCGCTCGCCCGTCACGCCTTCGCGGCCATAAATGGCGCACTCCTCAAGGCTGCGCCCCAGTTCGCGCGCGACCACTTCGCCCATGCGCAGCGCGGTGCCGGAGGGCGCATCCACCTTGAAACGGTGATGCGCTTCGATGACTTCGACATCGTAACCGTCGGACAGTATCCGCGCCGCCACTTCCAGCAGCCGGAACACGGCATTCACGCCCACGGCCATGTTGGGCGCGAATACGACCGGAACCACGCGCGCCGCTTCGGCGATCGCCGCCTTGCCCGCAGCATCGAAACCGGTGGTGCCGACCACCATCGCCTTGCCCAGCCCACGGGCGATCTCCAGATGCCGCAGCGAGCCTTCGGGGCGGGTGAAATCGATCAGGCAGTCCGATACGGCCAGCGCCGCGCCAGCGTCGTCCCCGATGCGCACATCGCACGCCGCGCCGATGAGTTCTCCCACGCTGCGTCCGGCGAACGGCGAACCGGCCACGTCGAACGCGGCCGCCAGCTCCACGCCCTCATCCCGCAGCGCCGCTTCCAGCAGCATGCGGCCCATGCGGCCGGATGCCCCGGCAATCGCTACACGAACAGGTTTCATGGTTTCGTCCGGATAAATCACTGGTCCGTCGGCTGCGCCGGCACTTCAACCACGCGGGAGCGCTCTCCCTGCGCACCGGCGGCCGTGCCCTGCGCGTCCCCGCCCTGCACGTCGCCCTCGACGCGGTCGAGCGCGTTGTCCTGGAAATACACCGAAATCACGCGCTGCTCCGGCTCGCCCCGGTTGCCCGGCGCGAAACGGTACACGTAATCCCAGCGGTCGCGGTGGAAGATGTCAACAATCAGCGGCGAGCCGAGTACAAAGCGCACCTGATCCCGGCTCATGCCGCGCCTGAGCTGGGCCACCATGGCCTGGTCCACATAGTTGCCCTGGCGGATGTCTATCCGGTAAGGATTGACCTTTTCGGCCAGGCTGCCGGCGGCGGAACAGCCTGCCAGCAGACTGGCGGCAAGAGCGGCGAGAAGCGGATGGCGGAACAAGTGGAACGTTGAGCGCATGAACAGGACCCGTTTTGTGCGCCCGTCCGGGAGCGCAAGGTTCTCAGTAAAGGGCAAAAAATATACCATAGTAACTTCAGCAGCTTCGGACAGACTGTCCGGACCGAGCCCTTCCCATCACTGGTATCCGGCAGGCGGCCATGTCAGAAAACTCCAAAAACCTCAAAAACATCGGGCTGAAGGCGACCTATCCGCGCCTGAAGATTCTTGATCTGTTCCAGCATTCGGACCAGCGCCACCTCACGGCGGAAGACGTTTTCCGTCTGCTGATGGGCGAAGGCATGGATATCGGCCTGGCGACGGTTTACCGCGTTCTCACCCAGTTCGAGCACGCGGGCATTCTCGAACGCCATTACTTCGAATCGGGCAAGGCGGTGTTCGAACTGAACAAGGGCAGCCACCACGACCACCTCGTGTGCCTGCAATGCGGCAAGGTCGAGGAATTCTTCGATCCCGACATCGAAAAACGCCAGAACAGGGTCGCCGCCGAACGCGGTTTCGTCGTCAAGGAGCACGCGCTTTACCTGTACGCGGACTGCCTGCGCAAGGACTGCCCGAACCGGGAGCAGACGCCCTGATCTGACCCGCCGCCGCATTCAGCCCAGAATGCGGCAGCGCACTGTTCCCTCCAGCGCCCGCAGGGCGTCCACCGGCAGCCGCTCCGCCGGGGCATCGGCGTCGATCGCCACGTAACCCACCTCCTGGAAGGTTTGCAGATACTGCGCGGCAATGTTGATGCCCGCGCGCGAAAAGCATTCGTTGATCCGCGCCAGCATACCGGGCTCGTTGCGGTGGATATGCAGCACGCGGCAGCGCCCGCCCCGCTCCGGCAGCGCCAGTTCGGGGAAATTCACCGCCGACGTGGTCGAACCGTTGCCGCCGTAGCGCGCGAGCCTGGCGGCGACTTCCCTGCCGATGCTGGCCTGCGCTTCGGCGGTCGAACCGCCGATGTGCGGCGTCAGCAACACGTTTTCGAAACGGGTCAGCGGCGAAACAAAGTCCTCACCGTTGCCTTGCGGCTCATCGGGAAAAACGTCGATGGCGGCGCCGGGCAGATGTCCCGCATCAAGCGCGGCTACCAGCGCGCCGATATCCACCACCGTGCCGCGCGAGGCATTGATGAGAAAGCTGCCGGGTTTCATCGCCGCCAGGCGGCTGGCATCGATCAGGCTCTGCGTTTCCGGCGTCTCCGGCACATGCAGGCTGACCACATCGGCCACCGCCAGCACCTCGCCGAGCGTGCCCAGCTGGCGCGCGTTACCCAGCGCAAGTCTGGCTTCGATATCGTGAAAAACAACGCGCATCCCCAGCTGTTCCGCGAGCACGCCCACCTGGGTGCCGATGTGACCATAACCGACGATGCCCAGCGTCTTGCCGCGCGCCTCCCACGCATTGTCAGCGCTTTTCATCCAGCCGCCGCGATGCAGCAGCGCGTTTTTCGCCGGAATGCCGCGCAGCAGCATGACGATTTCGGCAAGCACCAGTTCCGCCACGCTGCGGGTATTGGAAAACGGCGCGTTGAACACCGGTATGCCGCGCCGCGCGGCGGCGTCGAGATCGACCTGACTGGCGCCGATGCAGAAGCAGCCGATGGCGGCAAGCCGCGGCAGGCGGACCAGCACATTTTCCCCGATCCGGGTGCGCGAGCGGATACCCACAAAATCCGCATCCGCCAGCGCCGCAATCAGCTCGGCCCCCGCCAGCGATTTCGCGTGCATTTCAACACGCGCGTAACCCGCCGCGCCCAGCGTTTCCACGGCGGAAGGGTGAATGCCTTCGAGCAGGACGAAGCGCGGCTCGCGCCCGGCTGCGGATGGATGCGCAGTATTCATCGTGTTGTCTCTCCAGTCATGTTCCGGAAAGACAACGCGAACGGCGGCGCGTTTCCGCCCGCCGCCCCCGCGCGCGGATCAGCCCAGCGCCCGCAGCATCGCCGCGCCCAGCACGGCGGGAGACTGCGCGCCAGAAACCGTCAGCTTGCGGTTGAAGATGAAGAAGGGAACACTGCTGATACCCAGTTCGCGCACCTGCGCGGCCATTTTGTTGACCGCGGCGATGCCCTCGCCGCGTTCGAGGTAATCGAGCACCGCCTCGCGCCGGTCGCCCGCCCCGGCGGCGATATCCGCCAGCGTCGCGTTATCGCCGATATCGCGCCCCTCCTCGAAATGGGCCCTGAACAGCCCGTCCGCGAGCCGCGCCGCCCGCTCCGGCGTATCGCCGCGCGCCTGCGCGCGGTAGCTCAGCGTATGCGCCCTGAGCGTGTCTGGCAGGGTCGCGATGCGCCCGAAGGCAAAAGGGATGCCGTCCGCCGCGCCCGCCTCCGTAACGCGGGCGAGCACCGCATCAGCTTCACGCGCGCTGCCAAACTTTTCTTCCAGAAAGGCGCGGTACGGCCTGCCCGCCTCGGGCGTGCCGGGGTTGAGAAAGAAAGGCAGCGCATGCATGCTGATTTCCAGTTCTGGCCGGGTGGCGCGCAACTCTTCCAGCGCGCGGGCAAGGCGGGCCTTGCCGATAAAACACCAGGGGCAGGTGAAGTCGGAAACGAATTCGATGCTGAGAGTCATGGTCATGATGAACACGGGATCCGGAGAAAACCGGATCGTACCGCACGCGCCGCCCGCTACAGCGCGGCGAAAGCGGCGTGATAGCGGACAATGCCCGCCGCCCCGGCAAGGCCGCCCGGCTCCAGCTCCAGCGCCATGAAGGCTTCCGTCGGCACGTCGTATTCGCAGCCGACGCCGGAGCGCGCCGCAGCCGTGAAACCGAAACGCGGGTAATAGTCCGGATGGCCAAGCACCACCACCGCGCCGCAGCCAGACGCGCGGCACTCCGCCAGACCGGCCCGCACCAGCGCGGAACCGATGCCGCAACGCTGGCGCTCGGGCGCGACCGCCATGGGCGCAAGCCCCATGATGCGTGCATCGGGTCGGGCAGCGGACGTCACCGGCGTAAAGGCAATGTGTCCGACGATCACGCCGTTTTCTTCCGCAACGAGAGAAACGAAAGGCCAGGCCTGTTCGCGCAGTGCATCGACGAGATCCGCTTCGGCCACGCCGCCGAACGCGGCGGTATTGACCCAGTGGATGGCGGCGCGGTCAGCTGGGTTTTCGGGACGGATGAGCATATCGGCGGCTTTGGTGTCTGGCATCAGGGATCAGGCTGCCATTCCGGTTCAGGGCAGGACGGCAAGCCTGTTTAGAGCCTATCCCAATAGGTAGTCCGCCCTGAACAATTCTGTTCTCGGCTGTGGGGGCAGGCCGGAGATCAAGCGCAGGTTGTGCCCGGCGCCGCACATCACCGCATCCAGTGCATCGCCCAACGCCCCCTTGAGCGGAGTGCGGCCCAGGCGCCCGTCCATCTTCATGTACCCGATGACCGGCTCGATGGCGCTTCGCCTGCTGATCATGGCCTTGAGCGTTCGGATGAGGCCGCGCCGCTGTCCCGAGCGCAGGATGCGCACGCCCTCGATCTGCACGCCCCGGTAGCCCTTGTCCACGATGGCCGTGGCGGGCGGCCTGTCCGTGCCGGCGAGGATGCCCACCTGCTCCAGTGTTTCGGCCAGGGTGTGGCCGTCGTAGGGATTGCCCGGCATGGAGCGCATGCCCACCACCAGGCCCTCCTTCAACGCATTCCATTACACACAACTTCACGTAGATTTTGCAACTTATTGAATTTACTTTGTTATAAAGAAAGATGATCTGGGCCAAGGAAGAGTTCAAGGCGCTGGATTTGGGCGATGCGCGGCTGGAAGCGCGAACGGTGCTGTTGACTAAACGCCTGGCCTTGTTGCGCCGGGCGCGGGAACTCGGGCATGCCGCCGATTACCTGATTCGTTGCCAGCACAACCGGGCGTTACCGCAGGGCGACAAGCTGTGGCAACGCCTGGCCGCGCATCGCTGTCTCTGAATGAAAGATTCAAGAATGAATGTATGACCAATGAATGAACAGATCGTTCACCATGTTTTGCATCAGCCTGCTAACGTCGAAGTTCAGCGGCGGCCGTTAGGCCGTCCGCTGGAACGATCTGTTAGCATTCGTGTGTATACCCGGTTTGCAATCCATCCGCATGCAATTGCTGCAACTACTGATCCTCCGAGGAATATCTTTACGTTTCTAACCATATCTTCCTCACCCGCGTATAGGGGGCCAAGCACCCAACCAATTCCGACTGCAGTGATGTACGCAATGAAAATACCTGTAATTGCGCCGCCGGCAATGAAAATGAGTCTTGCCATCACGAAATTTGCCAAAACCAAACCGCTTCAGACTGCCTGAAATCCGACCATAAGCCTTCAATTGACAAATGGCATTGAATCCGAATCCACGATGTCCAGTCCGTTAAGCGAGAGCCATTCCAGAGATCAATGTGATCACCTTGATGCCCAGTTCCCCAATAGTTCTGGAAGAAAATAATTCCACGTCGGCTACTGACTTTCTCAGAAAAATCCTTGCCAGAGAATTTTTCTACCCGAGAGGGTGTTGATGCAATCCTTGCAAGCCAGTTCGCAAGCTCCTGGGCGCGAATGGCATATTTTGGCCTATCGTTCTGCCACGACATTTGACCGTGGAATGTTCCAACATTGAATCCTGAACGCTGGAGCGCCGCATAAAGGTTGATCGCACATTGATTTGGATAAGCCTTCTTATCGAGTAGAGGTGCATCTCCCTTGATGGTCGGATGGTTGGCCCAAAATTGCGAAAATGATGGCATGTATTCCTCCGGGCAAAAAAGCTAACGCCCGAGTTAACAGGAGGCTGCCAGCGAAGCTGGTAGACGTCCTGTTGAACGACCAGTTAGGCCGCTACGCGAAGGCACGACGATGCAACGAACGAATAAAGGCATGTTGTCATGGAGATGGCGCATGGTTGCTAAGCTCTGCTTTGACCGCTGATCGAAGGCCTTCCTCTGCCACCTGGTCGATAGCCACTTCGATCATTTTCTCTGAAAGAGCTGAATCGCCTGTATTCGCAACAATGCCATCTGTGTCTTCGTCTGCCCGATGAATCGTGTCTTGCGCAGGCCGCCAGCCGTTTTGAGCCACCCGAAGATTTCTTCCACGCGCTTTCGCTTGCGTTGGCTGATTCGATACCCCTCGGTACGGGTCGTCCTGCCATC
>JAVBTY010000019.1:0-15951 GCA_031555955.1 Rhodocyclaceae bacterium | reverse complement strand
CGTCGTCGGCCGCTCGAACAACAATGCCGGGCCGCCCGCGCGCAGCACGCGGTCGGCGATCTCCGTCATTTCCAGATAAGTATCCACCGGCGCGGCGATACGCTTGAGCTCGCCGCGCGCTTCGAGCCGGGCGATGAAATCGCGCAGATCCTTGTACTTCATGGCCCGGTCCGCGTCCGTCCGCCACGGTGGGCGTTGATTGCATCGCGCGTCTCGAGCGCCACGCGGCGCGCGGCGGCGGCGTAATCCTCGCCGCTGCCGGCGTACAGAATGGCGCGCGATGAACTGATCATCAGCCCGCCGCCCCCGGCATCGCACCCGGCGCGCACGGTCGCCTCGATATCGCCGCCCTGCGCGCCGATGCCCGGCACCAGCAAGGGCATGTCGCCGACAAGCTCGCGCACGCGGGCGATCTCCGCCGGAAAAGTGGCGCCGACAACAAGCCCGCAATTACCACTCGCGTTCCACTCCTCCGCCACCAGCCGGGCAACGCGCTCGAACAGACGCTCCTTCGCGCCACCGGCCACATCCAGATCGAGAAACTGCAGATCGGAACCACCGGGGTTCGACGTTCTGCACAGCAGGATCACGCCCTTGTCGGCGTAGGCCAGATACGGCTCGACCGAATCGCGCCCCAGATAAGGATTGACCGTGACGGCATCGGCCCGATAACGCTCGAACGCCTCCACCGCATACTGCCCGGCGGTACTGCCGATATCGCCGCGCTTGGCGTCGAGAATCACCGGCGTACCCGGATGGCGGGCATGGATGTGATCGATCAGTGCCTCAAGTTCCGCCTCCGCGCGGCACGCGGCAAAATAAGCGATCTGCGGCTTGAAGCAGCAGACGAGATCGGCGGTGGCATCGACGATACCTTTACAGAATTCGAAGATCACATCCGTCCGCCCCTGCAGATGGGCGGGGAATCTGCTTGGGTCGGGATCGAGCCCGACGCACAGCAGGCTGTCACGCTGCCGCCACGCGGCCCCGAGGGCAGTCATGAAATGCATGGAAACATCCTTTTGATCCAGACCGGGAATGATAAGCCGTATCCGGGCGCGCGCTCACCCGCACGAGCTCCGGCCTGGTGCGATGGCTCCGCCCAGCCGTGCGAGCGCTTGCCGGATCACGTCAGCCGCGAAGTGTAATTTCGAGACGCCTGAAACCCTGTTCTGTTATGTTTGCGGGCTCAGGTTGCCATGAATATAAGCGTGAGGAAAACCATGAAAATCACTATCCCGGCGGTCGCCCTCGTCGCACTGTCCAGCTTTGCCGCCACCGTTAACGCCGCCGGTTACCAGGGCTGGTGGTGGAGCGCGGCGACTGACGGCATGGGCCTCAACGTCGAACAGCAGGGCGATACCATGGCGGTGGCCTGGTATCACTTCGGCGAAGACCGCTCGCCCGCTTACGTGCTGCTCGCGGGCAAACCCGTCGATGGCGTGCTCAGCGGCGAACTGCAGGCCGCCTCTGGCCCGCCTCCCGGCCCCGGCTACAACCCGGCGGATGTAGCGCGCCATGCCGTCGGGGCCGCCACCCTTACATTCAGGCCCCCGGCGTCCGGTTCCAGCCAGGCCACCGCCACGTTCGAATACACGCTGAACGGCCGCAGCGGCTCGTTTGAGCTCGCGCGCTTCGCCATGCAGCCGACGCCGCTCACCGGTTCGTGGAGGGCCTTTTACGGCCACAGGGCTTATCGCGCCATCATGGAAAACACCGGCGGCAATCATTACCGCCTGCAGGCCGGGTGGCATGGCCAGTACGGTGATTTCAACGGTTACGATACTTTCGACCTGGAACTCGACGGCCCCGGCCCGGTTTTTACCGGGAAAGGCCGTCTCTGGAACCCCGACGGCACCGAAGGAATGGTGGAAGTCAAACGCCTGCAGGTCGAAAACGGCATCCTGATATTCGATTACGTCAGCACGGTTTCGGCAGAAAACGGGGTCGCTGTGGAACCTCCCGCAATCGCTCCCGGCACGCTGGTCGGTTTTCCCCCTCCCAACGCAGGCGCTCCGGAAATTGAAGGCGCCGCCTTCTACCAGAGCGGCTGGTGGTGGGATCCCTCGAAAGACGGTATGGGACTGAACATCGAGCAGCAGGGCGACACGGTGGCGGCCACCTGGTATCACTTCGACGAAAACCGTTCTCCCGGCTACGCCCTGCTCGCCGGAAAGATGACAAAAAAAGCGGGGAACGACGTACTCACCGGAGCGCTGCAGACGGCTTCCGGCCCCCCGCCCGGTCCGGACTACAACCCGGCGGACGTATCGCGCGACACCGCCGGTTCCGCCACGCTCACGTTTAACTCCCCCACCTCCGCCAGGTTCGAATACACGCTGAACAGCCGCAGCGGCTCGCTCAACCTCTCCCGCTTCACCATGGGGCAGGAGCCGCCCGCCACCGGAACGTGGAAATACCGCTCCGCCTATGTGGCATGGGCCTGTTTTGTCATTGACACGGTTCCTTCCCTGGCAGGTACGGCCAGCGGTATGGCCACAATGGAGAAAACAGGCGACGGGCTTTACCGCCTGAGCACCCAGGACGACAACGGCATCGAATCCTGCACGTATGATCTGGAACTCACCCGCTCCGGCCCGTTTTTCACCGGAAACGGCCAGGGTTCCTGCATCGATCATGCCGGGAGGCCCGTTACCCTCGCCTCCGTCGCAGTCAGGCGTTTACAGACGGAAAATGGGACCCTCGTGTTCGATTACACCACGTCTGCCAACACCTCCGTCGACGGGTACGGCTACGGACACCAGATTAATTCCGAAGACTTCGAGTCCTGCAGTGATTTCGGGAGTCTCAGCGGCGTTCCGCACGACAGCGCCAGGCCATAAGCAACGCCGCCGGTCCCGCCGCCGCGCCTGCGGAAACAGCACAAAGCCGCTGCCAGCGCGGTTTTGTGCTATTGGGGGCGTTACCCGTAGTAGTAAGGTTTCACCGGCACCCGGGATTGCTGGTTGTTCTGCTGCGTCTGCGGATCCTGCGGCTTATCCCACCACAGGGCGCGGCCTTTCTGTTGTTCGGCAAGCTCTTCCGGATGCTTTTCCAGCCATTCGCGCATGAATTTTGTGTGCTCGGACTCGTACATCGCCATGATCGGGTTCCCGTATGAAATTCAGGCGCGATTCTAACAGGACGCCGCCGCGCGGCGCTCAGCTGGCGCGGCCGTCGCCCTTGATCCGGCCGATGCGCACCACCTCGGAAACACGGCGGATCCTGCGCATGACGCGGGCGAGATGGATCCGGTCGTGCACCTGGAGGATGAAACTGAGCGCGGTATAAGCGCCCTGCTCGCTGTCCATGCTGATGTTCTGGATGTTGCAGTCTTCCTCGGAAATCGCGCTCGCGACCCGGGCCAGCACCCCGCGCGTGTTCCGGGTCAGCACGCGGATGGTGACGTCGAACACGCGCCCGTCGCCCGGCTCCCATTCGACATCGACCCAGCGCCCGCGGTCGCCGCGCTGCCTGGCGACGACGAGCGGACAGTCGTGCAGGTGCACTTCCAGCCCCTGCCCCTTGCGGATCAGGCCAATGATCGGATCACCCGGAATGGGGTGACAGCAGCGCGCCAGCTGCACGGCGATGCCTTCGCTGCCGCGGATCATGATCGCGCCGGCAACTCTGGGCTTGATCACGCTGGGGCGGCCGGACTCCTGGTCCTGCGCCTGCGACAGGCGGCGCGCGACGATAACGGGAAGACGCTTGCCCAGCCCGATTTCAGCAAAAACATCGCGCTTCTGGCGGATGCCGCGCTCGCCCAGGAAACGGTCCCAGGCAAAGGCCGAAATCTGCCCCAGACTCAGCCCATGCGGGCGCAGCGCCTGGTTGAGCAACCGCTCGCCCAGCGCCACCGCGCCATCCATCTGCGCGTTTTTGAGGAAATGCCGGATCTGCGCCCGCGCCTTGCCGGTACGCACGTAGGACAGCCAGGCAGGGTTGGGGCTCACATGGGCGGCGGTGATGATTTCAACCTGGTCGCCGTTTTCCAGTTCGGTGCGCAGCGGCATCAGATCGCCATTGATGCGGCAGGCCACGCAGCGGTTGCCAACATCCGAATGCACCGCGTAGGCAAAATCCACCGGTGTCGAGCCCTTGGGCAGGGAAAAAATCCGCCCTTTGGGCGAGAACACGTAGACCTCGCCGGGGAAAAGGTCGATCTTGACGTGCTCAAGAAACTCCGTGGCCTCGCCCGTGGCGGACTGCAGCTCCAGCAGCGACTGCAGCCAGGAGTGGGTTTTCTGCTGTAGCTCGGTCAGTGTTTTTTCGTCTTCCTTGTACAGCCAGTGCGAGGCCACGCCAGCTTCGGCGATGTGGTGCATTTCGCGCGTGCGGATCTGCACCTCGACCGGCATGCCGAACGGCCCGATCAGCGTGGTGTGCAGCGACTGGTAGCCGTTGGCCTTGGGGATTGCCAGATAATCCTTGAATTTTCCCGGCACCGGCTTGTACATCGAATGCAGCGCCCCGAGCGCGAGGTAACAGCCCTGCACGTCGCGCACGATGACGCGGAACGCGTAAATATCGAACACCTGTGAAAAGGACAGGTGCTTTTCCAGCATTTTTTTATAGATGCTGTAGAGATGCTTTTCGCGCCCCTGCACCTCGGCCAGAAGCCCCCACTGCGGCAGGCGTTCTTCGAGCGCCGCCAGCACGCGGCCCACGATTTCGCGCCGGCTGCCGCGCGCGGCCCTGATCGCTTTTGCAAGCACGCGGTAGCGCATCGGGTGCTTGTGCTCGAACGACAGCTCCTGCAGTTCGCGGTAAAGATTGTTCAGCCCCAGCCGGTTGGCGATCGGCGCGTAGATTTCCAGCGTTTCGCGGGCGATGCGGCGGCGCTTGTCCGGGCGCACGCAGTGCAGCGTGCGCATGTTGTGCAGCCGGTCGGCGAGCTTGACCAGAATTACCCGCAGATCGCTCGCCATCGCCAGCAGCATCTTGCGGAAATTTTCCGCCTGCGCTTCGGCGTGGGAGCGGAATTCGATCTTGTCGAGCTTGGACAGGCCATCGACCAGTTCGGCGGAAGCCTTGCCGAAAAGCTCCGCAATCTCCTGCTTGGAGATGTGGGTATCCTCCATCACGTCGTGCAGGAGCGCGGCGATCAGCGCCTGCGCGTCCAGATTCCAGTCGGCGATGATGTCGGCCACCGCGACCGGATGCGTGATGTAGGGTTCGCCGCTGATACGCAGTTGCCCTTCGTGGGCCTGGGCGGAAAAGTGGTAGGCAGCCTCGACGCGGGCAACGTCTTCCGGCTTCAGGTAGGCCGCGAGCTTGTCCCTGAGCCGCCCGAAGCCGTTCTGCTCCGGCCCGCCCGGAAAAGAACCGGCGGGCGGCGGCGGGAAGGCTGAAGCGGCGGCTTCCATGGCGCAACCCTCCCGGGGCGGAGATCAGGCCTGTCCGCGGTTGAGCATTTCAAGCCCCACCTTGCCGGCGGCGACTTCGCGTAGGGCGATCACGGTGGGCTTGTCACGGTCGTGCGGATCAAGCTCGATCTGCGGCGTGCCGCCAGCGGTGAGCTGGCGTGCGCGATACGTGGCTGTCAGCGTAAGCTGGAAGCGGTTGGGAATCCTCTTGAGGCAGTCTTCGACGGTAATGCGGGCCATGAGTTAATCCTGTTCGAGAAAAGCAAAATACTGCGCCTGCCGCAAACGCTGGTTTGCGCAACGCAGACGCGCCGCGTGCGTAACGGCCGCCAGATCTTCGAGTGCGGCAGGCAGCCGGTCGTTCAGTATAACGTAGTCAAACTCGCCCACATGGCGCATCTCGCCGCGCGCGGCCAGCAGGCGGCGGCCGATCACATCGTCGCTGTCGGTACCGCGTTTGCGCAGGCGGTTTTCCAGCTCTTCCAGCGACGGCGGCAGGATGAAAACGGACACCGCGCCAGGGAAAAGCCTGCGCACCTGCTGCGCGCCCTGCCAGTCGATTTCCAGCAAAATGTCGTGCCCGGCGGCCATCTGCTCTTTCAGCCAGACCTTGGACGTGCCGTAATAGTTGCCATGAACCTCGGCCCATTCGAGAAATTCGCCCCGGTCGCGCAGGGCGCGGAAAGCGGCCACATCGACGAAATGATATTCACGCCCGTTTTCCTCGCCGGAGCGCGGCTCGCGCGTGGTGTAAGACACCGACAGCCGCACCTGCGGATCCCGCTCCAGCAGGGCGCGAACCAGGGTGGTTTTTCCCGCGCCCGACGGGGCGGTAACAATAACAAGCGTTCCAGGCATGGCGGTTACTCGATGTTTTGCGCCCGAAGCGCAACATACGCTGCAGGCGACCGGATTTCATGGATTTCAGGGATAGAGTTCTGCGCGTCTGACCTGCCCCGATTCTTCGGAGCATTGATTACTTGAGAAGATGCCTGCCTTCGTTGTTGCCTGACAGGTTCTGAACGTACTGCACCGGGGTCAGGTGACCCAGCGCCGAATGGGGTCGGACTTCATTGTAGTGCTGTCGGCATTGTTCAATGACGACGCGTGCCTCCATGCGGTTGCGAAAGTGCTCACCATTTTTTTGCCGCGATCTCCTTCATCACGTCAATCTCCAGATCACGCTCGGCCAGCATCTTCCTGAGCCGCCCGTTCTCCGCCTCCAGTTGCCGCCAACGCTTGACATCGTCCGCGCTCATCGCGCCAAAGCGATTGCGCCACGCGTAGATCGTCTGCCCGCTTACTCCGTGCTTCTTCGAGGCCTCCGCAACAGGCGAACGGTCCGCCTCCCGCAGTATCCTGACCATCTGTTCTTCTGTGAAACGGCTCTTGCGCATGACTTCCTCTCCTGCGTTCTGGAAGCCATCCTCTCAAGTTTCAAATGGTACGAAAAGACGGGAGCAGGTCAGCGGCAAAAAGGCATTTCTTGTATCGCATCGTGAAAAAACTGGCTGCAACCAGATGAATCACCTCGTTGAGCGAAGCTTGATCAGAGATTCCCTAGCTTTAGCAGGCGCTCCCGTGCGCCCGCTGCCCGGGCAGCACCTTGAGCGCATCAATGCGCGCAGCATGGATGCGCTCGGGGATGTGCGCCTTGTCGGCGCAGGCGCGAGCGATCGCGCCGGCATCGACGCCGCGCACGGCGGCGAGCGCGGCTTGCCAATGCGCGGCGGGGGGCCAGGGGGTGTTCGCCGTGTCGGTATCGCTACTGTCGCTGGTGCGGTTGCCACGGCCCAGGTGGTCGCAGGCGCAGGCGTCGAGCATCAGCAGGAAGCGCTCGGGACGCCGCAGCGCGTCGCAGCGTTCCAGTATTTTCACCACGGTGGCGGGGCGCAGTTCGGCGATGCGGGCGAGCCTGCCGTGTTCGCGCGCCACCAGCACGGCGAGGTCGCGGCATTCGGCGGGTGCCTTGAGCCGTTCGGAAACGGTGCGCGCATGTTCCGCGCCGCGCTCCTCGTGGCCGTAGTGGTGCGGCAGGATGTCCGCCGGCGTGTCGCCCTTGCCCAGGTCGTGCAGCAGGCAGGCCCAGCGTACCGGTAGCGGCTGCGCGCGGGCGGCGGCCTGGTCGATGACCATCATGACATGCTCGCCGGTGTCGATTTCCGGGTGGTACGCGGCCGGCTGCGGAATGCCGAACAGGCCGTCGAGTTCCGGCAGCAGGCGGGCCAGCGCGCCGCATTCGCGCAGCACGCGGAACATGCGCGAGGGGCGGGCTTCCACGAGCCCGCGCGCCAGTTCCTGCCACACGCGTTCGGGCACGAGGTGGTCGACTTCGCCGGCGGCGACCATGCCGCGCATCAGCGCCAGGGTTTCGCCGGCCACGGTGAAGTCGTGAAAGCGCGCGGCGAAGCGGGCCAGCCGCAGGATGCGCACGGGGTCTTCGGCGAAGGCGGGGCCGACGTGGCGGAACAGCCGCCGTTCGAGATCGTCGCGGCCGCCGTGGGGGTCGATGAGCGTGCCGTCCTCTTCGCGGGCGATGGCGTTGATGGTGAGATCGCGGCGGGCGAGGTCGTCTTCCAGCGTGACGTCGGGCGCGGCGTGGCAGATGAAGCCGGTATAACCGTGCCCGGTTTTGCGTTCGGTGCGGGCGAGCGCGTATTCCTCCTGTGTTTCGGGGTGGAGGAACACGGGGAAGTCCCGCCCCACGGGGCGGAAGCCGCGCGCCAGCATGTCGTCGGGCGTGGCGCCGACAACGACCCAGTCACGGTCCTTGACCGGCAGGCCGAGCAGGGTGTCGCGGACGGCGCCGCCGACGACGTAAGCGCGAATCGGCCGCACCGTCAGCCGTACAGGTCGAACTTGGGCAGGCGCTCGGTTTCCGTCCGCGCGGCGGCCACCCATTCCTGCATGTGCGGGTTGGCGAGCATCGCCGCCAGGTATTCGCCGGCAACGCCTTCGGGCTGCACGCCGTAGGTCTTGAAGCGGAAGCACACCGGGGCGTACATGGCGTCGGCGATGGTGAAGGCGCCGAACAGGTAGGGGCCGCCGTTGCCGAAGCGCTTGCGGCAGTCGTTCCAGATGGCGGTGATGCGGGCGATGTCGGCTTCCACCTCGGGTGTGCGACCTTCGCCGGCGTAATTCTTGAGCAGGTTCATCGGCATGTTGCGGCGCAGCTCGGTGAAGCCGGCGTGCATCTCGGCGCTGACCGCGCGCGCGGCGGCGCGGGCGGCGGGGTCCTCGGGCCACAGCGCGGGGTTTCTTTCCGCCAGGTATTCGCCGATGGCGATGGATTCCCACACGGTAATGCCGTGGTCGTTCAGGCACGGCACCTTGCCCGAGGGCGAGTGCGACAGGATGCGCTCGCGGCTGCCGGGGATGAACAGCGGGATGTGGATTTCCTCGAAGGTGAAGCCGCCGGCGCGGGCAATAAGCCATGCGCGCAACGACCAGGAGGAGTAGTTCTTGTTGCCGAGGATGAGCTTCATCACAGACTCCGTGCGAATGGAATGGTTGGGGGGTGTTCAGGCGCGGCTGCGGCGGGCATGGCGGCGCAGCGGGTAATAGCGCGCGCGCGCGCCGCCTTCCAGCCACAGCGGGGCGACAGCTTCCAGCGCGGTGGGAACAAGGCCGAAAGGCAGTGGCGCGGCGCGGGCGATGTTGTCGGCGCGCAGCGAGCGCACGTTGTCGCGGCTCATCAGCGGCTGCGGCATGAATTCCATCAGCATGGCCTGGAGCATGGCGAGCCCTTCGGGCAGCGGCACGACCGGCCGCGGACAGCCCGCAAGGGCCGTGGCGTATTCAGCCAGTTCGCGCAGGGTGTAGACGGTGGGACCCGCCACATCCCAGGTCTGGCCGATGGCGCTGCTGTCGTTCAGGCAGCGCCACACCGTTTCGGCCACGTCCTCGACGTAGACCGGCTGGAAGCGGGTCTGGCAGCCCGCCAGCGGCAGGACGGGAAAGGTGCGCGCAAGGTCGGCGAAGAGATTGAGGAAGCGGTCGCCGCTGCCGAAGATCACCGACGGGCGCAGGATGGTCCAGTCCAGCCCGCTATCGCGGATCACCGCTTCACCGGCGGCTTTCGAGCGCTGGTATCCGGAGGGGCCGTTCGCATCGGCGCCAATGGCGCTGATATGCACCAGCCGCGAAACACCGGCCGCGCGGCAGGCGGCGACGAGTTTTTGCGGCAGTTCGACGTGGGCGCGGGCGAAATCCGCGCCGTAGGGCGCGCCACCGCGCGAGTGCAGCACGCCGACGAGGTTGACCACCGCATCCGCTCCCGCGAGCAGACCCGCGAGCGTGGCGGGGTCGTGAACGTCCGCCTCGACCACCTCCACGGTGGGCAGCAGGTACAGGTGGTTGGCGCGGCTGCGCCGCCGCGTGGGGGCGAGCACGGTGACGCCCGCCGCGGAAAGGCGGTTGGCGACGGCGCTGCCGACGAAGCCGGAGCCACCGATAAGGACAACGCGTTTCGGATTCATGGCATGACTCCCCTGAAAGAATGTTTCCGTACTGAAGGCTGCACGAACGGTTTCTGCATGACCCTGCAGGCAGCCATCACAAAATTCAGCGCTCATCCGCACGCGCGCCGATGGTGCCCAGCCGCGTCTTGAGCGATTGCGGCTGGCCTTCAAGCATGGCGGCGTAGATCACGGTGTTGGCCATCACCTTTTTGACGTAATCGCGGGTTTCGTCGAACGGGATCGTTTCGGCATAGACCGCCCCTTCCAGCGGCCGGGCGTCGCGCCAGCGGCGGGCGCGGCCGGGGCCAGCGTTGTAGCCCGCGCTGGCGAGCAGCGGATGGTTGTCCAGATCGTCGAGAATGAGCCGCATGTAGCCGGTGCCCAGACGCACGTTGGTGGCCGGCTCCGCCAGCATGCCGGGCTGATAGCCGCTGATACCCAGTTTTGATGCAACCCATTTGCCGGTGGCAGGCATCACCTGCATCAGCCCCTGCGCGCCGGAGCGTGAACGGGCGGGCACGACGAAGCGGCTTTCCTGCCGCATCAGACCATACACCCAGCTGATGTCCAGCCCCTGGTTGCGCACCTGCGGCTCGATGACGTCGCGGTGCGGGGTGAGAAAACGCAGGTCGAAACTGCCATTGGGATCGGCGCGTTCGGCAGTATTGATGGCGCGGTCGTAGATCCCGTTTTTCAGCGCGAGGCGCGAGGCGGCGAGGATGAAGCCGTCACTCTGCCCGCGCAGCGCCCAGTTCCACTCGCGCACGCCCTCCACGCGCATGTCCAGGCGGAAGAGCGCCAGCGCCCGGCGGATGCTCGGGTCATTCTCCGCCGCGCGCTCCTGCTCCACGTCAACACTGCCGGTACGGGGGGGCGGTGCAAACGGGCGGCCCAGTTCTTCCGCTGCAAGCAGTCCGTAAAAATGCGGCTCACCGGCAATACGGGCGTAAAGTGCATCCGCCTCGGCCTGATGGCCCCCGGCGGCCTGCGCGCGGGCGAGCCAGTAACGCCATTCCGGCAGATCCTGCTCATCCCCGGGCATGCGCCCAATCGCGCCGCGCACCGCCTCCCAGTCGCCTGTGCGCAGGGCCGCGCGCACGCGCCAGGCGCGCTGGCTGGCGCTCATCGGCGTATCGCCAGCGGCGCGGAACCAGTCCGCAGCCTCGGGCATCTGCGCCAGGGCGGCGCGCAGGGCCAGGCTGGCCCAGGCGTAAGCGCGTTCATCCGCCTCAAGGCGGGACTCGATGCGGGCAAGGCGCGTCTGGGCGGTGCGCGCATCGTCACGCGCAAGACGGGTCAGGGCGGCCAGCGCCATTTCGCGCCCGCCGCGCTGAACGGCAAAACTGGCTGGCAGGCGGTCGAGGTAGGCGCCGGGGCTGCGCGTGGCCTGGTCGAAGCCGGGCAGCAGGGCTGCGCCGCCGGGAATCCAGCGCAGCGTGGTGCGCGCTGCGTCCAGGTTGCTGGTCAGCGTCTGGCGGCGCAGGCGCTGCCAGATATCGGCTTCACTCACCAGGCCCGCGCCAGCTACCGCCTGCAGCACGGATTCGCATGCGGCGGGGGTGTCCGGCAGGTCGGACCACTGCCGGGCGAGTTCGTCCAGCACGGTGCGGTCGCCGGTCATCATCCGGCCCGTCCAGTAAGCGCAGCGCAAATCCGCGTCGGGGCTCTGCAGGTTGGGGTAGAGGTGGACGAAACTTGCCCAGTAGCCGTCTTTCGCCAGCCGGCGCAGCCAGTCGCCGTACAGACGCTCGGCGAGCATGCTGCCGGGGTAGTCGAGGATGAACCCGGAGAGTTCCGCCACCGGCGGCTGTTCGGGGCGGGCGAGCTTGTTGTACAGCAGCCAGTAGCGCACGTAGGGTTCGAGCACATGCTGTCCGCGCTGCGCGGCAAGCCGCTCCAGCGTATTGCGGTCGCCGTTGCGCACCGCGTCGCGCGCGGCGATGATGAGGGAATCGTCGGCCTGTTGCTGGCCGGACGCATGGCCCGCCAGCAGCAGACACGCCGCCGCCAGCATCTTGCGCATGCCTCCCCACGGCATTTCACTCATCCCTTGCTATCCTTGATTTCATCAACCCGCCAATGACCGCCGCGCGACGGCCAACCATACCATAGTGAGCGATACCCATTCTGCCCTCCCCGCCGCGTCTCCCGCGGATATTCCGGCGCGCAGGCGCATGCTGCGCACTGCCGCCCTGTGCGCCCGCGAAGCCTTGCCGCCGGGCAGGCGGGCGCGGCTGACGGCGCGGATCGAAGCCAGCCTGGACGACCTGTTCGCCGCGCTCGATCCGGCCGTGCTGGCGTTTTGCTGGCCGTATCGCGGCGAACCGGACCTGCGCGACTGGATCGCGCGCTGGCTGCACGGCGCGCCGCACCGCATCGCCGCCTTGCCGGTAGTGGCGGCGCGCGCCGCGCCGATGCGCTTTCGCGCCTGGACGCCGGGCGCGGAGATGGCGGCCGACCGCCACGACATCCTGTACCCGGCCGCGGGCGAAACCGTACAACCCGACGCCGTATTGGTGCCATTGACCGCATTCGATGCGCGCGGGTTTCGCCTGGGGTACGGCGGCGGCTACTTCGACCGCACCCTGGCGGCGATACGGCCGGTGGCGGTCGGCGTCGGTTTCGAACTGAGCCGGGTCGATTCCGCGCTGCCGCAGCCGCACGACTGCCCGATGGACTGGATCGTGACCGAATCCGGGCTGTTCCGCCCGGACGGCGGGCCCTGAAGCACGCGCCGCCGCCGGTGCGGCCGGGCCGGAATCCGGGCCAGGTTCAGGACAGGAACAGCCGGTAGGCCGGGTTGTCCGTTTCAGCGACGTACTCGTAGCCGAGGCGCTGGAGGAAAGCCTCGAACGCGGGCTTGTCCGCAGGCGGAACCTGCATGCCGACCAGCACGCGGCCAAAATCGGCGCCGTGGTTGCGGTAGTGGAACAGGCTGATGTTCCAGTCCGAATGCAGGTTGGAGAGAAAATTCATCAGCGCGCCCGGCCGCTCGGGGAAAGTGAAGCGGTACAGCAGCTCGTGGTTCACCTGCGGCGCGCGCCCGCCGACCATGTAGCGGATATGCGTTTTGGCCATCTCGTCGTCGGTCAGGTCCACCGCTGGAAGTTCGTGGCGTTCGAGCAGTTCCACCAGCCGCGCGGCATCGCCGCGCGCGTGCAGGGTGACGCCGACAAAGATATGCGCGCGCTCGGCGTCCGCGTAGCGGTAATTGAATTCGGTGATGTTGCGGCTGCCAAGCAGTCCGATGAACGTGCGGAACGAACCGGGTTTTTCCGGAATCGTCACCGCCAGCACTGCTTCGCGCTGCTCGCCCAGTTCGGCGCGCTCGGCGACGAAGCGCAGGCGGTCGAAATTCATGTTGGCGCCGGAGGTGACCGCCACCAGGGTCTTGTCGCGCAGCCTGTGCCGCTTGGCGTATTCCTTGGCCCCCGCCACCGCGAGCGCGCCGGAGGGTTCGAGAATCGAGCGGGTATCCTCGAACACGTCCTTGATCGCGGCGCAGATGGCGTCGTTATCGACCAGCACCATCTCATCCACGTACTGCTGGCACAGACGGAAGGTTTCCTTGCCGACCTGCTTCACCGCCGTGCCGTCGGCGAACAGGCCGACCTGGTCGAGGGTGACGCGATGGCCCTCGGCAAGCGAGCGCGTCATGGCGTTGGCATCGACCGTTTCCACGCCGATGATTTTCGTGTGCGGCCGCAGGCGCTTCACGTAGGCCGCCACCCCGGCGATCAGCCCGCCGCCGCCGACGGCGCAGAAAATGGCATGCACCGGCTTCGGATGCGCACGCAGGATTTCCACCGCGATGGTGCCCTGCCCCGCGATCACGTCCGGATCGTCATAGGGATGGACGAAAGTGAGCTTTTCCGCCTTTTCCAGTTCCAGCGCGTGCGTGTAGGCGTCGGAATACGACTCGCCCGTCAGCACCACCTCGGCCCCGCGCGCCTTGACCGCATCGACCTTGATCTGCGGCGTCGTGGCCGGCATGACGATCACCGCGCGCACGCCCAGCCGCTGCGCCGACAGCGCCACACCCTGCGCATGGTTGCCGGCGGAGGCGCAGATCACGCCGCGCCTGAGCGCCGCTGGCGACAGGCTCGCCATCCTGTTGTACGCGCCGCGCAGCTTGAAGCTGAACACCGGCTGCATGTCCTCGCGCTTGAGCCAGACAGGATTGTGGATACGCGCGGAAAGGTTCGCGGCGAGATCAAGCGGAGTTTCCTCGGCAACGTCATACACCTGGGCGTTGAGAATGCGTTCCAGGTAATCCGTACAGGCGGCGGTCATGGCGGGGCAGTGTCTGCGGGTAAAAGGAAACGAGCGTAGCAGCCTGCGCACGGCGGCGGCAAGGGCCGCGCCGCGGGGCTGTCAGCGTTCTTCGCCCCCGGAAATGATCTGGCGCTGGCGCTCGATGAAGACCTGGGTGGAATCGATGCCGCGCAGCTGCAGGATGGTGGAGCGCACGGCGGCTTCGAGCAGTACGGCCAGGTTGCGCCCGGCGGCCACCGGCAGCACCGCGCGCGGGATCCTGACGCCGAGGATGGCTTCTGTTTCCTGCTGCTGCAACGGCAGGCGCGGGGGATCGTCCTGCCCGGGCTGACGGCGCTCCAGATGGCAGACCAGACGCAGGCGCATTTTCCGGCGGCAGGCGGTTTCACCAAAAATGGTGCGGATATCGAGCACGCCCAGACCGCGCACCTCGATAAAGTCCTGCAGCGTTTCAGGGCAGCGCCCTTCGAGGCTGGTGGGGGTGATGCGCGCGAATTCGGTAACGTCGTCAGCAACCAGGCCGTGCCCGCGTGAGATCAGTTCCAGCGCCAGCTCGGATTTGCCCGCGCCGGAATCGCCGGTGATGAACACGCCGATGCCCAGCACGTCCATGAACACGCCGTGCAGCGAAATTTTTTCGGCCAGTTCACGCGACAGGTATAGCCGCAGAATGTCGATCACCCTGGCCGCGGCCTGGGGCGTGGAAAACAGTGCGATGCCGGAACCTTCACAGGCGGCGCGGATGAGGGTGGGCACCTCGCAGCCATCGGCAATGATCAGCGCCGGAGGGCGCGCGGCGAGAATGTCACCAACGTGGCGCGTTATTTTTTCCTGGGACTGGCCCCGGGCCCACGCCAGCTCTGCCGAGCCGATGATCTGCAGCCGGGAAGGATGGATCAGGTTGAGATGGCCAACCAGATCGGCTGGCCAGATCAGTTCGTCGGTAACGGCGAGCGCGGCTTCCAGACTGCCGCAGACGTGCGTCAGCTCCAGCCGCAGCCGGTGGCGCTCATGAAGCCGGGCGACGCTCGTTTGCCGCATCGGCGTTCCAGCTGGCGAACTGCGCGTGGATGGCGGCCGCGTCGGGCGCGGCGAGCAGCGCATCGCGGAAGGCGCGGTCGCTGAACATCTGGGCGAGTTCCGAAAGAATCTGGAGGTGGGTTTCGTTCGCCTGCTCCGGCACCACCAGCACGAACAGCAGGCTGACCGGCTGGCCGTCCGGCGCGTCGAACGCCACGGGGGTCGCAAGGCGGAGAAAAGCGCCCCAGGCGTTCTTCAGGCCCTTGATGCGCCCGTGCGGAATGGCGATGCCCTGCCCAAGGCCGGTCGGGCCAAAGCGTTCCCGGGCGAGCAGACTGTCGAAAACCAGCCCGCGGGAAATACCCTGGTTGCTTTCGAACAGCTGGCCCGCCTGCTCGAAAATACGTTTTTTGCTGCTGGCCTCAAAGTCGACAAGGATGTTCGACAGGGGCAGGAGTGAAGCGATCAGGTTCATGCGCTGCGTAACCGCGTGTGCGACGGGACAGGTTCATCGGGGCCGGGGCGCGCCATGAAGCGGGCACCCCCCGGATGCGCGCGCATTATAACCACGCCCCCGGCCGGAAAGGACAGGACCCGCTCACACCTCTTCGGGACTGTGGCGCTTGAGGGAATCGTGGTTATGGTCGCTGTTTTTCTGCTTGTACTTGAGCACCTGGCGGTCGAGCTTGTCGGTCATGCTGTCGATGGCTGCATACAGGTCGCCGTCGTCGCTTTCGACGAAGATGTCCTTGCCGCGCACATGCACGGTGACTTCGGCTTTCTGCTTCAGCTTTTCCACCGAAAGGATCACGCTGACGCTGGTGACG
>JAVBTY010000052.1:0-18655 GCA_031555955.1 Rhodocyclaceae bacterium | reverse complement strand
GCAAGGCATTGCGGGCGTATTCGCTGAACATCAGGAAGGTGGCGGTGTAGGGGATCAGGCCGCGATGCAGCGCGACGCCGTTGGCGATCGCGGCCATGCCGAACTCGCGCACGCCATAGTGAATGTAGTTGCCGCCGCCGGCGGGGCCGACGCTCTTGGAGCCGGACCACAGCGTGAGGTTGGAACCGGCCAGATCGGCGGAGCCGCCGAGCAGTTCCGGCAGTTTCGGCGCATAGGCTTCGATACTGTTCTGGCTGGCCTTGCGGGTGGCGATGGTTTCGGCCCTGGCGACGATTTCCGCCACGACCGCATCGACATGGCGCGGCCAGTCGGCGGGCAACGCACTGGCGGCGCGGCGTTTGAATTCGGCGGCGAGTTCCGGGTGCGCGGCGGCATAGGCGTCGAAACGGGCATTCCATTCGCGCTCGCGGGCAGTGCCCGTGGCGCGCGCGTCCCAGGCGGCGTAAACGTCGGCGGGAATCTCGAACGGCGGGTGGTTCCAGCCGATATAAGCGCGGGCGGCGGCGACTTCGGCGGTGCCGAGCGGCGCGCCATGCACGTCGTGCCCGCCCTGTTTGGCCGGGCTGCCCGCGCCGATGATGGTTTTACAGCAGATCAGCGTCGGCCTGGCGCGTTCGGCCTTGGCAGCCTGGATGGCGGCGTCGATCGCGGCCGGGTCGTGGCCCTGCACGTCGCGGATGACGTGCCAGCCATAGGCCTCGAAACGCTTCGGCGTATCGTCGGTGAACCAGCCTTTCACATGGCCGTCGATGGAAATGTCGTTGTCGTCGTAAAGGATGATCAGCTTCGACAGCCCCCATGTGCCCGCCAGCGAGCAGGCTTCGTGGGAGATGCCCTCCATCAGGCAGCCGTCGCCGGTGAAGGCGTAGGTGTAGTGGTCGACGATGTCGTGGCCCGGGCGGGTGACTTCGGCGGCCAGCAGCCTTTCCGCCAGCGCCATGCCGACGGCGTTGGCGATGCCCTGGCCGAGCGGGCCGGTGGTGGTTTCGACGCCGGGGGCGTAGCCGTATTCCGGGTGGCCCGGCGTTTTGCTGTGAAGCTGGCGGAAACGCCTGAGTTCGTCGATCGGCAGATCGTAGCCGGTGAGGTGGAGCAGCGCGTAGAGCAGCATCGAGCCGTGGCCGTTGCTGAGAACGAAGCGGTCGCGGTCGGCCCATCCGGGGTTGGCCGGGTTGTGCCTGAGATGGCGCCGCCACAGCACTTCGGCGATTTCGGCCATGCCCATCGGCGCGCCGGGGTGGCCGGAGTTGGCCTGTTGCACCGCGTCCATCGCCAGGGCGCGGATAGCGCCGGTGACAGGGTTGAAGACCGGGGGCTGGACGTTTCTGGGCGACGGCATGATTTCCTCGGAACCGGGGCGGCTGGAAAAAAGCGGAATTATCGCCGAATTCGCCCCGCCGCTGGTAGTGGGCCGCGCGGGAACGGCGGCTGGCGGAAGGGGGTGGAAAGTACGCGCGGCAAGGAGGGGAGGGGAAATGCGCGTGTGATGCCCGCGCCGCTCAGGCCCATTGCCGACGGCGTTCCATCAGCTTCCAGATCAGCGGGGTGAGGATGAGCTGCATCGCAAGGTGCAGCCGTCCGCCAGGAATCACGATGGTGTTGGCGCGGCTCATGAACGCGCCGGGAATCATCTGCAGCAGATAAGGGAAATCGACGCCGCGCGGATCCTTGAAGCGGATTACCACCATGGATTCATCCAGCGTCGGCACGTCGAGCGCGATGAAGGGGTTGGAGGTATCCACCACCGGCACGCGCTGGAAGTTGATGTGGGTGCGGGAGAACTGCGGCACGATGCAGTGCACGTAGTCGTGCATGCGGCGCAGGATGGTGTCTTGCACCGCCTCGGCGGAATAGCCGCGTTCGCGGGTGTCGCGGTGCAGCTTCTGGATCCATTCGAGGTTGATCGTGGGCACTACGCCGATGAGCAGGTCGACGTGACGGGCGATATCCACTCCGCCGCTGACGAACGCCCCATGCAGCCCCTCGTAGAACAGGCAGTCGGTGCCCACCGGCAGATCTTCCCAGGCGGTGAAAGCGCCCATCGGCAGGTTGTGGCGCATTGCCTGCGCCTCGTTGTGGATGTAGGCGCGCCGCCGCCCGGTGGCCGATTCGCCATAGGCGCGGAACAGGTTTTCGAGGTCTTCGAGCAGGTTCGCATCTGGCCCGAAATGGCTGATGCCGGGGCGTCCCTCGCGGTCGGCGGCATCGTTGAGCGCCTGCATCTCGTCGCGGGTGTGGCGATGGAAGCTGTCGCCCTCGATGATCGCGGCGTTTACGTTTTCGCGGTGAAAAATGGCCTCGAAGGTGTCCTTGACCGTCGTGGTGCCCGCGCCGGATGAGCCGGTGACGGCGATGACAGGATGCTTCATGGACATGGGCGGGCTCCGCGTCGTGCTGGTGGCTGGAAGAAGAGGTCAGGCGGGCATGGGCCTGTCGCCGGCATGGATGCGCCGCGCGGCGGTGACAAGCACATGGACTTCATTCGGCGAAAGATCGGGGTAATGCTCCCGCACCACGCGGTAGGCAAGGTGATCGAGCGTTTCATTGGCCCAGCGGTTTTCGCTGGAGAAAAAAGGCAGGATCAGCGCGCAGGCTTCGGCGAAAATTTCCCGGATGTTCGGATACTGCCGGCGTTCCTCGACGGGTTTTGGGTTGTGGGTGTCCATTAAGACGGTATGTCTGCCAGGAAATGTTTTAAGGGGGGGGGGCGCTGTGGTAGCAGCCCGGCTCAGGAATGGGCCTGCAGCCACGTCCGCCACTGGCTGAACAGGGCGGGGCTGGCGGCGGCGACCACGCCCCGTTTCACGGCGGGGCCAGCCATCAGTTCGTCGCCATCGAGCGCGGCGGCCTGGCCGCCGGCTTCAAGCAGAATCAGGTGGCCGGCGGCGTAATCCCACAGCATCTGCCCGCCATGCAGGTAAACATCCAGCCGCCCGGCGGCGACGAAGCACCATTCGAGCGCGCTGGAGCCGAAATTGCGCTGCGAATAGTACGGCGGGCGCACCGCCAGTTCGTCGCCCAGGTGGTGGCTGACGCGCTTGAAATCGACCCCGGCCACGGCGTCGCGCAGGCTCGTTGCAGCCGGGCGCAGCGGCAGCGCCGCGCCGTTGAGGAAAGCGCCCGCGCCGTGGGCGGCGTAAAAGGATTCGTCGGTGATCGGGTTATAAACCACGCCGAAGCGTGGTTTGTGCTCCACCAGATAGGCGATCGACACGGCGAAAAAGGGGATGCCGTTGGCGAAGTTGGTGGTGCCATCGATGGGATCGATGCACCAGAGGCCGCCGCGCCCCTCGCCCCATAGCCGGGCCTGGGCTTCCGCGCTCATTTCCTCGCCCAGCACCGGGCCGGGCAGAAGCTGTGGCAGCGTTTCGCTGAAGCAGCGCTGGGCTTCGATGTCCGCTTCGGTGAACAGCGAGCCGTCGGCCTTGCGGCTGCGTGACGATTTCAGATAACGGGGCAGGATCTCGGCGCGCGCGACGTCGCGCACCAGGGATTCGAGCGCGCGGACGCGGGCAAGGCGATAGGCGGCGTTCATGTGCGGTCGTCACGCCACTTGATCGAGCAGCCGATGCCGGGCGTCTGCTCCCGCGGCCCGCCCGCGCCGGCGGCTATCTGGCGCATCGCCTCGAACAGTTCGCGCCGTCCGCCGCTGGCGGCGGGGTCGCGGCCGGTGGCGTCGAGCCGGCCGCGGTACTGCAGGCCAAGTGCGGCGTCGAAGCCGAAGAAATCGGGTGTGCACACCGCGCCGTAAGCCTTCGCCACCTGCTGGCTTTCGTCCAGCACATAGGGAAAGGGGAAATCCAGCTCGCGTGCGATGCGCACCATGTTGTCCCAGCTGTCTTCCGGATAATCAGCCGGGTCGTTGGACATGATCGCGATGCTGCCCACGCCAGATGCGGCCAGTTCGCGCGCGTCGCGCACGATGCGCCCGATCACCGCCTTCACGTAGGGGCAGTGGTTGCAGATGAACATCACCAGCAGCCCGTTGGGGCCGCGGGCCGATTCAGGCGTGTGGCGGCGGCCATCCGTGTCGGGCAGGTCGAAACCGGGCGCGCGCCAGCCAAAATCGCACACAGGAGTGGTCAAGGACACCATCGCGGGGCTCCCGGTAAAATACTTCGCACTATGATCGCACGACGATTGACCAAAAAGCAGCCAGCCAGCCCCTTTCTCCCCGGATGCGGGGGCGACGGCGGCCCTGCCTGCTTCCGCATCCACGGGCGGCGCTGATGGCAGCCCCGCGTTTTTATGTTACCGGGCCGCTGCCCGCGCAGGGCGAGATGGCGCTGCCTGAAGCCATCGCGCACCACGCCATGCGCGTGCTGCGCCTGCGCGAGGGCGATGCGCTGGTGCTGTTCGATGGCCGTGGCGGCGAGACGCGCGCGCGGCTGGTGCTGCGCGGCAAGGCTGGTTTCGCCGTGATCGACGGGCATGATGCGGTGGAACGGGAATCGCCCCTTGAGGTGGTGCTGGCGCAGGGGCTGGCCGGTGGCGACAAAATGGACTGGATCGTGCAGAAGGCCGTGGAACTGGGCGCGGCGGGGGTAGCGCCGCTGGCGGCGGAACGCTCGGTCCTGAAACTGGCCGGAGAGCGGGCGCAGAAGCGCCGCGAACACTGGCGGCAGATCGCCATTGGCGCGTGCGAGCAGTGCGGCCGCAACCGGGTGCCGGAAATCGCGGAGGTGACGACATTGGCGGCGTGGCTGACGGCGCATCATGATGAGACGAAGTTCGTACTGATGCCCGATGGCGGGCGCGGTCTGACTGAGCTTGCCCGGCCTGCAGGCAGGTTTTACCTGCTGGTGGGGCCGGAAGGCGGCTGGAGCGAGGCTGAACGGGCGCTGTGCCTGGCCGCGGGCTGCACCGGACTGCGCCTTGGCCCGCGCGTGCTGCGGACCGAAACGGCGGGGCTGGCGGCCCTGGCGGCGATGCAGGCGGTGTGGGGCGATTTTTCCTGAGCCGCCGCCCTGGGCGTGGGCAGTTAGTTTGTCAGCGCCATTGCCGGGTCTTGCCGTGATAGTCGGCAAAAGCGCAATAAACCGGCTGCATCCGATAAAATCGCTCTTTCCATGGCATCAATCCACCGTTTTCAGGACTGTGTCTGATTTTTTTGCCAGGCCCTGCCAGGAGCACGCTTGAAAACCGATTCTTCCTCCGCCCCGGCGCCAGACGCCGATGCCTCGCCCGCCCAGTTCGTCGCCTGGGTGCGTGGCGCGGCGCCGTACATTCACGCTTTTCGCGGCAAAACCTTTGTCGTCGGCTTCGGCGGCGAAGTGGTCGCTGGCGAGCGCGCGCAGAGTCTCGCCTACGATTGCAACCTGCTCGCCGCGCTGGGAATCCGCCTTGTGCTGGTGCATGGCGCGCGGCCGCAGATCGATGCGGAAGTCGCCCGGCGCGGGCTGGAGGCGCGCTTCCATAACGGCGTGCGCGTCACCGATTCCGCCGCGCTCGAATGCGTCAAGGCGGCGATGGCGGTAACGCGCTTCGAAGTTGAGGCGCTGCTCTCCCAGGGGTTGCCCAACACGCCGATGGCGGGCGGCTACATGCGCGTGACGGGCGGCAACTTCATTACCGCGCGCCCGATTGGCGTCGTCGATGGGGTTGATTTCCAGTACACCGGCGCGGTGCGCAAGGTGATCGCCGAGGAAATAAACGCCGATCTCGACCAGCAGAACGTGGTTCTGATTACCCCACTGGGCGTATCGCCGGCGGGCGAAATTTTCAACCTGTGCATGGAGGAAGTGGCCGAGACGGTGGCCGTGGCGCTGAAGGCGGAAAAGCTGATCTACCTTTGCGACGCCCCCGGACTGCTCGACGGCGATGGCCGCCTGATCGATTCCGTGACCGCCGACGAGGCGCAGCGGCAGTTCGAAAACGGCGAGGGCATGACCGAGGATCTCGACCTGTACCTGCCGTGCGCGATCCGTGCGGTGCGCAAGGGCGTGGCGCGCGGCCACCTGATCGACCGCGACAAGGATGGCGGCCTGCTGCTGGAGTTTTTCACCCACGCCGGCGTGGGCACGGTGGTGGCGCGCGATCCGCTGTTCCGCCTGCGCGAAGCCGGTATCGACGATGTGGCCGCGCTGGTGACGCTGATTTCGCCCATGGAGGCCGACGGCACCCTGGTGCGGCGCGGGCGCGAGCTGCTGGAACAGGAGGTCGGACGCTTCACTGTGGTCGAGCATGACGGCATGCTTGTCGGCTGCGCCGCGCTCTATCCGTTCAGCGAGGACAACGCCGCCGAGCTGGCCTGCCTCGCCGTGATGCCCGAATACCGCCGCAGCGGGCTGGGCGACCAGCTTCTGCGCCGCATCGAACAGCGCGCGCGCGCGCAGCGGCTTGAACGCCTGTTCGTGCTCACCACCCGCACCGCGCACTGGTTCCGCGAACGCGGCTTCAGCGAAGCCGACCCTGACGCGCTGCCGCGCCAGAAGCGCGAGCTGTACAACTTCCAGCGCCGCTCCAAGGTGTTTGTGAAAGGCCTATGAAGCCTGAGGCTTTGCTTTTCATCGCAGGCATCCGGCGCACTCCGGGGAGCGCGCCTTGAAGCCGCCACTCTGGTCCTTCTGGACCACGCTCTATGTGGGCTTTGGCGCATTTGCGATCATCGTTCTGGCGATGCTGGCCGGTTCATGGCTGGATCTGTCGTGGCAGGCTGCCGGACTGTGCGCGCTGGCGGGTGGTGCCGCGGCCACGCTCTGGGTCCGTAACCACTTGTGGACGCAGGCGCGTTTCCGTTCCAGGGAAGAGGAACGGCTGCTGGCCAAGGTGGAATCTCTGTACAACGCGGGCGCCATTGGCCGGATTGGCGTGCTGGAGGGTGCGGATGAACGCCCCTGCCCGTTGCGGCAGATCGAGGAAGCCGCCCGGCGCATGGCGCTGCTGCGCCAGGTGGCCGAAGGCATTTACGGTATCGAGGCGCTGTTTGACGTCCAGTTGCGGCTGTCCTGGATTACGCCGTCGATTGAGCGTATCGCCGGTCACACGCCCGCTGAATGTCTCGCCGCCGATGATGCCGCCGTGCTGCTGGTGCATGAGTCGGACCGGCGTTACTGCATGCAGACGGCGCGCCAGGTGCTGGAGCGCGGCGGCGAGGAGCATTTCGAAATGCGCCTGTTGCGCCGCGATGGCGGCTTCGGCTGGGTGGCCTGCCGCTGGCGGCGGATACTGGACGATAGCGGGGCGCTCGTCGGCCTGCGCATGTCGGCCGAGGACATCCAGGCGCGCAAGGAAGCGGAATACCGGCAGCTCGAAACCGTGGCCGAACTGCGCCGCGCCCAGGCGCTGCGCGAACACTACCTGGCCCGCAGCAACGACGAGCGCAAGCGGCTGCTGGCGCTGCTCAACCTGATCCGGCTCGGCATCCTGTTCATCGACAGGGATCACCGCGTGCTCTACTTCAACCGGACCGTGCAGGAAATGTGGGGCTACAGCCCGGATGACAATCCGATCGGCGCCCGCGACGTGGTGCTGCAGAATACCGTGCTGCCGCTGGTCGAAGCACCGGATGAATTCATTGCGCACATCAACGCGGTGCTGGGCTCGGGCGGTGCGGTGAGCGAACCCCACGAAACCCGCCTCAGGGATGGCCGCATCATTACCGACGTGTCGGCCGTGGTCGAAGGAGGGGAAGGGCAGCGCGGCATTGGCCGGGTGTGGATTTACGAGGACGTGACCGAACAGCGGCGCACCGCGGAAAAACTGGTGGCGCTGGCCGAACGGGATCCGCTGACGAATCTTTACAACCGGCGGCGTTTTCACGAGGAACTGGAGCGCTATCTCGCGGAAGCCCGGCGTCACGAAGAGGTCCAGATCGGGCTGGTATCGTTCGATCTCGATGGTTTCAAGCCGGTCAACGACCGCTTCGGCCACCAGGCTGGCGACGCGGTTCTGGTGGGGCTGGCGGACGGCATTGGACGCATCATCCGTCGCAACGAAATGTTCTTCCGCCTCGGCGGCGATGAGTTCTGCGTGCTGCTACCCGATACCAACGAGCGGGAACTGGCGGAACTGGCAGGTCGGCTCGTGGAAAGCGTTGCCGCGCTGCGTTTCACTTTTGAGGGGCAGGATACGGGCGTGACGGCCAGCGCGGGCGTGGCGCTCTATCCGGAACATGGCGGCGATGCGGAGACGCTGATCGCCGCCGCCGACGAGGCGATGTACTGCTCCAAGAGCAGCGGCCGCAACCGCTGGTCGATGGCGCGGCCGCGCCGCGAAGCGGGCAATGCCTCTCCATCCTGAAGGTGGAGCCGGGCGCTTGCCCTAGAATACGGGCTCTCCGGACCAGGAGCCGGACAACCAGACTGTTGAAAAGGATGACGACATGACCCGCATGGTTAACTGCGTGAAACTGGGCCGCGAGGCCGAAGGGCTTGATTTGCCGCCGGTTCCGGGGGAACTGGGCAAGCGGATTTTCGCCAGCGTATCAAAGGAAGCCTGGCAGCAGTGGGTGAAGTACCAGACCATGCTGATCAACGAAAACCGGCTCAACCTGATGGATGCGCGCGCGCGCAAATATCTGGCGGAACAGATGGAAAAGCACTTTTTCGGCGACGGGGCCGACAACGTCAGCGGTTACGTGCCGCAGTAGAATCTGGCGGAAGCCGTTCGTGCGGGTGCCGTAAAAACGGAAAGCGGAGCGGTCCCCGGCGGGCGCTCCGTTTTTCCGCTTTTCCGTATTCCCGCTCAGCCCTTTTTTACGATGTTCTGGATGCTCTGGACGGATTTCGCATAGCGCACGTCGCGCCCCTGCACCAGAAACACGACGTACTCCGAAATATTCTTGGCATGGTCGCCGATGCGTTCGACCGATTTGGCGATGAACAGCACTTCAAGGCTGTTCGAGATTGTGCGCGGATCTTCCATCATGAAGGTGATGAGCTGGCGCATGATGCCCTTGAAGCTGGCGTCCACCTCATCGTCCTGGTCCGCGATGGCGGAAGCGTTTGAAATATCCGCGCGCGCGAAACTGTCCAGCGCGCCGCGCAGCATGTCCAGCGCGAGACCGGCGGTATAACCGAGCTCGACGCGCGGCGCGAAGGGCGTGTCGCCCGAATGCAGGCGCTTGCCCGCCTTCGCGATTTTCTTCGCTTCGTCGCCGATGCGTTCGAGGTCGGAAATCGACTTGATCACCGTCATTACCAGGCGCAGATCCACCGCCGCGGGCTGGCGTTTGGCGATGATGTGCTGGCAGGCCTCGCCGAGTTCCACTTCGAGCAGGTTGATGCGGTGGTCGCCGTCGATCACCCGTTCGAGCAGCCCCAGGTTCCCCGTTTTGAAGCCTTCCAGCGCGCTGGAAACCTGGGTTTCCACCAGCCCGCCCATCTGCAGGACGCCGGTGCGGATCGCTTCGAGTTCGTTATCGAACTGCTTGTAGGTATGTTCGCTCATCGTTTTCGCCACGCTGCTGTTTCGCCGATGGTGCAGGTTAGCACAGCGGAGTTAAGGTTTTGTTGCGCGCACGGAAGCGCCCGGGGGATTACGCGCCGGAGCGTTCGAGGCGCTCCACGCCGTTTGCGCCGGCGAGCAGCAGGGTATCGGCGCCGCGACAGGCAAACAGCCCGTTGGTGACGGCGCCGGTGATCTGGTTGATGCGCGTTTCCAGCCCGGCGGGCGCGGTGATCGAGAGGCCATGCACGTCGAGAATCAGGTTGCCGTTATCGGTGACGAAGCCTTCGCGCAGGCGCGGCTCGCCGCCCAGCGCGGCGAGTTCGCGGGCGACGTGGGCGCGCGCCATCGGGATTACTTCGACCGGCAGCGGAAAGCGGCCGAGCGTGGCGACGCGCTTGCTGGCGTCGCAGATGCAGACGAAGCGGCGCGCTACCGCGGCGACGATTTTTTCCCGCGTCAGCGCGCCGCCGCCGCCCTTGATCATGGCGAAACCGCCGTCGATTTCGTCCGCGCCGTCCACGTAGAGCGGCAGCGAGTCCACGTCGTTGAGATCGAACAGCGCGATGCCGTGCGCGGCCAGCCGCGCGGCGCTCGCTTCGGAGCTGGATACCGCGCCGCGGATGCGTCCCCTGATGGTGGCGAGGCCGTCGATGAAGTGGTTAACCGTTGAGCCGGTGCCGACGCCGACGATGATGCCGTCGGCAACATCGTCAAGGGCGGCCAGCGCGGCGGCGCGTTTGAGTTCGTTCTGGGTCATGGCGTGTGGCAAGGTTTCAGATCAGTCCGTTGAAAGGCTGCACCAGTACGGTGGCGCCCGCGGGAACGTCGCCGCTTTCTTCCGGCAGGACGATAAAGCAGTCCGCCGCGGCCATCGCGCTGAGCATGGCGGAGCCCTGCGCCCCGGCAAGGCTGACGTGCATGCGGCCATTGCGCGCCGTGAGGCGGCCGCGCATGAATTCACGCCGCCCGGGGCGCTTGCGGAGCGTATCGGCGCAGACGGCCTCGAACAGCTGCGGCGCGGGCAATGCGGCCACGCCCATCAGCCTGAGCAGCGCGTTCTGGACGAACTGGTAAAAGGCGACCAGCACCGCCACCGGGTTGCCCGGCAGGCCGAACAGCAGGGCGTCGCCGATGCGGCCGAAGGCCATCGGGCGGCCGGGCTTGATGTTGATCTTCCAGAATGCGACTTCGCCCATGCGCGCCGCCATGTCGCGGATGAAGTCGGCCTCGCCCATGGAAACGCCGCCGCTGGTGATGATGACGTCGGCGCTCCGGGCCGCGTTGTCCAGGGCCGCTTCGAGCGCCGCGGGATCGTCACCGGTCACGCCCAGATCGAGCAGTTCGCAGCCGAGGGCGGAGAGCGCGGCGAAAAGGGTATAGCGGTTGCTGTCGTACACCTGGCCGGGCGCGAGCAGCTGGCCGATGGAGGCGATTTCGTCGCCGGTGGAAAAAAACGCGACCCGCAGGCGGCGGCTGACGGTGACTTCGGCGATGCCGAGCGAAGCGATCAGGCCCAGTTCCGCCGGGCCGCAGCGCACGCCGGCGGCCAGCGCGATGGCGCCAGCGGCCAGATCCTCGCCCGCGCGGCGCAGATTGCCGCCGGGGCGCTGTCCCGGCGCGATCACGACCCGCTCGCCGTCGCGGCGGGTTTCTTCCTGGATGACGACGGTATCCGCGCCGCACGGCATCGCCGCGCCGGTCATGATGCGCACCGCCTCTCCGGCGCGAACGCAGCCGGAAAAGGGTTTGCCCGCGAGCACGGTGGCGGTTACGGTGAGGACGGTTTCCGCTCCGGCGACGAGATCGGCCGCGCGCACCGCGTAGCCGTCCATGGCCGAACTGTCGTGCGCAGGAACGTTGCACGGGGCGATGATGTCGCGCGCCAGTACGCGCCCGGGGGCGGCGCGCACCGGCACGCGCTCCCAGCCGCCAACGGGCGAAACACGTTCGAGGATGGCGCGTTGCGCTTCGGCGACGCTAAGGGTGCTGCGGCTCGCGCCGCTTCCGGTTGGCTGGTTCATCGGCAGAAGGTGAAACGGGTGGAAATGGAAATGTTGCGGCCCGCCATTGTGGACGGTGGTGGCGCCCGGTGGCGGCGTTATGCCAGCCGCCATTATCGCACCGCGCCATGTCCGGGCGGGGATGATGCGCGCGACGGTTCAGATTTCCAGGTTGTCGATCAGCCGGGTCTGGCCCAGCCTGGCGGCGGCGAGCACGACGAGCGCATCATCGGGGCGGGCTGGCGGCTGCAGGTCGGCGCGGCGGCGGATGGCGATGTAATCGGGCTGCCAGCCGTGGGCGGCCAGCCCGGCCGTGGCATCGGCTTCCAGCGCGGCCAGATCGCGGTTGCCATCGCGCACTTCGGCGCGGATGCGTTCCAGCAGGCGGTACAGGCGCGGCGCTTCGGCGCGCTCGGCGGCGGACAGATAGCCGTTGCGCGAGGACAGGGCCAGTCCGTCGTCCGCGCGGACGGTCTCGCCCGCGATCACTTCGATGGGCAGGGCGAGTTCCCGCGTCATGTTGGAGAGCACCATGAGCTGCTGGTAGTCCTTCTTGCCGAACAGCGCGATGTTGGGCTGCACGATGTTGAACAGCTTCAGCACCACGGTGGCGACGCCGCCGAAGTGGCCGGGGCGGCAGGCGCCTTCGAGAATGGAAACCTGTTCCAGCGCGGGTTCGACGTGATAGCGCTGCGGCTGCGGGTACATGGCCTTTTCGTCCGGGGCGAACAGATGCGCCACGCCCGCCGCGCGCAACCTGTCGCAGTCGGCGGCGAACGTGCGCGGGTACTGGTCGAAATCCTCCGCCGGGCCGAATTGCAGCCTGTTTACGAAAATGCTGGCGATGACGCTGTCCGCCAGTTCGCCCGCCTGGCGCATTAGCGCGATATGGCCGTCGTGAAGGTTGCCCATGGTGGGCACGAAGGCGGTTTTTCCGCTGCTGGCGCGGGCGGCGCGCAGGCTGTCGATCGTGGTGTGGATCTGCATGAGGGGAGTCAGTATCCGTGTTCGGGGGCGGGGAAACCGCCATCGCGCACGCTGGCGGTGTAGCAGGCGACGGCTTCTTCGATGCTGGCTGCGCCATCCATGAAATTTTTGACAAAACGCGCCTTTTTGCCCGGATAGATGCCGAGCATGTCGTGCAGCACCAGCACCTGGCCGTTGCAGTCCGGTCCCGCGCCGATGCCGATGGTGGCCATGGTTGTCAGGCTGGCGGTAATTTCCTGCGCCAGCGCGGAGGGCACCATTTCCATCACCATCAGGGCCGCGCCGGCCTGTTCCAGCGCCAGGGCGTCATTCCTGAGCTGCGCCGCGCCGGCGGCGCTGCGGCCCTGGACACGGTAGCCGCCAAGCTGGTGCACCGACTGCGGCGTGAGGCCGATATGGGCGCAGGCCGGTACGCCGCGTTCGACGAGAAAGCGCACTGTTTCGGCCATGAATGCGCCGCCTTCCAGTTTCACCATGTGCGCGCCGGCGGCCATGAGGCGGGCGGCGTTGCGTAGGGCCTGGACCGGGCTTTCCTGGTAGCTGCCAAAAGGCATGTCGGCGACGATGAGCATGCGGCGGCTGCCGCGCGCGACGCTTTCGGTGTGGTAGATCATGTGTTCGAGCGTGACCGGCAGCGTCGACTTCTGCCCCTGCAGTACGTTGCCGAGCGAATCGCCCACCAGCGCCACGTCCACGCCCGCGCGTTCGATGAGCGCGGCGAAGCTGGCGTCGTAGCAGGTGAGCATGGCGATTTTGCGGCCTTCGGCGCGCATCTTGCCCAGTTCGAAAAGGGTGACGGGTCTGTCGTCCTGAAGGTAGCTCATGAAAGGCTCCTGTGCGGAGGCGGAAGTTTTCCCCAGCCTGGTGCGATGCACAAGCGCGGCGCGCCGGAATGCGCCGGGCTCTCGCGGGCCATGTGCGGGGGCGCTATTCCGCGTAACCGAAAAATTCCCGGTAGCTGCGCATGTTGCGCAGACGGTCGAGCAGCAGGTCGAAATCCGCGTCGTTGTCGACCGGGTTGAGCGCGCCAGTATCGACGATGAACAGCGGCGCGGCGTCGTACTGGAAGAAAAAGCGCGCGTAGCGTTCGGCCACGCGTTCCAGGTAGTGTTCGGTGATGCGCCGCTCGGCTTCCATGTTGCGGCGGTGGATGCGCTCCATCAGCGTATCGGGCCTGGCCTGGAGGTAGATCACCAGATCCGGCTGCGGGGCGGCGGCGGGTTTTACCGCGTCGAAAACGCGCTGGTAAAGGGCGAATTCGTCCTCGCCAAGGTTGAGTCCGGCGAAGAGCGTGTCCTTTTCAAGCAGAAAATCCGATACCACGCGCTCTTCCCGCGCGAGTTCCCCGCTTCCCGCGGCGAGCTGGTCGATGCGCTGGAACAGAAACGCCAGCTGGGCGGGCAGCGCCCAGCGTCCCGTGTGCTGGTAGAAGCGTTCGAGAAAAGGATTGGCCTCGGGCTGCTCGAACAGGCTGTGCGCCGGCAGGTGTTCGGCCAGCCGTCGCGCGAGCGAGGTTTTCCCCGCGCCGATGGGGCCTTCGACAACAATGTAGCGCGCCTTGTCGAGCATGAATGTTCCCCCGGCTAGCCGCGGAAGATGAAATAGACCGCGCCAAGCATACACAAGGCGGCCCAGAGGTAGTCAAGCTTCAGCGGCTGTTTCATGTACAGCACCACGAAAGGGATGAACACCAGCAGCGTAATGACTTCCTGCATGATCTTGAGCTGGCCCAGATCGAGTTCGGCCGCGCCGATGCGGTTGGCGGGCACCTGCAGCAGGTACTCGAACAGCGCGATGCCCCAGCTGACCAGCGCGGCGACGTACCAGGCGCGCGAATGCAGGTTTTTCAGATGGCCGTACCAGGCGAAAGTCATGAATACGTTGGAGGCCGCGAGCAGCAGCGCTGTTTGCAGCCAGACCGGGATAGCTTGCAGCGAAGTGGGCATGGTGAAGCGCGGGGATTTACAGGCGGCTGATGGTCTGGTCCGCCACGCCGGGGAGCAGCGCGGCGGCCGGGCCGTGGCCGGGAATGACCGCGCCGGGCGCGATTTCGGCCAGCGGCCGGAGGACGAAGGCGCGCTGGTGCATGCGTGGGTGCGGCAGTTCCAGCCCTGGTTCGCGCACGACGGCGCTGCCGTGCAGCAGCAGATCCAGATCCAGCGTGCGCGGGGCCAGGGGGGATTCGCGCGTGCGGCCGCCCGCGCGTTCGATTTCGAGCAGGGCGTCGAGCAGGGCGCGCGGGGCGAGAGCGGTATCGAGCGCAATGACTGCGTTGGTGTAGTCCGGCTGTCCGCTTACCCCGACCGGCGCGGTGCGGTAACACGCGGAACGGGCGGCTACGCGCGTGGCGGGCAGCGCGGCGAGGCGTTCGAGCGCGAAGGCCAGCGCCGCCGCCGGATCGCCCAGATTGGCGCCGAATGAGACGTAGGCGCGCACCGCCGCGGGCGTGGTCACGGGGCGTCGCCGGAGGGTGCTGTATCGCCGCCGTCCGGTTTGCGCCGCCGCCGTCGGCGTTTTTTCGCCGGGGCATCGCTGGCGGGCGCCTGGCGGATCAGCGCTTCGCGCTGGTCGTGACCTGCATGGGCGAAGTCGTCCCACCACTGCGGCACATCCATCGGAATTTCGCCCGACTGCGCGCGCAGACGCAGAAAATCCCAGGCGGCGCGGTAGCGCGGCTGTTCGATCAGGCGGTAGGGGATCTTCCCGCCGCGCTTGTCGAAGCGCGGCTGCAGCGCCCAGATTTCCTTGATGTCGCCCACGATGCGGCGGGTGATGGCGAGCTTGCCCGCCTGGGCGTCGAGCACTTCGTCCATCGCCATGAACAGCGCGGGCTGGCTGTGCTCGCCCGTGCGTTTTTTGGCTTCCCAGGCGGCCAGCACCTCGTGCCACAGCAGGGTGGCGAAAAGGAAGCCGGGCGATACCGGTTTGTCCTGGCGCACGCGCTCGTCGGTGTTTTCCAGCGACAGCCAGACGAAACGCTCGCCCAGCGGCTGTTCGAGGATGACGTCGAGCAGCGGCAGCAGGCCGTGGTGCAGTCCTTCTTCGCGCAGCTGCTTCAGGCACTTGACCGCGTGGCCGGAGAACAGCAGCTTCAGCATCTCGTCGAACAGGCGCGCCGCCGGAACGTTTTCCAGCAGCACGGCCATGTCGCGGATCGGCGCGCGCGCGGCGGGGTCGATGACCAGCCCGAGTTTTGCGCCCAGGCGCACCGCGCGCAGCATCCGCACCGGATCCTCGCGGTAACGGGTGCGCGGCTCGCCGATCATGCGCAGGGTTTTCTGCCGGATGTCGGCCACGCCGTGGTGGTAATCGACCACGGTTTCGCTAACCGGGTCGTAATACAGGGCGTTGGCGGTGAAATCGCGCCGGGTGGCGTCTTCTTCCTGCGAGCCGAATACGTTGTCGCGCAGCACGCGGCCGTGCTCGTCGGTTTCCGCGTCCTGGATGGCGCGGAAAGTGGAAACCTCGATTGTTTCCGCGCCGCTCATCACATGCACGATCCTGAAGCGGCGGCCGATGATGCGCGAGCGGCGGAACAGCGCGCGCACTTCTTCCGGCGTGGCGCTGGTGGCCACGTCGTAGTCCTTGGGCGGGTGGCCGATCAGCAGATCGCGCACCGCGCCGCCGACGACGAAAGCCTTGTAGCCCTTTTCCTGCAGCGTGGCGCACACCTTGCGCGCGGCGGGCGAGAGCTGTTCGCGGCGGATGCCGTGCTGTTCGACCGGAATCAGGGCGGGTTCGCGGCGGGATGCCAGTGTGGGGCGGCGTAATACCTTGCGTAACAGCTTGCGGATCATCAGAAAGGAATAGTAATAGTGTATGCAATCAGGCGCGCAATCATAACCGATGCGGCCTGGCATGCCTGCGTGGCGGTGGCGGTTCCGTTCGCGGATGACATCCGTGACGTTTTACCTGGTGGCCTGCCTGCCCGCTGGCTGTAGCGGGGCTGTACGGTGTATGGTGGGCGTCCGGTCATGTCCGGATGTTTTTTACCCATAAAAAAAGGAGTCTGTCATGGGTCTGTTCAGCACCATTCTTGAAAAGCTTGGCATCGGCAAGGCCGCAGCGGCTACCGCCGCCCCCGCCCCCGCGCCGGGCGCGGCTCCCGCTCCGGCTGCTCCCGCCCCGGCTCCGGGCGTTGCCGCCATTTCGCCGGTTGATGTGGTTGCCAAACTGGAGGGGCTTGCCGCCGCCAGCGCGCAGAAGCTCAACTGGAAGGAATCCATTGTCGATCTGCTCAAGCTGCTCGGACTGGACAGCAGTCTGGATGCGCGCAAGGGCCTGGCGACGGAGCTTGGCTGCCCCGCCGACAAGATGGGCGATTCCGCGCAGATGAATATGTGGCTGCACAAGACGGTGCTGCGCAAGCTGGCCGAGAACGGCGGCAATATTCCGAAGGAACTGTTGTAACAGCGTAAAGGCGCTCCGGGCGCGGCCAGCCCCGCAACGGCGGCGCGGGCGGCGTCCGGGAGCGTTCAGGTGGCAGGGCGGCGTTCGGCCAGCGCCTGGGCGATGGTGCCGCCGTCGATGTGTTCGAGTTCGCCGCCCACCGGCAGACCGCGTGAGAGGCGGCTGATTCTGAGCCCGCGCGGAGCAAGCAGGGTGGTGAGTGTGTGCGCGGTGGCTTCGCCTTCGTTGGTGAAGTTGGTGGCGAGAATCACTTCCTGCACCACGCCGTCGGTGGCGCGGGCGATGAGTCTGTCCAGTCCAAGTTCGCGCGGGCCGACGCCATCCAGCGGCGACAGCCGCCCCATGAGAACGTAGTAAAGGCCGGAGTAGGCCTGCGTCTGCTCGATCATGGCCAGATCCGCGGGCGTTTCGACGATGCACAGTTGCGCCGCGTCGCGCCGGGCATTGGCGCAGCGCGGGCAGAGCGCGGTTTCGGCGAAGGTGTTGCAGCGCTCGCAGTGGCGCAGCGTTTCGAGCGCGTGGGCGAGCGCGCCCGCGAGCCGCGCCGCGCCGCGCTGGTCGCGCTGCAGCAGATGGTAGGCCATGCGCTGGGCGGACCGGGGGCCTACGCCGGGCAGACAGCGCAGGGCCTCGATCAGGCCGTCGAGGCTGGAAGGGGACATCAGAACGGTAGCTTGAAGCCCGGCGGCAGGTTCAGCCCGGAGGTGAAACCGGCCATCCGTTCCTGCGTGGTGTTTTCCACCTTGCGCACGGCATCGTTGAGCGCGGCGGCCACGAGGTCTTCCAGCATTTCCTTGTCGTCCATCACTGAGTCGTCGATGGCGACGCGGCGCACGTCGTATTTGCAGGTCATGGTGATTTTGACCATGCCGGCGCCGGATTCGCCTTCGATTTCGACGGATGCGAGCTGGTCCTGCATTTTTTTCATGTTGTCCTGCATCTGCTGCGCCTGCTTCATCAAGCCGGCAATGCCGCCTTTCATCATTGTATTTCTCCGTCTGGGGTTGAAAAAAGGAAGGGGAAGGGCCGGATCAGCGCGGTCTGACCGATTCTTCGACCAGCGTGGCGTCGAAGCGCTCGATCAGTCCGAGCACGACAGGGTCGCTTTCCAGCGCGGCAACCGCGGTGGCGTGGCGCGCGCGCCGTTCGGCTTCGTCGCGCTGGGCGGGGGTTTCTCCCTCAATGGCGCCGAGGTCGATGCGCAGCCGCAGGGGCTGGCCCAGTGCTGCCGCGATGCGCTCCTGCAGCCGCTCCGCGCGGCCTGTTTCCAGCAGATGGCGGTGGGTACCGGAAAGGCGCAGGGAGAGCGCGCCGTCCGCGGGATCGTAAGCGGCCCATTCGCAGTGCTGCGCCAGTTCGCGCACCATGCCGCTGATGCCCAGCGCCCGCACCAGCTCGCGCCAGTCGCCAGCGGCGAAAGCGGTTGCGGCTTCTGTTTCGCCAGCGGGAGCGGGTTTCGCCCCGGACGGCGCTGGCGCTGCGGGCATTTCGTGCGAGAGCGGGATGCCGCCAGCTTCCGGCGGCAAGGCTTCCCAAGGTGGAACGTCGCCGGATGTGGCGGTGGTTTTCGCTGCTGGCGGTGCTTGCGTGGCGGGCGGGATTGTGGGTGCGGGCGTGGGGGCGGGTGTTGGTACGGGGACGGGCGGAGAGGCGGAGACGGGTGGAGAGGCGGGGAGCGGGCGCGTCTGTCCGCTTGCGCCCGCCGTTGTGGGGCCGTCGAGCGGCGCGGGCTGCTCCGGCCTGAAGGCGTGCAGGCGCAGCAGCGTCATGGTGAATCCGGCGTAGTCGTCTGGCGCCAGCGCGAGTTCGTCGCGGCCGTGAATGGCGATCTGGTAGGCAAGCTGCAG
>JAVBTY010000036.1:0-29390 GCA_031555955.1 Rhodocyclaceae bacterium | reverse complement strand
CACGCTGCCGCCGCCAGCGGGCGCGGTGTAGCTCACGGGGTTCCCGTCCTTGTCCGTGCCGCTGATCGTGACGCCTTCCGGGATGTTCGATACCGTGACCGCAGAGAGCGTCTCGGAGCCGTCGGTGTCGGTCAGGGCCGGGGCAATGGTCAGCGGGTAGGTGACCGTGGCGCCGCCGTCGACCAGCGCGCCAGCGTCTGCATCCAGCTTCGGGGCGTCAACGACCGGGTCGATGTCGATGGTCATTTTCACTGCGCTGCTGTCGATCACACCATCGCTGCCCTTGAAGTTGAAACTGGCGTAGTCGGCTTTCTTGTTGCCCGTTCCAGTGCTGCCGCCAAAGCTGGCGTTATTGCCGGATTCGTGTTCATCCGGGGTAAAGACGAGCTTGCCCGCGTCGATGTCGGCCCTGGTGATCAGCTGCCCCACCGCAACGGCGACACCATTGAGCGTCAGCTTGCCGTCGCCGGGCAGGGTGGTGATCTTGATGCAGTCGCCGCCGCTTACCTTGAAGTCATCCCATGTGAAGGCGTAGTCCGTATCCTCGGTGCCCGACACCGCGCTCTTTTTGGCGGTTGGCGGAGAAACCTGGAGCCAAAAATTGATCGAAGTGGAGTCGCCATTGGCTTCGGTTATGATCGTTTCTACTTTGATATTGAAAGTCGTGCCTCTGGGCACTACCACGGCCAGGTTTTCAAAGTCCCAGCTGCTGTCCAGCTCAATGGGCGTCACGCCGTCGCTGATAATGCTGTGGCCTGCGCCGTCGGTTATCTCCATGTCCTTCGGAACATCCGTCAGCCTGACCGAGACTTTCTCGGAGCCGTCGGCGTCGAGCAGCTCCGGGATGGTGGAGAACCCATGGCTGATCGTGTCGACGTCATACACGGGCTCCTTCGAACCCACGGAGCTGGACGGACCGAAGCCGTCAAGTACCGGCTCGACGTCGACCGTCATCGTTTTTTCGGCGCCCTGGGCCGCGCCGTTGCTGGGCGCGAACTTGAAGCTGGCGTAGTCGGCTTTCTGGTCGCCTGTTCCGGCATTGCCGCCAAAGCTGGCGTCGTTGCCAGATTCGTGTTCGTCCGGGGTAAAGACGAGCTTGTTCGCGTCAATGTCGGCCTTGGTGATCACCTGCCCTGCCGTAACGGCGACGCCATTGAGCGTCAGCGTGCCGTCGGCGGGCAGGCTGGTGATCTTGATGCGGTCGCCATTGGTTACGCCGAAATCGGCCCATTTGAAGGCGTAATCCGTATCCTCAACGCCCGACACCGCGCCGTTGCTGGCTTCCGGCCGGGGCGGGGGCGGTACGGTGGGCTGCGGCGGCTCGGTTACGGGCGGCTCGGTGGGGGCCGGGGTAACCGGCGGTTCGGTCGGCGCGGGGGTAACGGGCGGCTCGGTGGGGGCCGGCGTGGCGGTCGGCTCCGGCGTGGCGGTCGGTTCCGGCGTGGCGGTGGGCTCGGGGGTGGCGGTGGGTTCGGGCGTGGGCTCCAGCGTGGGTTCCGGCGTGCCGCCCTGGCCCAGGGGGTATTCGGGCGCGGCATCCCGGGCCGTGGAGTATTCGAATTCGAGCGGATCAACACCTTCGGCAACGCGCAGCAGGCGGACGAAGTTGGCGCCTTCGTTACCGCCGCCGGCGCCGCCGCTCAGGCCGGCGGCGGGGGCTTCGAGGCTGTCGAGGCTGCCGCCTTCGTTCAGCGTCTGGATGACCTGGTCGATGCTGGCGGTGGAGACCTGGGCTTCCGGGGCCTGCGCGCGGGTGGTTTCGGACATGTCGGCATGGATGGCGACGGTCTGCTGCTGTTCGATCGGGAGACGGGCACCGTCGTCGAAGGCGAGTTCGACGCGTCCGCCGGCGGAGGTGACGACAACGTCGCCCTCACGCAGGACGTCGCCGGGGCGCAGCGGACGCAGGGCGCCATCGGCGCCGCGGGCGAAGGCGTGGCCGATAACGGCGACTACGGTGGCAACGGGCTGGGCTGTGGCCATGATCAGATCTCCTGGACAGGGGCGATCAGCATTGGGAAAGAGCTGTCGCGGGTATTAAAAAAACAAATGGAACTTTGATGGCTGCGAGCTTAATCACTCCCCAAACCGGGGGGTATTGGACCGGTGGACAGGGCGTGATCCAGATCACGCGCCCGCAGCGGGCGTTGAGCGGTTTTCTCCCGCAAGCAGCAGGGCGAGCTGCAGGCGGTCGCGCACGCCGAGTTTTTCGAAGACGGCGCTCAGGTGCGCCTTGACCGTGCGTTCGGTGATGTCGAGCCGCGCGGCGGCTTCCTTGTTGGTGGCGCCTGCGCCGATGGCGCGGGCGACTTCGCGTTCGCGCGGGGAGAGGGTGTTCAGGGCATCCGGCGCGGGCGCTGGGCCGGTTCCGGTTTCCGCGCGCGGCGCGCTGGCCGACAGCGCGCGGTGCGCCGCGCCGATCATGCGGGACATGAGTTCCGGCCCCACCCATACGCCGCCGTGGCTGACGGCAATGGCGATTTCACGCAGCAGCGCGGGGGTCGCCAGCGCGTGGCAGTAGCCGCGCGCGCCGCCGTCGAGCGCCTGCAGCGCGGTGCGTTCGTCCGGCTGAAAATCGAGCACGACGACGGGTACGCCCGCATGCTGCGTGGCGCAGGCGGCGAGCAGGGTTTTCCAGCCTGCCAGGCGGGTGCTGATCCAGATGCCGCTGGCGGCGGGAGCGGCGGCGGGGGTATCCCTGATCGCCACCGCATCGGGAAAGGCCTCCCGCCAGCGGGACTGAAGGGCTGCGTCGGGCGTCACGAAGTAGTGTCGGTTCATCGTTCTGTCATCGCGTTGGCTTTGGCCTTGAGTACCGGCTTGAGCAGGTAAGAGAGAATGGTTTTTTTGCCTGTGAGCACATCGACCTGCGCCACCATGCCGGGGATGATCGGCAGGTCTTTGCCCAGGCTCGATTTGTGGGTGCGCACACGGACAAGGTAGAAGGCGTTGCCTTTTTCATCGACGACGGTGTCGGCCGAGATCTGTTCAAGGTCGGCTTCCAGCCCGCCATAAATGGAAAAGTCGTAGGCGGTGAATTTCACCATGGCCCGCTGCCCGGGGTGCAGGAAGGCAATGTCCTTGGGCGTGACCTTGGTTTCGAGCACGAGCGCATCGTCCAGCGGCACGATTTCGACCACTTCCTTGCCGGGCTGGACTACTCCGCCGACGGTGTTGACCAGCAGCCGCTTGACGGTGCCGCGCACCGGGGAGCGCACTTCGGCGTGCTTGACCTTGTCGGCAAGCGCAAGGCTGCCTTCGGACAGGCTGCCAAGCTTGCCCATGGTGTCGGAAAGCTCGTTGCGCAGCTGGTTGCGCACGTTCAGCTCAACCTCCTGGATCTTGCGGCTGGCCTCGGTAATGGCGGCCTGGATGCGCGAGATCTGCGCTGAAGCCTGGTCGCGTTCGCCGCGCAGGCGGGCAACGTCGCGTTCGAGGCGGAGCATGTCGACTTCGGACACGGCGCCGGAGGCAATCAGCGGCTTGGTGACGGCGTATTCCTGGGCGGCGAGGTCGTAGGCGCGCCCGGCCTGCTCGCGCCGCGCGCGCACTTCGTTCAGTTCCTGCTCGCGCTGGGTCAGCTGCTGCCGCGCGATGGAGAGCTGGGCTTCCATCCCGGCGCGGCTCGATTCGTACAGCCGCACTTCGTGCGCGGCGATTTCGGGGATTTCTTCCATGACCTCTTTGGGCATATCCAGCGCCGCGCCGCTGGTGAGCGCCTGCAGCCGCGCGGCCTTGGCCTGCAGCGAGAGATACTGGGCGCGGTTTTCCCGCAGCGAGGATACAAAGCGGGTGGGGTCGATGCGCACCAGCACGTCGCCCGCGTTGACCACCTGGCCTTCGCGCACGAACATTTCTTCGACCACGCCGCCGTCAACCGACTGGATGACCTGGAGCTGGGAGGAGGGAATCACCCTGCCTTCGCCCCGGGTGACTTCATCGAGCGGTGCGAACGCAGCCCACACCAGCAGCAGGCCGACCACCAGCGCGGCGATGCGCAGCAGCATGCGCGCCCGCAGGGGTTCCTGCTGCAGCTGCGCCCAGTCCGCGTCGGCGCTCCATTCGAGCGCGCCTTCCCGCACCGGCGGCGCAAGCCGGTCGAACAGGCGTCCCAGCAGGCGACCGGAAAGTTTGTCTGAAACCGCCGACAGTCCGCCGGAGACCGTGCCGATGCGCTCGAAATTTTTTTGTGCGGAACTGCCCATCATGCTGCCCTCCCGACACGGCCCTGACGCAGCGCCTCGACCACCTGGGCCTTGGGCCCGTCGGCAACGACCTTGCCTTCGTCCATGACGATGATGCGGTCGACCAGTTCAAGCAGCGAGGTGCGGTGGGTAATCACCACCATTGTTTTGCCTTTCGCCACCTCGCGCAGGCGCTTTTTCACCTCTTCCTCGCTGGAGTGGTCCATGGACGAAGTCGGCTCGTCCAGCATCAGGATGGGCGGATCGTTGATCATCGCCCGGGCGATCGCCACCCCCTGGCGCTGCCCGCCGGAGAGGGATTCGCCGCGTTCGCCGATAGTCATGTCGAAACCGCGCGGGTGGCCATTGACGAAGCCGGTGATGCCGGCGATTTCAGCCGCCCGCACGATGTCCGCATCCTCGGCAAGCGGCGCGGCGAAGGCGATGTTTTCGCGCAGGGTGCCGTAGAACAGGACGATGTCCTGCGGTACGTAACCCACGTTGCGCCGCAGCTCGGCCGGGTCGAGCTGGCGCTGGTCGATGCCGTCGACCAGCACCGCGCCGGAGGTCGGGCGGTACAGGCCGAGGATCAGCTTTTCCAGCGTCGTTTTGCCGGATCCGACCCGCCCGAGAATGGCGACATGCTCGCCCGCGCGGATGCGCAGCGAAACATTGCGCAGCGCCGCCACATCCTGATCGGGGTAGCTGAAACTGACGTCACGGAATTCGATGTCGCCGCCAAAGCCGCGCCTGCTGATAAAGCTGGAGGATTCGGGGCGCTCGATTTCCTTTTCCATCAGCGCATCGAGCGAGGCCAGCGCGGTGGATGCGTTGTGATACTGCACCAGCAGCCCGGCAACCTGGCTGACCGGCGCCATCGCGCGCGACGACAGCATGTAGCAGGCCACCAGCCCGCCCATGCTGAGCTGGCCCTCGCCAATCAGGTATACGCCGCACAGGATGATTACGACGCTGATCGTCTGCTGCATCCACATCGCGCCATTGACGGTGGTGGCCGAAAGCAGCCGCAGCTGCGCGCCGACACGGGAAAGGTGGGCAACGCTCTGCTCCCACTTGCGCTGCATCGAACCTTCCGCGCCCATGGTTTTCACGGTTTCCAGTCCGGCAAGCGCTTCGATCAGCGTGGCGTTGCGCTGGGCGCCGGCGCGGTAGGTGCGCTCGGACAGTTCGTGCATCCGTCCCTGGACCGACAGGGTGTACAGCAGCAGCGCGCCCACGCCGAACAGGAAAGGCAGCGCCAGCGGCCAGGCGATCCAGCCGATGACCACGAGAAATACGAATGCGAAAGGCACGTCGATAAAGGCGATGACGGTGGCCGAGCTGATGAAGTCGCGCACCGTTTCAAAGGACCGCAGGTTGGCGGCGAAAGAGCCCGTCGACACCGGACGCGCCTCCATGCGCAGCCCCAGCACCCGTTCCATGATGTAGGCCGAAAGCTTGACATCGCTGCGGCTGCCGGCCAGATCGACAAAGTGCCCGCGCATGGTGCGCAGGATGAAGTCGCCCACCAGGACAATACCCACGCCCGCAGCCAGCATCCAGAGCGTATCGGTGGCGTTGTTCGGCACCACGCGGTCATAGACGTTCATGACGAACAGCGGCATCGCCACGGCGAAAATATTGATCATGAGCGCGGCCATGAGCACATCGCGGTAAAGGCGGCGGTTTTCCGCGATCACCCCCCAGAACCAGTGCCGCCCGCGCACCGTTTTCACCTCTGGCGTGCGCGCATCGAAACGGTATTTCGGCCGCATGTAGATGACGTGGCCGGTATGACGCGCGGCCACTTCTTCGGCAGGCAGGGTGATCGCGGCCTCGCCCAGATCGGGAAAGATCACCTTTACACGGCCCTTTTCCGCATCATGGCGCACCAGAATGCAGGCCTGCCCGCCATCGAGCAGCAGGATCGCCGGCAGCAGCGCCTGGTTCACCTGGGCGAGGCTGCGCTGCGCAACCCGGCTGCTCATGCCGGCGCGGCGCGCCGCCCGGGCGAACAGCGATGGAGACAGGCGGCCATTTTCCAGCGGCAGCCCGGCAAGCGCGGCATCGCGCGTAAGCGTGCCGCCGTGCGCGCGCGCAAGCAGAAGGAGGCATTCGAGCAGCAGATCATCCTTGTGCGCCCGGGCATCCGCCCCGTCATGTCCGCCCGGATGTTTTGCCGTACTGTCGCCTTCCGGCCGTCCCGGCGCGCCGCGCGCCGCCAGTCCACCTTCCAGTACCGTTATATTGCTGTCGCTCTCTGCCACGATTACCACCACATTTTCAGGAAAATCCCGGGAAACCATGCGGGAAAACATGAATTGCGAGACTATTCTTTCACAGATCAGGAGCCGCCAGCGTGACCGTATTCCCGCCCGGACCGACTTTGTACGCTTGCAGCGGAACAGCGCTACTTACACAATAAGAAAGGATGCCACCGCACATTTGCCTGGAGAAAAACCCATGCACCCTGAACAGCGCCGAAAATTCTCCCGCATCCCTTTCCACGGCGATGCCCGGCTGCTTGTCGACGACCGGGAGATTCCCTGCTCGGTATGCGATATCTCGATGAAAGGAGCGCTGCTCGAAGCCCCTGGAGAGCCAGACCTGGCAACAGGAACGCACTGCCTGCTCGAACTGCGCCTGGGCAGCGACAGCGGCGCGGTCGTGCGCATGGAAGGAAACGCCGCGCATGTGGAAAACAGCCACATCGGGATTGCATGGCGCGAAATCGACCTCGACAGCCTGATTCACCTGCGGCGCCTGCTTGAACTGAATCTGGCCGACCAGGAGCTGTTCAGCCGTGAGTTTTCGGCGCTGATCTCGGGATAAACCCGGCGCGGACAGTAAAAACCCCGGCAGCCCTGAGCGGACTGCCGGGGTTTCCGTTTCCGTCCGGCGCTTTTTACACCCGGTACTGCTGGACGATCCGCTGCATTTCCCGCGACAGGTTCGACAGCTCGCTCGCGGTGTCGGACGTCGACTGGGAAGCGCTGCTGTTTTCCTCCGACATCTGCGCGATCTTCTCAACCTGCTGGGCGATATTCGTCGCGGCAATGCTCTGTTCGCGGATCGACTCGGTGATATCGCTCACCATCAGCACCGCCTGCTCCGAACTGCTGCCAATTTCAGCAATCGCATCATTGGCCTTCTGGGCCTGCGCCACGCCGGTTTCAACCTTTTCCACCACCGCCTGCATGCTGTGCACCGCCGACTGCGCGCCGCTCTGCATCTCCGCGATGGTGGAAGCGATTTCCCGCGTCGACTGGGTGGTGCGTTCCGCAAGCTTGCGCACCTCGTCGGCGACAACGGCGAATCCGCGCCCCTGCTCGCCCGCCCGCGCAGCCTCGATCGCGGCGTTGAGCGCCAGCAGGTTGGTCTGGTCCGCCACCTCCTTGATGACATTGACAACAGAATTGACCTCTTCGCTGTTCTTTTCCAGACGGGCGATCTGTTCGGCGGCGATATGCACCGTTTCGGCGATGCTGTTGATCCCGGTGACCGTGGCCCCAATGATTTCCGCCCCGTTTTTCGCCAGCACGCCGGAAGTGGTGGAAAGCTGGTTGGCCTCGGCGGCCCGGTCCGCCACATGACTGACGCTGACCGTAACCTGCTCCATGGTGGCGGCCATGTTCGACGCGGCCTCGCTCTGATGCACCGATGCGGCGGACATCTGCTGCGAGGTGCAGGAAACCTGTTCCGCCGCCGAAGACACATGGCCGGCATGCACGCCGATTTCCTTCAGGCTGGACTGCAGCCGGTCGAGCAGGCGGTTGAAAACCTTCCCCGCCGTGGCAATCTCATCGGAACCAGCGGCAGGAACCCGCCCGGTGAAATCGAGATCGCGTTCCACGCGGGCGAACATGCTGGTCATGGCTGTAAGGGAGCCGTTTACGTAGCGGTAGGTGAGAAACCCAAGGCCAGCGACAATCAGGGCCACAATCGCTACTGTGATACCCGCAAACAGTTTTGCATTCGCATAGGCTGCCTCCGCATCCCTGGCCGCGGCCTGGGACATTTCTACGTTGTAGCGGGCATGCTGCACGATGTTCTCGGTCATTTTCTGCCCGGCCCTGGCGCCCGTCTGCTGCAGGAATTCCCTTGCCTCATCAGCCTTGTTCGCCCGGGACAGATCCAGCACCTGGGCAACGATTCCATAATACTCATCGAGCATTACACGGGTATCGTCGATGTATTTTCTGTCCTTGTCATTGCTGACCAGCGACGAGGAAAAAGTGTTGACCAGCTTCGCTATTTCCGCCTTCTGCTCGTCAATAGCTTTCTCCGCTGCCGCCTTGTCCTGCGGAGACGCCACCAGAATGTGATACAGCACCCGCACGCGCAGGCCCAGGAGGTTTGAGTGGATACTGTCCACCGTGCTGATGCTCGGAATGGAGTCGTTATTGGAGAACTCCAGCCCCTGGTTGATCCGCTCCATTTCGTAAAGACCCATGCCCCCGACTGCCAGCAGCCCCAGTATTGCCACAACAATCAGTAGAATCAGCCGCTTCGCTATGGTCATGCTATTCCCCTCGCAACTTTCCGTATTTAAGATTGATCCAGATACACCGGCAGGCTATTCCCGGATTCCGCGCTGACCACGGGAAAACCTGAAACCTGCCGCAAACATACCGCGACGGTAACGCCGCCGGTTATGGGATATGTGTTGATTTCGGAAAAAATGCACGGTCCTTTAATCCTATTTTCAGCAAAACCGGTAACGTCTGGCGTCCGCTACAAAAAACAGGGACTTCCCGGCTGCGGCGGGCTGCCTTGCCCGTCCGTGCTACACTGTTGCAAAAACGCTCTGCCACCTTGAAACACATGCCTTCCGTCCCTTCCAGCCACGCACGCGACATCATTACCGCGCACGGCGGGCGCATCACCCGCGCCCGGATAGCCGTGCTGGAAGCACTGCACGCCAGCGCCCGCCCGCAATCGCACGATGAAATCGCCCAGGCGCTGCGCGCCGCCGGTATCGCCCACGACCGCGTGACGCTCTACCGCGCCCTGGACTGGCTGGTGGCGCAGGGCATTGCCCGGCGTATCGCAGGCGCGCAGCGCGCCTGGCGCTTTGAGGCCGCACACGGCGGCAGCCACCGCCACGCCCACTTCCATTGCGACCGCTGCGGCCAGGTGCTGTGCCTGGAGGACGTCCAGCCTGAAGCGGGCGCCGCGCATCTTCCCGGTTACCGCATCGACCGGGCCGAACTCGTACTCCACGGCGCCTGCCCCGGCTGCAGCCCGAACCTGCCCGCCCACGCCTGAACGGCGGCCCGCGCGCCTCTCTCCATGTTCTCCATTCCATGACTACGCCGCACGCCCACTCCCGCCCGTACCGCAGCCTGCTCGGCACGGGGCTTGCCACACGGCTGGCGATCGCATCGGCTGCCGCCGGGCTGCTGTGGCTGGCCGTTTTTCTGGCGCTGGGCTGACATGCATCCGCTGCCGCCGCCGCTGATCCGCTGCGAGAATCTCACGCTCGGCTACGACCGCCACCCGGCCATCCATCATCTGAACGTCGACATCCCGGCTGGCGCGCTGATCGCGGTGGCCGGTCCCAACGGCGCCGGAAAGTCGACGCTGCTGAAAGGTCTGGCGGGCGAACTGCGCCCCATGGGCGGAACCATCCACCGCCCCGCGCTGCCGCCGGGCAGCATCGCCTATATGCCGCAGCGCAGCGGGCTGGACCATGATTTTCCGGTCACGGTGTTCGACATGGTTTCGATGGGCCTGTGGCGCGAAACCGGCGCTTTCGGCCGTATCAACAGCTCCCGCCGCCAGCGGGTAGCCCTGGCGCTGGCGACGGTGGGGCTGTCCGGATTCGAAGCGCGCCCCATCGGCTCGCTCTCCGGCGGGCAATTGCAGCGCGCCCGCTTCGCCCGCCTGATCCTGCAGGATGCCCCAGTGATCCTGCTCGACGAACCTTTCGCCGCGATCGACAGCCGCACGGCGGAAGACCTGATCGCGCTCATGCTCGGCTGGCATGCCGAAGGCCGCAGCATCCTCACCGTTATCCACGACTTCGCCCAGGCGCGCCGTTATTTTCCAACCTGCCTGCTGCTGGCGCGCGAGCTGGTCGCCTGCGGCCCGACGGGCAGCGTACTCACGGACGAACTGCTCACGCGCGCGCGCAGCCTGTCGGAGGCGCTCGACGACCACGCCGCCGCCTGCCTGCGGGAAAACAGCCGATGAACGAACTCCTGCTCGCCCCTTTTGCCGATTTCGATTTCATGCGCCGCGCGCTCGCCGGCTGCCTCGCCCTGTCGCTGGGCGCGACCCCCGTGGGCGTATTCCTGCTGCTGCGGCGCATGAGCCTGATGGGCGACGCCATGAGCCACGCCATTCTGCCCGGCGCGGCGCTGGGTTATCTCGCCTTCGGCCTGTCGCTGGGCGCGATGACGGCGGGCGGCATCGTCGCCGGGCTGGCCGTGGCCTTCGCCGCCGGGCTGGTGACGCGCACCTCCGTGCTCAAGGAAGACGCCAGCCTCGCCGCGTTCTACCTGCTCTCGCTCGCCGCCGGGGTCATGATCGTGTCGCTGCGCGGGCGCAATCTAGATCTGCTGCATGTGCTGTTCGGCTCGGTGCTGGCGCTGGACGACGGTTCGCTGCTGCTCATCGCCGCCATCGCCACCCTCACCCTGTACGGCCTGGCGCTGCTGTTCCGCCCGCTGGTGCTGGAGTGTTTCGATCCCGCCTTCCTGCGCGCGGTCAGCCGCCTCTCCCCCGTGGCGCATTACGGCTTTCTGGTGCTGGTGGTGCTCAATCTGGTGGCCGGTTTTCACGCGCTCGGCACGCTGATGGCCGTCGGCATCATGATTCTCCCCGCCGCCACTGCGCGCCTGTGGGCGCGTGCGCTGCCCGCGATGCTGGCGCTGGCGGTGGCATCGGCCTTTGGCAGCAGTGTCGGCGGGCTGCTGGTGTCTTACCATGCCGACGTTCCCGCCGGTCCGGCCATCGTGCTGGTGTGCGGCCTGGTGTATTTCGCTTCCCTGCTGGCCGCGCCCGGCGGACTGCTCGCCAGCCGCCTGCCGCGGCGGCGTCACCTCGAATCCTGACGCGCCGCCCATGCCCGTTTTCCCCTGCCTTCGCCCCCTGCTGACGCTCGCCGCATCCGTGGCCGCCGCTTTCACCCTCGCCACCGGCAGCGCGCGCGCCGCGCCGCTGGAGGCCGTGGTCACCTTCAGCATCCTCGGCGATTTTGTCCGCCAGGTCGGCGGCGAACGGGTCGCGGTGCATACGCTGGTGGGGCCGGATGAGGATGCGCACGCTTTCCAGCCGCGCCCGTCCGACGCCCGGCGCGTGGGCGCGGCCGCGCTGGTGGTGGCGAACGGGCTGGGGTTCGACGACTGGATTCTCCGCCTTGCGCGCTCGGCGGGCCGCGGCGGCGGCATCACCATCGTCAGCCACGACGTTACGCCGCTTGCCGGGAAAACCGCGCTCAACAGCCACGATGACGACCACGAGCACGACAGCCATGGCGCCGATCCGCACGCCTGGCAGGATGTGGCCAACGCCCGCCGCTACGTCGCCGCCATCGCCGCGGCGCTCGCCGCCGCCGATCCGGACGGCGCGGCGGTCTACCGCGCCAGCGCGGCCCGTTACGACGCGGAACTGGCCGCGCTCGACGATGAGATACGCCGCCGCTTCGCGGCGCTGCCCGCCGGACGGCGCAAGGTGGTGAGCTCGCACGACGCGTTCGGCTATTTCAGCCACGCCTACGGCATCCGCTTTCTGGCGCCGGCGGGCGTTTCCGGCAGCGCCGAGCCGACCGCGCGCGGCGTCGCCCGCCTCATCGCCCAGATCAGGGCGGAAAAGATTCCCGCCGTATTCATCGAGAACATCGCTGATCCGCGCCTGCTCGACCGCATCCGTCACGAAAGCGGCGCGCGCATCGGCGGCACGCTCTATTCCGACGCGCTATCGGGCGGCAACGGCCCGGCGGCGGACTATATCGGGATGATGCGCCACAACCTGCGCACGCTGGCCGATGCGCTGGCCACCCCGCCCCCGCCCTGAGCGGGGGCCGCGCGCGCCCGGCCTAAAGCGGATCGTCCGGATACAGCCGCGCCCACAACACGCTCATGGCTTCGGCCGCACCCATGCGCAGGGGAATGTCGATAAATGCGCTGATGCCGGTTTCGCCGGGATCGATCTCGATGGTGGGAATGCCTTCCTGGCGCGCCCAGCGCACGGGGGCGGCGATGTAGGGAAAAATGCTGGAGGTACCGATCGACACCACCGCATCCAGCCCTTCGGCAAGCACTTCCTCAAGCCGGTGCAGTTCGCGCGGCGGCAGCATTTCGCCAAACAGGACGATATCGGGCCGCAGCAGCCCCCCGCACATCGGGCAGGCGGGCGGCAGCGACAGTCCGGCGAAATCCTGCACGGTGCGCCGGTGCGTGCATTCCGTGCAGAGCAGGCGGTGCACCGTACCGTGAATTTCGATCAGCTTCGCCGAACCGGCAAGGCGGTGCAGACCATCCACATTCTGCGTCAGCGTCCACACCAGCGGTTTTTTCCGCTCCAGCGCGGCAATGGCCTGATGCGCCGCATTCGGCTGCGCGCCGCGACAGCCCGCCTCGATTTCGGCGATATGCTTCCAGGTTATTCCAGGCCGCTGCCGCATCATCTGGCCGGAAAGCGCCTCCTCGATGGTGAGCCCGTCCGTAGTCAAACGCTTGTGATACAGGCCGCCAACGCCACGATACGTCGGAAGCCCTGAATCCACCGAAATTCCCGCGCCGGTAATGAACAGAATGCGCCCGGCTTTCGCCAGCACGCCCGCAGCGGCGTCCAGCGCCTGGTCCATATCTGTCGTGTGATTCATGATTCCAGCCAGAACTGCCCCGCGAAAAAATCCGGGATCATATAACGCGATGCGCCACGAACGCGACGCGCCACGGATTTCATGGGCGCGTACTTTTCCCTGGCGTGCCCTTTCATCTCCGTGCATCCTTGCATCATGCGTCCAGATTCCCGCCCTTCCGCTTCCCATCCCGCTGAACGCGGCCATGTTTCCCGTCTCGCATGGCTGATTGTGGCCGCCGCCGCGCTCGGCGCGCTCGGCGGCTGGGCAGCCCATCACCCACTTGGCATGGCGCTGCCTGCGCTGGCTCTCACTCTGTATGGCCTGGCGGTCACCATCCGCCCGCAATGGTGGCTGATCCTGCTGCCCACGCTCTGGCCCATCGCCGATCTCACGCCCTGGACGGGGCACATCCACTTCACCGAAAGCGATGCGCTCGTGCTCGCCACCCTGGCGGGAACCGGCCTGCATGCCGCGCTGGCAAGAAGCACTGGAGCGCCCGCGCAGCGCCCCCTGCGCCCCACCCTGGCTGGCGTGGGCGTTTTCGCCCTGCTCTTCGCCAGCTACGCCATCTCCACACTCACCGTCATGCCGCCGGATTCATGGGGGCAGATCGGTCCGGCGATGCTGGCCGGCTACGGCACACCGCTAAACGCCGTGCGTGTCTCCAAAGGGTTTTTTGCCGCGCTGGCGCTGATTCCCTGCCTGCATCTGGCCGCGTGCAGCCTCGGTGCGCGCGCATTGCCGTGGCTGGGCGCGGGCATGGCGGGCGGCCTTCTCACCGTATCCCTGGCGGCGATCTGGGAGCGGGCGGCCTTTCCCGGACTGAGCAATTTCGCCGCCGATTACCGCACTACCGGGCTGTTCTGGGAAATGAACGTGGGCGGGGCCGCGCTCGACGGCTGGTTCGCCCTGACCCTGCCTTTTGCGCTGCTGATGCTGCTGCGCGAGCGGCGGCCGCTGCAGACGGGGCTGCTCGCGGCCCTAGTGGTGCTGGCCGGTTATGCCACCTTCACCACCTTTTCGCGCGGCCTTTACGGCGGCGTGGCGCTGGGCGGGCTGATCCTTGTCCCGGCCATGCTGGCCGCGCCCTCTGGCCCTGCCGCCGCGAGCAGCCCCGGGCAGCGCCCAAGGCTGTTCACCGGCCTGATGCTGTGGCTGGCGCTCGCCGCCGGGGCCACGCTCTCGTTCAGCAGCGGCGGCTACCGCGGCATGGCGGCGTGGCTCGGTTTCGCCGTGCTGCTCGGCATCGGCGGCGATCTGCTGCGCCGCGCCAGCTTCGGCGCGCTGCTCGTGGCCGCGGGGCTGGCGGCTGGCGCGGCGGCGCTGGCGGGGCTGGCCGCAATGCTGCCCAAGGGGGTCTATCTCGCCTACGCCGCGCTCTGGCTCACCGCCGCCGCGCTGCTGTGGCTGGGGCGCGGGAAAAAGCAGGGGGTGAATGCCGACGTGCTCACGCTGGCGGCGGTGCTCGGCTGCGGCGGCGCGGCCATCTCCGTCGCCGGATTCTGGAGTGAAACAGGCGACATTTCCGGCGCGGCAGGCGCCTTCGCGCTCACGCTCGCCGCCGGCCTGATCCACCGCCATGCCGCCGCGCCACTGTGGTCCACACACAACACGGACCTGATCAGGCAGGCTGTGCTGCTAGGCGCGGCCTGCCTCGTTGCAGTGGCGGGCGCGAGCTATTACCTCGGCGCGCGCTTTTCAACCGTGGACCGCGATATGGCGGGCCGTCTCGAACACTGGCGCACTGGCGCGGAGCTGGTGCAAGGCGCGGCCGAAAAGCTGATTGGCATCGGCGCGGGGCGCTATCCCGACGCCTATTTCTGGAACACGCCCCACGCCGCCTTCCCCGGCACGATGGAGTGGCGCGACGGCAGTGGCGACGGCGAAAACGGCGCTCCCTTCCTGCGTCTGGGCGGGCCGCGCCACATCCGCGGCTTTGGCGAGCTGTTCCGCGTCTCACAGCGCGTTCCTCTCGATGCGAAATCACCCTTCAGAATCGAAATGCGCGTGCGCGCAGAGCAGGGATTGCGGGTGCATGTTGAAGTCTGCCGCCGCAACCTGCTTTATCCGGAAGGCTGCGCCGCCGCCCAGGGCGCGGTGGCGGGCAGCCCCCAGTGGCAGACGCTGCGCTTCGATACAGGCAGAACAGTGCTCGAAGGTCCCGGCTCCTGGTACGCGCCACGCCCGGCAACGCTATCGATCGCCAATAACAGCATGCGCACGCTCGACATCGCGGCGATCCGCGTCACCGATGCGGATGGGCGCGACATGCTTGCGAACGGGGATTTCAGCGCCGGAATGGACCGCTGGTTTTTCAGCTCTGACCGGCACCACCTGCCGTGGCACGCGAAAAACATGCAGCTGCATCTGTGGGTGGAACAGGGCGCGCTCGGCTTGGGCGCGGTATCGCTTGCGCTCGGACTGGCCCTGCTGCGGCTGGCGCGGCCACGCTTTTACCGCAGCGGCCCGGCTCCGGCGCTGCTCGCCGCGCTGGCGGGCTTCACCGTCACCGGCCTGTTCGACAGCCTGCTCGATGTTCCACGGCTGGGCGCATTCTTTTTTCTGCTGTTATGGGTTGCGCTGGGCATACGGCCCGCCATGCCCGCAAGGCCGTGAAAAACGGGGGGTCAGTTCTCCGCTCCGTGCTGCGCCGGAGCAGTCAGCCTGATGTAGCGGCGGCGGTCGTCCTCGAAGCGGGCGCGAACAGCATCGCGCTCACGCAGCTTGCTTTCAACAACCTGGCGCTGTATCGACAGTTCGGCTTCCGTGGCCGAAAGGTTTTCGGCCAGCGCGGGCGGCGTCTTGCCCTCGGCCTTGCCCTCGATCTCTTTTTTCAGCGCATCCACGCGCCCGAGCAGCTCCTGCTCCCGTTCGCGCAAAATCACAATGCTCTGATCCGACTCGGCCAGGGCGCGGTCGCGGCGCGCCTCTATGTCGGCGACACTCCGGTAAGTTTCCAGCAGCGCCTGGTCCAGCTGGCGCTGTTTCGCCTCGCGCACCGCAATCGCGCGCAGGCGCCGGTCCTCAGCCGCGCGGCGCGCGCGCTCCTCGGCGGTCAGCGGCGGCGGCACATTGTTCCGGACAATGCCCTGGGGGCTGATTTCACGATAACCGCGCCCGATGCAGACAGCCGGCAAAATATCGCCGCACACAGTCTGCCCATCGCTTTCGCAGCAATAGATTGTTCCGTTCCCGGCCTGCGGCGCAGCCGCGACGGGGAGCACGACGCAGCAGAACAGCGCCAGCCCAAAAGCGGTGGATCTAGAAAACGACCCCATATTTCTCCCGATAAGCCCGTACCGCGGCAAGATGCCCGGCCAGTTGAGGATCGCCGGACAAATAGTCAACAAGATCGGCCAGCGTTGCCACCGCGACAACCGGAATGCCGAAATTCTCCCTCACTTCCTGCACCGCGGACAGCTCACCCTGCCCGCGCTCCATACGGTCGAGCGCGATGACGACGCCCGCCGGCTCCGCCCCCGCCGCGCGGATGATATCCACCGATTCGCGCACCGAGGTGCCCGCCGAGATCACATCGTCGACAACCAGCACCCGCCCGGCCAGCGGCGCGCCGATCAGCGTGCCGCCCTCGCCGTGATCCTTCGCCTCCTTGCGGTTGAACGCGAACGGCAGGCTGACGCCCTCTTCGGCCAGCCGGATGGCCGTGCCCGCCACCAGCGGAATACCCTTGTAGGCGGGGCCGAACAGCATGTCGCAGGCCACGCCGGAAGCGCGGATGGCATGAGCATAGCAGCCGCACAGTTCGCGCAGCGACGGGCCGTCGTCGAACAGACCGGCATTGAAGAAATAAGGCGAATCGCGCCCCGCCCTGGTGACGAAAGAACCGAACCGCAAGACACCCTTGCGGCATGCGAGCGCGATGAAATTCCGACTAGAATCCACTTTCCCGGCACCATTGCAGCCAATCAGAAACACGACCATGTTACGCATCATCACCCTTAACCTCAATGGCATCCGCTCCGCCGCCGCCAAAGGCTTTTACGGATGGCTGGCGCAGCAGCAGGCGGATATCGTCTGCATGCAGGAACTGAAGGCGCAGATAGCCGACATGGCGGAAGAGATGCTCGCCCCGGCGGGCTATCAGGGCTGGTTCCACTGCGCAGAAAAAAAAGGCTACAGCGGCGTGGGCATCTACAGCCGCCTGACGCCGCAGCGCGTTACCCCGGGGCTGGGCATCGCCGATATCGACGCCGAGGGCCGCTATCTGCAGCTGGATACCGGCAATCTTTCCGTCGTGTCGCTTTACCTGCCATCCGGCTCCAGTTCTGAAGAGCGCCAGCAGGCCAAATTCAGCTTCATGGAGCGATTCCTTCCGCACCTTGCCGCGCTGCGCGCCAGCAGCCGCGAGGTCGTGGTTTGTGGCGACTGGAATATCGCTCACCGCGAAACCGACCTTAAAAACTGGAAAAGCAACCAGAAAAATTCGGGCTTTCTTCCGGAAGAACGCGCATGGCTGTCGCGCCTGTTCGATGAACAGGGCTGGGTAGACGTATACCGCCGCCTGCACCCGGAAGCCACCGGCGACAGCTACACCTGGTGGTCCAGTCGCGGCCAGGCGTGGGCGAAAAACGTCGGCTGGCGCATCGACTACCACATTGCCACCCCCGGCCTGGCGGCCAGCGCGCAGCGTTGCGGGGTATACCGGGACACCCGTTTTTCCGATCATGCGCCGCTAACCACCGATTACGCTTTCGTCCCCTGAACAACGGGTATCACCCTATTTGCCTTCACCGCCGGTTGGGGTTAGCGTTGACGCGGCCCTGCTGCACGCGCCCCGCGCACATCCCGCCAACATCATGACATCCGCCACGGAGACCCTGCGATGACCGATACCACCGCCCCCTCGAAAGACAAACTCGTCTCCGATCTGAAAGTCGTGGTCGCCGATGCCGAAGAACTGCTCCGGCTCACCGCGGGCCAGACGGGCGAAAAGCTCACCGACATCCGCAGCCGCCTCGGCCTGCGCCTGGAAGGCGCCAAGGAGCGCATCGCCAGCGCCGAAGCCGCGATCCGGGAACACACCCGCCAGGCCGCCCGCGCCACCGACGACTACGTTCACGACAATCCCTGGCAGTCGGTCGGCATCGCCGCCGGTCTGGCCTTTCTGCTCGGCCTGCTGGCCGGTCGCCGCTAACGCGGCATGAGCGGCGCACAAAAACCGCGTCTGGCCGACAGCCTGCGGGGTTTGCTTGATGCCGGGCTGCACACCGTGCAGACCCGGCTTGAACTGCTCACTGTCGAAGCGCAGGAAGAAAAACTGCGCATCATCAGCCTGCTGCTCAACGCCATCTTTGCCGCCATCTTTCTGGGCTTCGGCATCGTCTTTCTGGCGCTTTTTCTCACCGTGCTGCTGTGGGACGAACACCGGCTCGCGGCCCTCGGCGTCGCTACAGCCTTTCTCACCGGCGCGGGGCTGTTCGCAGCCCGCAACGCCGCACGCGAATTCAGGCGCGGCAGCGGACTTTTCAGCGGCAGCCTCGCCGAACTCACCCGCGACAGGGACTCCCTGCGGCGCGAAGAATGAACCCACGCGAAGTCGAACTCGCCCTCAGAAAACAGCGCCTGCGGATCCGCGCCGACGCGCAGCGTGAAGACATGCTGCACCGGCTCGCCGGGATCGAAACGGCGCTCGACTCGGTCGACCGCGCGCGCGAATACGCCCGCTGGGCCGCGACGCAAGCGCCGCTGCTATCGGGCGGACTGCTCTTCCTCCTGCTGCGCCCCCGCCGCGCCTGGCGGCTGGCCCGGCGGGCATGGCTGGCCTGGCTGCTGCTGCGCAAAATCCGGCGCAGCCCGCTTCCTGCCGGCCTGCGCGATATCATCCGTCGCCGCGCCACGCCCGGACGGCCATAGCGCCCTCCTGCGCACGGTTACCGGCAGTCTTTCCGCCGGGCGCGATAAAATGCGCCATCGTCACAAATACGGCGGCAATGCGCCGCCCGCCATGACTGGAAGCGCTGCCATGAAATCCGCTGAACCGCTTCTCCGCCTGGAGGAAGTTACCCGTATCCGCGATGAGGCGGACTGCCTTGCCGACGCGACCACGGTCGAATGCGCGCTGGACCGCATGGCGGGAGAGATCACCACGCGTCTGGCTGCGGCCAATCCGGTTGTTTACGCCGTGATGAACGGCGGTCTCATTCTGGCCGGGCGTCTGCTGCACCGGTTGCCGTTTCCGCTCGAAGTCGCCTATCTGCACGCTACCCGCTACGGCCACGGGCTGCAGGGCGCGCGGCTGGACTGGCGGGTGCGTCCGTCGCAGGATCTGCGTGGCCGCACCGTGCTGGTGCTCGACGACATCCTCGACGAAGGCCACACCCTGGCGGCGATCATCGAGTATCTGCAGGGCGAAGGCGCCGCGGAGGTGCTCTGCGCCGTGCTGGCGCACAAAATGCATACGCGCAAGGCCCGCCCGGGCATGCGCGCCGATTTCACCGGGCTTGAGATCGCCGACCGTTTCCTGTTCGGCTGCGGCATGGATTACAAGGGATACTGGCGCAATGCGCCGGGTATTTATGCGGTAAAAGGGCTCTGAGGATCAAAATCATGCTGATTACGTTCAGTTCCGGCAGCAGCGCTGATGTCATCATGTTCGGCGACAGCGCGAAAACGTTGCTCACCCTCATCGGCAAGGACGGTAACGATACCCAGGGCATCGTCACCGTCGAACAGTTGCCGCAGGCCATCGCCCGCCTGCGCGCCGCCATCGAAGAGGACAGGGCGCGCCAGGCCGCGCAGGGAGAGCCCGACGGGGATGCCGCGCGCGAAAAGGGCGAAACCGGCATGGCCGCGCCGGTGGGGCTCGCCCAGCGCGCCTGGCCGCTGCTCGACATGCTGGAACGCGCGCAGCGTGCGGGCGAGCCGGTCATCTGGGGCGGCCAGGGCCGTTAATCCATGCGCCTGCTGCTGGCCGAGGATGACCCGATGATCGGCGCCGCGGTGCAGCGCGGCCTGCGCCAGGAGGGCTACGCGGTGGACTGGGTGCGTGACGGCGCGGCGGCGGCGCTTGCGCTTTCAACCCCGGCCGCCGCGCCTTACGACCTGCTGCTGCTCGACCTTGGCCTGCCCGGCCAGGACGGTATCGCGGTGCTCAGCGGGCTGCGCGGCCGCGCCGATCCTCTGCCGGTGCTGGTCCTGACCGCGCGCGATGCGGTCGCCGACCGTATCCGCGGCCTCGACGCGGGGGCTGACGACTACCTCGTCAAACCCTTTGATCTCGACGAACTGGCCGCCCGCGTGCGCGCGCTGCTGCGCCGGCGCGGCGCGGGATCCGGGCAGACGCTGCATCAGGCCGCCGGGCTGGCGGTCGACCCGGCCACGCACGCGGTCACGGTGGATGACGAGCCGGTCCGGCTTTCGGCGCGCGAATTCGCCCTGCTGCAGGCCCTGCTGGAACAGCCGGGCAAGCCCCTGTCGCGCGCGCGGCTGGAAGAGCGCCTGTACGGCTGGGGTGACGAGGTGGAAAGCAACGCCATCGAAGTCCACATCCATGCCCTGCGCCGCAAGCTTGGCCCGGATCGCATCCGCAACCTGCGCGGCGTGGGCTGGTTCGTTCCGCGGGAACCATGACGCCGGAGGCGCTTTTCCGCCCGTGGCGGTACACGCTTTCGCTGCGCCGCCAGCTGCTGCTGTCGCTGCTGTGCGCCCTTGCCGGTGCATTTTTGCTCGGCGGCATCGCCACCTATTACATGGCGCGCGCCGAGGTGGACGAGATCATGGATTACCACCTGCGCCAGCTTGCCCTGTCGCTGCGCGCCCCGCCGCTGCCCGGCACGCCCGCCGACGCGTATCCTGACCCCGATGATCCGGCCTTCGACATGGTGATTCAGGTCTGGGACGACAAAGGCATGCGCCTGTACCTTTCCCGCCCCCGCGCCGCGCTGCCCGACCGCGCCCAGCTGGGTTACGCCACCGTGCCCACGGCCAGGGGGGACTGGCGCACCTACTCGGTCATGCTCGGCAGCCGCGTGGTCCAGGTGGCGCAGCCGATGTCGCACCGCAACCGCCTTGCCGCCGCCGCGGCGCTGCGCACGCTAACCCCGCTGCTGCTGCTGCTGCCGCTGATCGGCCTGCTCATCTGGTATCTCGTCGGACGCGGCCTGCGCCCGCTCGAACGCCTTGCCCGCGCCGTGCGCGCCCGCAGCCCGGATGCGCTTGCCCCGCTCGCCAGCGATGGCGTGCCCGAAGAGGCCCAGCCGCTGGTCGCGGCGCTCAATGGCCTGCTTGGACGTCTCGACCAGGCCATGACGAACCAGCGCGCCTTCGTCGCCGATGCCGCGCACGAACTGCGCACGCCGCTGGCTGCGTTGCAACTGCAATTGCAGCTTACCGAGCGCGCCACATCCGAAGCCGCGCGCAGCGCGGCGCTCAATGATCTGCGCCAGGGGCTGCAGCGGGCGACGCGGGTCGTCCAGCAGCTGCTCACCCTGGCCCGCCAGGGGCCGGACGCCGGGCCGCCCGCGCCCGCTCCGGTTGACCTTGCCGAACTGGCCGGGCTGGTCATTGCCGATCACCAGGCTCTGGCCGGGGCGAAAAACATCGATCTTGGCGCGGACCGCCTTGACGCTGGAAGCACCGCATCCGGCGACGCCAGCGCGCTGCGCACCCTGCTCGGCAACCTGGTGGATAACGCCATCCGCTATATCCCGCCGGGCGGGCGGATCGATGTGAGCGTCTGGCGCGAAGAAGGCCACGCGTGGCTGGAGGTGGCCGACAGCGGCCCCGGCATCCCCTCCGATGAACGCGAGCGCGTGCTGGACCGCTTCTACCGCCGTGCGGGTGAAAGCGAACCCGGCAGCGGGCTGGGGCTGGCGATCGTCAAGGCCATCGCGGACCGCCACGGCGCGCGGCTGCTGCTCGACAGCGCACCGGCGGGCGGGCTGCGCGTGCGCGTCGGCTTGCCTGAAACCGGCGCGGAGACGTCCTGTAACATTTCGGCAACGCCTCCTTAAGTTTCGTTTAAGTCGCGCACCCTTAAAGTCGCGCCTGTCCGCAACATGAAGGAGCCCGATCATGCACGATCGCCGCAGTCCCCGCACCGCCGTAGCCGCCCTGGTTCTGGCCCTTGTCGGCACATACGGCCCGGCTGCCGTCGCCGAGCCGCCTTCCGCCCGCGCGATGCCGGTTTCCGTGGCGGGCCTGCCGAGTTTCGATGGCATCGTGCAGCGCGCCGGCCCGGCCGTGGTCAACATCAGCACCGAGGGCAGCGTCCGCGCGGCAGAGGGGCTTGATCCGAACGATCCTTTTTATGAGTTCTTCCGCCGCTTTGGCCCGCAGTTCGGCGCGCCCGGACAGATGCCCCGGCGCGGCCAGGGTTCGGGTTTCATCGTTAGCCCGGATGGCGTCATCCTGACTAACGCCCACGTCGTCGATGGCGCGAGCGAAGTCACCGTCAAGCTTACCGACAAGCGCGAATTCACGGCCAAAGTCATTGGCGCGGACAAGGCCAGCGACGTGGCCGTGCTGCGCATCGACGCGAAAGACCTGCCCACCATTCCGCTGGGCGATCCGCAGAAAGCGCGCGTGGGCGACTGGGTGCTCGCCATCGGCTCGCCCTTCGGTTTTGAGAACACGGTCACGGCGGGCATCATCTCCACAAAATCGCGTTCGTTGCCGAACGAGGGTTATGTTCCGTTCATCCAGACCGACGTGGCGATCAATCCCGGCAACTCGGGCGGGCCGCTCATCAACCTCGCGGGCGAAGTGGTTGGCATCAATTCGCAGATTTACTCCCGCTCCGGCGGCTACCAGGGCGTTTCCTTCGCCATTCCGATCGATGTCGCCGCCGGGGTGCGCGACCAGATTCTTGCCCACGGCAAGGTGATTCGCGGCCGCATCGGCGTAACCGTACAGGACGTCAACCAGGCGCTGGCCGAATCCTTTGGCCTGAAAAACGCGGGCGGTGCGCTGATCAGTTCGGTTGAAACCGACGGCCCGGCGGACAAGGCGGGGCTTCAGGTTGGCGACGTTATCCTCGAACTGAACGGCGAGAAGGTTTCCGGCTCCTCCGATCTTCCGCCGCGCATCGCCGCCATTTCGCCCGGAACCGCCGCGAAGCTGCGCGTCTGGCGCAAGGGCGACAGCCGCGACATGGACGTGAAGGTCGGCAGGTTCGCCACCGATGACGACACCGCCAGCGCCGCCGACGGCAAGGCCGCCGGGCAGGGCCGCCTCGGACTGGCCGTGCGCGCGCTGTCAGCCGAAGAACGGCGGCAGAACGAACTTCCGGGCGGGCTGCTGGTCATGGAAGCAGGCGGCGCGGCCGCCCGCGCCGGAATCCGTCGCGGCGATCTCATCCTTTCGCTCAATGGCCAGCCTGTCGACAGCATCGAGCAATTGCAGAAACTGGTGGCGAAAGCCGGAAAACACGTCGCCCTGCTTATCCAGCGTAACGATGCGCGCATTTTCGTTCCGGTCGAACCCGGCTGATCCGGTTGAAAAATCCGCCTTCGTCCCCATATCGCTCACTGACTTTTTCGCAGACAAAAGATGAAAATTCCTGCCCTTTCCCGATCCGCCGCCCCCGGGACCGTACAGACGGCCCCCGCCCGGCTTGATCCTGCAATCGTCCGCAGCTTTCTCGACGCCTCCGCGAACGCTTTCGAACTTGCCGCGCCGGAACAGAAATCCCTCAAAGCGCGGCCCCGCCGTGCTGCGGCCAACGGCAAGGCCGCACAGCCCAAATCATCAACCGCGCTGGCCATCGCCACCACGCTGCTGGGGCTGACGCTCGCCTCCCCGGCGATTGGCGGGCGCAACCACTACCCGCTTATTGTCACGCCGGTCCAGTCTGGCGCGGAACAGGATGAGGAATTCGGACAGGTACGCGTCGGCATTTTCGATACCTCCGGCCAGCGCGTGCTGCACGCCCAGGTGCATGGCCGCACCCGCCTTGGCGCGCTGCCGCCCGGTGAATACACGGTGGAAGTCAGCAGCGCCGCCGGCTCCAGCATCCACCAGGTAAAACTCGGCCCCGGCGAACGCGGTGTCGTGCGCTACGGAGCCCGCCCGCAGGCATAACCCGTTACGGCGGCGTCTAACCCGGCGCCGCCCCCTTGTCCGCACTGTCGGCCGGGCGCACCCACAGCCACCATGCGGCAAAGCTGGCCCACAGTGTTACCGCCACCACAACCGCCATGGGCGTTACCGACTCCTGCAGCCCGTGCCCGACCGCGACCCCGGCCAGCGCGCTCAGCCCCATCTGGACAAACCCCATCAGCGACGCCGCTGCTCCCGCCATGCGCGGGTAAGCGGCCAGCCCGATCGCCGTGGCGTTCGGAAAGGTCAGACCGACGGCGCAGGTTACGAACCACATCGGGACCAGCACCACCAGCGGATGATGGATGCCCGACAGCGCCAGCAACAGGAACAGCAGCCCGGCGACGCAGCCGGACAACACGCCGTAGCGCAGCAGCCGGTGGGAGCCAATACGGTGCGACAGCCGCCCGGAGATCATCGTGCCGACCATGTAGCCGGTGACGTTGCTGCCAAAAGCGAGCCCCATGCCCTGCGGGGAAAAACCGAACAGCCCGATGTAGACGAACGGCGCGCCAGAAATGAATGCGAACAGGGCCGAGTAGGCGAACGCATTGGCCAGCGTCGCGCCGCGGTAAAGGCGGTCTCCCAGCAGGGTGCGGTAATTGGCGGCGATGCGCGCCGGACGCATCGCATCCGGATCGATATGGGGGTTCGTCTCCGGCAGCATGCGCCAGACAAAGACCGACTGGACGGCGGAGAACACCACCAGAAACATGAAGATGGAGCGCCAGCCGGTGGCGACCGTCATCCATCCTCCCAGCAGCGGCCCCAGTAGCGGAGCCAGCGCCATGCCCGCGGCGATGTACGACAGCATGCGCGCCGCGTCCCTCGGCCCATAAAGATCGCGCACGATGGCGCGGCCAAGCACCGGCCCCGCGCAGGCCGCCAGCGCCTGGAAAAACCGGGCGCCAATCAGCCCGCCGATTCCCGGCGCCAGGGCGCACAGGAACGAAGCCAGCACATAAATAACCATGGATGCCCGCAGCACTGGCCGCCGTCCATAACGGTCCGACAACGGGCCGACCACAAGCTGCCCGAAACCGAATCCGGCCATGTAGACCGACAGCGTCAGCTGGACGCCCGCAACGTCCGTGGAAAAATCGCTGGCGATGAGCGGCAGGGCTGGCAGATAGACATCAACCGACAGCGGTCCGATGGCGACGAGGGTCGTAATGAGAACGGCGAAGGCGGCTGTGGGATGCATGGGCCGATTATCGCACTCACCGACCCGTTCCCGCCCGGCGCGTACGGCGGCAGGGCGAAAACCTATTCCGTCTGCTGCCCGCCGCCCTGTCCCGCGTCCGTGCCGACGCGCGCCAAATCCCGGCTGGCCCCGGCATTTGCTGTAGCAGCAGGCTTCACCGCCAGCCTAGCCAGAACGATTCCGAGCTCGTACAGCAGACACATCGCCCCCGCCAGCATGATCTGCGAGGCGACATCGGGCGGCGTCACGATGGCGGCGACCACAAAAGCGCCCACGATGAAATAAGGGCGGCTTTCCTTCAGTTTTGAAATTTCGACCATCCCCGTCCTGACGAGCAGGACCACCACCACCGGCACTTCGAACGCCAGCCCGAACGCGATGAACATCGACATGACAAACGAGAGGTACTGCTCGATATCCGGCGCGGGAATGATGCTTTTGGGCGAGAACTCGGCAATAAAACGGAATACCGTGCCAAAAACAAAGAAGTAACAGAACGCCATCCCGAGCAGGAACAGCAGCGTGCTGCCCAGCACCAGCGGAATCGCAAAGCGGCGCTCGTGCGCGTACAGGCCGGGGGCGATGAACGCCCACGCCTGGTAGAGCACCACCGGCAGCGCAAAGACGAGGGCGACCAGCATCGTTACCTTGAGCGGCACGAAAAAGGGCGTCACCACGCCGGTGGCGATCATGTGCGTGCCCTGGGGCAGGGTCTGCATCATCGGCATGGCCACCAGATCGTAGATGTCGCCCGCCCACGGCACCAGACAGACCAGCACAACAAAAAACGCACCAATGGCGCGCATCAGCCGGGTACGCAGTTCGATCAGGTGTGAAATGAACGTTTCGTGCTGCTCGCTCACGGGCGCGTCCTCATGCTTTCGCCACGGTTTGCGGCGCATGCTCCGGAGCGCCCTGCCCGGATGCGGCATCGAAACCCAGCTCCATCTGCGGCCCGGCTTCTTCCGCCACGGCCGCAGGCGCGGACTCCGCCAGTACGGCAACGTCCGGGGAAGCGGGCGGAGAGCCGTCGGGCAGCACGGCGCGGACCTCCGCCGCGGCCTTGCCAAGACCCGCTTCAAGATCGGCGATCTGCCCGCGCACCGAACTTTCCAGATCGCTCGCCTGCTGCTGTACCTCAGCCTGCAGCTTTTTCAGTTCCTCAAGCTGCATTTCACGCTGGATATCGGATTTGACGTCGGAAACAGAGCGCTGCACCCGCCCCAGCAGGTGCCCCGCCGTGCGCGCCACCTTTGGCAGCCGCTCGGGACCGATGACGACGAGCGCCACCACCCCGATGACGACAAGCTCTGCAAAGCTGAAATCGAACATGTTCAGTCGTCCGCCGCGAAAACGAAGGGGCGCCCGGACCGGCGCCCCCTGACCGTGCGGAGTGCGTGTGGATCAGGAATGGTTTTTCTCAACCTTTTCCCGGGCGGAGCCTTCGATGGTCTGCCCGTCGGCGGTGGAAATTTTCTGCTGCTGCGCCGCATCGCTCCCGGCGTCGGCATCTTTCATGCCTTCCTTGAAGCCTTTTACCGCGCCGCCAAGATCCTGCCCGATGTTGCGCAGCTTCTTGGTGCCGAACACCAGCATGACAATCACCAGCACTATCAGCCAGTGCCAGATACTCAGGGAACCCATCCTGCTCTCCTTAACGCTTCAGCATGGGCGGCAGCAAGGCCGGGCCGCCCAGGATATGAACGTGGAGATGATACACCTCCTGCAGCCCGACCCGGCCGGTGTTCACGATGGTTCTGAATCCATCCGTGCAGCCCTGCTCCCGCGCGAGGCGGCCAGCGGTCACCATCAGCCGGCCCATCATGGCTTCATGCCCGGGCTCAAGATGGGCCATCGAAGGAACGTGCAGCTTCGGGATCACGAGAAAATGCACGGGCGCGGCGGGCTGGATGTCGTGAAAAGCGAAGACGTTTTCGTCCTCGAAGATTTTTTTCGACGGAATGTCGCCGCGGATGATCCTGCAGAAAAGACAGTCGTTCATCGGCGCGACGCTCACCCCTTGCGGGATTTTTTCTCGTCAATGCCGGAAACGCCTTCACGGCGGCGGAATTCAGCGAGGATATCGTCGACGGACAGGCCGAAGTGCTGCAGCAGGATCAGGGTGTGAAACCAGACGTCGGTCACCTCGCGGACAATCTGGAGGCGGTTGCCATCCTTCGCCGCCATGATGGTTTCGGCGGATTCCTCGGCCACTTTCTTGCAGATGGCATCGGTGCCCTTGCTGAACAGGCTGGAAACGTAGGAAGAATCAGGATCGGCATTCCTGCGCTGGGCGACGGTTTCGGCCACGCGGTGCAACACTTCGATATCGATCATTTGTAGATGTCCTTCGGGTCTTTGAGAACCGGTTCGACGGCATCCCAGCGGCCGTCGGCGAAATACTTCTGGAAGAAGCAGCTGCGGCGTCCAGTGTGGCATGCGATGCCGCCAACCTGCCCGACTTTCAGAAGAACCACATCGTTGTCGCAATCAATGCGGATATCCATGACTTTCTGTACATGGCCGGATTCCTCCCCCTTGTACCAGAGCTTGCGCCGCGAACGCGACCAGTAAACAGCCTGCCCGGTCTCGGCGGTGCGCTGCAGCGCCTCGCGGTTCATCCAGGCGAACATCAGCACTTCGCCGCTCGCGGCGTCCTGGGCGATCACCGGCACCAGGCCGTGTTCGTCCCATTTGATTTCATTAAGCCATTTGACGCCGGCGTTCACAGCCTGACCTCGATGCCGCGCGCGCGCATCAGCTCTTTCGCCTCGCGCACGGTGTGCTCCCCGAAATGGAAGATGCTGGCCGCCAGCACGGCATCCGCGCCGCCCTTTGTAACGCCATCGACAAGATGCTCAAGGGAACCGACGCCACCGCTGGCGATCACGGGAATGGACACCGCATCGGAAACCGCCCTGGTAACCCCAAGGTCGAAACCTTCCCGGGTGCCATCGCGATCCATGCTGGTGAGGAGTATTTCACCGGCTCCCAGGGACTCCACCTGCCGGGCCCACTCCACCGCGTCCAGCCCGGTCGGTTTGCGCCCGCCGTGGGTGAATACCTCCCACTTTCCCGGCGCGACCTGCTTGGCGTCGATGGCGACGACGATACACTGGTTGCCGACCTTGCCGCTCGCCTCCCTGACCAGCTGCGGGTTGCTGACCGCCGCGGTGTTGATGCTGACCTTGTCCGCGCCTGCGTTGAGCAGCCGCCGGACGTCTTCCACCGTGCGCACGCCGCCGCCGACGGTGAGCGGGATGAAGACCTGGTTGGCGACCTGTTCGACAACATGCAGGATGATGTCGCGGTCGTCCGAACTGGCGGTAATATCGAGGAAGGTCAGCTCGTCCGCGCCCTGTTCGTCGTAGCGACGGGCGATTTCGACCGGATCGCCGGCATCGCGCAGTTCAACAAAGTTGACGCCCTTGACCACGCGCCCGGCATTGACATCGAGACAGGGAATAATGCGTTTCGCCAGCATCATGCCGCTCCGGCCAGTTCATCGACGCGGGACTGGGCCGCGGCGAAATCGAGGGTTCCTTCGTAAATCGCGCGCCCGGTGATGGCGCCCGCGACACCCTCGCCTTCCACCGCGCACAGGGCCTCGATATCGGCCAGCGTGGCGACGCCGCCGCTGGCGATGACGGGGATGCGCAGCGCCCGCGCCAGACGCACGGTGGCGTCGATATTGACGCCGGAGAGCATGCCATCACGACCGATGTCGGTATAAATCACCGCATCGACGCCGTAGTCCTCATATTTTTTCGCCAGATCGACCACGTCGTGGCCGGTCAGCTTCGACCAGCCGTCGACCGCCACCTTGCCGTCCCGCGCATCCAGCCCGACGATGATGTGCCCGGGGAACGCGCCGCAGGCATCGTGCAGAAAACCCGGATTTTTCACCGCCGCGGTACCGATGATGACGTAGGAGATGCCGTTGTCGAGGTAATGCTCGATCGTGTCCAGGTCACGGATGCCGCCACCCAGCTGCACCGGTACGTCGTCGCCCACTTCGTCGGTAATGGCGCGAATCGCGGCGCTGTTCTTGGGCTTGCCGGCGAAAGCGCCGTTCAGGTCGACCAGATGCAGGCGACGGGCGCCCAGATCGAGCCAGTGCCGGGCCATGGCG
>JAVBTY010000035.1:0-29649 GCA_031555955.1 Rhodocyclaceae bacterium | reverse complement strand
ACGAAACCTCGTCGAGCGATTCTTCAATCGCCTCAAGCAGTTCCGCCGTATCGCAACCCGATACGACAAACTTGCCAATCGATTCAACGCCTTCCTGCATCTCGCTTGTGCCTATATCTGGCTACTGTGAACACGCCCTAGCCCCCACGGCGTGCTGGTCAGGGTTGATCGTGGGGCGCTGACGCCCCACTGTACATGTCTTGCAGAGACACCTTCAGGACGTCAGCCCCTTCAGAGTCTTCAGGCAGCGGGCAAAACTGCTGGCCATCAGGGGCGATTTCAATGGGTCGGGTGCCGGGTAGTCGTGGCGCCTGCCGCTGTCTCCCTGATTGTCCGGCAGCCTTTGGCTGCTTGGCGCCTACGATGACAGATGATCGTGAACAGGCGTTTACAGAATCTGGGTAATCATTTCGCGGCGTGCAATTTCGCCTTCGAACGCGAGCAGTTCCGATCCCAGCACATCGCGCGCGGAAACCACCCCGGCCAGAGACTCCCTGTCCAGCACCGGCATGTGGCGGAAGCCGCATTCATGCATCAGGTGCAGCGCATGCCCTAGCGGTCTGTCTGCATCGATCGTTTGCGGGTTACGGGTCATGACTGCATCCAGCCGGGTTGTATCCGGGTCGAATCCGGCCGCGACGACGCGCACCAGCAGATCGCGTTCGGTAAAGATGCCGACCAGCTGGCTGCTGTCCAGGATCATGATCGAGCCTACCTGCGCCCGCGCCATCTCCCGGGCCGCTTCCCTTACGCTCAGTCCGCCTGTGGCGGTGAGGATCTTTTTCCCCTGGATCACATCCCGAACCTTGCGTGACGGCATTTTCTTCGCTCCTTGAAAAGAACAGACGCAGGGCTTTCAGGCTAGGTTTTGTGTGGAACAGGATCAAGGCAGCGTTAACCCGCACTGCGCAGGGTGCGGGCGCCGTCGAGGCGGGAGGAAAAATAGGGATTGTTCAGACGTTCGATGCGCACTGCGCTCCGGCTTGACGGGGCGTGGATGAATCTGCCGTCGCCAATATAAATACCCATATGGGAATGGCGGCGTTTCATCGTGTTGAAGAAGACGAGATCGCCGGGCTCAAGCCGGGAGGTTTCAATCGGACGGGTGCGCCCGGCGATTTCAGCGGCATTGTGCGGCAGACGCTTGCCGCTGACCTGTTCGACGACGTAGCTCACCATGCCGCTGCAGTCGAGTCCGGCTTCGGGGTTACGTCCGCCGAAGCGGTAACCGGTATCGAGCAGGCCGATGGCGAAGAGCACGATTTCCTGCGGATGGTTGTGGTTGTCAAGGATAAAGAAACTGCGCTCCGGCTGCGATGGCGGAGCGGAGGGTTGTGATGGCAGCATGCCGCAGCTGGCGACGAGGGACGCTGCCAGAACAGGCGCTATGGCGGCGGTGCATTGCCGGAGGAAATCGGGGAAAAATCGCGCGCGACACATGGCTGGCATGCGCGGGAAGATAGGCGAATCTCAAGGATGCGTCTACATGAGTCTGGGCAGGCAGTTCCGGCGGGCGGAGCCCGATGGCTCCGCGCAGCGATGCGAAGCGGGGGAACCGGGCGGAATCCGGGATCGGGCAGCCATTGCAACGGCTGTTTCGCGCAGGCGGCCGCATGGAGCCGCCTGTGCGGGCAGTGGTTATTTTTTTGACTGGAGCGGGCAGGTGCTGATGCCCAGCAGGGGATAGAGCGGGCAGAAGCGCACCAGCCCTGTCAGCAGGGGAATGATGCCCAGCCAGCCCCACCAGCCTGCCGTGCCGGTTGCCGCCAGAGCGATGAGAGTCAGACCGGCGGCGATGCGCAGTGTGCGGTCTATGCCGCCAACGTTGAATTTCATTTTTTAATCTCCTTGTCGGGGTTGGGGAAGCAGGGTGGGTGAAAGTGTGCGGTTCCAGGGCATTTTCAGCAGCACATGCGCCAGTCCGCAGGAGCCGGACATGCCGGCGAAGATCAGCCCGGTTCCGATAGCCCCCGAAAGAGCGTGGAACCATGGCGATACCGCGGCGCCGAGCACCGCGCCAAGCAGAATCAGCGATCCTGCGGCAATCTGCACCTGTCGCGGCAGTTCCAGCGGGCGGGATGCGTCGGTTTCCACTGGCAGGCCGGCTTTTTTCCAGCCCTCGATCCCGCCTTCGAGAGCGTAGGTTTCACAATCCGCGCTGGAGGCAAGCATTTGTGCGTTCAGGGCCGTACGGTTTCCCGAGTGGCAGTGGTAAATGACGGCGGCAGCGTCCATGGCGGGCATCCCTGCCGCAGCCAGACGTTCCGCCGGAATATGGCGCGCCTGGGCGATACGCTCGCGGGCGTGCTCATCGGCAGAACGGATGTCGATGAGCACGGCATTGTGTTGCGCCATGAGTTTGCGGGCATTCCGGGGGGTAACCGGTTTCAGGGGCATGCGGGTTTATCCTTTCCGGGTGGGGTTAGCTGCAGAAAATGTCCTTGAGCGCCGTGATCAGTTTGAGTACGTCCGGATTGTCGATGCGGTAGTAAAGAGTCTGCGATTCGCGCCGGAACGTTATCAGCCCCTCCTCGCGCATCCTGGCAAGATGCTGTGAGAGTGCCGACTGGCTTAGCGGTATGTGTTCATGTATGGCGCCCACCGCCATTTCGCCATGTCCGATCAGCAGGCACAGCACCAGCAGACGGTGCTCATTACCCACCGCACGCAGCAGGGCGGCGGCTTTTGCAGCGCCTTCCTGCAAGAACCGTGAATCTTCCATGGATGGCGTCATGGTTTAATTTCCTTGTTGCTAATTTAGCACAATCTAATTAAAGTTCAACCCTGTCTTTTAAAGGAAGACAGGGCATGGACACAATAACCCGCCTTCAGCGCTTCATTATTTTTTGTCCGGGGCTTGCACCGGCGGATGGAGGGGAGTTTTTCCCCGTGCGGGGATGGCCTGTGTTCAATGTTCCGCCAAGGGTTGTCTTATTTTCTTTTCAACTGGGTATTTTCAATGACGACAGACTACAGGCAGCTTACCAGGCAGATAACGGAAGACCTGGCGCCGCTGCGCAAAAGCCAGCCGGCGGTTATGAAGGGCTTTGGAGACATGGGCAGGGCGGCCATTCAGGATGGCGCGCTGGATGCCAGAACCAGGGAGTTGATTGCCCTCGCCATCGGCGTGGCGGCGCGCTGCGATGGTTGCCTCGGTTTCCATGCAAAAGCGCTGGTCAGGCTGGGTGCGACCGAGGCGGAGGTTCACGAGGCGCTGGGGGTTGCGGTTTATATGGGAGGAGGGCCATCCGCGATGTATGCGGCGAATGCCGTAGCGGCATTCCGTCAGTTTTCGGATGATGCGGCTGGCGCCCCGTAATAGCGGCAGGCGATTTTCTGGACCTCTGGAGTGCCAACAGTATTCAGCAACCGCAAGCATTGTGGCGGTTGCTGGTGCAGAAGCCAGGAGTCAGGAGCTTTGCCGGTGTGCCGGGCCTGTAATCTGGCCGTGGTAACGGGATGCCGGGAAGATCGGAGCGGGCGAGGCAGTTTTGGGTGGAGTCAGGTCGGCGCGCGTTTTGGGCGCATGCGGAGGCGCGGGTGTCTGGCTGATACAATTTCGGCTCCCGTACTTTTCCGTTCCGCTTCATGAAACGTTTCGAAACATGGTTCGAACACGTGCTTTTCAGCAGCCGCTGGCTGATGGGGCCGGTGTATTTTGGGCTGACGCTGGCGCTGGTGGCGCTGCTGGTCAAGTTCGGCAAGGAGATTTTTCATCTCTTTGCCCATATCGCGACGGCCGATGGCGGGGAGGTGATTACCGGCGTGCTGTCGCTGGTCGATATCGCACTGATCATGAACCTGATCGTGATCATCGTGTTCAGCGGATACGAGAACTTCGTCTCCAAGATGGAGGATCTGCACAGCCACAAGGACCGTCCGGACTGGATGGGGCATATCGGCTTTTCCGATCTCAAGATCAAGCTGATCGGCTCTATCGTGGCGATTTCCGGCATCGAACTGCTGAAGGCGTTCATGAACGTGGATAACCTTTCCGACCGGCATCTGGGGTGGATGGTCGGTATTCACGTCACCTTCCTGTTCTCGGGCGTGCTTTACGCGGTGATGGACCGCCTCAGCAACAAGGGGCACTGAGCGGGCGGGCAGGGCGGCGCCGCGTCAGGTCTGCAGCCGTTCGAGCAGTTCGCGTTCGATGCGCAGCACTTCGGCATCCTGCGCGAGCACGCTGCCGTAGAGCAGAAAGGTGTCTTCGACGCGCTCGCCCAGTGTAGCGATTTTGGCGGCCTGCAGACCGATATCATATTTCGCCAGCACTTCGGCGACATCGAACAGCAGGCCGGGGCGGTCAGCCGCCGTCAGCGAAAGAATGTAATGGTGGTGCGCGTCGTCGGGGCGGATGTTGACTTCGGGGGTGATCGGGAAGTGTCTGACGTGCCGTGACAGCCGCCTGCCGGACGGGCGTTCCGGGGCTTCGTTTCCGGAAAGCCGCACGCCCAGCTCGTGTTCGATCAGGGTGACGATGTCGCGGTACGGAACAGCGTTGCCCGGATCCTGCAGCATGAAGCTGTCCAGCGCGTAGCCGTGGCGTGTGGTGTGGATCTTGGCGTCGAGAATGGTGAAGCCCATATGGCCGAAAAAACCGGTCAGCCGCGCGAACAGGTCTTTGCGGTCGCGGGTAAACACCATCACCTGCAGTCCCTCCTCGCCCTCCGGAACGCGCGCACTGGCGACCGGCTCGCTGGTTTCGTGGCGGTAATACAGCAGCCGCGTGTGCCAGGCGATTTCCTCGGCGGAATGGCGCATGAAATAGACCGCATCAAGTTCCGCCCAGAACGGTTCTTCGACGCCGGGACGCAGCCCGTGATAGCGGAGCAGCCTGCGGGCGTTTTCCTGGCGGTCGTCCAGCCCCAGCGCCTGCTGCGGCGTTGCGCCGCGCAGCAGGCGCCGGGTGGCGAAGAAGAGGTCTTCCAGCAGCTTGCCTTTCCAGCCGTTCCACACTTTGGGGCTGGTGCCGCGGATGTCGGCATGGGTGAGAATGTAGAGCCCGGCCAGATACCGTTCGCTGCCAACAATGTCGGCGAAGCGGCGGATCACGGTGGGGTCGGACGTATCCTCTTTCTGCGCGAAGCGCGACAGGGTGAGGTGCTGGCCTACCAGCCAGACCACGAGCGCGGCGTCTTCGGCGGAAAGGCCGTGGTTTTCGCAGAAGGCGCGCGCGTCCTGCATCCCCTGTTTTGAGTGGTCGCCGCCGCGGCCCTTGGCGATGTCGTGAAAGAGCGCGGCGACGTAAAGCAGCCAGTAGCGCTCGAAACCGAGGATAAGCCGGGTCATCAGCGGGTATTCGTGGGCGTGCTCACCCATGGAAAAACAGTGCACGTTGCGCAGCACCATCAGGATGTGCTGGTCCACGGTGTAGACGTGAAACAGGTCGTGCTGCATCTGGCCGACGATCTGCCCCCAGGCAGGCAGGTAGCGCGACAGGATGCCGTATTTGGCCATGCGGCGCAGTTCCCGCACGACGCCGCGCCGCTGCTGCATGATCTGGAGGAATAGCGCGCGGTTGGCCGGATCGGCGCGAAAGGCTGCGTTGATGCGGTGGCGGTTGAGCCAGAGCGCGCGCAGCGTGCGCGCGGTCATTCCCTTCAGTTCGCTGCGCTGCTGCAGCAGCAGGAAACATTCGAGCAGCGCTGGCGGGTGGCGCTCGAAAGTATCTTTTTCGCGGATGTCGAGCAGTTCGCGCACGGTCTGGAAACGGGCGTTGATGACGATCGTCGAGCCGCTGCGGCTGGGGAAAATTTCTGCGCCATAGTTCTGGAGCAGAACCGTGTTGAGCTGGGTGATTTTCTTGGCCGTCAGGTAATAGCGGCGCATGAAAACCTCGGAGGCGCGCCGGGTTGGCGTGGCTTCGAAGCCGAGGATGCGGGCCAGCGACTCCTGGTGGTCGAACAGCAGGCGGTCTTCGCCGCGGCCTGCGAGGTAGTGCAGGCGGATGCGCACGTGCTGGAGAAAGCGCTCCACTTCGCGCAGGTCACTGGCTTCTCCGTCGGTGATCAGACCGCGGCGGGCCAGATTGCGCCAGCGTGGTTCAAGGCCGATGGCGCGGGCGATCCAGCCCAGGATCTGGATGTCGCGCAGGCCGCCGGGGCTTTCCTTGCAGTTGGGCTCAAGCTCGAACGGAGTGTTGTGGTGGTGGGTGTAGCGCTGCTCCTGTTCCAGCTGCTTGGCCTTGAAGAAAATACGGGGGTCGATCTGTGCGCGGCTGCGGGTGGAAAACTCGCTGAACAGCGCGCGGTTGCCGGTGAGCAGGCGCGCTTCGAGCAGACTGGTCTGAACAGTGATGTCGGCTGCTGCGGCTTCAAGGCACTGTTCGACGGTGCGCGCGCTGTGCCCGACCGCCAGCCCGATATCCCACAGCGCGCCCAGCAGCGTCGCCAGCGCATCCCCGGTATTCCCGCCTGCGGCCTCCGGTAGCAGGATCAGCAGATCCACGTCGGAGTATGGATAAAGTTCGCCACGGCCGTAGCCGCCAACCGCGACGAGCGCCGCCTGCGCGGGCAGGCCGCAGCATTGCCACAGGCGCATGATTGCGCCATCAACCAGCTTTGCCCGCCCCGCCAGCAGCGGGGTGGTGCGGCGCTGCGTTTCGTATGCCTGGCGCAAGGCCGCGCTGCCTTCGGTGAGCCGCGCCCGCTCGCTGGCGATGGTGTCCTGCAGGGCGGAACCGGCTGGCGCGGCGTTTTTCATGGGGGGCGGTTCAGGCGAAGTGGCCAGCGACGATGGGTGGCGGCGGCGCGCTTCCGGCCGATACGGTCAGAACTTCCACGCCGGTTTCGGTGACGAGCACGGCATGTTCCCACTGGGCGGAGAGGCTGCGATCCCTGGTGACAATGGTCCAGCCGTCGGAAAGCTCGGAAATGGCCGCCTTGCCGGCATTGATCATCGGCTCGATGGTGAAAATCATGCCGGGCCTGAGTTCCGCGCCGCTGCCCGCCTTGCCGTAATGCAGCACCTGGGGTTCTTCGTGGAATTTACGCCCGAGGCCGTGGCCGCAGAATTCGCGCACCACGGAAAATCCGCTGCTTTCGGCATGTTTCTGGATGGCCGCGCCGATATCGCCCAGATACCCGCCCGGGCGCACCGTGGCGATGCCCAGCCACATGCATTCAAAAGTGACCTGGCACAGGCGGCGGGCGAGAATCGGCGCATCGTCGCCGGCGATGAACATCCGGCTGGTATCGCCATGAAAGCCGTCCCGGGTGATGACGGTGATGTCAAGATTGACGATGTCGCCCTTTTTCAGCGGTTTGTCGCCAGGAATGCCGTGGCATATCTGGTGGTTGACAGAGGCGCAGATCGACTTCGGATAGGGTTTGTAGCCCGGTGGCGCGTAATTGAGCGGCGCGGGCACGGTGCCCTGCACGTTCACCATGTAGGCGTGGCACAGCCGGTCAAGCTCTTCCGTGGTCACGCCCGGCTGGACGTAAGGGTTGATGTAATCGAGAACTTCGGCGGCCAGGCGGCAGGCCTCGCGCATTTTTCCGATTTCTTCCGGCGTCTTGATGACAATGCTCATGGGCGGATCAGGCTGGGTTGCAGGAGAGAGGGAGGAAGGCTAACGCACGTGTCAGGACAGGGCAAACGCAACGCGGTTTCGCGTCTTGAGAGGAACCTGGCAGCAATGCTATCATCACAGGCTTGTCCGCATCTGCGGGCAAAATACGCACGCTCACCGATGTCCCGCTTTCCCGGGGCAGCGAGGGTTCGCACGGGGCTGAATGGCTCTGTGCGGCAGTGGCGCGGTTTTCATGTGATGTCTTTGCCAGGGACAGGTTCCCCCGGAAAGAAGCGGATGAAACCGGCGTCCCGTTGAGCGGAGGCTAAAACCCTTTGAATCGGAGTAACTCATGACTGTTACGATGCGCCAGATGCTCGAAGCGGGCGTCCACTTTGGCCACCAGACCCGTTTCTGGAACCCGCGCATGGCCCCCTATATTTTCGGCCAGCGCAACAAGATCCACATCGTCAACCTTGAAAAGACGATGGTGAAGTATCACGAGGCGATGGGCTTCGTGCGCAAGCTCGCCGCCAACCGCGGCAACATTCTCTTTGTCAGCACCAAGCGCCAGGCGCGCGAAATCATCGCGGAAGAGGCGCGCCGCGCCGGCATGCCCTATGTCGATGAGCGCTGGCTGGGCGTCATGCTGACCCACTTCACGCCGGGCAAGCTGTCGATCCGTCGCCTCAAGGAACTCGAGGCGATGGTGGAAGATGGCTCCATCGAGCGCCTGCCCAAGCGCGAAGCGCTGACCGTTACGCGCGAGCTGGAAAAGCTGCAGAAGAGCATCGGCGGCATCAAGGATATGGGCGGGCTGCCGGACGCGCTGTTCGTGGTCGACGTCGGCTATCACAAGATCGCCGTTACCGAAGCGCAGAAGCTGGGTATCCCGGTCGTGGCCGTGGTCGATACCAACCACTCGCCGGACAGCGTCGATTACGTGATTCCCGGTAACGACGACTCGTCGCGCGCCATCCGTCTTTATGCGCGCGGCGTTGCCGATGCGGTGCTGGAAGGGCGCAGCCAGTCGATGCAGGAAATCGTTGCCGCAGGGGGCGACGAGTTCGTCGAAGTCGAAGAAGACAGCGCGCGGGAAGAACAGGCCTGACCGGTCGCGCCGGGCAGGATGAAGGCTCCCGCGGCGGCGTTCGCGCCGCCGCGGGACTGAACAGAATATTCAGGAGCTAGCATGGCGGAAATTACCGCAGGCATGGTCAAGGAACTGCGCGAGAAAACTGACGCGCCGATGATGGAGTGCAAGAAGGCGCTGACCGAGGCGGCAGGCGATATCGCCAAGGCCGAGGAAATCCTGCGCATCAAACTGGGCAACAAGGCTTCCAAGGCCGCCGCCCGCATCACCGCCGAAGGCATCGTCGGCGTCCATCTGTCGGCTGACGGCAAACTTGCTTCGATGGTCGAGCTGAACTGCGAAACCGATTTCGTGGCCAAAAACGACGACTTCATCGCATTCGCCGCATCGCTTGCGGAACTGGTTGCGACGCGCAATCCGGCCGACGTCGCCGCGCTGTCCGCACTGGATCTGAACGGGCAGGGCGTCGAGCAGGTTCGCACCGCCCTGGTGGGAAAGATCGGCGAAAACATCAGCGTGCGCCGCTTTGTCCGTATCGAGGCAAAAGGGCGCGCTGCAAGCTATATCCATACGGGCGCCAGGATTGGCGTTCTGATCGACGTTGTGGGTGGCGACGAGCAGCTGGCGAAAGATCTGGCGATGCACATTGCCGCTTCCAGACCGAAGTCGCTGGATGCCTCCGGCGTGTCGGCGGACCTGATCGAAGCCGAGCGCCGGATCGCGCTGGAAAAGGCGCGCGAGGCGGGCAAGCCGGAAGCGATGCTGGAAAAGATTGCCGATGGCACGGTGCAGAAGTTCCTGAAAGAAGTCACCCTGCTGGGCCAGCCCTTCGTCAAGGATGACAAACAGACCGTCGAAGCGCTGCTGAAGGCGCGCGGCGCATCGGTTTCCTCTTTTTCGCTCTACGTGGTGGGCGAGGGGATCGAAAAGCGGGTAGACGATTTCGCCGCCGAAGTCGCAGCCCAGGCCGCCGCTGCCGCAAAAAAGTAACGGAGCTGCTGGAATGTCCGCCGCCGCATACAAACGCATCCTGCTGAAGCTGTCTGGCGAGGCCCTGATGGGGGATGATGCCTATGGCATCAACGAGGATGTCATCAGCCGTATCGTCACCGAGATTGCCGAGGTTGTGCGTCTCGGCGTGCAGATTGGCGTTGTCATCGGCGGCGGCAATATTTTTCGCGGCATGAAGGGCGCGGCTTCGGGCATGGACCGGGCAACGGCCGATTACATGGGAATGCTTGCCACGGTGATGAACGCGATAGCACTCGCCGATGCGATGCGCCGCTACGATCTTGAGGCGCGGGTGCAGTCCGCGCTGCGCATCGACCAGGTCGTGGAGCCCTACATCCGTGGCCGCGCCATCCGTCATCTCGAAGAGGGGCGGGTGGTCGTTTTCGCTGCGGGGACCGGCAATCCGTTCTTCACCACCGATACCGCCGCCGCCCTGCGCGGCGCGGAGATCGGCGCCCAGATCGTGCTCAAGGCGACCAAGGTGGATGGCGTGTATACCTCCGATCCGAAAAAGGATCCGCAGGCGCAGCGCTATCACCGGATCAGCTTCGACGAGGCGATCGGCCGCAATCTCGCAGTGCTCGATGCCACGGCTTTTGCCCTGTGCCGCGACCAGAAACTGCCGATCAACGTGTTTTCGATCTTCAAGCCTGGCGCGCTCAAACGGGTTGTGCTGGGAGAAGACGAAGGCACCCTGGTTCATTCCTGAGGATGCGCGCATGATCCCCGAACTCAAGAAAACGGTTGAGCAGAAAATGCAGAAATCGGTCGAGGCCCTGAAGACCGATCTGGCCAAGGTCCGGACCGGGCGCGCCCATACCGGACTGCTCGATCACGTCATGGTGGATTACTACGGCAGCATGGTGCCGGTAAACCAGGTGGCCAACGTCACCCTGATCGATGCCCGGACCATTGGCGTGCAGCCGTGGGAAAAACCGATGGTCGGCAAGGTCGAAAAAGCAATTCGCGACTGCGACCTCGGCCTCAATCCCGCGTCGATGGGGGAGCTTATCCGCGTACCCATGCCAGCGCTGACCGAAGAGCGCCGCCGCGATCTGACCAAGGTCGTGCGTCACGAAGGCGAGGCGGCGAAGGTTGCCGTGCGCAATCTCCGGCGGGATGCGAACCAGCAGCTCAAGGACGCCGTCAAGGATAAAGCCATTTCCGAGGACGACGAGCGCCGGGCCGAGGATGAAATCCAGAAGCTGACCGACAGATACGTCGCTGAAATCGACAGATTGCTCGCGCAGAAAGAGCAGGAGCTGATGCAGATCTGATCCTTCCGGACAGACCTGCAGTTCCTGTCCGTGCGAGGAGGTTTGGCGTGGCAGATTCCCGTTTCATCAGTTCGACCCGCGGTATTCCTGAAGCCGCCGCAGGGCCGCGCCATGTCGCGATCATCATGGACGGGAACGGGCGCTGGGCGCGCAAGCGCTTCCTGCCGCGCGTCGCGGGCCACGCCCGGGGTGTCGAATCCGTCCGCGCCGTGATCCGTGGGTGCATGGACCGGGGGGTCGAGTTCCTGACCCTGTTCGCATTCAGTTCCGAAAACTGGCGCCGTCCAGTGGATGAAGTTTCCTTTCTGATGCAGCTTTTCATGAAATCGCTGCGGAAGGAGGTTCGCCGCCTGCACGAGAATGGCATACGCTTCCGCGTTGTTGGCGACCTGTCCCGTTTTGATCCGGAACTGGTTGGAATGATCCGCGATGCCGAGGCGATGACCGCTGGCAACACCCGCTTTTCCCTCAGCATCGCAGCCAATTACGGCGGGCGCTGGGACATTCTGCAGGCGGTGTCGAAAATGCTGGCGCGCAATCCCGGCGGCAGCCATGTTTTTACCGAAGATGATCTCTCTGCCGAACTCTCAATGAGCTTCGCACCTGAACCTGATCTGTTCATCCGCACCGGCGGTGAACAGCGCATCAGCAATTTCCTGCTCTGGCAGCTTGCCTACACCGAGCTTTACTTTACCGATACGCTCTGGCCGGATTTCAATGCGGCGTCGCTGGACGAGGCCATCGCTTCCTACCATGGGCGGGAACGGCGTTTCGGCCGGACCAGCGAACAGCTCAAGGGAAAACACACCGCCGGGGCGGATGAAACGGCATCTTCCGCCAGACCCGGCGATCATCGCCATGCTTAAAGCGCGCGTTATCACGGCGTTGCTTCTGCTTGCCGGGCTGCTTGCCGCGCTTTTTCTGCTGCCGGAAGCGGGCTGGCTGGTTTTTTGTGCGCTGCTCTGCGCCGCCGGCGCGTGGGAATGGGGCGGGCTGGCTGCCTTTTCACGGGCTTTTCGCGGGTTTTTCGCCCTGCTGGCGGGATGCGGGTGCGTGCTGGCTGGCGTTGCCGCCGGGCTTGGCGACGGCGCTGTACAGCCTGCCAGACTGTCGCCGTTCTATCTTGCCAGCGCCTTGTTCTGGCTGGGCGCGATTCCGTTCTGGCTGGCGCGCAAGTGGCGGCTGGGCAATCGCGCTGCCGCCGTTGGGGTCGGGTTTGTCGTCCTTGTTCCGCCAGCGCTGGCATTGGCCCATCTGCGACAACTGAATCCATGGGTTTTGCTGGCCGTGATGGCGGCGGTCTGGGTGGCCGATATTGCCGCCTATTTTTCCGGACGCGCATTCGGCCGCCATAAACTCGCCCCCGGCATCAGCCCCGGAAAAACCTGGGAAGGCGCGGCGGGCGCAGTACTGGGCGTGCTGGTTTTTGGCAGTATCGTGGCGTTTGCCGTGATGAAAAATATTTCTCCCGGGCAGGCCGCGCTGCTTGTTCCCGCGCTGGCCGGGTTTACGGCGCTCAGTATTGCCGGGGACCTGTTCGAATCACTGCTCAAGCGCCAGGCAGGCGTAAAAGACAGCGGCGCCATCCTGCCGGGCCATGGCGGGATTCTCGACCGTATTGACAGCCTTACCTCCACCCTGCCGCTGGCCGGGCTTGCCGTTTTGCTGTCCGGATGCTGATTTCCATGACTGAGTCGCGTATCCAGCAGATTACCGTTCTCGGCGCCACGGGTTCCATCGGCGCAAGCACCCTGGATGTCATCGCCCGCCATCCGGACCGCTTTGCGGTGTTCGCGCTTACGGCCCGGAACCAGACGGCGAAAATGCAGGAGCTGTGCCTGCGTTTCGCGCCGCGCTATGCGGTCATGGTGGACGCCGCGGCGGCCAACGGGCTTTCCGTCGCCTTGCGCGGAGCGGGATGCCGCACTGAAGTGTTATCCGGTGAAAAGGCGCTGATCGAAGTCGTCAGCCATGAATATGTCGACGCGGTCATGGCCGCCATCGTCGGCGCCGCGGGACTTGCGCCAACGCTGGCCGCCGCGCGCGCAGGCAAAAAAGTGCTGCTCGCCAACAAGGAAGCGCTGGTGTCGGCGGGGCGGCTTTTCATGGATGCCGTTGCCGCCAGCGGAGCCTGTCTGCTGCCTATCGACAGCGAACACAACGCGGTTTTTCAGTCATTGCCCGCGAATTACGCGCGCACACCGGCTGCCGCTGGAGTGCGGCGCGTTTTGTTGACCGCATCGGGCGGTCCGTTTCGCACCGCGCCCGCCGAACGCCTGGAAGCCGTGACGCCCGAGGAGGCCTGCGCCCACCCCAACTGGGTGATGGGGCGCAAGATTTCTGTCGATTCCGCGACGATGATGAACAAGGGGCTGGAGGTCATCGAAGCGCACTGGCTATTCGGCGTTTCCGCGGAATGCATCGAAGTGGTTGTCCATCCGCAAAGCGTGATTCACTCAATGGTGGATTATGTGGATGGCTCGGTAATCGCCCAGCTCGGAAATCCGGATATGCGCACGCCAATCGCGCACGCGCTGGCCTGGCCGGAGCGGATCGATGCCGGAGTGCGTCCGCTCGACCTGTTCCAGATTGGCCGCCTCGATTTCGAACCGCCCGATTTCGTCCGTTTCCCCTGTCTTGCGCTCGCCTATGAGGCGCTGCGTGAAGGCGGCGGCGCGGCGGCGGTGCTCAATGCGGCGAACGAGGAAGCGGTGGCTGCTTTCCTTGAGCGCCGCATCGGATTCCGCCGCATCGCCGACATCATCGCAGCGACCCTGGAACGCGCCGGGGCCGTGGCGGTCGATTCGCTGGATGCGGTGTTCGCCGCCGACGCCCTGGCGCGCGACATTGCGCACGCTGAAATTCACAAACGCGGGATGGCCTGATGTCGCTGCTCGATTACCTTATCCCCTTCGTTGTCGCGCTGGGTCTGCTGATTCTGGTGCACGAAATGGGGCATTACCTCGTTGCGCGTCTGTGCGGCGTGAAAGTGCTGCGCTTTTCCATCGGCTTTGGCAAACCGCTGCTATCACGCCGCCTGGGCCGCGATGGCACGGAATGGGCGCTGGGCGCGTTCCCGCTTGGCGGCTACGTCAAGATGGTGGATGAACGCGAGGGCGAAGTGGCCCCGGACGAACTGCACCGTGCCTTCAACCGGCAGAGTGTGGGGCGGCGCTTCGCCATTGTCGCCGCCGGGCCGCTGGCCAACCTGCTGCTGGCTGTTTTCGTTTACTGGGGGCTTTTCGTCGCCGGCGCGGAAGAGCTGCGCCCGCGTCTGGCGCTGACCGCTGCGGAACAGAGCGCCGCAGTGGGCGCGGGCGTGCGCGATGGCGATCTTGTCACCGCCATCAATGGCGAGGCTGTGCGTAGCTGGCAGGATCTGCGCTGGGCGCTGCTGCGCCATACGCTCGACGGCCAGCAGGCGGTTTTGCAGGTCCGTACGCTGGATGAAGCCGAAGCGGTGCGCACGCTGGATCTTTCCGGCATCGGTATCGACGAAGGCGGCGTGGACCCGGTGGAACGCATCGGACTGCGTCCGTGGCGGCCGCGCATTCCCGCTGTCGTCAGCGCTCTGGTTCCTGGCGGAGCCGCCGCGCGCGCCGGTTTGCAGGCTGGAGATACGGTAGCGGCGATTGATGGCAGCGCGATCGGATCGGGCATCGATCTGGTCGAGCGCGTCAGCGCCGCCGCGGGACGCAGGCTGGATGTGGAAGTGCTGCGCAATGGCGAGGCGCTGCACTTCACCCTGACGCCCCAGGAAGAAACGGAAAGCGGACATCGTATCGGGCGCATCGGCATCCAGCTTGCCAGTCCGTCGGCGCAGGACATGGCGCTGATGTTCGCTACCGTCCGCTACGGCGTGGGGGAGGGGCTGGCCAAGGCAATGCGTCAGACGTGGGAATCCAGCGCGATGAGCCTGAAGATGATCGGGCGCATGATTACCGGCGATCTTTCATGGAAAAACCTTTCCGGCCCGCTGACCATCGCCGATTACGCGGGGCAGACCGCCCGGCTCGGATGGGACCATTACCTCAAGTTCATCGCCATCATCAGCATCAGTCTGGGGGTGCTCAATCTGTTGCCCATCCCGGTGCTGGATGGGGGGCATTTACTGTATTATGTGGCCGAAATCATCAAGGGCGGCCCGATCCCGGAGCGCGTCATGGAGATTGGCCAGCAGATTGGTCTCGTTCTCCTTGCGATGCTTATGGCATTCGCCTTCTATAACGACATAACCCGCTTCATTTCCGGCTGAATTTCTGCATGAACCGCAAGCTCCTGCCCGGGCTGATCATGGCCCTTGTTGCCGCAACGCCGGCGTTCGCATTCCAACCGTTCACCGTCAGGGATATCCGCGTTGAAGGCATACAGCGCATTGAGGCGGGCACGGTGTTCAGTTATCTCCCCGTCAAGGTTGGCGAGCGTTTCGACGAGGAGCAGGCCTCGGAGGCGATCCGCGGGCTCTATGCCACCGGTTTTTTCCGCGATGTCCGCATCGAAACGGAAAACGATGTTCTGGTCGTTTTTGTTGATGAGCGTCCCGCCATTGCGCAGATCGACCTCGTCGGCGTCAAGGAATTCGACAAGGACCAGCTCAAGAAGGGGCTACGCGAAGTCGGTCTGGCCGAATCGCGCATTTTCGACCGCGCGCTGCTGGAGCGGGCGGAGCAGGAGCTGAAACGCCAGTACCTGAGCCGCGGAAAGTACGCCGCTACGGTAACGACGACGGTAACGCCGCTGGAGCGCAACCGCGTCAGCATCAACTTTGCCGTGGAAGAGGGCGATGTCGCCAGGATCCGCCACATCAGCATCGTTGGCGCCAAAGCGTTCGAGGAGGAGGATCTGCTCGAACTGTTCCAGCTGACGACGCCGGGCTGGCTGACGTGGTATACGAAAAACGACCAGTATTCGAAGCAGAAACTTTCCGCCGATCTGGAAGCGCTGCGTTCGTATTACCTGAACCGCGGCTATCTGGATTTCAACGTTGATTCCACCCAGGTGTCGATCACCCCGGACAAGCAGGACATCTACATCACCCTCAGCATTACCGAGGGCGAGCCATACACCGTGACCGGCGTGCGTTTCACGGGCGACCTGATCCTGCCTGAGGCCGATTACCTGGCGCTGGCCACGATCAGGCCGGGGGAAATTTTTTCGCGCGAGAAACTGACCGACACCACCAAGGCGATTACCGACCGCCTGGGCAATGAGGGTTATGCTTTCGCCAACGTCAATGCCGCGCCCGAGGTTGAGAAGGAAAAGCACGAGGTAGCATTTACCGTGTTCGTCGACCCCGGCCGCCGGGTCTACGTGCGCCGCATCAACGTCGGCGGAAACACAAAAACCCGCGACGAGGTGGTGCGCCGGGAAATGCGCCAGATGGAAGGCGCCTGGTACGATGCAGCGGCGATCAACCGCTCCCGCACCCGGGTGGACAGGCTGGGATTCTTTGAGGAAGTCAGCGTCGAAACCCCGGCGGTTGCCGGAACGACGGACCAGGTCGATGTCAACTTCAGCGTCAAGGAGCGCGCCACCGGCAATCTCATGCTCGGGGCCGGTTTCTCCAGCGCGGAAAAGGTCGTGCTGTCGGCCTCGATATCGCAGCAGAACCTGTTCGGCAGCGGCAATTCGCTCTCTCTCGGTCTGAATACCAGCAAGGTCAACCGCACGTACGCGCTGTCCTTCACCAATCCGTACTACACCACTGACGGCGTCAGTCTCGGGTGGGACGTCTATCACCGGACCTACGATCCGTCCGAATCTTACGCGGTCGCGCGCTACAAGACGGTTTCGACCGGCGGCGGGCTGCGTCTGGGCTATCCCATTGCCGAGGACGACCAGATCAACTTTGGCCTGACCGCCGACCGCACCCGGATCACCACGTTTGAAGACAGCCCGTCCCAGTACAAGGATTTCTGCGACGACTTCGACTGCAGCGGCGTCAACAGCCTCATTGCCAGCGCCGGATGGTCGCGGGACAAGCGCGACAGCGTCATCAATACGCGCAAGGGCACTTACCAGCGCGTCCACGGTGAAGTCGCGCTGCCGGGGCTCGATATCCAGTACGGGAAAATCAGCTACCAGTATCAGCACTGGTTCCCCATCGGGCGGGATTACGCGCTGATGCTCAATGGAGACATTGGGCTGGCGAAGGGCTACGGCGGCAAACCAATGCCGTTCTACAAGAATTTTTACGCGGGCGGTATCGGGTCCGTCCGCGGCTTTGAGCAGAGTTCCCTGGGCACCGAGCGCAACAACGAAGGGGACTCGCTTGGCGGAACACGCAGGCTGATCGGGAACGCGGAGTTCTATTTTCCGCTGCCCGGCTCGGGAGCGGACCGTTCGCTCCGGGTGTCGGCCTTCCTTGATGCCGGTCAGGTATGGGGCGAGGAGCAGGATATGAACTTCGGTGACCTGCGCTACAGTACCGGGCTGGCGTTCTCGTGGAGCTCGCCGGTCGGTCCGCGCAAGTTCAGCCTGGGTTTCCCCCTGAACGACAAGCAGGACGATGAGATCCAGCGCTTCCAGTTCCAGCTCGGCACCATGTTCTGATTTTTCATGTTTGAACAGCTTTTCCGGAGACTTCAGTGAAAACCCGTGCAATACACATTCTTGCCGCTGCCGCACTAGGAATCACCGCCCATAACGCTGTGGCGGAAACCCGGATTGGCTTTGTCAATTCGGACCGCCTTATGCGGGAAGCGGGGCCGGCCGTGCGCGCGCAGCAGCGGCTGGAAAAAGAGTTTGAAAAGCGCGACCAGGACATGCAGCGCATGGCCAAGGATCTGCAGGGGATGCAGGAAGATCTTGAGCGCAACGGCATGACCATGGCCGAAGCGGACCGGCGTGCGAAGGAGCGGGCGTTCAACGATCTCAACCGCGATTTCCAGCGCAAACAGCGCGAATTCCGCGAGGATCTCAATCAGCGCCGCAACGAGGAACTGGCCTCGGTCATCGACAAGGCCAACAAGACGGTGAAACAGATCGCCGAGGCCGAGAAGTTCGACATCATTTTCCAGGAAGCGGTGTACGCCAGCCCACGTATCGACATTACGGACAAGGTCATCAAGGCTCTGTCCGAGGGCAAGTGACCCCGCTTTCCATCGTATGTTCAGCCTTGATGAGCTTGTCGCGCGTCTGGGGGGCGAGGTTACCGGCGATGGCGGCATAACCGTCCGCCGCGTGGCGACGCTGGATCAGGCGGAAGAGGGCGATCTGGCCTTTCTCGCCAATCCTAAATACGCAGCGCGCCTTGGCGTGTGCCGCGCCAGCGCGGTGATTGTCGGGCGCAACGCACAAAACCTGTCCGGGGGGCGTCCCTTCATCATCACCGACGATCCCTATCTTTATTTCGCCAGGGTCGCGCGCCTGTTCAGCCCGCCGCCGCCAGTTGTCGCCGGCGTTCATCCGGGAGCGTTTGTCGCCGCCGCCGTTCCGCCTTCGACGGGCGTGGAGGCGGGTGCCGTCATCGAGGCGGGCGCAAGAATCGGCGATGGCGCTGTGATTGGCGCGGGAAGTTACATCGGCAGCGGCGCCCGCATCGGCAACGGCGCCCGTCTTGGGCCACGGGTAACGGTTTATTCCGGTTGCGTAATCGGGCGCGACTGCATCGTGCATGCAGGCACCGTGATCGGTTCGGACGGTTTTGGTTTCGCGCCCGAAACCGGCGGTTCCTGGCTGAAAATTCCGCAGACCGGGCGGGTCGTCATCGGCGACGATGTGGAAATCGGGGCCAACACCACGATCGACCGCGGCGCGCTGGACGACACCGTAATCGGCAATGGCGTCAAGCTCGACAACCAGATCCAGATCGGCCACAACGTGCGCATTGGCGATTTCACCGCCATCGCGGGTTGCGTCGGCATCGCGGGCAGCACCGAAATCGGCGCGCGCTGCCGCATCGGCGGCCAGGCCGGCATCATCGGCCATCTCAGGATTGCCGACGATGTCGTCATTTCCGCCGGCACGCTGGTGACCCGCTCCATTCTCCGTCCGGGCGTCTATACCGCGAATCTGCCCGTGCAGGGGCACGCGGAGTGGATGAGAAACTTCGCCCATCTGCGCCATCTGGATGCCATGGCAGATAGAATACGCGCCCTCGAACAACGTCTCGCGGAGCGGGACTCTGGCTGAACGACATGGATATCAACGAAATCCTGCATTACCTTCCGCATCGCTACCCCTTTCTGCTGGTCGACAGGGTGCTGGAACTGGAGGAAGGCAAGCGCATTCTGGCGCTGAAGAACGTGACCATGAACGAGCCGTTCTTCCCCGGGCATTTCCCGCATCACCCGGTAATGCCGGGGGTGCTTATCGTCGAGGCGATGGCGCAGGCCGCAGCACTCCTGTCGTTCAAAAGCCTCGGCATCCGGCCGGACGAAAACTCGGTGGTGCTGTTCGCCGGTATCGACAATGTGCGCTTCAAGCGCCAGGTGGTGCCGGGCGACCAGTTGCAGTTCGACGTGTCGATCACCCAGAGCAAACGCAATATCTACAAATACAAGGGAATCGCGCGCGTCGGCGGCGAAATGGCTGCCGAAGCGGAGCTGATGTGCGCCCTGAAAACCCTGTGACCGCGGCGGCGCGATGATCCATCCCACCGCGATCGTCCACCCCGGAGCCCGGCTCGGCGCAAAGGTCAGCGTCGGCGCGTATTCGCTCGTCGGCGAACACGTCGAGATCGGCGACAACACCCGGATTGGCCCCCATGCCGTGATCGAGGGGCATACCCGCATCGGCCAGGACAACGAAATATTCCAGTTCTGCTCCATCGGCGCGATTCCGCAGGACAAAAAATACGCCGACGAGCCGACCCGGCTTGAAATTGGCGACCGCAACACCATCCGCGAATACTGTTCGTTCAACGTCGGCACCAGCCAGGATGGCGGGGTGACCCGCGTCGGCAGCGACAACTGGATCATGGCCTACGTGCACATCGCGCACGACTGCCAGGTGGGTAACAACACCATCTTCGCCAATAACGCCACGCTGGCGGGGCATGTGCATGTTGGCGACTGGGCCATTCTTGGCGGTTTCACCGGGGTGCACCAGTTCTGCCGTGTGGGCGCGCACAGTTTCTGCGGCGTCGGCACCGTGCTGCTGCAGGATCTGCCGCCGTTCGTCACCGTCGCGGGCAATCCGGCGGCTCCTCATGGCATCAACAGCGAGGGGCTGAAGCGGCGGGGGTATTCCGCCGCGGGCATCGCGGCAATCAAGCGCGCCTACCGCGTTCTGTACCGCTCCGGCCTGGGGCTTGACGAGGCGCGCGAGCGCATCGCCGCGATTGCGGGGGAACAGCCCGAAGCCGGGCTGTTCGCGGATTTCATCGGCCAGTCTGGCCGTGGCCTGGTCCGGTGAGGCCGTGGCGCCCCGGATTGCCATGGTGGCCGGAGAAACCTCCGGCGATCTTCTCGCCAGCCACCTGATTCGCGCCATCCGGCGTCACCTGCCCGACGCCGAGTTCTACGGCATCGGCGGACCGAAAATGGAAGCGGAAGGTTTCCGCGCCGACTGGAATGCGGAGCAGCTGGCCGTTCATGGCTATGTCGATGCGCTCCGGCGCTACCGCTCGCTGTCCGCGGTTCGCAGGGCGCTGCTCGAACGCATCCGCCGCGACAGACCGGCCGCCTTTATTGGCGTTGATGCGCCGGATTTCAATCTCTGGCTCGAAGGCCGCGTCAAGGCGGCGGGGATCCCCGCCATCCATTTCGTCAGCCCCTCGATCTGGGCGTGGCGCGGCGGGCGGATCAAACACATCTCCCGATCGGTAACACGGATGCTCTGCCTTTTTCCGTTCGAGCCCGCCCTGTACGAAAAGGCCGGGGTGCCGGTGAGCTACGTCGGCCACCCGCTGGCCGACGTTTTTCCGCTGGAACCGGACCAGGCCGCCGCGCGCGAACTGCTGGGCCTTTCCATGGTGAAAAAGGTCGTCGCGCTGCTGCCTGGCAGCCGCCAGTCCGAAGTGCGCAATCTGGCCGATACTTTTATCGCCACCGCCCGGTGTCTGGCCGGACGTTATCCCGACATGGTCTTCCTCGTGCCGCTGGCCACGCGTGAAACGCGCGCGCTGTTCGAGGAGGCGGTGCGGCGCAACGATGCGCATGAACTGCCGCTGCGCCTGCTGTTCGGGCACGCGGTCGAGGCGATGACCGCCGCCGATGCCGTGCTGGTAGCCAGCGGCACGGCCAGTCTGGAGGCGGCGCTGCTCAAGCGCCCAATGGTGATTACTTACCGCATGGGCGGGTGGCAATACCAGCTGATGAAACGTATGGCCTACCAGCCGTGGGTCGGGCTGCCCAACATCCTGTGCCAGGATGCCGTGGTGCCCGAGCTGCTGCAGGACGAGGCCACGCCCGAAAAGCTTGCCGTAGCGCTGGAGCAATGGTTCTCCGATCCGGAAGCCCGCGCCAGCCTCGTGCAGCGTTTTACCGAATTGCATCTCACGCTGCGGCAGAACACGGCGGAAAAGGCAGCAGCGGCGATCCTGCCGTATCTGTCCGCGGCACATTCGGGCCAGACGGCATGAGCGCCCCTGCGACATCCGCGCTGATCTGCGGTGTTGACGAAGCGGGCCGTGGCCCGCTGTGCGGCCCGGTGGTCGCGGCGGCGGTGATTCTCGATCCCGCCCGCCCCATCGCCGGGCTGGCCGACTCCAAGAAACTCAGCGAAAAGGCGCGCGAACGGCTCGCGCCGCTGATCCGCGAACAGGCGCTGGCCTGGGCGGTGGCGGAAGCCTCGGTGGAGGAAATCGACCGTCTCAACATTCTCCACGCCAGTTTGCTCGCCATGCGGCGCGCAGTGCTGGCGCTCGGCATGGCGCCGGACGAAGTGCGGGTGGATGGCAATCGCTGTCCCGCCCTGCCGTACCCGGCGCGGGCCATCATCAAGGGCGACGCTACCGAGCCCGCGATCAGCGCCGCCTCGATTCTGGCGAAGGTCGGGCGGGACCGCCTGATGCGCGAGCTCGACCAGCTTTATCCGCACTACGGACTGGCCGCGCACAAGGGCTATCCCACCGCCGCGCACCTGGCCGCGCTGCGCCAGCACGGCGTGACGTCTTTTTATCGCCGTAGTTTCGCGCCCGTGCGCGCGCTCGAGTGCGGCGCGGATACCGGAAACGCCTCCCCTGCTGCCGGGGTAAAGGCAAAGACGGGGGAGGGCGAATGACCTTCCACCACCTGATGCTGTTCGTCCATGTCGTGGCCGTCGCGATCTGGGTCGGCGGCATGGCGTTTGCGTGGATCTGCCTGCGTCCCGCCACGGCCGTTCTCCCGCCCGCCCAGCGCTTTCCCCTGTGGGCCGGGGCGCTGGGGCGCTTTTTTGTGCTGGTATGGATTTCGATCGCCGTGCTGCTGGCATCCGGCGCGGCCATGCTGGTCGAAGTGGGCTTCGCGCGCGCTCCGGCGGCGTGGCATGCCATGACCTTTACCGGACTGGTGATGGCGGGCGTGTTCGTCTCCATCTGGGCAGGGCCGTGGGCCGTATTGCGCACGGCGGTGCGGACGGAGGACTGGGCGCGCGCCGCGCTGGCGATGAACCGCATCCGCCAGCGCGTCGGTTTTAATCTTGCGCTGGGCGTCGTCACCATCGCCGTGGCCACGCTTGGGCTTGGCCTGTAAAGCACACGGACGGGAGGGGAACGGTGAGAACGCTCACTTCGCGCGACAACCCGCAGATCCGGCGGCTGCACGGTCTCGCTACTTCCACGCGCGAGCGCCGCAAACATGGTGAAACTTTGCTGGACGGCCCCCATCTGGTCGCAGCGGCGGTGGCCGCCGGGTGGCCGCTGAAGGCGCTGTACGTTTCAGAATCCGGCCTGGCGGATGGCGAGAATGGTGAGAATGGCGAAATAGCCAGCTGGGTCGCAAGGCTCGCCCCCATGTTGCCGTGCACGCGTCTGCCCGATGCGCTGTTCGCCCATATCAGCCCGGTCGATGCCCCGTCAGGCCTGCTGGCGCTCATCGACCTGCCCGCGCCGCCACAGGTGATGCCGCTGGAAGATTCACTCGTCGTGCTTGATGGCGTTCAGGATCCTGGCAACCTCGGCGCCATTCTCCGTACCGCCGCCGCCGCCGGTATTGGCGACGCGCTGCTGGGCGAAGGATGCGCCCAGGCCTGGGCGCCGCGCGTGTTGCGTGCAGGCATGGGCGCGCATTTTCTCCTGCGCATTCACGAAGGGGCCGACATTCCCGCCGCGCTGGCGGCCTACCCGGGACAGGTCGCCGCCACCGCCCTTAGTGAACAGGCCCGCTCCCTTTACACGCTGGATCTGCGCGGCCCGGTCGCATGGCTGTTCGGCGCGGAGGGGCGCGGCGTCTCCGCCGCCCTGCTGGCCCGCGCTGATATTCTGGCAAGCATTCCCATGCCCGGCGCGGCTGAATCCCTGAACGTGGCCGCCGCTGCCGCAGTGTGCCTGTTTGAGCAGGTCCGGCAGCGCGTGCGGGATATTCCTGCGTCTTGACCGGCGCGGCGGGTTTTTCGCGGAGGTTTCCCGGTGACTCCACGTGAACTGGCAGGCCTTGTATTTTTGGTGGCGGGCTTCGTTCTGATGCTGGCTGGCGGGGCCGTCAGCCACAGGATTCAGGCCGCTTCATTTTTACTTTCCGTTGCGGGTTGCTGGCTGTTTTACACGAAGCGCATGGCCAGGCGGAAAGAACGGCAGGAAAGGGAAGAGCCCGATAATCCCAGTCCAGTGGAAGACATCCATGTGCATGCCAGGCAGCGTGCGAGAGGAGGCGGGATGCCTGATGCTGGTTTTTCCGGCGATGGTGACGGTGACTGATACGTAATGCCTGTAATCGCCGATCCCTTCTTCCTGGGGCTGCCGGGTAACCCGAACTGAATCTGCGGATCAGGCCGGGAAAGGGGATTGGCCGGAAGAAACCGATGTTTTTGACTGTGCCGGAAACCATCAATCCGTGCCGGGCGATAGATTTGATGCGCGATTAACTTCCCGATGGCCGCCGCGACCTGTTTAGCCTGCCCTGCTTCTGGTTACTGGCGGAAATGGGGGGTATTGCCACGGTTGACGCCACCTCTGGCCGTGACGGCGCAGGGAAGGGGCCGGGAATGCATGCGGGTAGCGGCAGTCCAGCAATCTCCGCTCTCCGCGCCCATTACTGCGCAGCACCGGTCATGAAGCAGGACATATATCTGGCATTGTGCGATCCCCGGGTCTGGGCGACCCGGGATCGAAAAGGCAGACGGCTAGCGGATTTTGTTCTGCCGACGGCGCTGTGTGACGCCAAGCAGCCCCAGGCCTGCGAGCATCATTGCCAGGGTGGCGGGCTCGGGAACCGTTGATTCGCCGATCGGCTTGTCATTCAGCGTGAGGCCATCAAAGGCAAGGCCTGAGTGGTATGAGGAGTCAGTGACATTGGTCACGCCGAAAACGAGGCTATAAGTTCCTGCGTCGGCGAACGTGTAGTCCATGCCGATCCAGTCGGTATAACCGCAACCCGCCGCGTAGCATGCGCCGCTGCTGTCGCCAAGCGCGCTCCAGTACGGTGATCCTGAAAGGATCGGCGTGCTGGCAGGGTTCAGGACTGCTCCGTCGGCAAGACCCGGCAGGCCGAAGCCCGGAACAGTGTTGCCTGCGGGTGTAGTGCGGGCGGTGAACAGCACGACGTCGCCGCCGCCACCCGTCGGGCGCAACGCAGCCCAGGCGTAGTCCGTGTAAGTACTGCTGCCATCAGAGGTGATGTAATTGAAATAAAACTGCAGGCTGTCCCCGGCTGACGCTGAAAAACTGTCGCTGACGTAGAGAGAACCACTGGTTTCAGCGATGCCGTCGAGATTGAGCGAGCCGGCGCCATCCAGGCCGTTGTATGTGGAAACGTATCGATAGTTTCCGCCAATCGGGGAGGCGGCCACGCTCCCGTCAGCGCCCAGCACATCACAGTTTCCATAGCATTCGGCGGCAGATGCCGACATCGTGAAGCCGCAGGTGAGCGCAGCCACTGCTGCGCCATAAGCCAGTTTTTTCATTATTCCCCCTGTTTGAGCCCTGATTTAAAAACAACCAGCGGGCCAAGCAAATATTTTGCCAGCATGTAACATGCTGATCCAGATGAGTATGTTTTCAATGCACCTGAAAAATGTAAAATATTCCGACATCCTGTCGCGGTTGCGCAATTAATATCCGCTTCGATTCAATTAATTGATCTCTGTCAGAATTCGCTGTAACCCGGTTCTGTGGTGATACCCCGGAATTAAACTGTTTTTATAAAACGGCCTATGGCTGCGTAGTGAATCACTCCGTGCTGTATGGAGATCACTGGGTTTGAGTCAGACGATAACCCGCTGTCCGCTCAGGCTGCGATGCTGTTCTGCCAGCGGGATATATCCGGCGGGCTGAAGATGAAATACCCCGGGGATGCGGGGTTTTCTGCAGTGGATATGAAAATGGCCGTTCCTGCTCCGGGGTCAGAACGGCAGAGCGACGCCGGGCCAGACGGAGAGGATTGCCGCACGGAAAGCTTCCTGGATGCGTTCCAGCGCTGCCGCGCTGGTGGCTTCGAAGCGCAGGACGACGACCGGCGTGGTGTTCGACGGGCGGGCGAGGCCGAAGCCATCAGGATATTCGACGCGCACACCGTCGATGGTGATGAGTTCATCGGCGCCATCGAAGCGGGCCTGTTCCTGCAGTCGGCGGACCAGTTCGAAGGGTTCGCCTTCGTTCATTCTGATATTCAGTTCCGGCGTGCTGACCGCGTCCGGCAGGGCCTTGAGTACTGCGCTGGGGTCGGCGTGGCGGGAAAGGATTTCGAGCAGGCGGGCGCCGGCGTACAGGCCGTCGTCGAAGCCGTACCAGCGTTCCTTGAAGAACATGTGACCGCTCATCTCGCCGGCGAGCGGCGCGCCGGTTTCCTTCAGTTTTGCTTTTACCAGCGCATGGCCTGTGTTCCACATCACCGGTTTGCCGCCGTGCTGGCGCACCCACCCGGCCAGATTGCGGGTGCATTTGACGTCGTAGATGATTTCGCCGCCAGGCACGCGGGCGAGCACGTCGGCGGCGAACAGCATCAGCTGGCGGTCGGCGAAGATGATTTCGCCATCCTTCGTCACCACGCCGAGGCGGTCGCCGTCGCCGTCGAAGGCAAGGCCGATTTCCGCATCGGTGTCGCGCAGGGCGCGGATGAGGTCCTGAAGGTTTTCGGGCCTGGACGGATCCGGGTGGTGGTTGGGGAAATGGCCGTCTACTTCGCAGAACAGTTCGACGAGGTCGCAGCCGAGGCGGCGGAACAGGGCGGGGGCGACCGCACCGGCGACGCCATTGCCGCAGTCGATGGCGATTTTCATCGGCCGCGCCAGTTTGATATCGCCCGCGACACGGTCAAGGTAAGGGTCGGTCACATCGGCATGGCGTAGCGCGCCTGCGCCGTGGGTAAGGTCGTTGTCGGTGATGCGGCGGCGCAGGTCGAGAATCTGCGGACCGTACAGGGTGTGGCCGCCCAGCACCATCTTGAGGCCGTTGTAATCCGGCGGGTTGTGGCTGCCGGTGACGGAGACGCAGGAATCGGTGCCGAGATGCCAGGCAGCGAAGTAGGAAAGCGGTGTGGGTACGCAGCCGATGTCGATCACGTCGACGCCGGCGGCGCGGATGCCGTCGGCAAGCGCGCCCGCCAGCGCCGGGCCGGACAGACGTCCGTCACGCCCGACGGCGATGGCTTTCTGGGCGCGCGCGACGGCTTCCGAACCAAGGGCGTGGCCGATGGCGCGAACGGCGTCGGCGGTCAGCGTTTTGTCGACGATGCCGCGGATGTCATAAGCCTTGAAAATCTCGGGGGCGGGGGCCGTGTATGCGGTCATGAGACGTTTCTCGAAAGGTTGCGGGTGAAATGGCGGGAAGGGGGCTGCGAAATGCCCGGCATTATGCCTGCCGCGTCCGGTGGGCCGGAACCGGTCAGGCTGTTTCGTGATGTTTCTCCGTGATGAACCAGGCAAAAAGCCGTTGCGGCAGCCATTCGGGGTGGCCGGGAAAACCGCCGGAAAGGAAACCGGTGTGGCCGCCTTCGCGCTGGCAGTCAAAATGGACGCTGGTGGACAGGTCCCTTGCCGAAGGCAGGGCGGTGGGTGGAACAAAGGGGTCGTTGAGGGCGGAAAGCAGCAGGGTGGGAGCACGGATCGCGCGCAGCCAGGGCCTGGCGGATGCGCGCCGCCAGTAGTCGGCGGCGCCGCCAAAGCCGTGCGCCGGGCTGGTGTAGGCATCATCGAATTCGAACAGGGTGGTGGCGCGCCGGATGCGCGCGCCGTCGAACAGGCCGGGGTGGCGCAGGGTTTTCGCCAGGGCTTTGGGCTTTAGCGTGGAAAGCAGGTGGCGGGTGTAAATGCGGCGGTTGAAGCCGGTATCGAGGGTGCTGCCTGCGATGGTGAGATCAAGCGGCGGACAGATGGCCACGGCGGCGGCGAGCAGATTGCGTGCGGCATGTTCGCGCTCCCCAAGCCATTTGAGCAGGGCGTTGCCGCCCAGGGAAACACCGGCGGCGTAAAGCGGTGCGGCTTCGGCCAGCGGCTGGAGGCGGCGCAGGATCCAGTCCAGCTCTTCGCTGTCGCCGGAATGGTAGGCGCGCGCGAAACGGTTGGCTTCGCCCGAGCAGCCGCGAAAATGCGGTATCACACCGCGCCAGCCTTGCGCACGGACGGCGCGCATCAGAATGCGGGCGTAGTGCGAATGGCTGGAGCCTTCGATGCCGTGGAACAGTACGAACAGCGGCGCACCGGCGGGGCCGTCGATCCAGTCCAGATCGATGAAATCACCGTCCGGCGTATCCCAGCGTTCGCGGCGGTAGCGGGGCAGCGGACCACCGCGCAGCAGCGGCCAGATGGTTTGCGTGTGCCCGCCGGGAAGCCACCAGGGGGCATGGCAGGAAGAGACGCTGTTCATGAGCTGTGAGGGCGCCTTCTGTGCTGTCTGCCCGGAATGCCGTGGAGGCGGGCGGAAAATCCGGATGGCCGCGGAATTTTCTGGTGATGCGTGGTGCGGGCGCATTCCGGTGTGGTTTCTGTTCCCCGTAAATAAAAACGGCGCTGTCAGGCGCCGTTTTTATTTGTGGATGCGGGCGTTTACCGGCGGGTTTTTCCGGCAGGCTGGCCGAAAGCCTGGAAGGCTTCGGTCGAGGCGCGCGCGATCTGCTCGAATGCGGAGCGGGTCGTGTCCACCGCCGTCTGGAATGAGTTCAGCGTGTTCTGGTCGGTGATCGGCAGGCCCTTGAAGATTCTTTGCATGGCTTCAAAAACGTCCTGGCTGCCGGTGGTGAGCTGTTCACTGACCAGCTTGCCCACTTCGGTTTGCGTGCGGGTGGTGATTTCGGCGATTTCCCGCGCGCAGGAGAGCATCCTTTCCGTTGTAGTCTGCGCGTACTGGGTGCGCAGCTCTACCACGTCCTGGGGGTTCTGGGCGGTTGTCTGGGCCTTGGCGTTCTGCACGCCGTCTTCGAACAGGGACTTCGCCATGGAAACCTGCAGTTCCATGATGCGTTGCGAGTTTTCGATGGAAAGCTGGGCCAGACGCATTGCCGCTTCGAGGTTTTTCTTTTGCAGTTCGTTGAATTGGTCCTGTTTGTTTGTTGCCATGCTTTTTCCTCCACGCGTGCGTTTGAAAATACCCTGTAAGCGGGTGCGTCCAGGACGGCGGGTAATGTACTGCGCTGAAACAGCAGGTTCTTTTTTCATCCGCCCGACGACTAACATAGCACAGCCCGTCCCGGGACGGGCGTCCGCGATGGTTGATTTTGCCGCTTGTAGCCCCATATCAGGGTTATCCCCTATAAGGAAAGAGGAGCGCCGCCATGCGTTACGACAGACTCACCACCCGGTTCCAGCAGGCGCTTGCCGATGCCCAGAGCATTGCGGTGGGCAATGACCAGCAGTTTATCGAGCCGGTCCATCTGCTCAGTGCGATGCTGGAAGAGGAGGACGGCGGCAGCGTTTCGCTGCTGCAGCGCGCGGGCGTTAATGTGCCGCCGCTGAAAGCGGGGCTGCAGCGGGCGATCGGGCGTCTGCCGAAGGTGGAAGGGCATGGCGGCGATGTCAGCGTCGGACGCGATCTGGGCAATCTGCTGAATCTCACCGACCGGGAGGCGCAGAAACGGGGCGACCAGTTCATCGCCAGCGAGATGTTTCTGCTCGCTCTTGCCGACGATAAGGGCGAAGCGGGCCGCCTGCTGAAAGAGCATGGGCTGGCGCGCAAGGCGCTGGAAGCGGCGGTTGAGGCGGTGCGCGGCGGCGCGGGTGTTTCCAGCCAGGATGCCGAGGCGCAGCGCGAGGCTCTGTCCAGGTACTGTCTCGATCTTACCGGGCGTGCCCGCGCGGGCAAGCTCGACCCGGTGATCGGTCGTGACGACGAAATCCGTCGCGCGATCCAGATCCTGCAGCGGCGCACCAAAAACAATCCCGTGTTGATCGGTGAGCCGGGCGTGGGCAAGACGGCCATCGTCGAAGGTCTGGCGCAGCGCATCGTCAACGGCGAGGTGCCGGAAACGCTGAAAGGCAAGCGCGTGCTGTCGCTCGATATGGCGGCGCTGCTGGCCGGGGCGAAGTACCGCGGCGAATTCGAGGAGCGGCTCAAGGCAGTGCTCAAGGACATCGCGCAGGACGAAGGGCGCATCATCGTCTTCATCGACGAACTTCACACGATGGTCGGCGCAGGCAAGGCCGAAGGCGCGATGGATGCCGGCAACATGCTCAAGCCGGCGCTGGCGCGCGGTGAACTGCATTGCGTGGGCGCGACGACGCTGGACGAGTACCGCAAGTAC
>JAVBTY010000107.1:0-23453 GCA_031555955.1 Rhodocyclaceae bacterium | reverse complement strand
GACAGGCAGTCGAAACTGGCCTTGCCAACGCCGCCGCCGCCGCCGGTGAACATCGAGGAGGACTGCGAGACGCCGTAGTTGAAGTTCAATACATCGATCCAGCCCGAGTGTTTCGAATCCTTGGACTCGCCATCGATGCCAGCGATTTTGATGAAAAAGTCTTGCAAAGATGCCATGTGAGCCTACTCCTTTTACATGCAGGTGGTGTTGAAACAAGGAATCCGCCGTCAGGCCGCGTTGCTTTCCTTGACTGACGGCAGTTTGGAAACCAGACGAAGGCTCATCGTCAGGCCTTCGAGCTGGTAATGGGGGCGCAGGAAGAACTTGGCGCTGTAATAGCCGGGGTTGTCCTGGACATCTTCGACGACGACCTCGGCAGCGGCGAGCGGTTTGCGGGCCTTGGTGTCCTGGCTGGAGTTGGCGGGGTCGCCATCGACATAGTTCATGATCCAGTCGTTGAGCCAGCGCTCGACGTCTTCGCGCTCCTTGAAGGTTCCGATCTTGTCGCGCACAATGCATTTCAGATAATGCGCGAAGCGGCAGCAGGCAAAGAGATACGGCAGGCGTGCAGACAGGTTGGCGTTGGCGCTTGCATCCGGGTCGTAATATTCGGCCGGCTTTTGCAGGCTCTGTGCGCCGATGAAGGCGGCCGCGTCGGTGTTCTTGCGGTGGATCAGGGGCATGAAGCCGTTCTTGGCGAGTTCGGCCTCGCGCCGGTCCGAGATGGCGATCTCGGTGGGGCATTTCATGTCCACGCCGCCGTCGTCGGTGGGGAAGGTATGGCACGGCAGTCCTTCCACGACGCCACCGCTTTCCACTCCACGAATCGAACTCGCCCAGCCGTAATACTTGAAACTGCGGTTGATGTTGATGGCCATTGCATAGGCGGCGTTGATCCAGAGGTAGCGGTGATGGTCGGTGCCATCGGTGCGCTCCTCGAAATCGAAGTCGTCGATTGGATTGGTGCGCGCGCCGTACGGCAGGCGGCCGAGGAAACGGGGCATGGCCAGACCGATGTAGCGCGAGTCGTCTGAGTCGCGCAGGCTGCGCCACGGCGCGTATTCGGTGTTTTCGAAGATTTTGGTCAGGTCGCGCGGGTTGGCCAGTTCCTGCCAGGAGTTCATCTGCATGACGCCAGGATCGGCGCCGCTGATGAAGGGGCAGTGCGCGGCGCCGGCTATCCTGGCCATCTCTCCGAGCAGTTCCACGTCCGGCGCGGTATGGTCGAAGTAGTAGTCGCCAATGAGGCAGCCATAGGGGGCGCCGCCCAGTTGGCCGTATTCTTCTTCGTAGATGCGACGAAAGAGCGGGCTTTGATCCCAGCCGATGCCTTTGTGCCGCCGAAGGTTGCGATGCAGATCCTTCTTCGACAGGTTCATGACCCGGATCTTCAGCATCTCGTCGGTCTCGGTGTTGTTCACCAGGTAATGGAGGCCGCGCCAGGTGGATTCCAGCTGTTGGAAATCGGGGTGGTGGATGATGTGTTCGATCTGCTCGGAGAGCTTGCGGTCGATTTCGGCGATGATGGCTTCGATGGACCGGTAGGCATCGCCGGAAAAACTCAGGCTGGATTCGAGCGCCTGTTCCGCCAGGGTGCGCACGGCGGATTCGACCGCGCTGCGCTGCTCGTCGGTTTTGGGCTTGAACTCTTTTTCCAGCAGGCTGGCGAAGTCGGAGCTTTCGGTCGTGGCGGCGGGTACGCCAGGCTGTAGCAGTTGTGTGCTCATATGCGGTCAGGCCTCCTGCGTGGGGGCGTCGGGGGTTTCGTCCTGCTGCGGGGTGTGATCCGCCTTGGGGAGCGCGGCAAGGGCCTTCAGGATGCCCGGATCCCGCAGCACATCGGCCAGCAGGTTTTCCGCGCCGCTTTTTCCGTCCATGTAGCTGAGCAGGTTGTTGAGCTGGGTACGGGCTTCGAGCAGTTGGCGCAGCGGTTCGATTTTGTTGGCGATGGCGCCCGGGCTGAATTCGTCGATGCTGCTGAAAGTCATGTCGACGGGCAGTTCGCCTTTTTCTGTCAGGGTGTTGGGTACCGTGAATGCCGCCCGGGGCTGCACGGCCTTCATGCGCTCATCGAAGTTGTCGATGTCGATTTCGAGGAATTTGCGCTCGGCTACTGGCGGAAGGGCTTCGGCGGGCTTGCCGGACAGATTGGCCATGACGCCCATGACGAAAGGCAGTTGAATCTTCTTTTCCGAGCCATACAATTCAACGTCGTATTCGATCTGGACGCGCGGGGCGCGGTTGCGACCGATGAATTTCTGGCCGCTTTTTCCCTTCGGTACGTCGTTTCTGGTTGCCAATTCAGGACTCCTTGCTTGGTCAGGTGGATCGGGGTATGGGGTCAGGTCAGGCTGGCGGACTCCCGTTGCCAGCGATTTGCCTGAGCTGCCCGAGTGCGTCGGGGGTCAGTTCGGCAAGAATTTCCGCAAAGCTGAGGCCTTCAAGTTTCTCGATGCGCCGGATCAGCAAGGGCGCCGGGTGCGAAGGCTCGTTGTGCTCAAAATAATGGCGTGCGAGCGCCAGGGCCTGAAATGCATCGCGGCGGCTGCGTACCGTACCGGGCAGGGTGGTGGCTGCTGATAAATCTGGCTGGCTGGACGTGAGCGGGCGCGTGTCTTGAGTGCTGGCTGAGGTGGTTTCTGCTGCGGTTTCCGGGGCCGTTCCGGAAGGGGGGGGCATTGTGCTGTCCGGCATGCCCGCATCCTGATGAGGGACGGCGGCAAGGCCGGCGAGCCGACCCAGCATCTCCCGCAGCCCTTGAAACTCCGGCCAGTATTCGGTTTCCAGCCGGTCCTGCCAGAATGACTCGATCTCCCGCAGCAGGCGGAGGGCCTCGTTCAGTGATGTGAACGTCTCGGCATTGCGCTCACGTTCGTCCGCGGCCAGACGTGTCAGTTGCCCGAGCGTGGTGACGGCAGCAGTGCTGCTGACGGGACGTCCCCGGATGATGTTTTCCGCGTCACCGGCAAGCAGCACGCCCGCGCGGCTTTCCAGCAGGCGCGCCTGCCTCAGTGCTTTCAGGCAACCATTTGGCGCGAGCAGGCCGGACAGGGTGTTCATGCGCATCAGAGGGTCGTATTCACCGTCCAGTACAAGCGTTGGATGCAGTGCGTCCCAGTGGCGGGAAAGCCAGTCGTGAATCAGGGCAAGCCCGTCGGTAAAACCGCGCAGCCCATACAGCCGGGTCGCGGCGTGCGTCAGCGTTACCGCGATTCTCAGGTCGCGGGATTCCCCTGCAAGCGCCAGGCCGGCCTGCATGACCGCATGCCAGTCCGGCTCCTGGGCCGGGATGATGGCATCGCCAACCTGCTGCTCCTCCTTGCCCTGCGCGCTTGCCATGAAATCCAGGAAGCGGGGCGCGTACTCGAGGTTCGGCCCGCAGACGCTGTCGCCGTCTGCCAAAGGCGAAGACTCGGCCAGCAAGGCGGAAAGCGGGGTTGAGGTGGATGACATCTATCGGGGGCTGCGCGGCTTGGGGTTCAGATAAAGGTCTTCTTGCCGATTGTTGTCCAGGGTGTTCTGTATGTCAACGTGCTATCCGCTTTGTGCTAAAGTTCTTCGATTTGGCTGTTTTGTTATTTTTACAGCATTAATTGATGGCGGGGTGTCATGAGACTTGCCTGTTTGATGGCGGTGGTCATTGCTGTTCTGGGTGCCAGCGGCTGTTCCGTGCCGCCCAGAAAAGAGTTGCCGGTTCCTGTCGAAATCTCGATTGCAGCCTCCGAGTCGCTCAATCCAACGGCGCAGGGACGGCCTTCTCCTGTGCTCCTGAGGGTCTATGAGCTTTCCGGAAACACCTTTTTCCAGTCGGCCGATTTCTTCACCTTGCTGGAAGGGGAAGGTGCGCGGCATGAGGAGGTGCTCGAAACTCATGAATTCATGCTGATGCCCGGAGAGGTCAGGGTGTTGCGCCGTCGCACCGGGCTGGATACGCGTTTTTTGGGGGTGACCGCCGGGTATCGTGATGTGCAAGGTAGTGTGTGGCGCTCGGTGGTGGCCGTGTCGGCGCCGTACCTGGCCGGACTTCTGTGGTCCAGCCAGACGTCGCCGCAACAGCGGTATCGGGTGGTTGTGGGCGAAAAAAATATCGTCATCAAGGAAGTGGTGCGATGACGTTCGAATACAGAGGGTCGTGGCCGCATACCGGTCGGATGCAGGGACGTGTATATGAACGGTGAGCGCAAGGTGATCTGGTCGGAGGGAATGTTCCTGCGGCCGCAACATTTCCAGCAGCAGGAGCGGCATCTGGAGTCCGTCGTCCAGCAGCGGATTGCGTATGCGGACGAGCTGTACTGGGGATTTCATACGCTGGAGTGCGATGAGGATTCGCTCCAGCTTGGCAGCGTGGTGCTCAACTCGGCCCGGGGGGTGATGCCGGACGGTACGCCGTTCTCAATCCCGGGGGATTGCCCCGGGGGTCTGGCGCTGGATGTGGCGGTCGAGACGCGTGATGCACTGGTGTGCCTGGCGCTGCCGCCGTTGCGTAGCGGTATCGATAGCGTCATCTTCGAGGAAAATCCCCGCAGCGCGGCGCGCTGGGTTAGCACGACGGTGGAAGTGCGGGACATGAATGCTATCGGCTCGGCTCCCGCCGAAGTGCTGCTGGGGGAGCTGCGTTTGCGCCTGCTTCTGCAGCAGGATGTGCCCGATGGCTGGCGCTCGCTTGGCGTGGTGCGGATCAGGGAGCGCCTGCCCAATCATCGCCTTGATCTGGATCGCGGCTACATTCCGCCCGTGCTTTCCTGCAAAGGAAGTTCCGAGCTGGATGGCTACATGCGGGAAGCCGTGGGGTTGCTGGGGCAGCGTGCCGATGCGCTGGCCGAACGGATGTCCGGCGGCGGGATTGCGCGCGGCGGGGTATCAGATGTCGCGGATTTTCTGTTGCTCAAGCTGGTAAACCGCTGGCTGCCGGTGCTGCAGCATCTGGAACACCGGCAGGTGGTGCATCCCGAACGGCTGTATTCGGAACTGCTTGCACTGGTGGGGGAACTGGCGGTTTTTTCAAGCCGTCGCCGTGCCAGGGTGTATCCGCCTTACCGGCATGACGATCTTCAGGCGACGTTCGCGCCGGTGATGATTGACCTTCGCCAGGCGCTGGCGCTCGTCATGGACCAGGCCGCCATCCGCATCGACCTCGAGGAGCGCAAGTACGGCATCCGGATGGCGATGGTGCCTGACAGGCAATTGTTTCGCACCGCATCGTTCGTGCTGGCGGCGCAGTCCAGTCTGGCGCCTGAATACCTTCAGGCGCAGTTTCCTACCCAGGTCAAGATCGGTCCTGTCGAGAAGATCCGCGATCTGGTGAATCTGCACCTTCCCGGGGTGACCTTGAAGCCCTTGCCGGTCGCGCCGCGGGAATTGCCGTACCACGCCGGGTACCAGTATTTCGAACTGGACAGCCATCATGACCTCTGGCGCGGGCTGGACCACAGCGCGGGCGTTGCCATCCACATTGCGGGAGATTTTCCGCAACTTGAACTCGAGTGCTGGGCAATCAGGCGATGAGTACCGAATCAGGGGTAAATCCCATGCCGGGGCTGGCGGGGAGTTTCGATCTGTTGACCGGGCTGGGCGGCGGGGAATCCTCCGGGAACGCACAGGCAATGCCGCCGGGAGGGCGTCTGCAGTCCTTGCCGTCCTGCAGCGACAATCCGCTCGTCAGGGCGGCCACCCGTCTGCTGAACCTGGTTCCGCGAGTGCGTGCGCTGAGTGCAGTGGCCGATCCGGCGAGTCTGCGCCATTCGTTGATCGCCGAAGTCCGCTTCTTCGAAGAACAGGCCCTGGCTGCAAACGTGTCGCGTGACGAAATCATCGGCGCACGCTATTGCCTGTGCACTGCCCTCGATGAAGCCGCGGCGCAGACGCCATGGGGCAGCAAGGGGGTGTGGTCAAAGCAAAGCCTGCTGGTGACGTTTCACAACGAAACCCACGGTGGAGAGAAGTATTACCAGTTGCTCGGGCGGCTGGCGCAGTATCCGGAGCGCCACCGTCATCTCATCGAGCTGTTGTACTACTGCAATGCATTGGGTTTCGAAGGCAAATTCCGGGTCACCGAGAATGGTCATGCACAACTGGAGATTCTCAAGCGGCGCATCGCCGCCCTGCTGAATACGGTACGCAATGGCTATGAGCAGCGTCTGTCGCCGAACTGGAAAGGGGTGGAGGTCCGGCGGGAAGCCTGGCGGATGGTTCCGCCCTGGGTGGTGGCCCTGTTATGCGCCTTGCTTGCCTTTGCCATCTATGTCTGGCTGAGTTTTCTGCTGGAGCCGGATTCGGACAAGGTCTTTCGCCGCCTGGTGTCGCTCGAACCGCCCAGTCCGCTGGTCGAGCGCCCGGTGGTGCCTCGTCTGAGGCGTTTTCTTGAGCCCGAGATCCGCGCCGGCCTGCTGGAAGTGCGCGACCTCTCCGACCGCAGCATCATCACGCTGATGGGGGACGGGCTGTTCGACTCCGGCAGCGCCGAGGTACGGCCCAATTATCTTGGCGTACTCGGGCGCATTGCCCACGGCCTCGATGAAATCGATGGCAGCGTGGTGGTCACCGGTTATACCGACAACGTACCGATGCGCAGCGCGCGTTTTCCCTCGAACTGGCATCTTTCGGAAGCGCGGGCGCGTACCGTTGCCGCGCTGCTGTCAGGGCGGATGCAACGTCATGTACAGGCAAGGGCCGATGGAAGAGGCGAGGCCGAACCGGTGGCGGCAAACGATACGCCCGAAGGGCGGGCGCGCAACCGGCGCGTCGAAATCACGCTGATGTTGTCCGGAGATGAAATCCATCGCCAGTTGAATCCGGATGCCGCAGTGCAGGCAAGTGAGGTGCGGCAATGATTTCGTCGTTCCTGCGAGGTGTGGTGAACGTACTGTTTTCGCGGGCTTTCTGGACCTGCGTTGGCTTTCTGGTTGCTGCCGCGCTGATCTGGTTTGCCGGGCCGCTGCTGGCGTTCGGTAGCTATCAGCCGTTGGTGACGGTCGAAGCGCGTCTCTGGACGATCCTTGCACTGGCAGTTTTCCTGCTGCTGCGTGCGCTGTGGCGGCGCTGGCGGCGCAGTTCCACCAACGCCAGCATTACCGGGCGTTTGCGGGGGCTGTTGCTGACGACGCCGCGCGGCGTTGAGACCGAAGAGATCAAGCTGCTGCGCTCGCGCTTCAACGAGGCACTCGACATGCTGCGCCGTGCGCGTTTCGGCGGGCGCTCGCGCGGTCTGGGCAGGCTGCTCTCAAGGGGGCGCTATCTTTACGAATTGCCGTGGTACATCATCATCGGCGCGCCAGGGGCGGGCAAAACGACCGCACTGCTGAATTCCGGGCTGGAATTTCCGCTGGCCAAATCGTTCGGCAAGGGAGCAGTCAAGGGCGCCGGCGGTACGCGCAACTGCGACTGGTGGTTCACCAACCAGGCCGTGCTGATCGATACCGCGGGACGCTATACCACGCATGACAGCGATGCAGAAGGAGACCGTACGGAATGGCGCGGCTTCCTGGGGCTGTTGCGCAAGAGCCGAAGCCTGCAACCGGTCAACGGCGTGCTGCTTACGGTGTCCGTCACCGAACTGCTGGACAGTACCCCCGAAGCACGCCGCGGGCATGCTGAAACCCTGCGCCAGCGGCTGGACGAACTGAGGGAAGACCTTGGGGTCCGTTTCCCGGTTTATCTGCTGGTCAACAAGTGCGATCTGCTGTCCGGTTTCGATGAATATTTTGCGTCACTGGACCGTGCCGGGCGAGAACAGGTATGGGGATTCACGCTTCCCTGGTCGCCGGAGAGGGAAGGCGGCTACGCGGACAGCGCCGTCGAACATGAGATGTCTTTGCTGCGGTCGCGTATTCATGTCGGCCTGGCCGATACGCTGCTGTCGGAACCCGAGCTTGCACGGCGGGCGCTGATCCATTCCTTTCCCCAGCAGTTCGCCCTGCTGTGCGAGGCCCTGCGGGAGGTTGGCGCGATCCTGTTCGCCGATTCACGGTTTTCTTCGGCACCGCTGCTCCGGGGCATGTATTTCACCAGTGCCACACAGGAAGGCGCGCCGCTTGATCGCGTCATCCGTGCGATGGAGGGCGCGCCGCAGGGCGCACAGGCTCCGGCGGCGCAGCGCGGTACCCCGAAGACTTATTTCCTGAACGAGCTGCTGGCCCAGGTGGTGTTTGCCGAGGCGGATCTGGTCGGCCGCAACCGCCGCGCGGACCGGCGCGCCCGCGCCTTGCAACTGGCCGGCTATACGGCGAGCGCGCTGGTGCTGGCGGGGACGGTGTTTGTATGGGCGACGAGCTACCGCAACAATACGACTTATCTGGTAGAGGTCGATGGCAAGGTGGATCGTCTGGCGCTCAAGCTGGACGAGCTGCCGCCGATGGTCGATGGCAATGTGTATCCGTTGCTCGGGCCGTTGACCGAGGCGGAAACGGTACCGGACAGCATGCATTTTCGCGCCGCTCATCCATTGCGTCCGTGGACGTTCGGACTGTACCAGGGGGACAAGCTGCTGGCGGGGTCACGGCCGCTCTACGAGACCCTGCTGCGTACCCGGCTTGCACCGGCGATCGAGGCCCGCCTGGAATGGTTGCTGCGGACCGTGGCGGTGGAAGACCTGGAGTTCTCCCATGAAATACTGAAAGCATATTTGATGCTGCACGACCGTGCGCATTTCGACGGTGATGCGTTCACGGCGTTTGTGCTGGCCGATTGGGACTACAGCATGCCAGCCGGCGCGGCGCGTCAGGAACGCGATGCGCTTGAACGCCATGTTGCAGCGCTGATTGCAATTGGGGGCATGCAGGTGGCCAAGCCGATCGACAGGACTTTGGTGGATGCAACGCGCGCCCGGCTGGCGCAGTATTCGTTCACGCAGCGCACATACCGCAGACTGGTCAGGGCGCTTGAGCATAACAATTTGCCGGATTTCTCGATCGGCGCGGTTGTCGGGCCCAGCGCACCGTCGGTGTTCAGACGCTCGAGCGGATTGCCGCTCACCGATGGCGTCGGCGCGCTGTACACCTACCGTGGCTACCACGAGCTGTTCGCGCCGGAGGTCAGCAACGTACTGCGTTATGTTGGCCGCGATGATGCCTGGGTGCTGGGTGTTTCCGATGTTTCCGCGCGCGAGCAGGCTCAGGCGATTGCTAACGGCGAACTGGCGCTGGAGGTCAAGCGCCTCTACATGTGGGATTACGTGGCGGCGTGGGAGCGTTTCATCGAGGACATCGATTTGCTCGAACCGCGTTCGCTGCCGGAGGCAACCGAACTGGTCAAGGTGCTGTCATCGGCGGATTCGCCGCTGGCGCGTCTGATGAAGGCCGTGGTGGATGAGACGACTCTGCTGAAAACCACGCCAACCTCCGGTGCAGGAGGGGACACATCGCTGCTGGATCGGGTGAAGCGCTCAGCCCGTGCGACACAGGACGACGTCACCCGGATGATCGGGCCCAGCATGCTTCCTGGCCGTCTCGGCCCCGAAGAAAAGCCGGAACTGATTGTGGATCGCCGGTTCGAGGCGCTGCGCCGCTCGGTGGGAAGCGGCGAGGGCGGAGGACCGCTGGCGGGCACGCTGCAGGCGCTGTCTGAATTGCACCTGCTGCTGAGTTCGGTCGAGGCTGCCCGCGCGGGTGGATATCCGCCCCCTTCCAGTGACCTGCCTGCGCGTTTGAAGGCGGAAGCCAGCCGGTTGCCCCTTCCGGGCAAGCGTCTGCTTGAAACGCTTGCCACAACAGGCGGCACGCTGGTGGCGCGGGAGGCTCGCGCAGCCAAAAGCACGCAGATGGTGGGCACCGTCACCCGTACGTGCCGTGAGACGATTGAAGGGCGTTATCCCTTTGTGGCGGGTGCAAAGCAGGAAGTTGCCAGCGAGGATTTCACACGCATGTTTGGCCCGGGCGGTATTGCCGACAGCTATTTCCAGCGGGAACTGGCGGCAGTGGTGGATATCTCGGCGACCCCCTGGCGGCTGGTGCCCGGTGCGCGCGGCGGCCTGGGAGAGGGCGGGGTATTGGGGCAGTTTGAGCGTGCGGCAGTGATCAAAGAGATATTTTTCCGCAGCGGTGCGGGAGCGCCGGCGGTTTCGGTACAGCTCAAACCGGTTGAAATGGACGCCACGATCACCCTGATGCAGTTGAACATCGATGGTCAGGTAATTCGCTACCAGCATGGCCCGCAGGTCAGCCATGCGGTGCGCTGGCCGGGTACCCGCGGCAGCGGGCAGATCCGCTTGTCGCTGGAGCCTGCGATGGGCGGTGGCGCCGATGGCCTGCTGCTGGAAGGGCCGTGGGCCATGCACCGGCTGTTCGATAATGCCCGCATCGTACCTGGCAGCAGTTCGGAGCGTTTTCAGGCGACATTGAATGTCGGCGGACGCAAGGTCAGCTTCGAAGTGATTGCGGGCAGCGTCAAGAACCCCTTCGCGCTGAAGGAAATGAGGGAGTTCTCATGTCCGGCGGGTTTATGAGCCGGCGCCGGATGACACCGCTGGTGAGGATGGCGTGATGGATGCGCGGTTTCTCGAATATTACAACCGCGAACTTGCCTATCTGCGGGAGCTGGGCGGCGAGTTTGCTGCGGCGTTCCCGAAAGTGGCGGGCCGCCTTGGCATGCAGGCCGAGACGGTGGCGGACCCTTACGTGGAGCGTCTGCTCGAGGGTTTCGCCTTTCTTGCCGCACGGATTCACGTCAAGATCGATGCGGAATTTCCGCGCTTCTCGCAACGCCTGCTGGAAGTCGTTTATCCGCACTATCTGGCGCCGACGCCGGCAATGGCGATTGCCTGCGTCGAAAGTGCCGTGGAGGAAGGCTGCAATGCCGACACCAGTGCCAGCAGGCTTCCGCGCGGTACATGCATGAGTTCGGAGACGGTCGCCGGAGGGCGGACCGCTTGTACGTTCGTGACGGCGCACGACCTGGATGTGTGGCCGCTGGAAGTTCTGGAGGTACGCGCGGACCTGCCGGGGGACAAGCTGCCGCTCGGCGCGCTGCCAGGGAAAAAACCGGTCAAAGGCATCCTTCGGCTACGCCTGAGGTTCACCCGTCCGGAGGCGGTGCTCGGGCGTTTGCCGGATCGCCTGTGTTTTCATATTGCGGCGGATGAGCCCGACGCGGGAGTGCTCTACGAGGCAGTAGCCGGATACGGACTCGGTGTCGTGGTCAGTGAAGCGGGCGGCGGCAGGGCGCAACTGCTCTGCGCACCGGAAACATTGCGGGCAGAGGGATTCGATGCGGAACAGGCATTGCTGCCGACAGATACGCGCGTTTTCCAGGGCTACCGGCTGTTGCACGAATATTTCGCATTTCCGGCCCGTTATCTGTTTTTCAGCATAGGCGGCATGGGCGCGGCGCTGGCCCGTCTGGGCGCGGAAACATTTGAAATTGCGATTCTGCTCGATTGTGACCCCACGATGTTTGCGTCGGCGGTCGGCAACCGGTGCCTGCTGCCCAATTGCGTGCCGATCATCAACCTCTTCCAGTCCTCCGGCAAACGCTTGCCGGTCACGCCAGGTGCGCTTGAATACCACATCGTACCGGACAGAACCCGTCCGCTGGATTATGAGGTCTATCAGGTATTCGGTATCGACGGTTTCGACCGCAGCAACAATGCGGTGCGTTCCTTTGCACCGTTCTACAAACATGTCGGCGAGACGACTGGCGCTGCGGATGCTTTTTTTTCAGCGCGCCGTGAGCCGCGGCGCCTTTCCGAACAGGGAGGACGGGATACCGGTCGGTCCGGTTATCGCGGCTCGGAGGTATTCGTATCGCTGGTGGATATGCGCGAGGCCCCCTGGCCGGAACAGGTCGAGCAGATTGCCGCCGACATGCTGCTGACAAATCGTGATCTGCCGCTGTTCATGCCCACGGGCGCTTCCCTGAATGTGGACACACGCCTGTCCCCGCAGCGCGCGAAAGTGTTGAAGGGGCCATCCCGTCCCCGTCCGCAGTTTGCCGAACGGGAGATGACGTGGCGGCTGATCAGCCATCTTTCGATCAATTATCTCGCGCTACGCGATCTGGATGCCGGCAGTGGCGCAGCGCTGCTGCGTGAGTTGCTGGGGCTGTATGCCGCGCTGGGTGATCCGGTGGTGGGAAGGCATGCGGAGTCTATCGTCGCCACGCACGCGAAAGCGGTCAATCGCCGCCTGCCGGTCGTTGGGCCGCTGGTCTTCGGGCGTGGGGTGGCCATGGACGTGACGCTCGATGAGCGTCCGTTCGCCGGCGGCAGCCCTTATCTTTTTGGTGCCGTGCTGGAACAGTTCCTGTCGCGGCATGTATCGATGAACATGTTCTGCGAACTGAACCTGTTCAGCACCACGCGCGGCAAGGTGGCTGGCTGGCCGCCGCGCTGGGGAGGCCGTCCGGATGCGTGAAGCGGCAGCCTCCTCCGGCACGGTCGTGCCGCTGCGTACCTGGCTCGAACAATCGCCCTGGCAAATAGACTGGTTCAATGCGTTGCGCTGGTTCGAGGCCAGGAACCCGCAGGCCCCCCGCCTGGGAAGGGCAATGCGGGCGAGCGGGGAGGTGGTGCGGGTCAGCCAGCCGCCATCGCTGCGTTTCGCACCTGCGGCGCTGGTCGCATATGACCAGGACCGCTGCGGATATCCGCGCCTTTCCCAACTGGGTTTTGGCCTGTTCGGCCCGAACGGGCCGCTGCCGCTTCACCTGACCGAGTATGTGCGCAGTGCCGTACATATCGACAAGGACGAGGGGCTGCTGGCTTTCTTCGACATCTTCCAGCATCGCGCAGCCTTGCTGTTCTACCGCGCCTGGTCCAGCGCGCAGTCGGTCACGAGCCTTGACCGCCGCGACGACGATGCATTCAGCCGCCATGTGGGCAGTCTCGCCGGTTATGGCGAAGCGCAGAGTGCGGGACGGGATGGTGTGCCGGACCATGCCCGGCGCCACATGGTGGGTCATCTGGTACGGCTGACGCGCAATCCGGAAGGGCTGAAGGCAATTCTGACCAGTTTTTTCGGGTGGTCATTCCGGATTGAAGAGTGGGTCATGAACTGGCTGGAACTGTCGCCCGGGGATCGCAGCGAACTGGGCGGCTTTGGCGACGCATCGCGGCTTGGGGTCGGCGCGGTATGCGGCGTTGCCGTACCGGATCGTCTGCACCGTTTCCGCATTCATGCCGGACCGCTGGACCTTGCCACCTATGAACGGTTTCTCCCCGGCGGCGACTGGTACAACACGCTGCGCGACTGGGTCCGGCATTACACCGGGTTCGAACTGGCCTGGGATATCCGCCTGATCCTTCGCGCCGCCCAGGTACCCGCGGTGCAACTGGGCGGACATTCCCGGCTGGGGTGGACGAGCTGGCTGGGTACGCAGGCGCAGACGCAGGATCGGGGCGACCTGGTGCTGGATTGCGAGGAACGCCCGGACAGTTTCCAACTTTCACGAACATGAGGTCATCATGAGTACGATCAGCCGGGCGTCGCTGTTTGGCAAGCTCAATCCGACGCTGTACAAGGCCATCGAGGGAGCGACTGTTTTTGCCAAGCTGCGCGGCAACCCCAGGGTCGAGATGTGCCATTGGCTTTATCAGTTGCTGCAACTTGACGATAGCGATATCCATCGTATCCTGCGCGATTCCGACATTGATCCGGGGCGTCTGGTCGCTGAACTGCTGCGAGTGCTGGAGCGCCTGCCCGACGGGGCCAGCGGCATTGAGGATTTGTCGTCGGACATCGACTCTGCGGTGGAACGCGCCTGGATGCAGGCATCCGTGAATTTCGGTGCGGCGGCGGTGCGCAGCGGCCATTTGCTGCTTGCCCTGCTGGCGGACAAACGGCTGCGCGAGACGATGCTGAGAAATGCGCCGCAACTGGGGCATGTTGACGTCGCCCGCCTGGGTACGGACTTCCGCCAGTTGCTGGCTGGTAGCCCGGAGGCCATGTCGGAAAGCGTTGTCAGCGTCTATGGTGATGCGCTGGCTGAACCCGGGGCAAGCTCGGGAGCGATGAGTCCTGCCGCGCTGGGCAAGGCCGAGGCGCTGAAAAAATACACCGTCGATCTGACGGCGCGCGCACGCGCCGGAGAAATTGATCCGGTAACCGGGCGCGATGATGAAATCCGCCAGATCATCGACATCCTGATGCGCCGCCGCCAGAACAACCCGATTCTGACCGGCGAGGCGGGAGTGGGCAAAACGGCCGTCGTGGAAGGTTTCGCGCTGCGCATCGCTGCCGGGGAAGTGCCGCGCAGCCTGGCGCAGGTGGAGTTGCGCAGCCTCGATGTCGGCCTGCTGCAGGCCGGTGCCAGCATGAAAGGCGAATTCGAGCAACGGCTGAAGCAACTGATCGACGAAGTGCAACATGCCGAACGGCCGGTGATCCTGTTCATCGACGAAATCCACACCCTGGTCGGCGCGGGCGGCACGGCGGGTACCGGGGATGCAGCCAACCTGCTCAAACCGGCACTCGCGCGCGGCACCTTGCGCACGGTGGGCGCAACGACATGGAGCGAATACAAAAAATATATCGAGAAGGATCCTGCGCTGACGCGCCGGTTCCAGATGATACAGGTGCACGAGCCGGACGAAGCGCGCGCGGTCGGCATGTTGCGGGGAATCGTCGCGCCGCTGGAACAGCACCATGGTGTCAGCATCCTCGACGATGCGGTGCGCGCAGCGGTAGCCTTGTCGCACCGTTACATCCCGGCCCGGCAATTGCCTGACAAGGCGGTGGCGCTGCTGGACACGGCGGCAGCGCGGGTTGCGATCAGCCAGCACACGGTGCCTGGGGCGCTGGAGGATTTGCGGCGCCATGTGGCACTGTATCAAGACGAACGTGCGCTGCTGCTGCGTGAGCAGGCCGCCGGGATGGCGCACCACGAACGTATTGCGGCGCTGGAGGAGCGCATCGCGGAATCGGGCGTCGAGGTAGCGGCACTGGAAGCGCGCTGGGAAGAGGAGCGCACGCTGGTCGAAGAAATCGTGAAGCTGCGTAATACCCTGTTCGGCAATGTGGCCACGCAACACACCGAAGATGCCAGCAGCAGTGCTGACGGGCAGCCGGAAGACGAAGAAGACGTCGAAACGAAACGGGAACGCCTGGCCGGGCTGGAACAGCGTCTGCGCCAGTGCCGGGGCGAACAGCATCTGGTGGCCGCGGCAGTCGATGAACAGGTGGTGGCCTCGGTGGTTGCCGACTGGACGGGTATTCCAGTGGGGAGCATGGTGCGCGATGAGGCCCGGGCGGTCATTGAACTGGCAGGCAGTCTCGGGCACCGTGTCATCGGGCAGTGCGCGGGGCTGGAAACCATCGCCCGCCGTATCCAGACCGCGCGGGCAAAACTGTCAGACCCGGGCAAGCCGGTCGGTGTTTTCATGTTGTGCGGCCCTTCCGGCGTCGGCAAGACCGAAACCGCGCTTGCACTGGCGGAGAACCTGTACGGCGGCGAGCAGAATCTCATCACCATCAACATGAGCGAGTTCCAGGAAGCGCATACCGTATCCACGCTCAAAGGGGCCCCGCCGGGTTATGTCGGCTACGGAGAAGGCGGCGTGCTGACCGAGGCGGTGCGCCGCCGCCCCTACAGCGTGGTGCTGCTGGACGAGATCGAGAAAGCACACTCTGACGTGCACGAAGTCTTCTACCAGGTGTTCGACAAGGGACGGATGGAAGATGGCGAGGGGCGGGAAATCGATTTCCGCAATACGGTGATCCTGCTCACCTCCAACGTGGGCACCGAAATCATCGACCACCTGTGTGCAAACGGCCCTCAGCCGCCCGCGCCCGAAGCGCTGGAAGAGGCGCTGCGCCCGGCGTTGCTGGAAGTCTTTCCGCCCGCACTGCTGGGGCGTCTGGTGGTGGTGCCGTATGTGCCGCTGGCGCCGGAAACCCTGTCGTCGATCGTCCGGCTGCAACTGGAGCGCGTGCGCGCGCGCATCGCACGCAATCATGACGCGATACTGGAGTATGACGACGAGGCAATACGCTGCGTGATTGAACGTTGCCATGTCAGCGATTCGGGCGGAAGGATGATCGACGCGGTACTGACCAATACCGTGCTGCCGGAGATCAGTCGGCATACCCTCGAAGCGATGATCTCCGGCTGCGCGATCGAACATGTGAGCCTTTCCGCCGTGGGCGGGGCGTTCGTGACCAGGGTCAGGACGCGGCCCGTCGCCGGGAACCGCGGCGCGCAGGATTTGCCCGCGCCGGCACAGGCGGACTCACCGGAAGCGGTCACGCTACTGGATGCGATGGCGGACTGAGAGGCCAACCTTCAAGGTGCGGGGCAATGAAAAGAGCATTGCGTTATTTTTCCATGGCTTTGCGGTTGCCATTTTTTTTCGCCAAGGCCGGGATGAAAGGGCGGGCAGATTCCTGCCGGCGGCCTTCGATGTTTGCCGGGATCTGAAAATGGATACGACACAGTCACGCGGCACACTCCGGTCCCCGGCGCCGGTGAATGCATTGCCGGCGGGAGCGCGCCTGCAGGAATTCGAAGTACGCTCGGTGATCGGTGAAGGCGGTTTCGGCATCGTCTATCTGGCCTATGACACTTTGCTGGAACGCGAAATCGCGATCAAGGAGTACCTGCCGGTCAGCCATGCCCGACGGATGGACGATGGGCGGGTGGTGCCCAGCGGCGAGCGCCAGCGGCAAACCTTTGAAAAAGGACTTCGCTGCTTCGTTTCGGAAGCGCGGATGCTGGCACGCTTCAAACATTCCGCGCTGGTCGAGGTTCTGCGCTTCTGGGAAGAGCAGGGAACGGCCTACATGGTGATGCCGTATTACCGCGGGCAGCCGTTGAGCGTGCGGATTCAGGCGGGTTTCCGCATTCGTGACAGCGCCGGCATGGAAGCGTTTCTGGCTCCTTTGCTCGATGGGCTTGCCTTGCTGCATGCCGCGAACTGCTATCACCGGGACATTTCCACCAGCAACATCCTGATGCTGGAAGACGGTCAGCCGTTGCTGCTGGATTTCGGCGCGGCGCGCAACATCCTGGTCGACCAGTCGGATGTATCCACCGTGATCCTGAAGCCGGGGTTTGCGCCGATCGAGCAATACAGCGAAGACAACAGGATTGCGCCGCAGGGTGCCTGGACGGATTTGTACGCCTTGTCCGCGGTTGCCTACCAGTTGATTACCGGCGCGATGCCGACTGTGTCGGTTGCACGCATTGTTCGTGATCCGCTGCTTCCGCTGGCGCAGATTGCCCCGCCAGGATTCTCGCCGACACTGCTGGCTGCAATCGATGCAGGCCTGCACGTCTCGCCCGGGCAGCGCCCACAGTCCGTAGAGGCGTTTCTCGGACTGATGCATGCCGGTGACCCGATTGTCGGACCACGTATGCGGGCTATGGAGGCTGTTCTGCCTGTCGCGATGGAACAGACATTACCTGCGGCTGCCGGGGAAGCCGCAGCACGGCAGGAGACCATTCAGCGGGGGGACGGCGCATTCGCCGGAGCGGGTCCGGCGATGGAGTGTTTGCCGCAGGAAGGCGGGCAGATGGCGCAGCTTGTCGCGCCGGTTTCACAGAAAGGAGAAGCAGCCGCCCGTCCGGTATCTGCTGCGGGTAGCGGGGCAGCCCCCGGCCCGGCCGCTGGATCAACGATGCCGTTGCATGGACTCTGGCGCAGGGCAGCGCTGGCCGGTGTGTCGCTGATCCTTGTGGCCATCATCGGACTGTATGGACTCAACCGGCCTGACAAAGATCCTGCAGTACCGGAGCAGGGGAGCGCGATGCCGCCGTCCGCGCAAGCCTCTGCGATGGAGCAGCCAGTGACCATGCCGTTTTCATTGGCGGGCAGGGGACGCGGTGTGACCGGGCAGACGGATTCTGAAACCGCCCCCGTGGAAGCGGAGATGCCGGAAGCAGGAGAACGGCATGGTGGCGGAACTGAAGAAAATGTCCAGGCAGCAGGGGACGACCTGCATTCCGCATCACTGCCAGGGCCTGTGCCGACGGAGGTGCAGACGCCCGTCGCCGCCGGGGGTGGGGAATACGGAACAACTCCCGCCCCGGATGCGCAAAGCGGCACGCAGGAAGCGTCTGCGGAGCAGCAGCAGGGAACCGTGGAGGTACGCGTCGAACCATGGGGCAACGTGTTCGTCAATGACCAGCTGATTGGCGTTGCACCGCCGCGCGTCCGGTTTCAGGCCGAACCGGGGCAGATTGAGGTCGTGGTACGCAATGAGACCCACCCGGCGAAACACTTCACTTTAAACATAGAAGCCGGACGTACGTACCGGATCAGACATGTATTTGGTAACGACTGAGCGGGGAGGACGATCCATGATGGTAAATACCCGCAGTTTTCTGTTCCGGCTGCTGGCGGTCACGATGCTTTGTGCGGGCAGCGCATGTTCGATCCTGTTCGATTCGCCATCGCCTGGGTATTCTGCCAGAGACCAGGCCGGGTCGGCCCTCGAAGAGGCTGCGCGGGAACAGGGAGCGGAGATGGCGCAGACCGCCCGGGATCGCATTGGCGACTGGGTGCTGACGGGCGAGGGCGAACTTCAGCGCGTCATTACCTTCCCTTTTTTCGGCAGTACAGACGAAGCGAACGGTCGTGGATGGCCGGTGATGCGCGTCAACAAGGTGGCTGCGCAAAGCAAGCCCCAACTGGTGCTGGAAAGCCCGATGCGCGGAATGGTATTCCTCGATGAGCGTGAAATCGGGCTGGTTCAGGATGGCAGTGCGCGCATCGTCACGCTGACGCCGGGTGAACACCAGATCCGTATCGAACTGCCCCGGGTTCCCCCCATGGCGGTGCAGTTCTTTATCGAGACCGGCGAGCGCGTAACCCTGCGCTGGGAATCACGCTGAAACAAGGCGTTGTGGAGAAATCCATGCTTGAAATAGTTGCAATCACATACATCGACATCGCCCCCGTACTTCCCGTCGCTGGCCAGTTGCCGGAGGAAGGGGGCAGTATCGGCCGGGGCGAAGGCAATGCCGTGGTGCTCCCGGACCCCATGCGCCTGCTGTCCCGGCGGCACCTCCTGTTCAAACCGGACGACAAGGGAGGACATGTGCTGACAAACATCAGCGCATCCAATCCGGCATTGCTGAACGACCTTCCCGTTGCTCCGGGAGAGAGCAGGGCGGTGAGCCATGGCGACCAGATCCGTATCGGAGGTTATTTGCTGGAGTTACGGGTCAGCGGTGCAGGGGCAGAAGAAGGCCGCCCGTCCCCTGCCGGGAAATCAACCGGGGAAAAACTGCCGGGCAGCCTGCCCGAACGGCTGGACAGCGCCGAACCGGACGAAGCCGATACGCTGGAAGCTTTGCTGGGCGGGATGGAGCCGTCAGGCGTTGCGTCGGCTACAACTGAAGCGGATATCGACATGATCCTCGACATTGGCGGCACGCGCGCGCTGATGTCCGACGATCCGCTCGGCATTTCATCCGTGCAGGAAACGGTCAGGCTTTCAGATCTCGCCGGAGATGACCGGAAACTGTTGCGCGGACTCGACCAGGAGAGCCGCCCGAGCGACCTGGCGCGCGAACTGACCCAGGATCCCCTGACAGAAAATAACAGCCCGTTTCTGGAGGAAGGCACGCTGGACCCGTTGGAGATTTTCGCGGGAGAGGCAATCCGCATGCGAAATCTGTTCGGCGCGCCAGACAAAAAAAGCAGCGGATTTATCGGAAACACCCCCACGCGCCCCGTCAGTGAACTGCATTCACCCATTTCATTGAATTTCCACGATGCCAATACCTATGAGGCGGCCTCTGCGGCAACCGGACCCATACCGGAGTTACTGACCGGCGTGGGAGACAGGCCTGTTGAGAGACAGGAGGCAGGCCCGGCAAAGGCAGGGAGCGCCCCCCTGATTCCCGAGGATTTTCTGCTGGATGATCTGTTGGGGGGACCGCCAGCCATGCCGCCATGCTCCGGTGTACCGGAGGCCGGAGTGTCCTTTCCGGAAAGTGACGGCGGTTACGGTGACAGCCAGCCTGTTCCTGCGCTGCCGGAACAAGCGGTCGAGCCACAGCAGTCTCACGCGGAGCCTCCCGTGACGGAAGCGGTCCCCGGTGCCATGGAATCGTCGGACCGGCAAACCCGCCCCGGACCAGCGCTGGCGCCTCCTGTGGAAACAGAGACAGCGGTGGAGGAAAAGGCGGACCAACAGGTAGCAGCGTTGCATGCCGCGCTACTGGAAGGCCTCGCGCTGGACGTCCTGCCTGAACACCGGACGCTCGACGCTGATTTCATGCGCAAGCTGGGAACCTTGCTGCGCACGGCCATCGACGGAACGATCCGGCTCATGGTCGCGCGCGCAACCGTCAAGCGCGAGGTACGCGCCCATGTCACCGTGATCTCGCCAGAGCGCAACAACCCCCTGAAATTCTCCCCCGATGCCGATGTCGCGCTGCTGTATCTGCTTGGCCGGGAGTATCCGGGCTTCATGAATGCAGAAGAAGCTGTGCAGGGCGCCTTTGCAGACCTGCTGAGCCATCAGGTCGGCATGGTTTCAGGAATGCGGTCCGCATTGTCCGTGGTGCTGGAGCGTTTCGATCCGGATACGATTTCACGTAACACAGATACCCGCGGCATGATCGACGGCCTGCTGTCGGTGGGGCGCAAGGCCCGTCTGTGGGATGCCTACGGGCGCTATTTCGAAGATACGCGGGAACAGGCAGTGGACCGCTTTCAGGACTTTTTTGGGGCCGCATTCGTGGACGCCTATGAAGGGCGCGCCCGGACAGGCGCCAGGCAAGAACACGAGGCTCCATGATGGGAGATTCCATGATGCATTTGTCGACCGCCCACTGCACGGAGCCGGGAGGCCGGGAGAACAATCAGGATTTCATCGGCTTCTGCGCCAACGAGCACATAGGCTGTTTTGCGCTGGCGGACGGCGCGGGCGGATACGAGGGCGGGGCGGAAGCATCGCGGTCGGTGGTCCAGGAAGTACTACGCTGCTTTCAGGCAGCACCCGCCGCGCGCTGCATGGACGCGGGCTGGCCGATCGAAGTTTCCCGGGTGGCGCTCGCAACGGCGCGCGAGCGCCACCACGGGTATGGCGAGATGAACACCACCGTGGCCGTTCTCCTGATCAATACCGGGGAGGAACGCGCAACCTGGTGCCAGTTGGGCGACAGCCGCATCTACCTGTTCCGCAATGGACGCGCACACAAACTGTCGCATGACCATAGTGTTCTGCAGGCCATGATCGATGCCGGTTTCGCGCAGGGAAGCCCGCGCGAATGTCGGCACCGGAATGCGCTGTATGCCGCGGTCGGATCGCCGGATACGCCGCCAACGGCAGTGTGCGATGCACCGCTGCGCGTATTGCAGGGCGATGCATTCCTGCTCTGCAGCGACGGATTCTGGGAAGCCCTGCACGAGACCGCCATGGAAGAAGCGTTGCGGGGCGCGGCGACCCCGGAAGAATGGGTAAGGCGCATGCTGGCGTACATTGAACGCCCGCGGGAAGCGGAGATGGACAACTTCAGCGCCCTGGCCGTATGGGCCGGGGCGCGCATCGAAGTCACCCGCATCCTCAACCTGGGGGAGAAAGACATGGGACGCGTCGCATGGGCCTGAATTTCCCCCTGATGCGCCGGGAGCAGGCTCCGCTCGTCGGCTGGTTCGGCAAACTGCCCGTCATCGGGGATTTTGCCGGGCGGGGCCTTCCGTCAGCCCTTCGCGAACAGGTGCATGCCTGGTGCGCGCAGGGCATGGGATGTCTGACAGATCGGCACGGCGAAACCTGGAAGGCCGCGTTCCAGCTGGCGCCCGTATGGCATTTTGCAATGAACGCAAACATCTGGGACGCACGCCCGCTGACGGGGTGCATGGCGCCCAGCATGGACCGTATCGGCCGCTGTTCGCCGGTGGTGGCCCTGCGCTCGGTGGGCGGAGCCAGAATGGCGGAATGTCTGCCGCCGCAAAGCCGCTGGCTGTTCAGAGTGGAAAATCTGCTGCGGCATCTCGTCCAGGGGGCGCTGGACGCCGACGCGATACAGGCCGAACTGGAGGCAGCCCTGAAGGCCGACAGCAGGCAAAAGGAGGAAGGCGATTCAGCCGCCGATATCCTGTCCGACCTGGGTATTTCCACCGGGCAAGAAACGGACTGGTTCTCCTGGCCGGATCTGGCCGAACGTTTTTGCGAACGCAAAGGGCGCAGCTTCTGGTGGGCCGAACCCTCGCCACAGCAGCCGCCCCGCCAGATCATCCACAACGGCGCGCCGGATGATGACCTGTTCGAATTGCTGATGACTGGCTGGGCCGTCATGCCCGGACGGGAACATGCAGGCTGAGAGCCTGCCCGCATGAGCCGCAACGACCAGTTCCTGCCGACTCTGCTGGACCGTCTGGCCGACGCCTCCGGGCACGAAGGGGCCGGGCTGTCCAGGCGGGCTTACCAGCAATCCGTGCTGCGGGACTTGCAGTGGCTGCTGGGGACCGTGGCGCCTCGCGAACAGGCGCTGTCAGACAGCCATCCACATGCCGCCAGCTCGGTCCTGAATTACGGCATCCCGTGCAGCACCGGCATGACCCTCACCGAACCGGAACTGAACCTGCTGGCCCGGAATATTGAAAAGGCAATTCTGGCGTTTGAACCGAGAGTATTGCCGGAAAGCCTTTCGGTGACATTCGTGTCCAGCAGCCAGGAAGCGGCCCGGAGCCAGTTGATGTTTCACATCCGCCTGGCCTTCTGGTTCGAACCCTATCCGCTGGAACTGTCCGTGCGCGCACAATGGGATATCGAAAGCGGCCTGGTTGCCTTGAGCGGAGAATAAGGCATGTCTGTGTCTGCTCCTGCCTGTGAATTTCATATCCATGCAGGCCTGTACAGTTGGGGCATGAAAATATGTTTCATTCACAAAATGAATTTTTATATCTGGAGAAATGTTCAACAACCCACCTTCCGGCCCGATTGCAGGGCTGCCTTGAGTAGCGATCTTGATAACAAAAGGTAAAAACTCATGTTCAGGTTAATAGCACGTATTGTGGCTTGTTCGTTATGCCTTGGTATTATCCATCACGCCCATGCTGAAACCGGACTTGCCAGCCCGATTCCGGAAACCCAACGATTGTTCATTGAAAATAACAATTTGCCGGCTGAAGCGTTTTTTGCAATGTACATGAGCAAGATTCTCGCTGAGAGACGGTATGCGGAAATGTATCTGCTCGGCGTTCTCGATGCCACCGAAGGACGTGCGTGGTGCGATTACCATCAGTTCAAGACGGTCACGCTGGGAGAGGTCGTCCATGAAGGATTGAAAAAAATGGATGCCGGACAGCGTGGGCGGCGGGCTGCATATGTGATTTCAGATATTCTTAATAAACAGTTTCCTTGCAAGGACAAACACCAATGAAACCACTCTATGCAACCATGAAAAACAACCATTATTCAGCAAATGAGTTAGGGCGTGTTCACAGTAGCCAGATATAGGCACAAGCGAGATGCAGGAAGGCGTTGAATCGATTGGCAAGTTTGTCGTATCTGGTTGCGATACGGCGGAACTGCTTGAGGCGATTGAAGAATCGCTCGACGAGGTTTCGT
>JAVBTY010000026.1:0-34971 GCA_031555955.1 Rhodocyclaceae bacterium | reverse complement strand
ACGAAACCTCGTCGAGCGATTCTTCAATCGCCTCAAGCAGTTCCGCCGTATCGCAACCCGATACGACAAACTTGCCAATCGATTCAACGCCTTCCTGCATCTCGCTTGTGCCTATATCTGGCTACTGTGAACACGCCCTAAACCGCTGGCCGTGAAAAACAAGGTAAAAACCGCCCTTCAGGGCGGTTTTTAGCAGTGCTGGAGAGGGCGGGTATGGGCTGTTCTTTACAGTTCAGTTTTCTGTGAGTCTGTGGCTGTGCGGGACGACAGGGCAGCGGATCCGCTGCCCTGCTGTTTTCCCTATTTCTGGGTTTCGACCTGTTGCAAGGGTTCATGGGCGACGGTTTTCCGGGTGCGGGGCTTGCGGCCAAGCGGAGCCTGTTCCGGCGCGCCGTCGCTGAATGCGGCCTGTTTTTCACGACTGGTTTCGATCATGATCAGCCCGCTTTCCGGCAGGGCGGCAATCGTGTCGGGCGGCGCCAGGGGGGCTGCCTCCCGGGGGGCAGGTTCCGGCGTGGTGGCGATTTCGAGGCCGGGTTCCGTTTGTGTCTGCGGATCTGGGGTGCGGGCAGTCACGGGCTCATCGGGCTGCGGGGGTAATGCCGTGGATGGCTCCGTAACCGTTGGCGGCAGCGGTGCGGGAATGGCGGGTTCCGCCGCGATGATCCCGGATGGAATGGCTGCCGGTATGGTGGCCGGGCTGTCGGGCAGGGCGGACTGCTCCATCATGACGCTGGTGCTGGCGGGCTCTGGCGTGCTGGTGGAAGCGGTTTCTTCCGCGGCGGGGCTTTCGCTTGCGGTGATTTCGGGGTGGAATGCCTCGTTCTGTCCGGCGACGATGGCTTCCATGGCAGGTGCTGAATCTGTGGCGGCAGTGATTTTTTCCGGGGTTTCAGCCTGGACGGCCAGCTCCGGAATATTTCCGGCTGTTCCGGCCTGGTCTTCCGTGTTGCGCCGGTCGCGCCGACCACCACGGCTGCGGCGGCGGCGTTTTTCGGGGGTTGCGTCGTCAGTGGTGGCCGGGGTTTCCGTTACGGACTCTTCCTGCGGCACGATGACCGGAAGGAGCGCGGGTTCTGGCAGCTCCGCAACATTCCCCTTCTCAAGGGTTTCTTCCGTGCGTTGCGCCTGACGCTGGCCGCGGCCGCGGCCACGGGTGTTTTCGCTGCGTTCGGGGCGATCCCCCTGTTCGGAGCGTTCTTTCCGCTCAGCCTTTTCCTGCGACTGCGCCGGGCGTTGCGGGCGTTCGCGTTCGGGGTGTTCGCTCCGGTCTTCGCGTCTGCTGGAACGGCTCCCCTGGTTTTCGCTGTCGCGGCGGTTGCGGCCGTTGCCGTTGCGGCGGCTGTCGCCGCGTTCTCCGCGTGCGCGGCTGTCGCGTTTCGGAGCGGCGGCCGTTTCCGCTGGAGGGCTGACGGGCGCGGGTGTGGGGCTGCCAAACAGCAGGCCGATGAGGCGGGAAAGCACCCCGGGCCGGGCCGTTGGAGTTTCGGCAGGCGCGGTGGGCATCCTGTCCACGATGGGGGCGGGCTGTTCCGGGGCAATGCCTTTTACCGCGGCTTCTTGGCGGGCTGGTTTGTCTCCGTTTCTGGACTGGGCCGGTGATTCTTCCCCGGCGGGTTTCTGCACCATCTGGTAGCTGGCCAGGGCGATGTCTTCCTGGTTGAGCTGGTCGTGGCGCAGGCGGATGATTTCGTGCTGCGGCGTTTCCAGATGGCGGTTGGGAACGATGATGAGCTGCACCTTGTGGCGCATCTCGATGTGGGCGATGTCGACGCGCTTTTCATTGAGCAGGAAGGTGCCGACATCGACGGGCACCTGCAGGTGCACCGCGCCGGTGTTGTCCTTCATCGCCTCTTCTTCGAGGATGCGCAGGATGTGCAGCGCGGAGGATTCGGTGCTGCGGATGTGGCCGGTGCCGTTGCAGCGCGGGCAGGGGATGTAGCTGGTTTCGGCCAGCGCGGGGCGCAGCCGCTGGCGCGACAGTTCGAGCAGGCCGAAACGGCTGATCTTGCCGGTCTGCACGCGGGCGCGGTCGTGGTGCAGCGCTTCGCGCAGGCGGTTTTCCACTTCACGCTGGTTTTTCTGCGACTCCATGTCGATGAAGTCGATGACGATGAGGCCGCCAAGGTCGCGCAGGCGCAGCTGGCGGGCGATTTCGTCGGATGCTTCGAGGTTGGTGCGGAAGGCGGTGTCTTCAATGTCGGCGCCCTTGGTGGCGCGGCCGGAGTTGACGTCGATGGAAACGAGCGCTTCGGTATGGTCGATGACGATCGCGCCGCCCGAGGGCAGATTCACCTGGCGGGAATAGGCCGATTCGATCTGGTGTTCGATCTGGAAGCGCGAAAACAGCGGCACGTCGTCGCTGTAACGTTTGACCCGGTTGACCGTGCCCGGCATGACGTGGCTCATGAACTGCTGGGCCTGGTCGAAGATTTCGTCGGTGTCGATCAGGATTTCGCCGATATCCGGCTGGAAGTAATCGCGGATGGCGCGGATGACGAGGCTGCCTTCCTGGTAGATCAGGAAGGCGCCGCTCTGGCCGCGTGCGGCGCCTTCGATGGCGTTCCACAGTTGCAGCAGGTAGTTCAGGTCCCACTGCAGTTCTTCGGCGGTGCGGCCGATCGCGGCGGTGCGGGCGATCAGGCTCATGCCGGAGGGGGTTTCCAGCTGGTCCATCGCATCGCGCAGTTCGGTGCGCTCGTCGCCTTCGACGCGGCGCGAGACGCCGCCGCCGCGCGGATTGTTCGGCATCAGCACGAGGTAGCGGCCAGCGAGCGAAATATAAGTCGTCAGCGCCGCGCCCTTGTTGCCGCGTTCGTCCTTTTCGACCTGGACGATCAGTTCCTGGCCTTCCTTGAGCGCTTCCTTGATGCTGGCGCGGCCGGAGTCCGTTCCGGAAAGGAAATAACTCCGGGAGATTTCCTTGAAGGGCAGAAAGCCGTGGCGCTCGGCGCCGTAGTCAACGAAGGCCGCTTCGAGGCTGGGCTCGATGCGGGTAATAACAGCCTTGTAGATGTTGCTTTTGCGCTGTTCCTTGGTGGCCGATTCGATGTCGAGGTCGATCAGCTTCTGACCATCCACGATCGCGACGCGCAGTTCTTCGGCCTGCGTCGCATTGAAAAGCATGCGTTTCATTTAAAACGTTCTCCCGCGCAGGGCACACGGGCAGGAACGGACGGCGCGCACCAAAAAGCGCTTTTCCGGGTTCAGAAGCAGTCAGGCAAGATTGCTTTCATCCGAGACGGGTATTCGGGCGTTGATTGGGCGGCTGGTCGCTATTCTTTTCCCGCCCGCGGCTTCCGGATGTTCCAGGAGCCGCCGGCCGGATCAGTTGATCCTGCGTGTGTCACGCGTTTTAATATCCATCCGTTACGGACGGACGTTGATGATGTCGAAAAATGTCTGTTGCGTTACCATCTGCGCCCTTTCGGGGCGTGATGGCATGCCTTGGCCGGGGCCGGGAGCGCTCGCATGGAGGCTCGTTGTCGCCAGCCGCCACTGCCTTTGGGCACGAGGGGCATCGACTGCGACCGGACTCAACCGCGGGGAAGTATATTTCAGGATGGCGATACAAGGCAAAGCGGTCATGGTGCGTCATGAGCGGATCGACGAAAACTCCGCCGGGCAGCGCATCGACAATTACCTGCTGAAAGTCGCCAAAGGCGTACCAAAAAGTCACATTTACCGCATCGTGCGTGGAGGCGAGGTGCGGGTGAATGGCAGGCGGGTTGCCCCGGATTACCGTCTGGGCGCGGGCGATGAAGTGCGCATCCCGCCGGTCCGTGTCGCGGAGCCGGAGCGGCGCGCGCCCGTGCCCGCGGGGCGCCCCTTGCCGGTGGTGTTCGAGGACGAAGCCCTCATCGTGCTGAACAAGACAGCGGGGCAGGCGGTGCATGGCGGCAGCGGGGTCAGTTACGGCGTTATCGAGCAGCTGCGCGCGCAGCGCCCGGAACTGCGCATGCTCGAACTGGCCCACCGGCTGGACCGCGAAACTTCTGGCCTGTTAATCGTGGCGAAAAAACGTTCGGCCCTGACTGCGCTGCACGACATGCTGCGTGAGGGGAGGGTGGAAAAGCGTTATCTCGCCCTGGTGCCGGGGCGCTGGGCGAATCCGCTGCAACATGTGAAGGCGCCGCTGTTCAAATATCTGACTGCTGAAGGCGAGCGGCGCGTGCGCGTCGGCCCTGAAGGCAAACCGGCGCATAGTGTGGTACGGCTGGTGGAGTGCTGGCCGGATTTCAGCCTGCTGGAGGTGGAATTGAAAACCGGGCGCACCCACCAGATTCGGGTGCATCTGGCCCATCTGGGGTTTCCGCTGTGCGGGGATGATAAATATGGCGATTTCGCGCGCAACAAGGCGCTGGAAGCGCAGGGGCTGAAGCGCATGTTCCTGCATGCGGCCAGACTGTGCTTTACGCATCCGCTAACCGGGCAGGCGATGGCTTTCGATGCGCCTCTTCCGCCGGATCTGCGCGATTTTCTTGCCGTTCTGGCGGAGCGGAAAAATACGGGAAGGCCAGTGTGATGGCGGAAAGTTTTGACCTCATCGTTTTCGACTGGGATGGCACGCTGATGGATTCCGCAGCGGCGATCGTGGCGGCGATCCGTGCGGCCTGCCGCGACCTTGATCTGCCGGAGCCGTGCGAAGAACGCGCGCGCTACGTGATCGGACTTGGTCTGGGCGAAGCATTGCGGCACGCCGTACCGGAGCTGTCCGGCGCTGATTACCCGCGCATGATCGAGCGTTACCGGCATCATTATTTTGCGAAGGATCAGGATCTGGCGCTGTTTCCCGGCGTGGCCGGGATGCTGGAGCGGCTTTCCCGGCAGGGGCGGATGCTGGCCGTCGCCACGGGCAAGAGCCGCGCCGGACTGAACCGGGCGCTCGACCGTTCGGGGCTGCGGGCCCGCTTCCATGGCACGCGCTGCGCGGACGAGTGTTTTTCCAAGCCGCACCCGGCCATGCTGGAGGAGCTGATGGATGAGCTGGGCGCGTCGCCCCGGCGCACCCTGATGGTGGGCGATACCACGCACGATCTGCAGATGGCGAAAAACGCCGGTGTCTCGGGGCTGGCCGTCAGCTTCGGCGCCCATCCCGCAGCGGCGCTGGAAGCGGAAGGGCCGCTGGCCTGCCTGGCGACGCCGGAGGCGCTGGACGAATGGCTGCGCGCGAACGGCTGATCTGCGGTTCATCCGACCTCGTCGACGGCGGCGATGGCGTCCGTTTCGAAACCGGAGGACGGGCGGCATTCGCGGTGCGTCATGGCGGCCGGGTGTACGCCTTCCTGAACCGCTGCGCCCACGTGCCGGTCGAGCTGGACTGGATGCCGGGGAAATTCTTCAGCGCGGAAGGCGATTATCTGATCTGCTCGATGCACGGCGCGCACTACGAACCGCATTCCGGGCGCTGTGTTCTGGGGCCGTGCAAGGGCGCGCGGCTGCGGCCTCTGGCGGTGCTGGAGCGCGAAGGCGGGGTTTATCTGGCGGATGAGGCGTCTGGCGGACAGGAGTCCGCGCCGGGCGGAGGCTGAGTCCGCGCCACGAACATATCCGGCCGTTACGGCAGCTGCACGCCCTCGGCGCGCAGCATGCGTGAAAGGGCGATCAGCGGCAGGCCGACCAGCGCGGTCGGATCGTCGCCCGACAGGGCTTCCAGCAGCGAAATGCCCAGCCCCTCCGATTTGGCGCTCCCGGCGCAGTCGAGCGGACGTTCCTTGTCCACGTAACGGCGGATTTCGGCATCGTCCAGCCTGCGGAAACGCACGAGAGTCGGAACGCCTTCGCAGCGGACATGGCCGCTGCGGGTATTGACGAGCGCGAGCGCGGTATGGAAAAGCACGGTCTGGCCGCTCATGCGGTGCAGCTGGGCGATGGCGCGTTCAGCCGTGCCGGGTTTGCCGAAGATATCATCGCCGAGGCAGGCGACCTGATCGCTGCCAATGATCAGCGCGCCGGGATGGTCTGCGGCGACGGCCAGCGCCTTTTCGCGCGCGAGACGCTCCGCAGTGGCGGGAGGCGCTTCGCCGGGCAGCGGCGTTTCATCAACATCCGGGCGGACGGTGATAAAAGGCGTCTGCAGCCGCTCAAGCAGCATTTTGCGATAGGCCGAAGTCGAGGCGAGGACAAGTTTCATGGCTGGGGTCGTGACGGAAAGACGGCGGTTCTGCCGGAAGGGGGCAGGGAGTGTTTGCGGCTGCGGGTTTTGACATGATTTGGCCGGGGATGTTAACATGCCGCTCTTGTGTCGCGACAAGGGTGCAGGCTTGAAAACGATCCCGGACCCTTTCCAGTTCGCTGCGGAGAACCGCAGTATTAATGGCGAGGCCGCTGCGGGCGGATTTCCGCGTCTGGCTGATCTGCTGTCTGGATCAGGCGGTCCGGTTTCGTACCGGATTGACGGCATGCTGGACGCAGAGCGCAGGCCGGCCCTGCAACTGGCTGTGCGCGGGAAGCTGGATCTGCGCTGCCAGCGCTGCCTTGGCGAACTCGCGTGGGATTGTGTGGTGGATACGACGTTGCAGCTGGTTCGGGCGGGGCAGGCAATCCCCGACGAGGAGCTGGAAAACGACGAAGCCGATGCGTTCGAGGTCGAAGGGGAAGTCGGCGTCATGGCGTTGATCGAGGACGAAATCCTGCTCGCCATGCCGCTGGCGCCCCGGCACGAACGTTGTGAATTGCCGGCGCGCGATGGCGGGCCGGGTGAAAAGTCGCCTTTTGCCGTGCTGGCGTCCCTGCGTGGCGGTAACGGCGGGACGTAAGCGCAAAATCTGTTTCAGGAGTTATGAAGAAATGGCCGTTCAGCAGAACAAAAAATCCCCCTCCAAGCGCGGCATGCACCGCGCCCACGACTTTCTGACCGCCCCCTCGCTGGCTGTTGAGCCGGTCAGTGGGGAGGTGCACCTGCGGCACCACATCAGCCCGAACGGTTATTACCGGGGGCGGAAGGTCGTCAAGGCGAAGGGCGAATAAGCCCGCGCCTTACTGCCGGAGAGCGGCGCAGCGCGCATGGCGGCTGCGCCGCTTTTGTTTGATCAATTTCCCCTGGCACCAGTCCGCCGATGAATGTCACCGTTGCGGTTGACTGCATGGGGGGCGATCACGGCCCGGTCGTGACCGGTCCCGCCGTGCAGGCGTTTCTGCGCGCCCATCCCGGCGCGCGGGCGATTCTGGTTGGGCGCGAGGATGCGCTGGCCCCGCTTGTTCAGCCGGTTATCGCCGAATTCGGCGACCGGGTTCGCCTGCACGCGGCCACCGAAGTGGTCGGCATGGACGATCCTCCCGCGATCGCAATGCGCAATAAAAAAGACTCCTCGATGCGCGTCGCGGTGAATCTGGTCGGTTCGGGCGAGGCCACTGCCGCCGTTTCCGCCGGCAATACCGGCGCGCTGATGGCGATTTCCCGCTTCGTCCTGAAAATGCTGCCGGGCATCGACCGCCCGGCGATCGCCAGCGTGCTGCCGACGCTCAAGGGCCGTACGTACGTGCTTGATCTTGGCGCCAATGTGGATTGCCAGCCCGAGCACCTGCTGCAGTTCGGCATCATGGGGGCGATGCTCGTCGCTGCGGTGGAGCATTGCGAGCGTCCGTCGGTGGGGCTGCTCAACATCGGCGAAGAAGCCATCAAGGGTAACGAGGTGGTCAAGCAGGCCGCCGGGCTGCTCCGCGCCAGCGGGCTGAATTTTTACGGAAATGTCGAGGGCGACGATATCTACAAGGGCACGACCGATGTCGTTGTCTGCGATGGCTTTGTCGGCAATGTCGCACTGAAAACCTCTGAAGGGCTTGCGCAGATGATCACCACTTTTTTGCGCGAAGAGTTCAGCCGCAGCTGGCTGACCAGGCTGGCCGCGCTGGCGGCGATGCCCGTGCTGAAGGGATTCAGGCGGCGCGTCGACCATCGCCGCTACAATGGCGCCCCCTTGCTCGGGCTGCGTGGCGTTGTGGTAAAAAGCCATGGATCGGCCGATGCGTTCGCTTTTGAACAGGCGCTTGTCCGCGCTGCCGAAGCGGCGGGAAATCACCTGATCGGGCGGATCAGCGAACGCATGGCGGCAATGAACGGGGTAACGGAATGATTTATGCGCGTATTGCGGGAACCGGGAGCTATCTGCCTGGAGAGCCGGTCAGCAATAACGATCTGGTTGCCCGCGGCGTAGAGACGTCGGATGCCTGGATTGCGGACCGGACCGGCATACGCTTCCGCCATCTCGCCGCTGCGGGAGTGGGTTCCTGCGACCTGGCGCAGATCGCCGCCGCACGCGCCATTGAAGCGGCCGGATGCGGGGCGGAGGACATCGATCTCATCATTGTCGCCACCTCCACGCCAGACTACATTTTTCCCAGCACCGCCGCGCTGCTGCAGGCTCGGCTGGGAATCCGCAACGGCGGCGCCGCATTCGACGTGCAGGCGGTATGCAGCGGCTTTGTTTATGCGCTGTCGGTGGCGGAAAAATTCATCCGCTCGGGCAGCCACCGGCGCGCGCTGGTGGTGGGTGCGGAGGTTTTTTCCCGCATTCTCGACTGGTCCGACCGGAGCACCTGTGTGCTGTTCGGCGACGGCGCGGGCGCGGTGGTGCTGGAAGCATCGGCCGCGCCGGGCATCCGCGCCTCGGCGCTGCACGCGGACGGCAGACATCACGCCATCCTGTGCGTGCCGGGCAGCGTCGCCTCCGGCCAGGTGATCGGCGATCCGTTTCTGCGCATGGACGGGCAGGCTGTATTCAAGTTTGCCGTGCGCGTGCTCGGCGACGTCGCGCTCGAAGTGCTCGGCATGGCGGGTGCGGATGCGGGCAGCATCGACTGGCTCATTCCCCACCAGGCCAACATGCGCATTATCCAGGCCACGGCGAAACGTCTCGCCATGCCGATGGAGCGGGTCGTAACGATGGTTGCCGAACATGGCAATACTTCCGCCGCTTCGATTCCGCTCGCGCTTGATGCCGCCGTGCGCGGTGGCCGCATCCGCCCGGGACAGCGCATTCTTGTCGAGGGCGTGGGCGGCGGCTTCACCTGGGGTGCGGCCCTGATCGATTTCTGATTCTTCCCTTCCTTTTTCAGGCGGAGAGACGATGGCTTTTGCGCTGATATTCCCCGGCCAGGGTTCGCAGTCGGTGGGCATGATGAACGGATACGGCGCTTCGCCGGTGATCCGGGAAACCTTCGACGAGGCGTCCGCCGCGCTCGGCGAGGATCTGTGGGAAATGGTCTGCGCCGGGCCGGATGAACGCCTCGCGCTCACGGTAAACACCCAGCCCCTGATGCTCACCGCGGGCATCGCCGCTTACCGCGCCTGGCTGGCCGCTGGCGGGCCAAAGCCCGCGCTGGTCGCCGGGCATAGCTTGGGCGAATATTCCGCGCTGGTTGCCGCGGGCGCGCTGGCGTTTTCCGACGCTGTGCCGCTGGTGCGTTTTCGCGCTCAGGCCATGCAGGAAGCCGTTCCGGCGGGCGCGGGCGCAATGGCCGCGCTGCTCGGGCTGGAGGCCGATGCGGTGCGCGAAGCCTGCGCCGAGGCGGCGCAGGGCGAAGTCGTCGAGGCCGCCAACCTGAATGCTCCGGGGCAGATTGTTATCGCCGGCGCGAAAAGCGCGGTGGAACGCGCCGTTGAAGTGGCGAAGGCCAAAGGCGCCCGGCGCGCCGTGCTGTTGCCGGTCAGCGCGCCGTTTCATTGCGCGTTGATGAAACCGGCGGCGGAACGCCTGGCGCAGCGGCTGGCTGATGTGCCGGTTTCACGTCCTGAAATCGGCGTGGTGAACAATGTGGATGTGGCGGTGTACGACGACCCGCAGCAGATCCGCGATGCGCTGGTGCGTCAGGCCTTTTCGCCGGTGCGCTGGATCGGGGTGGTGCAGGAGATGGCGCGCCAGGGCATGACCCACGCTATCGAATGCGGCCCCGGCAAGGTGCTCGCCGGCATGACGAAACGTATCACCAAAGAAATGGAAGGCGGCTCGGCGCACGATGCCGCCAGTCTGGAACAATCGATTGCAGTGGTGAGGTAGCGCGATGAGTTTTTCCCTGGAAGGCCAGATCGCCCTGGTAACCGGCGCTTCGCGCGGCATTGGCCGGGCCGTGGCGCTTGAACTGGCGCGCCTGGGCGCGACGGTGGTGGGCACGGCGACTTCGGACGAAGGCGCGGCCGGAATCGGCAAGGCCATCGGCGATGCCGGCGGCAAGGGCGCCGGGCTGCGGCTTGATGTGACCGACGCCGCGGCGTGTGAAGCGCTGGTCGGCGAGATCGAAAAGCGCTTCGGCGCGGTGGGCATTCTGGTGAACAACGCAGGCATCACTCACGACAATCTCGCGATGCGGATGAAAGACGAGGAATGGGATGCGGTGCTCGACACCAACCTGAAAGCCGTATTCCGCCTGTCCCGCCTTGTAATGCGCGGCATGATGAAGGCGCGCGGCGGGCGCATCATCAACATCACATCCGTTGTCGGCAGCGCAGGCAACCCCGGCCAGGCCAACTATGCTGCGGCCAAGGCCGGCGTGGCGGGCATGAGCCGCGCGCTGGCGCGCGAGCTGGGCAGCCGCAACATCACGGTGAACTGCGTCGCACCGGGCTTCATCGATACCGACATGACCCGTGCCCTGCCAGATGCCGCGCGTGATGCGCTGCTGGGGCAGATCGCGCTGGGCCGTCTGGGCCGTCCGGAGGAAATCGCGGGCGCGGTCGCATTCCTGGCATCACCGGCGGCAGCCTATGTCACGGGAACCACCTTGCATGTCAATGGCGGCATGTATATGTCCTGATCGCGGGCCGCATGGCGCGGCCGGGTCTTTTTGGTAAAATATTGCGGTTTTTTACATCCTGCATCTTTCAGGGAAGGAGTTTGTTCATGGAGAACATCGAACAGCGCGTCAAAAAGATTGTCGCTGAGCAGCTTGGCGTGAATGAATCAGAGATCAAGAACGAATCCTCCTTCGTGGATGATCTCGGCGCGGATTCGCTGGACACCGTGGAACTGGTCATGGCGCTGGAAGAAGAATTCGAATGCGAAATTCCGGACGAGGAAGCCGAGAAGATCACCACCGTCCAGCAGGCGATTGACTACGTCAACGCGCACCTCAAGAAGTAAGTGCCTCACCGTCCGGATTCCGTACTGACGGAATCCGGAGCCATCCTTGCAAAAGAAGCTTTTGCAAATTCTCCGCTCGTTTTTTTACGGAGCTGCCTGTGTCGCGTCGTAGAGTCGTCGTTACCGGCCTGGGGATTGTCTCGCCGGTTGGCAATAGCATTCCCGAAGCCTGGGAGAGCCTGCTTGCCGGGAAAAGCGGCATTGGTCCCATCACCCGTTTTGATGCCAGCGCGTTTCCCGCGCGCATTGCCGGAGAGGTCAGGGGATTCGATGTTTCGACCTACCTTTCGGCGAAAGAGGCCCGGCGGATGGATGTGTTCATCCACTACGGCATGGCCGCCGGCATCCAGGCCATCCGCGACTCCGGTCTTGAGGTGAGCGAGGCCAACGCCGCGCGGATCGGGATCAACATCGGCTCCGGCATTGGCGGGCTGCCGATGATCGAGGATTCTCACAACGATTATCTTGCGGGCGGTCCGCGCAAGATTTCCCCCTTTTTCATTCCCGGCACGATCATCAACATGATCGCGGGCAACCTGTCGATCATGTTTGGCCTGAAGGGGCCGAATATCGGCGTGGTGACCGCCTGCACCACCGGGCTGCATGCCATTGGCCTCAGCGCGCGCATGATCGGGTATGGCGATGCGGATGTGATGGTCTGCGGCGGCGCCGAGTCCACGGTAACGCCGATGGCGATCGGCGGCTTCTCCTCGGCCAAGGCGCTATCCACGCGCAATGACGATCCCGCCACCGCCAGTCGGCCGTGGGACCGGGAGCGTGATGGTTTTGTGCTCGGCGAAGGCGCTGGCGTGCTGGTGCTCGAAGAGTATGAGCACGCCGTTAAACGCGGCGCGCGCATTTATGCGGAACTGGCCGGATTCGGCATGAGCGGCGATGCTTATCACATGACCGCGCCGGATACCGACGGCCCGCGGCGCAGCATGCTCAATGCAATGAAGGACGCAGGCGTTAACCCGGACGGAATCCAGTACCTGAACGCGCACGGCACCTCGACGCCGCTTGGCGACAAGAATGAAACCGAGGCGATCAAACTCGCTTTCGGCCTGGATGCGGCCCGCGGGCTGGTGGTTAACTCCACCAAGTCAATGACCGGCCATCTGCTGGGCGGCGCGGGCGGGGTGGAATCCATATTCACCGTGCTGGCGCTCCATCACCAGATTTCGCCGCCGACGATCAACATTTTCGAGCAGGATCCGGAATGTGACCTGGATTACTGCGCGAATGTCGCCAGGCCGATGAAGATCGACGTGGCGATGAAGAACAACTTCGGCTTCGGCGGCACCAACGGCACCCTGGTTTTCCGGCGTGTCTGAACGGATGCGCATGCGGTAGCCATGCGTTTTCCGGCTGAAATCAGCTTGCGGCCAGCACGGCGGACGATCGCCCTGCTGGCCGTTGTTCATTGCGCCGCGCTTGCGGCGCTTTTCCCCTTTGCCGCTGCGGGATGGCCGCGGATGCTTGCTGCGCTGTGCATGGCAGCCTCCCTGTTCCATGCGCTGCGCGATGAGTGGCGCAAGAGGGCGGCGCGGATACTGCTGCATGAAGATGGCGGAATCGGCGTGGAAGGCCATGCTGTTTTTCACGGCGCGATGTGGGCACCGCGCGCGGTCGATCTGGACTGGGCGGTGTGGCTGCAACTGACTGTTGTTTACGCAAGACCGGCTTTTTTCAGGAGACGCTGGTTGATGCTGTTACCCGGGAACATGACGCCGCGCCAGTGGCGCGTGTTGCGCATCTGGCTGCGTCACAAGGCGGCGAAAGCGCGGGCGGAGGAGTCCGGGTAATAGTGATAGTCAGACAGGTTTCCAGTCGTCCGGATAGAGGACCGTATCGCGGGCGTCCGGCAGGGTGTGGGGAAAGTCGCTCGAACAGTGCAGGCCGCGGCTTTCCCTGCGTTCAAGGGCGCAGCGCACGATCAGATCGGCGGTTACGACGAGGTTGCGCAGTTCGATCAGGTTGTTCGAAACGCGGAAGTTCGAATAATACTCATCGATTTCCCGCGCCAGCAGCCGGATCCGGTGCTGGGCCCGCTGCAGCCGCTTTGTCGTGCGCACGATGCCGACGTAATCCCACATGGCGCGGCGCAATTCCGCCCAGTTGTGCGAAATCACCACTTCTTCATCGGCGTCGCTGACCCGGCTTTCGTCCCATGCGGGCAGATCGGGCAGGGAAATATCCGGCCTTGCGAGGATATCGCTCGCGGCGGCTTCGCCGAACACGAGGCATTCAAGCAGTGAATTGCTCGCCAGACGGTTCGCGCCGTGCAGGCCGGTGCAGGCGGTTTCGCCAATCGCGTACAGACGCGGAATATCCGTGCGGGCGGCCAGGTCGGTAACAATGCCGCCGCATGAATAGTGGGCTGCGGGTACGACCGGAATCGGTTCGCGGGTAATGTCGATGCCCAGTTCCAGACAGCGCGCGTGGATGTTTGGAAAATGCTCGCGCAGCCAGTCCGCGGGCTTGTGGGTGATATCGAGATAGACGCAGTCGATACCGCGTTTTTTCATCTCGAAGTCGATCGCGCGGGCGACGATGTCGCGCGGCGCCAGTTCGGCGCGCGGATCGTGATCCGGCATGAAGCGCGTGCCGTCCGGCAGTCTGAGAATGCCGCCTTCGCCCCGCACCGCCTCTGAAATGAGGAAGGAGCTGGCCTGCGGGTGATACAGGTAGGTGGGGTGGAACTGGATGAATTCCATGTTCGACACCCGGCAGCCCGCCCGCCAGGCCATGGCGATGCCGTCGCCCGTGGCAACGTCCGGGTTGGTCGTGTACAGATACGCCTTGCCCGCGCCGCCGGTGGCCAGAACGGTATTTTTCGCGGCAAAGGTGACGACGCGATCCTGGCGGATGTCGAGCGCGTAAATACCGAGGCAGCCCATGCCCGGGTGGCCGGTCTTGTCGCCCAGGATCAGGTCTACGGCGATGTGGTGTTCGAACACATCGATATCCGGATGCGCCCGGACCTGTTCGCTCAGCGTTTCCTGAACGGCGGCTCCGGTGGCGTCGGCGGCGTGGATGATGCGGCGGTGGGAGTGGCCTCCCTCGCGAGTCAGATGGTAGCCGAGCGTGGACTGGTCTTCGCGGGTGAAGGGCACCCCGCGCTGGATCAGCCATTCAATCGCTTCGCGCCCATGTTCGACGACGAAGCGGGTGGCTTTGGGATCGCACAGTCCCGCTCCGGCGGTGAAGGTATCCTGGATATGGGCCTCGATGCTGTCCGCCGTATCGAGCACGGCGGCGATACCGCCCTGCGCCCAGGTGCTTGCGCTATCGGCAAGTTCGCGTTTGGTGACGAGCGCGACGCGGAATCTGCCGGCGAGACGCAATGCCAGAGACTGGCCAGCGGCTCCGCTGCCGAGGATCAGGATGTCGTAATGTCTGGACACGGTATGGGCCGTTTGCGGGTGGAGCGCGAAAATATAGCACGCACCGTGTCGCGTTCCGCATATGCATGGGCCGCGCGGCCGAATAGCCCTGCTGGCGTATGAACCAATCCCGCCGTTCCGTGTCTGTTCCTGTGCCTTTGCTTTGGCTGGATTGGGGTGCTCGCTTATACTCTTCCGCAGCCTTGTCATTCGGACATGAACGGAAGAAAGCAAAAGCCCCATGAGTGATCGCGAAATCGATCAGCAGATCGTCGAGCGCGTGCAGCGCGGCGACAAACAGGCGTTCGGCCTGCTGGTATCCAAGTACCAGCGCAAGCTGAACAGACTGCTTTCGAGGCTGATCCGGGATCCGGCGGAAGTCGAGGACGTGGCGCAGGAAGCTTTCATCAAGGCTTACCGCGCGCTGGGTTCGTTTCGTGGAGAGAGCGCGTTTTACACATGGCTTTACCGGATCGGCATCAATACGGCGAAAAACTACCTGGTTTCCCAGGGGCGGCGGGCGCCGACGTCGACGGGCTTCGACTCGGAAGAGGCGGAGAGCTTCGAGGATGGCGAGCAGCTGCGCGACATCAATACCCCCGAACGGATGCTGATGACGCAGCAGATTGGCGCGGTCGTCGACGAAGCCATGGCCGCCCTGCCCGAAGAACTGAGGACGGCGATCGTCCTGCGGGAACTGGAGGGGCTCAGCTACGAGGAAATCGCCAGCATCATGGATTGCCCGATCGGGACGGTGCGTTCACGGATTTTCCGCGCACGCGAGGCGATTGCGGAACGACTGAGGCCGTTGCTCGATACGGCTCCGGACAAACGTTGGTAGGTGGCAGGGATGAAAAATGATCTGTCGGCGCTGCTGGATGGTGATCTTGACGAACAGGCGGCGGAAAGGGTTTTTGACGGATTGCGGCGCGATGCGGGGCTGAGGCGGGACTGGGACGCATTCTGCCTGGTCGGCGATGCGCTCCGTCTTCGTCACAGCGGCGCAGCGCCTGATTTCGTGGCGCGGGTCATGGAAAGGCTCGACGTGGAGCCGGTGCTGCTCGCGCCCCCGGCTGAAAAAACCGGACGGCCCCATTCCCGCTGGCAGGCGCTAATGCCGCTGGCCGCATCGGTGATGGGGGTTGCGGCGGTCGGCTGGGTTGCGATGACGCTGAGTGCCGGACAGGAATCCAGAGGCCCGGCGCTGGCGGCGAACCATCCCCCCGCCGTTCCGGCGGAAGGCGTGGCCGTGCTGCCGACGGGGGCGACCATCGCCGCGCCGGGCGGATCCGCCGCTGTCGAGGATGCCCGGCTGCAGTACCTGTTCGTACATCAGGGCGTGGCGGGCGGTCCGGTGTCGGGCGCGGTGCAGTACATCCGGGCCGTTTCCGAAAACCAGCAGGAAAACCGCCCATGAGGGCGCTGGCGGCCGTTTTCGGGCTATGCCTTCTGCTGGCCCACGGGGCGGTCCGCGCGCAAGCGCCGGATGATCCGCTTTTCTGGCTGGACCGCATCACCTCGGCAAGCCAGCGGCTCAATTATGTGGGAACGCTCGTTTATCACTCGGGCAAGGAAATCGAAACCCTGCGCATCGCCCACAGCGTGGGCGCCGATGGCGAACACGAACGCCTTGAAGTGCTCGATGGCGATCCGCGCGAAATCATCCGGGCTGGCGCGGAGATCCGCTGCGTGCTTCCCGGACAGAAAACGGTGCTCATGGACCGGGCGGGCAATGGGCGCGCATTTCAGGTGCGGGTGCCGACGTCCGTTTCCGCCCTGACCGGGAACTACCGCATCGAAAAAGGCGTTACCGGCCGGGTGGCGGGGCGGGCGGCGCAATCCATCGTGCTCGAACCCCGGGATGATCTGCGTTATGGCTACGTGCTGTGGGCCGACGTGGAAACCGGCCTGCTGCTCAGGTCAAGGATGCTGGATGCGCGCGGAGAGCCGGTCGAACAGATCGCCTTCAGCGATATCAGCATCGGCGGAGAGGTCGACCGCGAACTGCTCAAAACGCGCTACGGGCATACCGCCGACTGGCGGATCGTCAATGCCCGCGCAAGCGAAACGCCCCAGCCCGAAACCGGATGGACCGTCCGTACGCTCTTGCCGGGTTTTTCGCTCGTTTCGACCGTGCGCCGTCCGCTGGGCCGCAACAGGGGTGAAATGGCGCATATGGTATTCAGCGACGGGCTGTCGACGATTTCCGTCTTCATTGAGCCGCTGAACGGCGAGGCGATCCAGACCGGGGCCGATCTGTCCGGCCGGGGCGCAACCAGTGTTTACCAGCGCCAGATCGCGGGCCATCTGCTTGTCGTTCTGGGCGAAGCGCCGTTGCGCGCGCTCCAGCAGCTTGCCGACGGAATCGGGCCGCCCGCGCCATGACCGGATCCGGCGCGGTGGTCGAACGCGTCGAAGGCGGAATCGCCTGGGTGCGGCCTGATCCCGCGGGGGGCTGCGGACGCTGTTCCGAACCGGGAGGATGCGGTTCCACGCGCCTAAGCAATAGTCTGGGCGATCTCTTCGGCACACGCTCCGGGGTATTTCCGCTTGCCAATGATATTGGCGCGCTTCCCGGGGAGCGCGTGACGATTACCATCCCGGAAGGCGCGCCGCTGCGCGCCGCGCTGTCCAGCTACGGGCTGGGCGCGGCATGCCTTCTTGCGGGCGCGGGTCTTGGATTCTGGCTGTGGCCGGGCGATGCGGGCGCAGGCGGCGGCGCGGCGGCGGGGCTTTGCACCGCGATCCTGCTCAATCGCGGGCTCTTGCGCAGCCGCCGCTGGCGCTCTGGGCTGAAGATGGATCTGGCCGGAAACGGCGCATGCGCCCAGGCGCGATCGGAGACGTGATGCTTTCATTCTTTCTGCGCAGGCTGGCGCTGTTTCTGGCCGTGTTTCCGTTCGCGGCGCTGGGCGGCGGCGCTGCGCTGCCGGATTTCACCACGCTGGCCGAGCGCCACGGCGCGGCGGTGGTCAATGTCAGCGCCATCCAGGCGCGCGAGGCGCTGAAAGAGCCGGAACAGTTCTTTCCCGATTTCGGCGATGGCGGGCGCATGTTCGATTTTTTCCGCCGCTTCATGCCGCGCCATCCCGAGATTCCGTGGCCGGATGATCCGGACGACCGCTCGCTCGGCAGCGGCTTCATCATCAGCGCGGAAGGCTACATTCTCACCAACGCCCATGTTGTCGATGAGGCCGAAGACATCCTCGTCCGCCTCGCGGACAAGCGTGAATTTCACGCCAGCGTGATCGGCGCCGATCCGCGCAGCGACGTTGCCCTGCTCAAGATCGAAGCCAGCGCGTTGCCGTATGTGGTGCTGGGTGATGTCTCGAAGCTGAAAGTGGGTGAATGGGTGGTCGCGATCGGCTCGCCCTTCGGGTTCGAACAGACGGTGACCGCCGGCATCGTCAGCGCCAAGGGGCGCAGCCTGCCGGACGAGAACTTTGTTCCCTTCATCCAGACCGATGTTGCGATCAACCCCGGCAACTCCGGCGGACCGCTGTTCAACCTGAAAGGGGAAGTGGTCGGCATCAACTCCCAGATTTACAGCCGCACGGGCGGCTTCATGGGCCTGTCGTTCGCCATTCCGATCGACGTTGCCATGGATGTGCAGCAGCAGTTGCGCGCCACGGGCCGGGTGCGGCGCGGGCGCATCGGCGTCGCCATTCAGGAGGTGTCGCGCGATCTGGCGGAAAGTTTCGGCCTGCCCCGCGCGGCGGGAGCACTGGTGAGTTCCGTGGAGCCCGACAGCCCCGCGGCGCGCGCGGGCGTGACGCAGGGCGATGTGATCGTGCGTTTCGATGGCAAGGACGTGGAGAGCTCCAGCGACCTGCCGCGCATTGTTGCGGCGATCCGCCCAAAAACCACCGTGACGCTGGAGGTGATCCGGGGCGGCGCCTCGCTCAGCCTGGCGATCAGCGTTGGCGAGTGGCAGGAGCCGGACCCCGCGCGCAAGGCCGCGCACAAACAGACCGCGCCCAACCGGCTAGGTTTGACGCTGTCGCAGCCCACGCCCGCGCAGCGGCGCGAACGCGGCATCGAACACGGCCTGCTGGTCGAGCGGGTGCAGGGCGCGGCGGCGCGCACCGAAATCCGGCAGGGGGACATCGTGCTTGCGCTGGTCGCGGGTGGAAAACAGCAGCCGCTGAAAACGCTCGAAGAGTTCAGCCGACTCGTTTCCGGGCTCCGGGAAGGCCAGCAGGTGACCCTGCTGGTGGAGCGGGGCGCGGTGACCTCCTACATCACCCTGCGGGCGGAAAAACAGGCGCAGCCATGACCGCTGCCGCGCCGGTTTTCACCGTGCTCAGCCGCGAGTGGTGCCACCTGTGCCACGACCTGATCGCAGCGCTGACGCCGCTGGCGGCGGAGCTGGGCTGGGAAATCCGGGTGCTGGACGTGGATAGCGATCCGGCGCTGGAGGCGGAATGGGACGAATGGGTTCCCGTACTGCTGCACGGCGAAACCCGGCTGTGCCATTACCACCTGGATGAGGCGGCGGTCCGCGCTTACTGCGGGAGCGCGGCGCTGCGGTAAAAAGAAGATAGCCGGGATGCTGGCGCTGGCAGCTGCTTGCAGCGCATGGTCACAACAAGGAACCCTCATGCACACAAACGCACTCTCCCCTTGCATCACAACGGACAAGGTCAAAGAGTCCCGTGATTTCTATGTCCGGCACTTCGGCGCAAAGGTCACTTTCGACTGCGGCTGGTACGTGAATCTGGAATTCGGGAAAGGGGCGTCCCTTCAGTTCATGGCTCCACAGCCCGATCAGCCCGCATGCAACCCCGTCGGCCTGACTTACAACTTCAGCGTTGCCGATGTCGATGCCGAGTTTCAGTCGCTCACCGCTTCCGGTCTGGCTGCCATCATGCCGCTCGAAGATCATCCCTGGGGTGATCGCGGTTTTGCCGTTCAGGACCCAAACGGCATCGTTCTCTACATTTACTCTGAGCGGGAGCCCAGTCCCGAGTTCAAGCAATACTACAAGTCCTGAAGCTATGCCTGCCGACCGCATTTCGAAACTGCTTGAAGACATACGCCTTCTCGATACCGGGCGCTTCGAGCTTGTACAGGCATTGAGAGAAATTATCCTCGGTCTGGATTCCTCCATTTCCGAGGAGGTGAAATACGGCGGGTTCCTGTTTTCCGCTGAAAAGCCGTTTTGCGGCGTCTTTTCCTACACAGGGCATGTTTCGCTGGAGTTCGGCATGGGCGCATCGATCCCGGATACGTTCAGCGTGCTGGAGGGCGGGGGAAAGCTGCGCCGCCACATCAAGCTGACATCGGCGCAAGACATCACAGGCAAGCATGTCCGTGATTACCTTGTCCTGGCGTTTGAGGCGTCTGCGAAGCCGTGAGGCCGGGAAGCGGTTAGGTAATGCGGGTTTCCTCATTGCGGTATCTGGCGCTCTTGTTGTCGGAGTCGCGCATCAGAGCGTAAAAGGCATGCGCAGCGTCAGTTGCATGTCGGGCGTGTCGCGGGTGACGCCGATGCCGAGCGAGAGGTTCACCGTCTGCTGCGAATCCAGGCGGTAGGAATACCCCAGCAGCAGGGTGCCAAGCTGGACGCGCACGCCGGGCACGGAGGTGGAGCTGCCGTCGCTGCGCAGGATCGAGCTTTCCGTCTTGCCGACCGAAAGATGGTCGTAGCCGATGCTGAACGAGGAGCGCTCGTTCAGCGCCAGTCCCATGCCGAAATTGAAACCGAACACACCGCCGGGCTGGATGTGGTCGTACACCAGTTCGGAACCGACGGTGTTGGCGCGTACGTCGTCGCGGCCGAAGCTGTACTGGTAACTGACGCCGCCGAAGAACACCGCCGGATCGGAGGGCACCAGCACGGTCAGCCCGGGCTGCAGCACGTAGAAACCGGAGCCGGTGGGCAGTTCTTCCTGCCCGCCGGTGAGGCGTGCGCCGTCGATGGTGAAGTTGGTGCGTACTTCAAATGGATCTTTGCCGGTGCGCGATTTCAGACGCAGCGAGGCAATGTAATAAGGGCTGGTCCCGCCGCCATCGTTGAGCTGGTAGCGGCCGATGACTTCGACATCGCCGATTCCCGTGCTGTCCACGTCAGTCAGGATTTCGTTGACCCGGTCTGGCGAGGCGATTTCGCGCCCAAGGTAGGAGTCGAAGCGGTATACGTAGGGGATGCGGGCTTCCATTTCAAAACGGTTGGTGATGCCCCGGCGCACGGCGAGGTTGCCCGTGAAGGTGTTCTGTTTGACCTGGCGCACGTCGACCAGTCCGATGAGGATGGCGGGGATGACGGTGTAACCGACCAGCGCGACGCGGTTGCTGGATGAGTAGGCGTATTGCAGCGAGGGTTCGACGATCCATTTGCCCGGCGGTGTGAGTACGCCCGGCTGTTCGAAAATGGGCGCGATTTCCGGTGGGCGTGTGGGCTGCTCCGGGGCCTGGCCGACCGGTTCGGGAGCGGCAGGGGCGGCCGGAGCCGCTTTGGCTGGGGCCTGGGCCAACACAGCGGGCGCTTCCGCGCTGTCGCCGCCGGTATTGCCGCGCCCGCGCAGTTTGCCCAGCGTCTGGCGCAGCTCGGTTACGGCGCCTTCCTGGCGGGCGATGTTCTGTTTCAGCAGTTCGATTTCCCGCATCTGTGTTTCGATCTGCTGGCGCAGCCGTTCCAGCGCGGCCACGCCGTCTTCCGCCGCCAGCGCAACCGGCCCTGCCGCGGCGGCCAGCAGCCCGGCTGCGCCAAGGCCCAGTCCATAACGAACACTTGGCGGGTATGCCATAGTTTTCTCCTCCTGTTCTGATGGATGCTGCATCCGGCCGCTCGCGCGGCGATGACTGCCGCTAGAGAACGATCTTCAGCCGGTCGATCATGCGGTAAAGGGTGACGCGGGAAACGCCAAGCTGGCGTGCGGTTTCGGAGACGTTGTTCTGGTATTTCTGCAGGCTGTGCTCGATGATTTCGCGCTCGGCCAGCGCCCGCGCCTCATCCAGCGTGGGTGCGGCGGCGCCGTTGATGCCGTCCGCCAGACCGAGGTCGGCGGCGCTTGCGAGCCTGTTTTCACTCATGATCATGGCGTGCTGCACGCGGTTGATCAGTTCGCGTACATTGCCCGGCCAGTCGTAAGCGGCCATCGCCCGCAGGGCTTCCGAGCTGAAGCCTTTCAGCTGCGGGCTTTTCTGTGCAAGATTGCTGGCGAACACGGCCTGGGCGAGCAAGGGGATGTCGCCTTTGCGCTCGCGCAGCGGCGGTACTTTCAGGTGGAGAACGTTGAGGCGGTAATACAGATCCTCGCGAAAACGGCCTTCGGTTACAGCGCGGTCCAGATCAACGTGGGTTGCGGCGATCACGCGCACGTTCATCCGCAGATGCTCGGTCGCACCCACGCGCACGATGGTTTTTTCCTGCAGAAAGCGCAGCAGGCTGGCCTGCAGGTCCAGCGGCAGGTCGCCGATTTCGTCGAGAAACAGAACGCCGTTGTTGGCGGCTTCGATGTTGCCGATCTTGCGCTGGCTGGCGCCGGTGAAGGCGCCGCGCTCGTAGCCGAACAGTTCCGAGTGGATCAGGTTGGGTGCGATCGCGCCGCAATTCATGGCGATGAAGGGCGCGCGCGCGCGCGCTGAGTGCGCGTGGATGGCGCGCGCCACCAGATCTTTACCGGTGCCGGATTCGCCGCCGATCAGAACCGGCGCATCGACGGCGACGATGCGTTCAATCTGGCGGAAAAGGCGCAGCATTTCCGGGCTGCGTCCATCCATGCCATAGCAGGCGCCGTTCTGTTCGCATGCGTTTTCACGGCGGCATGCCAGCGCCTTGCCGTGGGCATGGCCCAGCGTGATGGCGAGGCGCTCGCGGTCCAGCGGCAGCGTATGAAAGTCATGAAAGCTTTTCAGCACCAGTGGCGCGAGCATCCGGCTGCCGCGCGGATGTCCGCCGAATACGGCAATCCATTCGATGTCGTGACAGGTGAGGAGGGATTCAATGCCTTGCGGCGGCCACGGGTGCGCTTCGTCGAAGGCCACCAGCCCCACGCTTGCGGGGCAAATCGACAGGATTTTGCGCGCATCGTCCAGCGTGACGGCAACCTGAAAATCCCATGCCGACAGCTGCAGCGCATGCAGCGCCGCGCCGACGGCGCCCGTACTGTCCAGAAGCAGTCCGTTGCGTCTAACCATGAAGCGCTCAATCTCCAGGGGGTTTCGATCGCGGGAAAAGTAATGTCGGCAGGGCAGATACCGTGCCGGTTTTTCTGAAGCGTCAGCCAGACGGTTTCAGAAAGAAAACGTTGCGGCGGCACACCATGCTAGCAAGCGGGCGAATGATTTTCCGTTCCTGCCTGCCCAATCCGGGTGCAGCGGAATGTGCGGCCGGATTCCGGTCGGACTGTTCCGCCGCACGGATATTCCACGGCGCGGGCTGGGTGCATGCGGTACCCTGCGGCTGTGTCATAACCTGATTTTTCCAGACCCTATGCTGATTGTTCTTTCTCCGGCCAAGGCGCTCGACTACGAAACGCCGCTGGCCGCCGCCGTTCGTGCGCTGCCCGTGACGCAGCCGGATTTTCTCGATGACGCCGCGCAACTGGTTGATATCCTGCGCCAGTGCACACCGGCCGATGTGGCAGGGCTGATGGGGCTGTCCGACCCCCTTGCCGCGCTGAATGTGGCGCGCTATGCCGCATGGTCGCGGCCGTTTTCACTGGAAAATGCCCGCCCGGCGTTATTCGCCTTCAACGGTGACGTTTATGCGGGTCTGGATGCGCCGTCGATGACGGTGGACGAACTGGCCCGGGCGCAGCAGCGGCTGCGCATTCTTTCCGGGCTGTATGGCGTGCTGCGGCCTCTCGACCTGATGCAGCCGTATCGCCTCGAAATGGGTACGAAGCTGGCGACCGCGCGCGGAGGAGATCTGTACGCTTTCTGGGGCGAGCGCATCACCGTCGCGCTGAATGCGCTGCTGGAGCGCGACAGGGCGGCTGGCGGTGCGGCGGTGCTGGTGAATCTTGCTTCCGCCGAATATTTCGGATCGGTTCGCCATGAACGGCTGAAGGGACGGCTGGTGACGCCGGTGTTCGAGGACTGGAAAGACGGGCGCTACCGCATCATCAGCTTCTACGCCAAGCGTGCGCGCGGGCTGATGAGCCGTTACGCGATTGCGAACCGCCTCGACGATGCGGCGGCGCTGCGCGGTTTCGATGGAGAGGGCTACGCCTTCTCCGCGGAAGCCTCCGGCGAGGACCGGTGGGTGTTCCGCCGCCGCGGCGCATGAGCGGTCATGCGTGCAGCGTATCGTGCAGGGCGACGAATTCCTGCGCCAGCTTGTGTTTCGGATCAAGGTGGATCATCGGCCGGGCGGCTTCGTGGGATTCCTTGATCTTTACCGAGGCAGAGAGGTAAGGCGCGAGCACGGGCAGGCCTTCGTCGATCAGCTCCTGCACGATTTTCTGGGGCAGGCTGGCGCGCGGCTGGAACTGGTTGACGACGATGCCTTCAACCTTCAGTGCGCGGTTGTGGTCGGCCCGGATTTCTTCCACGTTTTCCAGCAGCGAATACAGCGCACGGCGCGAAAAGTCGTCGCAGTCGAAAGGGATCAGGCAGGCATCGGCGGCGATCAGGGCCGAGCGCGTGTAAAAATTGAGCGCTGGCGGCGTATCGATATAAACCTCGTCGTAGTCGTCCGCCAGCTCGTCCAGAGCATCGCGCAGCTTGTAGATTTTGTAGCGCGATTCAAGTTTTGGCTGCAGTTCTTCAAGCTGGGGATGCGAGGGCATGAGGTGCAGACCTTCGAATGGGCTGGCGACGATAAAATCGGCGGTGCTTTTGGGATTGAGCCTGAAATTCAGCGTCTGGTCGAAAAAATCCGCCAGGGTGGCGCCGGGCGCTTCGCTTTCCGCGCCGAGCAGGTAGTGCGTTGAGTTGCCCTGCGGATCAAGGTCGATCACCAGCGTGCGCCTGCCCTGGCGGGCGCTGATCGCCGCCAGGTTGCAGGTGATGGTGGATTTGCCGACACCGCCTTTCTGGTTGAATATCACGCGCCGCATCTGCCTGTCTCCCTTCTGCATTTGTAGGGGCATTGTGCCAAAAAAATGCCGTGCGGCGGCTCGTCTGCGCACGGAGGATGTTCTACTGGAGAACTACGCCCAGATAGCGCGCTGTGAGCGATTGCCCCCAGAACAGGGCGAGAATGCCGGCCGCGGCAAGGTAGGGGCCGAACGGGATGGGGACATTACGGCCATGGCGGGCGAAAACGATCAGGCTGATGCCGGTTACAGCGCCGACGAGCGATGAAAAAAGAATGGTCAGAGGCAGAATCTGCCAGCCGAGCCAGGCGCCGATGGCGGCAAGCAGCTTGAAATCACCATAACCCATGCCCTCTTTGCCGGTTACCAGCCGGAACAGCCAGTACACGGACCACAGCGCCAGATAGCCCGCGACGGCTCCGGTCACAGCGCTGGGCAGGGGGGTGTAGGTGGCGCCAAGATTGAAAATGAGACCGGCCCATAGCAGCGGCAGCGTGAGGTTGTCCGGCAGAAGCTGGGTGTCGAGGTCGATGAAGGCAAGGGCGATCATCGTCCAGATGAAGAGCAGCGCCCCCGCCGCGGCCAGCCCGAACCCGAAATGCCACGCCGCGTAGCCGGACAGCATTGCGCTCAGCAGTTCGACGGCCGGGTAGCGCCCGCCGATGCGGGCGCTGCAATGGCGGCAGCGCCCGCGCAGCACGAGGTAGCTGATGACCGGAACGTTTTCCAGCGCACCGATCAGATGGCCGCAATGCGGGCAGCGGGAACGGGGTGTGGCGAGGTTGAAGCGCTCACCCTGCGGAGGAGGTTCGCCACGCAGCTCCGCCGCCTGGGCGCGCCATTCCCGTTCCATGATTCGCGGCAGGCGGTGAATGACGACATTGAGAAAACTGCCGGTGAAAAGCCCCGCCAGCGTGGCGAGAAAGACAAAAAGCGCGGGATTGTGTGTAAGGTCGGGCATAGGATAAGGGCAGGGCCAGCCCGCCCGGACGGTTCCGGGCGGCACGGGAAACGGAGTCAGCCGACGATAGCTCCGAGCTTGAAGATGGGCAGGTACATGGCGACAACGAGACCGCCGATGACGGTGCCGAGGAAGACCATGATGATGGGCTCAAGCAGCTGTGACAGACCGGCAACGGCGTCATCGACTTCCTGCTCGAAAAAATCCGCAACCTTGCCGAGCATGGAGTCGAGCTGGCCGGCTTCCTCGCCGATCGAAACCATCTGGACCACCATGGTCGGGAATACGCTGGCGTTCTGCATGGCCACGGTCAGGCTCGTGCCGGTGGTGACCTCGTCCTGGACTTTCTTCGTCGCAACGAGATAAACGTGATTTCCCGAGGCGCCGCCGACCGAATCCAGCGCTTCAACAAGAGGAACGCCGGCGGCGAACATGGTGGACAGGGTCCGCGCCCAGCGCGCCACCGTGGCCTTGCGGATGATCGCGCCAATCACGGGCAGTTTGAGCACCGTCCGGTCTACCCAGTTCTGCATTGCGACCGAGCGTTTGTACAGCCAGGCGATTGCAATAATCACAACCACCGGCATGCCAATGACGATGTACCAGAATTCAGTAAAAAAATCAGACATCGTTACGACAATCTGGGTAGGAAGCGGCAGCGCAGCACCGAAACTGGCGAATACTTTCTTGAATTCCGGGATGACGAAAAGCATCATGACCGTAATCACCAGTGCGGCAACCACGACGACCGCAGTGGGGTAGAAGAGGGCGGACTTGATCTTGCTTTTGATCGCAAGCATCTTTTCCTTGTAGGTGGCGATGCGGTCGAGCAGACCGTCGAGAATGCCCGCCTGTTCGCCTGCGCTGACCAGGTTGCAGAACAGCTTGTCGAAATGGACCGGATGTCTGCCGAATGCCTGGGAGAGGCTGGCGCCACCTTCGACCTCGCTGCGCACCTCGTTGAGCATACGCGCGAAAGCGGGGTTGCCCGAGCCTTTTATGCCAATGTCGAAAGCCTGGAGCAGAGGCACGCCCGCCTTCATCATGGTCGCCAGCTGGCGGGTAAACAGAGCCACGTCTTTTTCCTTGACGCTGCCTCCGCGCGAGAGTTTCTGCTTTTTGACCTTGGTGACGAGAACGCCCTGCCGCCGCAGCGTCGCCCTGATAACCGCCTCGCCCGTGGTGCGCATTTCGCCGCGGACAATCTTTCCGGTCTTGTCTTTGCCTTCCCAGTGGTAAAGATCTTCCCGGGGGCCGCGGGTTGTGGGCCGACGGGGGCGTTTCGTGCTGGCGGAGCGGCTTGCAGTAGCCATGGTTTTTCCTGTGTCCTTTCCCTATTCGTTGGTTGAGGCCAGAACCTCTTCCAGCGAGGTAACGCCCTGTTTGACCTTGAGCAGACCGGACTGGCGCAGGTCGCGCACGCCCGCGCGCTGCGCTTCGGCCGCGATGTCGATAGAGTTGCCGTTGGTCATGATGATGTGGGCCATTTCATCGTTTATCGGCATTACCTGATAGATGCCGACCCGGCCCTTGTAGCCGCTATCCTTGCAGCGGTCGCAGCCCGCCGGGCCGTAGGCCTGCCAGCTGCCGTCGAGATCGTCCTCGCCGAATCCGGCCTGCAGCAGAACCTCGATCGGGATGTCGACCGGCTTCTTGCAGGAGCACAGGCGCCGCGCAAGGCGCTGGGCGGTGATCATGATGACCGACGAGGCGATGTTGAAAGGCGCGACCCCCATGTTTTTCAGGCGTTCAAGGGTGGTCGGGGCATCGTTGGTGTGCAGCGTGGAGAGCACCAGGTGGCCCGTCTGCGCGGCCTTGATCGCGATTTCGGCGGTTTCGAGGTCGCGCACCTCGCCGACCATGATCACATCCGGATCCTGGCGGAGAAAGGCGCGCAGCGAGGCGGCGAAGGTAAGGCCGGCCTTGTCGTTGACGTTGACCTGGTTGATGCCGGGCAGGTTGATTTCCGCCGGATCCTCCGCGGTCGAAATATTGACGCCCGCCTCGTTGAGGATGTTGAGGCAGGTATAGAGTGATACGGTTTTTCCCGAGCCGGTGGGGCCGGTGACGAGAATCATGCCGTAAGGACGGGATACCGCGTCGAGCAGCGCCGCCTTCTGTTCCGGCTCGTAACCCAGCGCATCCACGCCGAGCATGGCCGAACTCGGATCCAGAATCCGCATTACGATTTTTTCGCCGTGCAGCGTCGGTAGCGACGAGACGCGGAAATCGATGGCCTTGTTCTTGGACAGCACGAGCTTCATCCGGCCATCCTGCGGGACGCGCTTTTCCGAGATGTCGAGCCGTGAAATGACCTTGATGCGGGCCGCGATCTTTTCTTTCAGCACCAGCGGAGGCTGCGCGACTTCGCGCAGCGTGCCGTCGGTGCGCACGCGTATGCGATAGTACTTTTCGTATGGTTCGAAGTGAATGTCGGAGGCGCCTTCATTGATGGCGTCGACCAGAATTTTCTGGATGAACCTGACAACCGGGGCGTCCTCGGCGTCGGAACTTTCTTCAGCCTGTTCGGCGGGATCTGGCTGATCCAGCAGATTGGTGTCGAATTCGTCCCCGGCCAGACTGTCGAGCGAATCTCCCGCTGACTCCGCGATTGCCTCGGTGAGCTTGACGAGCTTGTCGGCTTCGGCAATGACCAGATCAATCTGAAGCCCCGTCTGGAAACGGATCTCATCCAGCATCCGCATGCTGGAAGGATCCGCGACGGCAAGGGTGAGGCGGTTCTGGCGTTTTCCCAGCGCAACGACCTGATGCTTGTACATGAGCTTGCGGTCGATCGCGTTCTGCGGGATCGCCGCGCGGTCGATTGCGGCAAGGTCGAACAGGGGGTAGCCGAAAGTGTCGGCGGCGAACCGGGCGGCGTCGCGCGCGCTGATCAGGCCGCGCCTGGCGAGTTCAAGCAGGAAAGTGTTGGCTGGCGCACCCTGCCCGGGCGCGCAGGCGGTGGCGTCCGCCTCGGTCAGACGTCCGTGCTGGATCAGTGCCCTGGCAAGCCCGCTGAGGGCGGTCTGTGGATTTGCTGCCATATTCCGCTCTTAATTGACTGACATGCGATCTTGCACGCCGCGCGCATGCTTGTAAAGGGCGCATGCCAATGACGGCTGTATTTTCTGGAAGTCAGCCCGCGCGGTGCAGCAGGACTTCCAGCACGAAGCGGCTGCCAACATAGGCCAGCATCAGCATGACGAAACCCGCCAGCGTCCACCGCAGCGCCACCCTGCCGCGCCAGCCCCATACGCGGCGGCCGAACAGCAGCGCGCCGAACAGCAGCCACGAAATGATGGCGAATACCGTTTTATGGTCGACGCGGAAAGCCGCACCAAACAGGCTCTCGGAAAAAACGATGCCTGAAACCAGCGTTAGCGTCAGCAGCACGAACGCGATGCTGATCAGGCGGAACAGCAGCGCCTCCATCGTCATCAGGGGCGGCAGACTGGCCAGCGCGCGGGTAAAGCGGGCGCTGTGCAGATGGCGTTCGGCCACGGCCATCAGCATGGCGTGCAGGGCTGCCAGCGTGAACAGGCTGTAGGCCAGCATGGCGATGATGAAGTGGGCGCGGAAGGCGGGGGAGTCCGCATTGGCGAGCACATGCTGCCCAGGGAAAACGGCGGGGATCAGGCTGGCCACGGCGCCGGCGGGGATGGCGAGCGTGTGCAGGCCGTCGAGCCGGGTGTAAAAGGTTTCTACCCAGTAAAAGCAGATCGCCAGCCACACCATCAGGGAAATCGCCACGCCGAAACCGAAACGCATTTCGCCGCCGGGAAAAAGCGCGGCATGCAGCGCCACGCCATGTGCGGCAAGGGCGCCGAGCAGAATAACGCGGACGCGCGGGGACATGCATTCGCGCCCGCGCGGGTCAGGCGTCCGGGCGCACGAACGCCACAGCCACGCCGCCAGAGCGGCATACAGGGATGCGGGAAGGAGATGAAGTAGAATCGGCTGCATACCGTTACAGTCTACCCCAAGTAAAAATCTGGTCGAAGGCACTATTCCATGTTCGACAATCTCACTCAACGTCTTTCGAAAGTCGTTAAAACCCTGCGCGGTCAGGCGCGCCTGACCGAGGACAACATCCAGGAGGCCATGCGGGAAGTTCGTATGGCTCTGCTGGAGGCCGATGTCGCTCTTCCCGTGGTGAAGGATTTCGTCGCCCGCGTGCGGGGAAAGGCGGTCGGGCAGGAAGTGCTCGGCTCGCTCACGCCAGGGCAGGCCCTGGTGGGCGTCGTGCACGATGAGCTCAGGGCGCTGATGGGCGGCACCCATCAGGGGCTCAATCTTGCTGCCCAGCCGCCCGCCGTGGTGCTGATGGCGGGCCTGCAGGGGGCGGGTAAAACCACGACCACCGGCAAGCTGGCCCGACACCTGAGGGAGGACCTGAAGAAAAAGGTGCTGGCCGTGTCGGTCGACGTGTACCGCCCGGCTGCGATCGAGCAGCTGAAAACGGTAGCCGCCCAGGCGGGCGTCGACTTCTTCCCCGCTGAAACCGGGCAGGAACCGGTGGCGATCGCGCTGGCCGCGCTCGATTACGCGCGCAAGCATCACATGGACGTGCTGCTGGTCGATACCGCGGGCCGGCTCGCCATCGACGAAGCGATGATGGCCGAGATCAAGGCGCTGCATGCCGCGGTGCAGCCGGTCGAAACCCTGTTCGTCGTCGACGCCATGCTCGGCCAGGACGCGGTGAATACCGCGCGCGCGTTCAACGAGGCGCTGCCGCTCACCGGCGTGGTGCTGACCAAGCTCGATGGCGATGCGCGCGGCGGGGCGGCCCTGTCGGTGCGCCACGTCACCGGCAAGCCGCTGAAATTCGCCGGGGTGGGTGAAAAGCTTTCCGGGCTGGAGCCGTTTCATCCGGACCGCATGGCGAGCCGCATCCTTGGCATGGGCGACATCCTCGGTCTGGTCGAGGAAGCGCGCCGCAGCGTCGATGAGGAAAAAGCGCTCGCCTTTGCGCAGAAACTCAAGAGCGGCAAGGGGTTCGACCTGAATGATTTCCGGGAGCAGATCGCGCAGATGCGCAAGATGGGTGGGCTCTCATCCATGCTCGACAAGCTGCCGGCCCAGTTTGCCCAGGCCGCGGGCAAGCTCCAGGGCGGCGCGGAGGAAAAAGCCATTGCCCGTATCGAGGGCGTTATCAACTCGATGACGCCGCTGGAGCGGGCCCGGCCCGAGCTGCTCAAGGCCAGCCGCAAACGGCGTGTGGCCGCTGGCGCCGGCGTAACGGTGCAGGAAGTTAACCGGCTGCTGAACCAGTTCGAGCAGACGCAGAAGGTGATGAAGCAGTTTTCGAAAGGCGGCATGCAGAAACTGATGCGCGGCATGAAAGGCGTGCTGCCTGGCGCGATGCGGTAAACACGGTGCGCGATATCCTGTTCGCCTTCGGCCGTGCGCTGCGCAGCCTGATGCGCAGGGATGTTTTCTGGCATCTGCTGTGGCCGGGGCTCGTTTCGATGGCAGCCTGGGGAGTCGCGGCGGTGCTGCTGTGGTCCCCTGTCATTGGCATGATCATGGGCTGGGTGGATGGCTGGCCGATGGTCGGAGCGTGGCTCCAGACTTCCGGGCCGGGTTCGACGGTGGCGCAGGCGCTGGTCCAGATCGCCGTCGTGCTGGCGCTGCTGCCGCTCATTTATGTGACGGCCGCGCTGCTCGTGGCCGTGATCGCGCTGCCGGCGATGCTGGAGCGGGTCGCGCTGCGCGACTACGCCGATCTCGAGCAGCGTCGCGGCGGCTCGAACCTTGGAAGCGTGTGGAACGCGCTGGCCGCGCTGCTCCTGTTCGTCCTCGGGCTGATCGCATCGCTGCCGCTGTGGCTGATTCCAGGCGTCGGTCTGATCATGTCGCTGCTGCTCACCGCGTGGCTCAACCAGAAAGCCTTTGGCTACGATGCGCTGATGCTGCATGCGGATGCGCATGAACTCGGCAGCCTGCCCAAAGCCCGCCGCGTGCCGATGCTCATGCTCGGCGGCGGCTGCGCGATGCTCGCCTACGTGCCGTTCGTCAATCTGGTGGCCCCGGCCTTTTCCGGCCTTGCGTTCGTCCATTTCATGCTCGAAGCGCTGCGGCAGGAACGCCACGCCAGCGGCGTAACCGTGCTTGATCCGGCTGTAAACCGTCTCCCGCGGGAGGTGAAATGAATTTCGGCGCACTCATTATTGGCGACGAAATCCTGTCGGGCCGCCATAGCGACAAACATCTGGCGAAGCTGATCGAACTGCTGGGCGCGCGCGGCCTCAGGCTGGACTGGGCGCGTTACGCCAGCGACGACGGCCCGCGCCTGACCGAAACCCTGCGCCAGACCTTCGCCACGGACGACGTCGTGTTCAGCTTCGGCGGCATTGGCAATACGCCAGACGACCGTACCCGCGCCAGCGCCGCGGCCGCGCTGGGGGTTGATCTGGCCCTGCATCCGGAAGCCGAAGCCGAGATCCGCGCCCGTTTCGGTGCGGAAACTACCCCCGAGCGGTTGCAGATGGGCGTTTTCCCGGCGGGAAGCGGCATCATCCCCAATCCCTTTAACCGCATTCCCGGTTTTTTCATCCGGGAACATTACTTCGTGCCGGGTTTCCCCGTCATGGCGTGGCCGATGGTTGAATGGGTGCTCGATACCCGTTATGCCCACCTGCACCATACCGAGGACTACGCCGAGCAGGCCATTACCGTATGGGATGCCTACGAAAGCCAGCTCATGGGGCTGATGCGCGAGCTGGTCGATGCCTTCCCCGCCGCCAGCCTGTTCAGCCTGCCCACCATCGCTGCTGCGGGCGCGCGGCGCTCGCTTGAACTGGGCATGAAAGGGCCGGCGGCGCAGGTTGCCGTGGCGATGGCGCGGCTCAAGGCGGGCGTAACCGGACTCGGCTTCCCGTGGGAAGAGCGCCCCTGACCGTGACGCGCGCGCGGGTGGAGGCGGTCGAGACGCGGCACCGCATCATCATCGGCGGGCGCGAGATCACCCTCGGGCTGCGCCGTTCCGCGCGGCGGCGCTCCTTTGCGCTCCAGGTCGATCACCGCGGCCCGCGCGTATCCGTTCCGCTGGGCGCATCGCCGGGGCAGATCGACGGCTTCGTGCGTCAGCACGGCCAGTGGCTGCTGGAGCGTATCGAAGCGCGCGGGCGTAACCCGTCACCGCCGCCGCTGGCGCTGGAAGACGGCGCGCTTTTCCCGCTGTTCGGGCAAACAGCCCGTCTGCGCTTTGGCCGTCCGCCCGGCGCGCAGGGGCGTGCGGCGTGCTGGCGCGTGGCGGAGGATGGCGTGGAAGAACTCTGGCTGCCCGGCGCGCAGGCGGGGATGCGTGGATTCATCCGTGCGCTGCAGGCGCGTGCGCTGGCCTGGCATCGCGGCCGCGTCGATGAATTCTGCTTCCGCCTCGGCCGCGCCGCGCCCGCTGTGCGGCTCTCCCATGCCCGCACCCGCTGGGGAAGCTGCAGCCGCATAAGCGGCATCCGCCTGCACTGGCGGCTGATCCACCTTGAGCTCGCGCTGATCGATTACGTCGCCGCCCACGAAGTCGCCCACCTGGCCGAAATGAACCATTCGCCGCGCTTCTGGGCCGTCGTCGGCTCGCTCTGCCCGGCGTGGCGCGAAGCGCGGGCGCGTTTACGGCTCGCCGCCGCGAGCCTGCCGGACCTTGACCCATCTCACCCAACCGCTACCGGAGAGAACTGAACATGCGAATCCTGCACACCATGCTGCGCGTGGGCGACCTTGAGCGCTCCCTGGCTTTCTATACCGAAGTGCTCGGCATGCGCCTGCTGCGCCGAGACGATTACCCCGAAGGCCGCTTCACCCTGGCCTTTGTCGGCTACGGGGACGAAGCCAGCGGCGCGGTGATCGAGCTCACCTATAACTGGGGCGTCAGCCAGTACGAAATGGGCGGCGCGTTCGGCCATATCGCCATCGCAGTGCCCGATGCCCAAAAAGCCTGTGACGACATCCGCGCCCGCGGCGGCAAGGTGGTGCGCGAGGCGGGGCCGATGAAACACGGCACAACCGTAATCGCCTTTGTTGAAGACCCGGATGGCTACAGGATTGAGCTGATACAGAGCCGTTCGTGAACGATGGTTTTAATTGGCGCGCAACCGTGCCGGGATTGCCGTCTGTTTTCTCTGAGGGCAGTCCTGTGGAAGGGGGGCGGCCTTTTTACGCCTTGTTCAGAGACATTTTTTGGGGGCTGTGAGCAGCCCCGGTTTGGGCGGGCACGTTCGATCTGCTTGAAATACTGCCTCCCGAACTTTGCCGGAGCCACGCCGTCTCGTGAACAGGCTCTGAGGCGATTTGGCGGCAGACGGAAACCTTCCGGCGATAGTGTCCGCGCTTCAGGCGGACTGCTTGAACGGTGTGCGGCATCTGGGGTATATTCCGCGCTCTCGCCGCTTTAGCTCAGTTGGTAGAGCAACCGCTTCGTAAGCGGTAGGTCGTCTGTTCGAGTCAGACAAGCGGCACCAACACAAGCTCCAAGGTAGTCCATGGAGAACCAAGACACCTAAGTTAATCAACAACTTGGGTGGTTTTTCGTTTCTGTTTCAAGCCACTGCTTTCCATTGGCTACCAGCACTTTTTGACGGTATTTTTGACGGTACTTCCCAAGCACCTCCAGGGAGATACCGTCAAATGGCTCTTGCCGACATCACCTGCCGCGGCGCAAAGCCCGGCGACAAGCCGTAGAAGCTGGCCGATAGCCAAGGGCTGTACCTGCTGATCACCGCCGTCGGCAAATACTGGCGCTGGGATTACCGCCACGTCGGCAAACGCCGCACGATGGCGCTGGGCGTCTATCCCGATGTTGGGCTGAAGGATGCCCGCGAGCGCCTGCATGCGGGGCGCACCCTGCTCGACAGCGGCGTCGATCCGATGCAGGACAAGGCGCAGTGCAAGCGCTCGACGGCGCTGGCGGCGCAGAACAGTTTCAAGACCGTGGCGCTGGAATGGCATCAGGCGAATGCCAAGCGGTGGGCTGCCGTGACGGCAGCCAAGACCCTGACGCATCTGGAAGCCGATGCGTTTCCGACGCTAGGCCACCGGCCCGTGCATGAAGTAACGCCCCCAGAGGTTCTGGCAATGCTGCGGAAAGTGGAAAGCCGGGGGGCGGCCTACACCGCGACGCGACTGCGCGAACTCTGCGGGCAAATCTTCCGGTACGCCGTGGCCACCGGCCGCGCGACCTACAACCCGGCGGCTGACCTTGTGAAGACCATCGTCGTGCCGACCGTGCGTCACCGCCCCGCGCTCACCGATCGGCGCCAGTTCGGTGCGTTCCTGCGTGACCTTCGCGACTACCGCGCCGCCGATCAATTGACGTTGCTGAATCGCCCCGAGAATAGAGGAGGCCCCTTCATTTGAGAATGTATCTATGAGGAAATCCCCGAAGTATTCGCCTGAAGTTATAGAGCGCTCAGTGCGCATGATTCTAGGGCCTGTTCACAGTAGCCGATTTGTGTTTACATCCTGGAATTTGGATGTTGAACATGGATCGGCGAATGTTGAGCGATACACAATGGTTTCGGATTGCTGAACTGTTGCCGGGCAAGCCGACGGACAAAGGGGGA